>NZ_CM149661.1:1441259-2095018 GCF_056173165.1 Pseudoalteromonas sp. QJM3NY_12
CCATTAACCCTAGCGATTTTAAAGTTGACAAAGTTATTGATGCTCAAGGTCAAATAGTGACCCCAGGTTTTATAGCCAGTGTAAACCAGCTTGGTTTAGTTGAAGTAGGTGCGGTTGCCGGTTCTCGCGATGCAGGAGAAGACAAAGCAGGTATCGATTTTGATGCAAGCTTAGCATTCAATCCTCGTTCAAGCTTAATTCCTTATGCACGTAAAGGCGGTATCACTCGCGATTTGATCACCCCATACGGTGGTGACAGCATATTTGCAGGCCTAGCAAGTGTTGTTGATTTAAGTGGTAGCTTTGAAAGCGTAGATAAAAAGCAAGCTGCACTAGTGGTTCATTTAGGTGAGCGTAGTAAAGGTTCTCGTGCATTTACCTTGCAAACGCTTATTAAAAAATTAGATGAGCATCAAACCAAAGCAAGTAAAGACGCTAAAAAAGACGACGCTAAGCCAAGTGCTGAAGACACGGTAATGGCTAAAGTACTAAAAGGCGATATACCATTACTAATTAGTGTGTCGCGTGCATCAGATATTGTTGAACTAATAAAAGTGAAACAGCAGTTTGGCGTAAACATTGTCCTTAATGGCGCTCAAGATGCCGTTGTAGTTAAAGATCGCATCGCTAAAGCAGGCATTCCTGTGATCATTAGTGCAATGGATAACTTACCAGGTAGCTTTGATTCGTTGCATGCGAGCTTGAATAATGCCGGCATACTAGAAAAAGCCGGTGTTAAAGTGCTACTAACTGTGGGTGGTGACGCAAGTCACAATGTTTACCAGCTTCGCTACGATGCCGGTAACGCAGTGTCTTACGGTATGAGCCAACAAGGCGCATTAAAGGCCATGACTTCGAATGTGGCTGATGTATTTGGTATTAACGCGGGTAGCCTAGAAGTAGGTAAAGCCGCTGATGTTGTTATGTGGAGTAACGACCCGTTTGAGCTGAGCAGCCACGTGAATAAAATGTTTATCAATGGTGTTGAGGTTAGTACTGAATCTCGCCAAGATAAACTGCGTGAGCGCTATACAACAGAGTCGAACATGCCACGCGCATACACAAAATAAACTTTTAAAGTTGAATTGAAAAGGCCGCATTAGCGGCCTTTTTCTTAGGCACAAAAAAGGCGCTCTGTGAGCGCCTTTTCATTCATTTAATCGATTTATACTAGTTTAGATAAAATCTCGTTAAATGTCGTGCTTGGACGCATTGCTTTGAAGGCTGCATCGTCATTTGGCTGGAAGTAACCGCCAATGTTCATTGCAGGACCCTGTGCATCGTTTAGCTCGTTAACAATTTGCTCTTTGTTGGTTTCAAGGTCGCTAGCAATTTGTGTAAATTGCGCTTTAAGCTCGCTATCTTCATTTTGCTTAGCAAGTTCTTGAGCCCAGAATAAAGATAAGAAGAAATGAGAACCACGGTTATCAATCTCTTTAACTTTGCGTGAAGGTGACTTGTTTTCAGCTAGGAATGTGCCCGTTGCTTTATCAAGCGTATCAGCAAGTACTTGTGCCTTGTTGTTACCCGTTGTTGTGCTTAGGTGTTCAAGTGACGCAGCAAGTGCTAAGAACTCACCTAAAGAATCCCAACGTAAGTGGTTTTCTTTTTCAAACTGTTGAACGTGCTTAGGAGCAGAACCACCGGCACCTGTTTCAAATAAACCACCGCCATTCATCAGTGGCACAATTGAAAGCATTTTAGCACTAGTACCCAATTCTAAAATTGGGAATAAATCTGTTAGGTAATCACGTAATACGTTACCTGTTACAGAAATCGTATCTTTACCTTCTTTGATGCGTGCTAGTGAGAATAAGGTTGCATCCATTGGCGATAAAATTTGAATATCTAGGCCAGCAGTATCATGATCTGGCAAGTATTTGTTCACTTTTTTGATTAGCTCAGCATCGTGTGCACGTTCTGCATCTAACCAGAAAATAGCCGGATTACCAGTTGCGCGAGCGCGGTTTACTGCAAGTTTAACCCAATCTTGAATTGGTGCATCTTTAACCTGACACATACGCCAGATATCGCCTTGCTCAACACTGTGCTCAAGTAGGGTGTTACCGTTTGTGTCAACAACACGAATAGTACCGTCAGCTTTTGCTTCAAATGTTTTGTCATGTGAGCCGTATTCTTCCGCTTTTTGAGCCATAAGGCCAACGTTTGGTACGCTACCCATAGTTGTAGGATCAAAAGCACCGTGCTGTTTACAAAAATCAATCGTTGCTTGGTAAACGCCAGAGTAACAACGATCTGGAATTACAAAGCTTGTGTCTTGTAATTTATCGTCTTTATTCCACATTTGACCGCTTGAACGAATTGCAGCAGGCATAGAAGCATCGATGATCACATCACTTGGTACGTGTAAGTTTGTAATACCACGATGAGAATCAACCATGGCGATAGCAGGGCGGTTAGCGTAAACCGCTTGAATGTCTGCTTCAATTTCTTCGCGCTTAGCGTCATCTAATGTTTGAATTTTAGAGTACACATCGCCTAAACCGTTATTTACATCAACACCTAGCTCTTCAAAAAGTGCACCGTGTTTTGCAAAAACGTCTTTGTAGAATACTTTTACAGCGTGACCAAAGATGATTGGATCAGATACTTTCATCATGGTTGCTTTCATATGAAGCGAAAATAACACGCCTTTTTCTTTAGCTGCATTGATTTCAGCTTCTAGGAATGCTTGTAATTTTGCTGCACTAATACGTGATGCATCAATTACTTCACCAGCAAGTAATGGCGTGCTTTGCTTAAGTACAGTGATATCGCCATTAGCCGCTACGTGTTCGATACGAACATCCGTTGCTTCATCAACAGTTAGTGATTGCTCAGAACCAAAGAAGTCACCTTCTTCCATGCTTGCAACGTATGATTGTGAATCTTTGCTCCACGCGCCCATTGAATGTGGGTTATTACGTGCATACTCTTTCACTGAACCTGGTGCACGACGGTCAGAGTTACCTTCACGAAGTACAGGGTTTACTGCGCTGCCTTTAATTTTATCGTAGGCTGCTTGAATCGCTTTCTCTTCATCGTTTTTAGGTTCAACCGGGTATTCTGGAAGTGCATAACCTTTTTCTTGAAGCTCTTTAATTACAGCGCGAAGTTGTGGAACTGATGCACTAATGTTCGGTAATTTAATGATGTTAGCTTCTGGTGTTTTTGCCATTTCGCCAAGTTCTGCAAGTGCATCACCAATGCGTTGTTCTTCTGTTAGGTAATCCGGGAAGCTCGCAATTACACGACCAGCTAATGAGATGTCGCGTGTTTCAACTTCAACACCTGCCGCATTTGTGTATGCTTGGATAATAGGTAACAACGAATAAGTTGCTAGTGCCGGAGCTTCGTCCGTTTTTGTATAGATAATTTTTGATGTCATCATCATTCCTAGATAGTAGGCCGCATTGGCCAAATTCAACAATGCAAAGAAATCATCGCCTAATACTTTTAAATTAAGCATTAGTACATGCAATGAGTAGTCTGTTAGGTGTTGGTACTCGTATAACCTAAACAAGGTGAGAATAATCACACCTGACGGACTAGTGTCTTTTATAACTAAAATTTATGTAAATACAAACTAGCCATTAGGCTAAAGTAATTACGTTTTACAGGATAAAGAGTGTAACAAGCTTGGCTAAAAAGGGCTAGGATTACACGCCAGACGCCAGCAGTTAAACTTCTAATACTGAAATTATTGGGGTAGATAAAATAAAATCAAGGAGTGGGGTTGAATTAACAAACAATGAGGCAATTTATATTGGGGTGGTTAGGGATTTTTAAGAAATTAAGCGAGGATCTAAACAGGTCACTCGCTTTAGTCTCATAATTACAATCACCCTATAATATCGCCATTAGGCGCTATATTAGTAGCGTGTAGACCTTTAGGGCCCTGTTGTAATTCGAAGGTAACATCTTGACCAGCTTTAAGTGTCTTGTATCCGTCCATTACAATTGTGGAGTAATGAGCAAAAATGTCGTTCTCGCAACCGTCTTCTACGATGAAACCAAAACCTTTGGCGTTGTTGAACCATTTGACTTTACCACAAGCCATACTTCTACATCCTTCTATAAGTTGACTAATTTAGTTATCCTAAACTGTATTGTTTGCTAGACTGACTAAGGTTTAATCAATCACCATTTGACTGTAGTTTATTTAAGCAACCAGTCAAGTGTTTTAGGTTATTTTTTAACATTTTATTTATTTTTTTATTCAAGTTTGCTTGAGTTACAAAGACAAGACTATATTTAATTATGAGTGGTATGAAAGATTCTGGTGTTATCGACACCGTTCGCGATAGTGAAAAGCAAAAGTTGCAGCCACCGCGAAAATATAAAGTTGTGTTAAACAACGATGATTACACGCCGATGGATTTTGTAATAGAGATCTTAATGACGTTTTTTAATATGGATAGCGATAGAGCAACTGATGTGATGCTGCAAATACATCAGCAAGGTAAGGGTATATGTGGTGTTTATAGCGCCGACGTAGCACATACTAAGGCTGAGCAAGTTAACCGCTACTCAAGGGATAACGAGCATCCACTGCTATGTAGTTGTGAGCAGGAATAAATACCATAAAGGTGAACTTTCATCTTTGAAGTGCGGTATAAAATTATTATCTCTGTAAGGGGTTGCCAATGCTAAATAAAGACTTAGAACTAACTTTGAACACCGCGTTTCGTGAAGCGCGTACACGTCGTCATGAGTTTATGACCGTAGAGCATCTTTTACTCGCTCTACTCGACAATCCATCAGCTGGAGAAGCGCTCAATGCGTGTGGTGTTGACGTTTCTGGATTAAAAACAGAGTTACTTGAATTTATTGATGAAACCACACCGGTTATTCCCGATTTAGAAGAAGAACGCGAAACTCAACCAACACTTGGCTTTCAGCGTGTATTACAGCGCGCGGTATTCCATGTGCAATCTTCGGGTAAAAATGAGGTGACTGGCGTGAATGTGCTGGTGGCTATTTTTTCTGAACAAGAAAGCCAAGCAGTGTATTTACTTAAAAAGAATGATATTTCTCGACTTGATATTGTTAACTTTATTTCTCATGGAATTGCCAAAGGTGACGACGAATTAGGCGATGACACCGACGACATTCATGAAGAGGTACAAGAAGTAGCAAGCGAAGAAGCGAGTAAGCTCGACAGCTTTACAACTAACCTTAATATACACGCTAAAGAGGGTAATATTGACCCGCTTGTTGGCCGTGACAGCGAAGTAGAGCGCACAGTGCAAGTGCTGTGTCGTCGTAAAAAGAATAACCCATTACTGGTTGGTGAAGCCGGCGTTGGTAAAACAGCCATTGCCGAGGGCTTAGCCTATCGTATTGTTAATGAACAAGTACCTGAAGTTATTGCAGATGCGGTTGTGTACTCTTTAGATATGGGTGCGTTACTTGCCGGTACCAAATACCGAGGCGATTTTGAAAAACGCTTTAAAAGTTTATTAAAAGAGTTACAAGCAAAACCGGGTTCAATTTTATTTATTGATGAAATTCACACCATCATTGGTGCAGGTGCTGCCTCGGGCGGGGTAATGGATGCTTCAAACTTAATTAAGCCGTTACTTTCAAGTGGGCAATTACGCTGCATGGGTTCTACCACTTACGGTGAGTATAAAAATATTTTTGAAAAAGATCGCGCCTTAGTTCGCCGTTTTCAAAAAATTGATGTGCTTGAACCTAGCGTTGAAGATACCACCAAAATTCTTAACGGTTTAAAAGAACGTTACGAAGCACACCATGGTATTCGTTACACGCAAAAAGCGTTAAAAGCAGCCGCCGAGCTAAGTGCAAAGTATATTAATGAACGTCACTTACCTGATAAAGCGATTGATGTTATTGATGAAGCGGGCGCAAGCCAACGTTTACTGCCTACGTCTAAGCGTAAAAAAACCATTGGTGTATCTGATATTGAGATGATTGTGTCAAAAATGGCGCGCATTCCACCACAAAATGTGTCGTCTTCTGATAAAGAAACGCTGAAAAACTTAGACCGTAATTTAAAAATGTTGGTGTTTGGACAAGATCAATCCATTGATGCATTAACTTCTGCTATTCGCTTATCGCGCTCAGGTTTAGCAAACGAGAACAAACCGGTTGGTTCGTTCTTATTTGCAGGCCCAACAGGGGTAGGTAAAACAGAGGTTACCAAGCAATTAGCTAAATGTATGGGTGTTGAGTTTATTCGTTTTGATATGTCTGAATACGTTGAGCGCCATGCGGTGAGCCGTTTAATTGGTGCGCCTCCGGGTTATGTAGGTTTTGAACAAGGCGGCTTATTAACAGAAGCGGTGATCAAAAACCCACATGCAGTGGTATTGCTGGATGAAATTGAAAAAGCGCATCCTGATATCTACAACATTTTATTACAAGTTATGGATCACGGTACGCTAACAGATAATAACGGCCGAAAAGCTGACTTTAGAAACGTAGTAGTGGTGATGACCACCAATGCCGGCGTGCAAGAAACCACGCGTAAGTCGATTGGTTTTAGTGAGCAAGATCACTCACACGATGCAATGGGTGAAATTAACAAAGTATTTTCACCTGAATTTAGAAACCGCTTAGATAACATTATTTGGTTTAATCACCTCGAGAAAGAGGTTATTTTGCAAGTGGTTGATAAATTTGTTGTTGAGTTACAAGCGCAACTGGATAAGAAGTCAGTTAACCTTGAGCTTACCTCAAAAGCACGTGAGTGGTTGGCTGACAAAGGCTATGACAAAGCAATGGGCGCACGTCCTATGGCACGTGTTATTCAAGAAGATCTTAAAAAGCAATTGGCTAACGAAATACTGTTTGGTGAGCTAATTTCTGGCGGTACGGTAAAAGTATCGGTTAAAGATAAAAAGCTGCGTTTTGATTACGAGAGTGACTTAACGCCAGCCTAACCTAAAAAAGTTAGCAATTTAAAAAGCCTGCTTTATGCAGGCTTTTTTTATTTGCCAAAGAAATAGGCAACAAAAAACCCAGCAAAGGCTGGGTTTTTTGTTTATTAAATGTAATTACTGGCTACTACCATTAATTACATTTAATAAACGCTTAAAGCTAGTTTTCACTAGCCAAAAACTAAATCTCGTTTACGCACTTACTTAGCGAGCACGGAATACGATACGACCTTTCGATAAATCGTAAGGAGTCATTTCTACCGTTACTTTATCGCCGGTTAAAATACGGATATAGTTTTTGCGCATTTTACCTGAAATATGAGCCACAACTACGTGACCATTTTCTAGCTCAACTCGGAACATTGTATTTGGTAAAGTATCAAGGACTGTCCCTTGCATTTCGATTACGTCTTCTTTCGCCATGTTTAGCGTAACACCTCTTTAATAGTTAAACGCTGCAGATTTTGCCCAAAATACGGCAATAAGTAAAGGCGCAGGGGCTATTTTTGTAAATTAAATAGCCACCCACTGGTCATTGAGCTGTTTTTGGGCGGGTAAAAACTGGGTTTTATACTTCATTTTGTCGCATTCATCTATTTGATAGCCTAAATAAACAAACTGTTTGTGTTGCTGTTTAGCAAATTTAAGCTGCTGTAATATCATTACAGTCCCTAAACTAAAGTGTTCGTAGTCAGGGTCAAAAAATGTATAAATAGCCGAAATAGCGTTGTCCATACAATCAGTTACAGCAACGGCCACCAAGTTTTCTTGATCCCAAAGCTCTATAAAGGTGATGGTTAACCAGCTACAAAACAAAAAGCTTTGAAATTGTGATTTATCAGGTGGATACATAGAACCGTCTTGGTGGCGCAAGCTAATATATTTACTGTAAAGTGGATAGTATTGTTCGCGTTCAACCTGTGAATATTTTACCTCAAAGCGGTTTTTTGCTTTGTTAAGTTTACGTTTTTGCGATTTTGTCGGCATAAACTCATCAGCTAAAACGCGCACAGAACTACACGCGCTGCAAATAGGGCAGTGCGGACGGTAAATTTGGTTACCACTGCGACGAAAGCCTAATCCTAATAACGACTCAAACTTGTTGCTGCTATAACAACTTGGGTCGAGTATCACCAGCAGTTGCTCTTGGCGATCAGGTAAATAACTGCATTCAAACGGTTGGCTTAGGCCTATACGAGCTGGAAGTTGTTCATTCATATATCGCGATTAGCTCCTGTGGCTGCCACATGCTGGCAGCTGGGGTGTAACACTGTGCTTTATTAAGTTTAGTTAAAAATTCTTCACGCGAAACCACGCTAGCACCTAACGACATTAAATAAGGATTTTCTAATTGGCAATCAATAAAATGCGCATTATGGCGTTTAAGCCAATTAACTAGCGCCCACATAGCTAGTTTGGAGCAATTTGTTTGATGATGAAACATTGATTCACCACAAAAAACACCTGTTTGCATAATCCCATATAAGCCGCCTACAAGCTCTCCCTCGCGCCATACCTCTAAACTATGAGCTAAGCCATTATGATGGGCATTAATGTACGCCTGTTGCATTTGCGGGGTTATCCAAGTGCCATCGGTATCAATGCGTTGATCGCGGCACGCTTCTATCACTTCTTCAAAGGCATGGTTAATAGTTACGGTGACCGAGTGCTTTTTTAAATGTTTTCGCAAGCTTTTACTAACATGAAAGTCATCAAGCTCAACAATACCGCGTTCACTGGGTGACCACCACATAATTGGCTCGTGCTCACTAAACCACGGAAAAATACCAGATAAATAAGCATTTTTTAACCGCGTTAACGATAAACATCCACCAATGGCAAGCAAACCATCTGGATCATCTAATGCATGGCTGGGATCAGGAAAAGCAAAGTGGCTTTGAGCGAGTTGATAAAGTTGTTTAGTCATAACACCGATTGAATAACTGCATGGTCAAGACAAAGTGTAACCTGTTGCTTTAAAATCACAAACCACAAATTATTGTGTTCTCTATAGGGTTGAGCAGGGCTTACATTGCTGTTAGGTAAATTTTAGGCATAAAAAAAGCGCGTTAAAAAACGCGCTTAATTAAATGGTAAACTAATCGAATTAGCTAACCACTTTTACTGGTACAGCTTGTCCAGCGTTGAACTTAGTTGTCATTGCTTCTTCAACAGGTGTAAACGATGTAAGGTCAATACCTTCAACCGCAGACTTGTACTCTTCCATAGTCGGGAAACGACCAAGAACAGAAGATAGAACTACAACTGGCGTAGAACCTAGAAGTGATTCACCTTTTTTCTCAGATGTATCGGCTACTACACGGCCTTGGAACAGACGTGTTGATGTTGCAATAACAGTATCACCAGGTTCTGCTTTTTCTTGGTTACCCATACATAGGTTACAACCAGGACGTTCTAGGTATAAGATATTTTCATACTTAGTACGTGCAGCCGTTTTTGGTTTTGCATCGTCAAATTCAAAACCTGCGTATTTAGCAAGAATATCCCAATCGCCTTCAGCTTTAAGCTCATCAACAATGTTGTATGTTGGTGGCGCAACAACTAATGGCGCTTTGAATGAGATAGAACCGTTTTTCTTCTCAAGGTTACGTAACATGTGAGCAATAATTTTCATATCGCCTTTGTGAACCATACACGAACCAACAAAACCTAAATCAACAGGCTTGTCGTTGTAAAAAGAAACAGGGCGGATCACATCGTGAGTATAACGCTTAGAAACATCATCGTTATTTACGTCTGGATCGGCAATCATTGGCTCAACGATTTGGTCTAAATCAACCACAACTTCTGCGTGGTATTTAGCGTTGTCGTCCGGAGAAAGTGCTGGCTCTTCACCAGATTGAATACCTGCAATACGCTTGTCGGCTAAATCGATTAGACCTTGTAGCGTTTGTGCTTCGTTTTCCATACCTTTGTTGATCATGATTTGGATACGTGACTTAGCAAGTTCAATTGACTTAATTAACGTTTCATCATTTGAAATACAGATTGACGCTTTCGCTTTCATTTCTGCAGTCCAGTCAGTGAAAGTAAACGCTTGGTCAGCCATTAGGGTACCAATATGAACTTCAATGATACGACCTTGGAACACGTTTTCGCCACCAAATTGCTTAAGCATTTGCGCTTGCGTTGCATGTACAACGTCGCGGAAATCCATGTGCTTAGCCATTTTACCTTTAAACGTTACTTTAACTGAATCAGGAATTGGCATCGCTGATTCACCGGTTGCAAGTGCAACAGCAACAGTACCTGAATCGGCACCAAAGGCAACACCTTTAGACATACGTGTATGCGAGTCACCACCAATGATGATAGCGCGATCATCAATTGTAATGTCGTTCAATACTTTGTGAATAACGTCAGTCATTGCATGGTAAACGCCTTTCGGGTCACGTGCAGTGATCAAACCAAACTTATTCATAAACGCCATTAGTTTAGGAATGTTTGCTTGTGCTTTGCTATCCCATACTGATGCTGTATGACAACCAGACTGATAGGCACCATCAACAAGAGGTGAAATCGTTGAAGCAGCCATTGCTTCTAATTCTTGTGCTGTCATTGGACCGGTTGTATCTTGCGAACCAACGATGTTCACTTTAACGCGAACGTTTGAGCCTGCGTGAAGTGGCGTATCTGATAGTACACCTACCGCATTACGGTTAAAGATTTTTTCAACCGCTGTTAAGCCTTGGCCTTCGTGTGAGATTTCTTTTGAAGGTGCATAAACAAGCGGCGTTTCAATGCCAAGAGTTTCAGCAGCAAACGTTTGTAGTTTTTTACCGAATACAACAGCGTAAGAACCACCGGCTCTCATGAATTCAACTTTTTGCGGTGTGAACGCTGATGAAATATCAACAAGCTCTTTATCGCCGTTATAAAGCTTCTTCTCTTTAGTATTGATTGTTAATACAGTACCCGTAGCAACAGAGTAGGCTTCTTCAAGCACTGCATCACCATTTGCATCAGTTACTGTATTGCCGTCTGCATCTACTTTTTTAACCCAGTTTTTAAGGTCAAGACCAATACCGCCAGTTACATCAACCGTTGTTAAGAAGATTGGCGCAATACCATTTGTACCTGCAACAACAGGTGCAATGTTGATGAAAGGAACGTATGGGCTTGCTTGTTTACCAGCCCAAAGTGCTACGTTATTCACACCAGACATACGTGATGAACCAACGCCCATGGTGCCTTTTTCAGCAATAAGCATTACTTTAGCGTTAGGGTGTTTCTTTTGAAGAGCAACAATTTCTTGTTGTGCTTCTTCAGTGATCATGCACTTACCGTGTAATTCACGGTCAGCACGTGAGTGTGCTTGGTTACCTGGAGACAGTAAATCAGTTGAGATGTCGCCTTCACCAGCAATGTAAGTTACTACTTCGATTTTTTCTTCGATGTCAGGTAGTTTTGTGAAGAATTCAGCTTTTGAGAAGCTCTCTAGTAATTCTTTAGCAATTGCATTACCTGCTTCGTAGGCCGCTTTTAAGCGTTCCATATCTGCATCGTATAAGAATACCTGAGTTTTCAATACTTCTGCAGCCTGCGCTGCGATTTTTGCGTCATCAGCAAAGGCTAAATCAATTAGCATTTCAATTGATGGGCCGCCTTTCATGTGTGAAAGTAGTTCGAATGCAAACTCTGGAGTGATCTCTGCAACGTGCTCTTCACCTAAAATGATTTCTTTTAGAAACTGTGCTTTAACGCCCGCAGCACTGGTTGTTCCAGGTAAAGTATTAAAAATAAAGAAATGCAGTGAATCTTTACGGTGCTCGTTATTAGTATCTTTAATTTGATTAATTATTTCTGATACTAGTTCAGCGCTATCGATTGGTTGTGGGCTTAATCCAAGCTCCGTTTTACGGGTTTGGATTTCTTCCATATATTTTGTATACAAACTCATAGAAAACTCTCGGTAATTTACTTGATATGAAGTTAAGCATTTTAACTGATTTTACAGTTTCTAGTAATGCCTAAATGAATAAAGCTTTTATTCCTGACGATAATTATAGCTAGTTTTACTTATATAATTTGACGGTATTTGTTGCTCACCCTTAGATCCTATCGTACCTGAGTCATTAATTGTATAAATAAGACTAATTTTAACTATAAATATAGTGAATATTGGTGCGAGTGCAATTATCTCGGGCGTAATGTTTGGGCACAAAAAAGGGCTGAAAATTCAGCCCCAAAAGTATGCTATGTATGCTTATAGGTTATCTAAAAAGCGTTCTGCATCAAGTGCAGCCATACAGCCAGTACCCGCAGAAGTAATCGCTTGACGGTAAATATGATCAGACACATCACCGGCAGCAAATACGCCTGGCACACTTGTTTGAGTTGCATTACCGTTAAGACCAGATTCAACCACTAGGTAGCCGTCTTTCATTTCTAGCTGACCTTCAAACATATCGGTGTTTGGCTTATGGCCAATGGCAATAAATACACCCGCTAAATCAAGTTCTTCAGTAGCATCTGATGCCACATCTTTGATACGAACGCCGGTCACACCCATTTGGTCACCAAGCACTTCATCAAGTGTACGGTTGTAGTGCATTACAACGTTACCGTTTGCTGCTTTTTCAGCAAGGCGGTCTGCAAGAATTTTTTCACTACGGAAACTATCACGACGGTGGATAACATGAACTTCATCAGCAATGTTAGACAGGTATAACGCTTCTTCAACAGCCGTGTTACCACCACCAACAACCGCTACTTTTTGGCCTTTATAGAAAAACCCGTCACAGGTTGCACAAGCAGAAACACCACGACCTTGGAAATTAGTCTCAGACTCTAAGCCTAAATATTTCGCAGAGGCACCGGTTGCAATAATTAAAGCATCACATGTGTAAGTACCTTGGTCACCAGTTAGTGTGAAAGGGCGCTTAGATACGTCAACTTTGTTGATGTGGTCGAACACAATTTCAGTTTCAAAGCGTTCTGCATGCTCTTTCATACGATCCATTAATGCAGGGCCGGTTAAACCGTGTGCATCGCCAGGCCAGTTTTCAACTTCAGTAGTGGTTGTTAGCTGGCCACCTTGTTGAATACCTGTAATTAAAACAGGGTTTAAATTAGCACGTGCAGCGTAAACTGCGGCTGTGTAGCCAGCAGGGCCCGAACCTAAAATAAGTAACTTACAATGTTTTGCTTCAGTCATGATCTTTTCCTAAACGTTTAATACGGTTTTAATGCGCCCGATTCTAAGAAAAACAAGCAGGAAGTAAATAAAAGATGAGATTATTTTTTTTCGCAAATTCCGAAGCTGTTCATTAATGTGTACTAGCAAATGACTTACAAGCAGTGCTCGACTAATAAATAGACTGTTAGCCAATAAAACGACGTTAATTCATGACCAGCCTGATTTTTTTTGTTATCTTTTAACTAATTTTGATTTGTCACTGCTTAATTATGTGACCTAAGTGAATAGGCAACTATGTTATTTTGGCAAGAGAAACCCGCATTTGGGTTGACTTCAAAAGACGTTAACGTCTTAACCAATGCGCAAGAATACCGTACGCAATTGTTAGATTTAATTGCCAACGCAAAAAAACGAATTTATATCACCACACTTTACTTACAAGATGATGAAGCGGGTCGTGAAATCTTAGCCGCACTACACAGTGCATCGTTAGCTAACCCTTCGCTTGAAATTAAAGTACTGGTTGATTTTCATCGCGCGCAACGCGGTTTAATTGGCGCAGAAAAGTCAGAGGGCAATGCAAGTTTATATTGCGATAGCTTAGAGAAGTTTAATTCAAACGTTCAAGTGTATGGTGTCCCTGTAAAAGCCAAAGAACTGTTTGGGGTGTTGCATTTAAAAGGCTTTGTTATTGACGACACACTACTATATAGCGGTGCCAGTTTAAACAATGTGTATTTGCAATATAGCGACCGATACCGACTTGATCGCTACTTTTTAGTTTCGCAAAGCGAGTTATGTGACTCAGTAGTCGACTTTATCGAATCAACCTTATTGAGCTCTGAAGCAGTTCCAAGAATTGATCAACGACCGCTTAAACGCATGGCTGACTTTAAACTTGAACAAAAGCAACTTATGCGTGAGCTTAAATCGGCAAGCTATAAAAGTGCGCAGAACTTGAATACTCATGCAATGGGCATTCGTTTGTTCTTGGGTTTAGGCCGTCGTAATAACGAACTTAATCGCTTAATCAAAGCGCTGTTTGACACTACCAAGCAAGAGTTGGTGTTATACACGCCGTATTTTAATTTCCCGGCTCCTTTAATGCGCTCTTTGCGTCGCTTATTAAAGCAAGGTAAACAAGTCACTATTGTGGTGGGCGATAAAACCGCAAACGATTTTTACCTGCCACCTAGCGAGCCGTTTAGTAAAATTGGTGCATTACCGTATTTATACGAAACTATTTTGCATAAATTTGTAAAATCGCAAAAACGCCACATAGATAATGGCAACTTAAACGTTTACCTGTGGAAACACGAGAGTAACTCGTTTCATTTAAAAGGGATTTGTTGTGACCGTAAAGTGCATTTACTTAGCGGGCATAATTTAAATCCGCGTGCATGGGGGCTAGATATCGAAAATGGTATTCTGATAGAAGACCCTGAGCAAACGATAATGCGCGATATTGATAATGAACGCCAAGAAATTTTAAAACATTGTCGTCGTTTAACCGGTCCAGATGATTTAGAAACCATGAGCGATTACCCGCAGCCAGTTAAAAAACTGCTTGGTCAAGCTAAGCGTGTAAAAGTCGACTTTATTATTAAACGATTTATATAGCATTAGGGTCTGTTGACCACAGACCCTAAAATGTAGATACAAAAAAAGCAGCTAATTAGCTGCTTTTTAATGCTTATACCTAATGATGACTTAGGTATAAACGGTAACAATAATAGTTACGCGTTTTCTACTGCAGTGCGTGGGTCAACATATTCCATGTTGAACGCTTCAGCTACTTCTTTGTAAGTTACTTGGCCTTTAAGTACGTTTAAGCCTTTTAAGAAGTGAGCGTCATCTAGTAGTGCCTTTTTGTAACCTTTGTTTGCAAGGTTAATGATAAACGGTAATGTTGCATTGTTAAGTGCAAACGTAGATGTACGTGGAACAGCACCTGGCATGTTAGCAACACAGTAGTGAACAACTTCATCAACGATGAAAGTAGGATCAGCGTGCGTAGTTGCTTTAGACGTAGCAATACAACCACCTTGGTCGATTGCAACGTCAACAATTGCAGCGCCAGGCTTCATTGCTTTAATGTGTTCAGCAGTTACTAGTTTAGGTGCAGCAGCACCTGGGATAAGTACACCACCAATTACTAGGTCAGCTTCAAGTACGTGCTTCTCAAGCGCGTCAGCTGTTGAGTAAATAGCTTTAACTTTGTTACCAAACTGTGCGTCTAGTGCACGTAATACGTCGATGTTGCGGTCAAGTACTACAACCTCAGCACCTAGGCCAACGGCCATTTGTGCAGCGCTACGACCAACCATGCCGCCGCCAATAACAACTACTTTAGCTGGCTCAACACCTGGTACACCACCTAGTAACATACCACGACCGTGGTTAGCTTTTTCTAGCGCTTGTGCACCTGCTTGAATAGACATACGACCAGCAACTTCACTCATTGGCGCTAAAAGTGGTAAACCACCGCGTGAATCAGTTACTGTTTCATACGCAATACAGATTGCTTTACTTTTAACAAGGTCTTCAGTTTGTGGAAGATCCGGTGCAAGGTGAAGGTAAGTGAAAAGAATCTGGTCTTCACGTAACATTGCACGCTCAACAGCTTGTGGCTCTTTTACCTTGATGATCATTTCTGCTTTTGCAAAAACGTCAGCAGCTGTTTCTAAAATTTCAGCGCCTGCTTGAACATAATCATCATTTGTAAAACCAATGCCCATACCAGCATTCGTTTCAACAATCACTTGGTGGCCGTGATTTACAAGTTCGCGAACACTCGCAGGAACCATACCTACACGGTACTCGTGGTTTTTAATTTCTTTAGGTACACCAATAATCATAATTTTGCCTTGTTAGAACGGGATAAAAATTTTCCACTATTATATTCATGCTAGGGTAGTGTGTCTCACCTTTTTTTAAGCTCTTTGTAGTGTTAGTATCTGTAAAATTAATTTTATTAGAATAAAAAACTAAAAAGCCATGCATAACTTATTAGACCGTATTGATCGCAAAATTTTAGTCGAATTACAACTTGATGGCCGCCTGTCAAATGTTGAACTGGCCCGACGAGTTGGCCTAAGCGCCACGCCCTGTCTAGAGCGAGTGAAAAAGCTTGAACGAGAAGGGTATATTTTAGGCTACAAAGCAGTGGTTGATCCCGCCAAACTTGGTCAAGGGCTTTCTGTGTATGTGGAAGTAACCATTACTAAAACATCGCCCGACGTGTTTGAAGAGTTCAGTGCCGCTGTTAGAAAGCACGAAGAAATTATAGAATGTCATTTGGTTTCTGGTAATTTCGACTTTTTATTAAAAACCCGGGTTAACGATATGTCAGAATACCGAGGGGTACTCGGTGATATATTATTAAAGCTGCCCAATGTGAGTGAAAGTCGTACCTACGTAGTGATGGAAGAAGTAAAAGGTGAAGAAGGCGTTGTTATTCGTCCTTTTGTTGCTTAATGATAAAGTAACAGCCTTTAATATACTTTTATCGTTGCAGCCAACTTTGCTTTTTTAATGAGTGTACGACTAAATAATAAAAACTTGTTCATAATCAGGCCATCATGGTTAAGATAAAGTGCATCAAAATACATTTCCTGCTAAGGTATTCTATTGCCAAGTGAGTGTAAAAAATAATAATGAGGGATAGGTAATTATGCGCCTAAACGGTGTACAAAGACTATTAGAAACGGGGCTCATCGTCAGCACCTTTGCAGCGGTATTTATTTTATGTGCTTTAATTAGTTTTCATCCTGCCGATCCTGCTTGGTCGCAAACGGGTGAGTTTACCAATGTACAAAATATCACAGGTACGGCGGGCGCGTGGGTGGCCGACATTTTACTTCTTACCTTTGGTTGGCTTGCCTATTTTGTGCCAGCGGCTATTCAGCTGCTTGGCTATTTAGTGTTTAAGCAGCCACACCGTATTTTGCAACTCGATTACACCACACTTGGATTACGTATTATTGGCTTTGCGCTGTTTATTACCTCAGCCACCGCTATCAGCAGTATTAATTTTGACGATATTTATAATTTTTCATCCGGTGGGGTAGTGGGCGATGTGATTGCATCGGCGATGATGCCTGCGTTTAATTTTACCGGTACCTCTATTTTACTGCTGTGTTTCTTTTTTGCAGGATTAACCCTATTAACGGGTGTGTCGTGGGTGCAATTTGTTGATTACTTGGGTGATTTAATTGTTAGGTTATACCGCTTTTTGGTTACCTATGCTCGCGGTTGGATGCAACGCGAACGCATTGCAGGTAAAGTTCAAGACGAGCAACCCGATGCCTATTTTGAAGACAACACCCGCCAACAAGAACCTGAACTTGCTAATAAAACAGCAGACAAACCCAAAGCAATCGATAAACCCGCAACTAAGGTTAATGCCCCTCAAGACGACGAATTTATGCCGTTTGACGAGCTTGACCAAATACTCGATCAAGAAATTAGCTTTAGCGCCATAGACGATGAACCTATGGACACAGAGGCAGCACTTAATGCGCTTGATCAAAGCCCAGTGGTTGAACCTGAAAAACCAGCCACAACAGTGGTTTCACCAGCAAGGCCAATTAACAAGCCAAAATCAGGGTTTCAACCGCCGCCAACTGCCAAAGAGAAGTTTGAGCAATTATTAGAGCAAGAGCCACCTCCGGGGCCATTGCCATCATTAGATTTACTCGACAGACCCGACAAAGCAAAAAACCCAATTTCGCAAGAAGAACTTGATAGTGTATCGCGCCTTGTAGAAACAAAACTACTCGATTTTAACGTACAAGCTACCGTGGTTGGAGTTTACCCCGGGCCTGTTGTTACTCGTTTTGAGCTTGATTTAGCACCGGGTATTAAGGTGTCTAAAATTACTGGGCTGTCAAAAGATTTAGCGCGCTCGCTATCGGCAATTAGTGTGCGCGTGGTTGAAGTTATTCCGGGTAAAACCTATATCGGTATTGAGCTGCCTAATAAATACCGTGAAATTGTACGTTTGTCAGAAGTGATAAACGCACCTAAGTTTGAGCAAAACCCATCGCCGTTAACCATGGTGCTAGGTAAAGACATTGCAGGGCAACCTGTGTGTGCCGACTTAGGTAAAATGCCACATTTATTAGTGGCCGGTACAACAGGTTCAGGTAAGTCAGTGGGCGTTAATGTAATGATATTAAGCTTACTGTATAAATCGGGCCCAGAAGATGTTCGTATGATCATGATTGACCCGAAAATGCTTGAGCTTTCAGTATACGAAGGCATTCCGCATTTATTATGTGAGGTTGTGACCGACATGAAAGAAGCGGCAAACGCACTGCGCTGGTGTGTAGGTGAAATGGAACGCCGCTATAAGCTGATGTCGGCTTTGGGTGTGCGTAACTTAAAAGGGTACAACCAAAAAGTAATGGAAGCCAAAGAAGCGGGCTACCCAATTATGGATCCATTATTTAAAGACACCGATGGCATGAAAGAGGGCCCAGATGAGCTAGATAAATTACCTAGCATTGTGGTGGTTATTGACGAATTTGCCGACATGATGATGATTGTGGGTAAAAAAGTTGAAGAGTTAATTGCCCGTATAGCGCAAAAAGCGCGTGCTGCGGGTATTCATTTAATTTTGGCAACACAGCGTCCGTCGGTTGATGTAATAACCGGTTTAATTAAAGCGAACATACCTACACGTATGGCGTTTCAGGTATCAAGTAAAATAGACTCGCGCACCATACTGGATCAACAAGGTGCAGAAAATTTATTAGGCATGGGTGACATGCTTTATTTACCGCCAGGCACCAGTGTACCAGAGCGTGTGCATGGCGCGTTTGTAGACGACCATGAAGTACATGCCGTGGTAAACGATTGGAAAGCCCGCGCTAAACCAAATTACATAGACGAAATTTTAAATGGTGATGCCACTGAAGATATTTTATTACCAGGTGAAGCCAGCGAAAATGGCGATGAAGAATCAGATCCGTTATACGACGAAGCGGTCGCCTTTGTAATAGAAACTGGCAAAGTCTCGGTATCATCAGTGCAACGTAAATTACGTGTAGGCTATAACCGTGCTGCACGTTTAGTAGAACAAATGGAAACATCAGGTATCGTGAGTGCACCAGGACATAACGGCGCACGCGATGTATTAGTACCTAATGGAGCAAATTAATGAAAAAATTAAGTAGTTTATTATTGGTATTGGGCAGTTTAGTGGCTATGCCCAGCTTTGCTGACGACAGCCAAGCATTACAAGATAAGTTATCAACGTTAAAAAGCTTTAAAGCACAATTTAAACAAAACGTAACCGACGGTGAAGGCCAATTGGTAATGCAAGGCCAAGGCAATATTGCGCTGCAACAGCCATTGATGATTCGCTGGCAGCAAACTAACCCAGACGACACGTTATTTGTGTCAAACGGCGATAAAACCTATTACTTTGATAGCTTTGCTGAGCAAGTAACCATTATGAAAACCAGCGGTTTAATTGATTCTACACCGTTTATATTGCTCACCTCTAAAGACCCTGCGCAATGGGAAAAATACAGCGTGCTCGCTACTAACTTAGGCTTTAGCATTACCCCAAATAAAGGCGTAGAAAGCCAAGTAGAGCAGCTTGATATTACTTTTGCTGATAACGAGCAAGGGCTTGCAAAACTGGTAGTTAAAGATAACTCAGGCCAGCTGTCTGCGTTTACATTTAGCAATGCACAGGTTAATACTGAGCTTGATAAAACAACTTTTGAATTTACCCCGCCAGCGGGTGTAGAAATAGACGATCAGAGTAACGGTGAGTAATTTAGGTTTTAACTTTGGGCCCGATGTACGCCCACTCGCTGCGCGTATGCGCCCTTTATCGCTTAACGATTACATAGGGCAACAGCATTTACTAAGTAGCGACAAGCCGCTGCATCAAGCTATTGTTGCAGGGCGTTGCCATAGTTTAATTTTATGGGGCCCGCCGGGGGTAGGTAAAACTACGCTAGCGCAAATTATTGCCAACCATGCCGACGCTGAACTAATTCAAATGTCGGCAGTAACGGCGGGCGTAAAAGATATACGCGATAGCGTAACCCAAGCGCGCGATAACTTACAAAGCCGCGGCCAGCGTACTCTAATGTTTGTTGACGAAGTGCATCGCTTTAATAAATCTCAGCAAGATGCGTTTTTACCGCATATTGAAGATGGCACTTTTATATTTGTAGGCGCGACCACCGAAAACCCCTCGTTTGCGCTTAATAATGCGATTTTGTCTCGTGCAAGGGTGTATGTTTTAAAATCCTTGCAGGAAAGCGATTTATACACGGTAATAGAGCGTGCACTTAAACAAGATGAGCAATTAAGCCAAAAACACATCGTGATTGCAGATAACGCCAAACAGGCGCTATGCCAAGCAAGTGGTGGCGATGCTCGTAAAGTGCTTAATTTACTCGAGCAAGCAGTCGATTTAACCACTGAGCAAAACGGCCAATTTCATGTTGACGAACAGGTACTCAGCCAAGTACTGCCCACGCATTTAGCCAAATACGATAAAGGCGGCGATGAATTTTACGATTTAATTTCGGCGTTTCATAAATCAGTTCGAGGCAGTTCACCCGATGGTGCGCTTTATTGGTACTGCCGTATTTTAGCCGGTGGCGGCGACCCGCTTTATGTTGCAAGGCGCTTATTAGCGATTGCCACCGAAGACATTGGCAATGCCGATCCGCGGGCTATGGAAGTGGCTTTAAACGCATGGGATATTTTTCAGCGTGTTGGCCCCAGTGAAGGTGAGCGTGCAATTGCACAGGCCACCTTATATTTAGCCAGCGCACCAAAAAGTAATGCGGTTTATATGGCGTTTAACCAAGCTAAAGACGATGCTAAAAATCAGCCAAGCTACCCGGTGCCAGAGCATTTACGCAATGCCCCCACCAATCTAATGAAAGATTTAGGGTACGGCGCAGAGTATCGTTATGCACATAACGAAGAGGGTGCATTTGCTGCTGGCGAAAAATACCTACCGCCAGAAATGGATGGCAAACAATACTACCAGCCAAGTGATCGTGGACTTGAGCAAAAAATTAAACAAAAGCTCGATTATTTAAAAGAGCGCGACGCACAAAGCCCAGTAAAACGTTATGAGCATGATTAAACTTTACATGATGATAGCCCTTGGCGGAGCGTCAGGAGCTTGTTTACGGTTTTTTATTAGCGAAACCATGCTAAAACTCCTCGGTAGGGGATTCCCTTTTGGCACGTTGACGGTTAATATTCTGGGTTCATTGTTGATGGGCATTTTGTACGGTTTAATCGATAAGCAGGTTATTGCCGTTAGTCCCGCTAAAACCCTCATCGGAATTGGCTTTTTAGGTGCGTTAACCACCTTTTCAACATTCTCAATGGATTCGTTGTTGTTATTACAACAAGGTCACTTTATTAAAATGGCCCTCAATATCATCTTAAACGTGATGGTGTGTATTTTTATGGCTTGGCTGGGCCTTCAGCTAGTAATGCAAAAAGGTTAAAAAACTAACATGTTAGATTCTAAATATTTACGTCAAGATGTCGAACAAACTGCAGCACGTTTAGCCGCACGTGGTTATGAACTAGATGTAGCGGTAGTGACTGAACTTGAAGAAAAACGCAAAACATTACAAGTAAAAACGCAAGAACTTCAAAGTCAACGTAACGCCAGTGCTAAAGCCATTGGTCAAGCGAAAGCAAAAGGCGAAGACGCACAGCCATTGCTAGACGCAGTTGCTAACTTAGGCAGCGAATTAGATGCGGCTAAAGCTGAGCAAGATGAAGTGTTAGAAGCAATTAAACAAATTGCCTTAGCAATTCCAAATTTACCGGACGAGTCGGTACCAGAGGGCGCTGACGAAGACGACAACGTAGAAATTTTAACGTGGGGCACCCCTAAAAATTACGATTTTGAAGTTAAAGACCATGTTGATGTAGGGCAAGACCTAAACGGCTTAGACTTTGAAATGGGCGTTAAAATTAGTGGCGCACGTTTTACCGTAATGCGCGGCCAAGTAGCACGTATGCACCGAGCACTTACCCAATACATGCTAGATACCCACACAGACACAAACGGCTACACAGAAATGTATGTACCGTACTTAGTTAATAGTGCAAGTCTTTACGGCACCAGCCAATTACCTAAGTTTGCGGGTGATTTATTCCACACATTAGGCCTAGTGAACGATGATGGCGAGCAGCAAGCTGGCTTTAGCCTTATTCCTACGGCAGAAGTACCGCTTACAAACAGCGCACGTGATGAAATTTACGAAGAAAGCGATTTACCAATTCGCTTAACAGCGCACACGCCATGTTTTAGAAGTGAAGCAGGCAGCTACGGTCGCGATACACGCGGTTTAATCCGTCAGCACCAGTTTGATAAAGTTGAACTAGTTCAGCTTGTAAAACCAGAAGATTCAATGCAAGCGCTTGAAGAGCTAACAGGCCATGCAGAGCAAATTTTACAAGCGCTTGAATTGCCATACCGTAAAGTGATTTTATGTATGGGCGATATGGGCTTCGGCGCAGCTAAAACATACGATTTAGAAGTATGGTTACCAGCGCAAGACACCTATCGCGAAATTTCATCATGTTCAAACATGGTTGATTTCCAAGCACGCCGTATGCAAGCACGTTTTCGTCGTGAAGGCGCTAAAAAACCAGAGCTTTTACACACACTGAACGGCTCGGGTTTAGCGGTTGGTCGTACGCTTGTCGCAATACTTGAAAACTACCAACAAGCCGACGGCTCAGTAGTAGTACCAGAAGTATTACGCCCATACATGGGTGGACTTGAAGTGATTGGTAAAGCTTAAAGTACTAGCTGTAAGCTGTCAGTTTTTAGCTATAAGTTTTAGAAAGCCGCTGTTTTAACAAACAGCGGCTTTTTTTGTTGACCAGGGTTCAGTTAGCAAGTTAGCGAGCTGTGAGATTAAAGTTTCTGCTCACCTGTAGATACAAGGGCGTGCTTTAGCGCGTTTATTTTTGATAAGGACCAATTTGTACTTTTCTAACCAGCTTTATAACCTAGAAAAAGGACTAATTACGCCATTAGCACCTTGTTGTAAAACATGCGTATAAATTTGTGTTGTTTTAACGTCCGAGTGACCCAACTGAGATTGTACGGTCCTTATGTCAGCTCCGCTTTGTAGTAAATGAGTTGCAAAGGAGTGGCGTAAAGTATGTGGCGTGATAAGTTTGGTTAACTTTGCCATTCTTACAGCCTTTTTAATCGCCTTGCGAACGCCTGTTTGGTGAAAATGGTGCCGTCTTATTTCTCCAGTTTCAGGATCGGTACTTAATTGATGAGACGGAAATAAATATTGCCAGCCTAAAGACGTATTAGCAGCTGGATATTTCTTTGCAAGTGCATGAGGCATCCAAACGCCAGCATATTGCTCATTGTGTGAGTCTAATTGTAAGTATTCATCAACCTGTGCGATCTGATTTCTAAGTAAAGGGATTAACTCAGTGGCAAGCGTCACAATCCTGTTTTTATTGCCTTTACCATTCCATATTCGAATACTCTTATAATCAAAGTCAATATCTTGAACCCTTAGCTGAACAGCCTCCATCACTCTTAGTCCACTACCGTACATTAGCCCAGCAATAAGATAGTAACGTTTACTTAAATGCGACATGAGCACTTTAACTTCTTCTGGCGTCATCACTATGGGTAACTTGGGCTGACGCTTGCTTCTGATAAAAGTTAAGTCTAAACATAACTCGTTTTTAATAATGTGTTTATATAAAAAAACTAATGCATTTAAAGCAGTGGCTTGAGTTTTAGGCGCTACGTTTTTTGTTAACACAAGGTAGTCCAAATAGCTGACAACTTCGTTATTTCCCATTGAAGCAGGATGTCTTTTTTTATGAAAATGAATATAAGAAGCAATCCACTTTAAATAGGTATTAATGGTCCTAAGTGAGTATTGTCTAACTAACATATAGTCAGAAATGTAATTCAAAAATGGTGATTGTGTTTTCATAAATACCCTAAAACTTTAACTGTATATATATACAGTTATAGCTTGGATGCCCCTATAGTCAAGAAATCGACCCGATGGGTTGTTTTTGTCGGTTCCTAGTAAAATGTTAATTAGTTATATATTTGATATAGAATAATAAAAGATATTTTGTTATTAATATAGATAAGATATTACAGATCCAATGTTGGGTAAAAAACGACCCTTAGGGTCGATATTAAATTGTTATAAATCTCAAGGAACTTCGGAGCATGGATTTAAATTATAGTGGAATTATAGGTGGCATCATTGCTGTAATTCTATGCACAATCGTTTCATCTAAAATCAGTCATAAAACAACAGATGGTCAATTAAAATTTGGAGTTTTGATTTCTGGTTTATTTTGGTGTTGTTTAGCTTTTTCGTTAGGGTGTTTATATGTTTTATTGTTTACTGAATATAACCATGAACGAGACTTTTACCCTTTAATTGGCTTAATCGTTGGTTTTGGTATCGGTGCAATTTATTCGTTTGGTGAAGCATTCAAGGTTCATGGTCGCTTTGATGAAACATCAATTCAATTTCATACTCCTTGGTCTGGATCAAAAGATGAATTGTGGGTTAATTTAAAACAAGTAAAGTTTCACTCTACCCCTAATTGGTATACTTTAACTTTTGAAAGTGGCGCCAAAATAAGATTGTCTGCATTATTAGGTGGTCATGGTTTAGTTATCGACCACGTTAAGTCATTAGGCCACGATTTATAACAAGTTGCTCAAACGGACAAATTCCAGCTGGCTTTTGCTCGTTCCTCGCTAATTTTAGCCAGCTACAATTTTCCGCTTAGCAAGGCGTTATGTTTTAAGGAGAGTTTTGTGGACATAGATATTGGAATTGCTGTTTCAACAGGTTTAGGTAGTGTAGGTGTTATTGCATCAGGCTTTGCGTTATTTCAAAACTATAGCCATAAAAAACTTAGCTTAATCATGTCTTCGAGAATTAAAGATTTAGAAGATGATAGAGCTGAATTAAAACTTGATATGAAAGAGCAAAAAGTTTTACTTAACGATGCTATTAAGAAGATAGAGTCTCTTGAAAAAGAAATTACATCACTTAAGAAAGCACTTCGTGATCTCATATCAAAGTCTGAAGGCCTTGCTAATCGTTTATCTCACATTGATGATCGGATTATCAATCATGAAGAAAAATTACTAAAAATGGCACGTTCAGCAGCCGAAGAAGCTGCTGTAAGTGTTAGTGGCCGTATCATCAGAGCCGAATTGAGTCCGGCTATACAGACAATAAAATATGTAGAACAATCGATTGAACAAATAAAAAGAGAACTCAAAGAGTCATCAGCTAGAGCTGCACAAGAGTTAGAATATTAAAACATAACAAGGCGCTCAAACGGAAAAATTACAGTTGGCTCGCGCTACGCGCAGTTTAGCCTAACTGTATTTTTCCGCTTAGCTTAGCGTTATATACCCAAACGGAGTTCGTAGCATAATTATGGAATTAACTAATCCTCTCCCACCACAAGATAATGAATTTGAAGCCCTGAAAACTGGTTTGACGGAATTTAACGAATCGCATACTGGTACTGTGTTTAGAGAAAAAATATCTTCATTCATAAAAGATGAATCAGGTGTGATTCTTGGCGGCATTCTAGGTGAAATCAACTGGAACTGGATGCATATTCAGGGACTTTGGATTGATGAAAGTATTCGTGAAGGTGGATGGGGAACAAAATTATTATCTCGTATGGAGGAATATGCTTTATCTCAAAATACCCCTAGCATTAGGTTGGAAACGACTACATTCCAAGCGCTAGATTTTTATATCAAAGCAGGTTATTCAGTTTTTGGGGAATTACCTGATATGCCTGAAGGTCACACTAGTTATTTCTTACAGAAGCAACTGGGCATATAACAAGCTAATAAATAAGGACAATGCTCCTCACCCGTTTTAGTGGACACCTCCTCATTACTTTGAGGAGGCTAAAATGCCTAGATATACCCAACCTAGAAAGACATGGTTTTACCCAGTTAATTTTAAAATCAAAGCAGTCGAACTAAGCTTACGAGACGATGTCATATCAAAGGACGTTGCCGAGGCGCTAGATATTCATCCGTTAATGCTGAGTCGTTGGCGAAAAAAGTACCAAAGGGGTCAAATCTTGACTTCAGACATCAGAGCTTAAATTCTTCAAAGCGGCTTGATTTAAGCCGTTATTTTCCTCTAAAAGCGCGGCGTCTCTTATCCTCTTTGTGAATTAAGTTCTTCATTAATAAAAGTACTCAGATAACAATTGAGCGTAATTAGTTAAGTTCTAACTATTAAACTAAAAGGGGTCTAAACTAAAAGGGGTCAAATCTTGACTTCAGACATCAGAACTTAAATTTCTCCAAACGCCTTAATTCAACCTGTTATTTTCCTCTAAAAGCGCAGCGCCTGTTATCCTCTTTGTGAATTAATATTGCTTTGCCAATATAAGTTTTGTGCGTTTTTGGGGGTTATTTTTAGCATATTATAATTACGATATAGGCGTTGGTGAAAAGCCATTTGTTTACTTATTTATAAGGTGGGTTGTTTCATAAGTGTTTGTAATGTAGTGTCTAATAATTAACCTAAATATAGAATAAGGAACATTCATGGAATTAGTCAAAACCATAAGTTTGAAATTTGAAGTAACAGAAACTGGTCATCAAATTATTCAGGCTGAGATCAACGGACATCAAGTAAATTTAATTTTAGATACAGCGGCGGGTGCATCTGTTTTGGATAGGGCATGTATTAAAAAGCTTGGAATACAAGAGAAACTAAGTGAAGAAAATGCCGCAGGCTTAGGTACAGCCGACCACGAAATGGGCTTAATAGACGTTTTAAAATTTGAATTAGCAGGGCAGTTGTATGAAAGTACAGAGTTTGTTTCACTAAACCTAGACCATGTTCAGCCCGCTGGTGGTGATAAAGTAATACATGGGTTATTAGGCTCTCCATTTTTTAGGAAATACCAAGCAGTGTTAGATTTTGGTACTAATACACTGACAATTAGTGAGCCGTTAGCAGGTGGTGAGTAATTGAAGCACTTATCAGACCTACGTTAAAAGGTAGGTTGGTTAAGCCGAAGGCGCCACCCAACAGAGTTCTATGGTTCTGTCAAGCTTGGTCTATACATTGTACTTATATTATTCAACTGCTTTTAAGCGTTTTGTTATGGCTTGTAATTTTTCTTCTAGTGTAAAAGACAGGACTAAGGTTTCTTCTACAATTTCTTTCGTTTCATCAACTAACCCGACTAGCTCCGACTCTTGCTCTTCATCCAAACCTAGAGTGATCATTTTTGATTGTATAGCTTGAGATAAATCATTAACGAGTATTTTTACTTGCTTATCTTGCTCTGAGCATAGTTTATTTATAGTACTAAAATCATCAGCAAGTTGGCTCTTGAGGGTGTTTAAAGCTTGTTGACGTATCGTCGCTTTTTCTAATTGCTGTTCAATAAATTCCATTCGGCTTTCTATAATAGTAAGTAAAATAGCAAAATTATCTCGAAGTCGTCCAAGGAAGCCTTCGTCTTTTGCATTTATTCCTTTTACAAGTATTGAGCAAGCAGGCGCGTTAAATAATAGGTTAGAGCTAAATGGCACTATTCGTTTTGCTCTTCTGCCTAGTTCAAGAATTTCTTTTTCCAGTTCAGAAATAGTTTGTTTTGGAAATTGGTGATATTGGTTTGCTACCCTAAACTCTACACAGCAGCTAGCGCCTGCATTGGTAAAGTACTGCTGTACGTTAGCAAATAATGCATCTAAATCGGTTACGTCAAGGTTGTCAGTAAAGAACGAGACTAACTCTCCGAGTTCACTTGCTTGTTGCATTGAGGTAAAAGCAGTTGTAGAGGCAACATCGTACATTTCTTTTAGATTATTTCGCTCTGTAATACGCAGTTCAACACGCTTTAATTTTTCGTTAAGTTCCTTAAAGTCTACTGGCTTGGCAATATAATCATCGCCGCCATACCCATATGCTGTGAGTTTGTCTTCACTTGATGTTAAAGCGGATATAAATATAATTTCGCAATCATCGTATTCACCGGATTGAGTTATTTGTTCAACTAAATCGTAACCAGTAAGGCCATTACTAAGTAAAATATCCATCAGGACGACTTGTGGTTGATGCTGTTCCATTAGCGCTAATATTGGTTCGGTTCCATCAGATGAAGTAATATCGTGTTGCTTGGAAAGCGCAATTTCCATGATGTTTCTATTTTGAGGGTTATCGTCAACGGACAATATTTTCACTTTGGCTCCTTAATTTAGTTATTGTCGTCCTATCTTAAATGATATTAGTCATGGAAATGGCTACCCGCAAATAATAAATTTATGTACATTTTCATAGGATATTTAAGTAATATCAGATAAAAAGTTAATTATGGTAGATACCTAATTCATCTCGTTTATCACCTTATAAAAGCAGCGAAATTGTCATGAATGTCATTAGTAACACTACAACAATCACTGATTCATTAGCTTCGTGGCATAAGAGCCAATCGACGTTTGAATTTCAAGGTCATGAGATTGGATATCATGTGCAAGGCAAACAGCACGCGCCGTGTTTATTACTGATCCATGGCTACCCAACCGCAAGTTGGGATTGGCATAATCAATGGGCTGCGCTGGCTCAACACTTTAAGGTATTTACCCTCGATATGCTGGGTTTTGGTTTTAGTGACAAACCTCAAAATGTTACTTACACCATAAATATGCAAGCGGATTTACTGACATATTTTTTAAAGGTGTTTAATGTAAAGGCAACGCATATTTTAAGCCACGATTATGGTGATACGGTAGCGCAAGAGCTACTTGCTAGAAGCAATTTAAATGAGCCGCATGCCATAAAAATACAGAGCGTTTACTTTCTTAACGGTGGGTTATTTCCAGAAACACATAAACCGGTATTATTGCAAAAGTTGTTACTTAGCCCCATAGGCTCTTTAGTGTCGCGACTTGCAAACTATAAAAGCTTTAAGCGTAATTTTGATAATATATGCGCGACGCCACTTGCTGAGAAAGAACTCAAGGAGTTGTGGCAGTTAATTGCATATAAACAGGGCAAGCCAGTCATGGCAAAACTGATTTATTACATCACAGAGCGTAAATTACATCGCGCTCGTTGGGTGAGCGCTTTACAACAAGCAGATGTACCCATGCGGTTAATTTGCGGTATGGACGACCCCGTTTCGGGTCGTCATATGGTTAAACGTTATCGCGAATTAATCACTAATCCAGATATTATTGAACTAGAAGGGGTAGGCCATTACCCGCAATTAGAACAACCAATTCAAATAACTCAGTCATTTTTTGATTTTCATACGTTAAAATAAATGACTAGTTTGGCGTTACCAGCATCAGCTTTGCCTCTTTGCCATCCGTTAATATCGCTACATTACCTTCAGCAGTAACAAATACATCTCTGAGCCTACCTGTAGCCTCTGGGAAAATATGCGACTGGGTGTATTCACCATCTGCTAAATTAACACTGTAGAGCTTCTTATCGACTAATGTAGTAATAAGCACGTGACGTTGCAGTGAAGGGAAGGCTGTATGCGTAGAACCATAATATGCCATGCCTGATGGCGCAATTGAAGGCGTCCAATCTACGGTTGGTTTAGCCATTCCGGGGTAGTCTCTAAAGGGGGAAATACGTGCTTGTGAATAATCGTCGCCGTTAGTGATTACTGGCCAGCCGTAATTGGTGCCAGCCTTTAAGTAGTTGAGCTCATCGCCGCCTTCGGGGCCGTGTTCGTGGCTAATGATTTGCTTGGTATCATAGTCGTACACTAAGCCTTGAAGGTTACGATGACCAAATGAATAAATAGCATGCGCGTTAGCGTTTTCATGTTTAATAAACGGATTATCGCTTGGAATAGTGCCATTTAAATTAATTCGTAGCACTTTTCCTAACTGGCTGGTTATAACCTGTGCTTGCTCGCGGTAGTCAAAACCATCACCACTTGAAAACAATAAGCTATTATCGGGCAATACAAGTGCGCGGCCAGAATAATGCTGTGGTGTGTCTTTATCGGTGGCAACTTTATAAATAATTTTTGGCGTTGAAAATTGCGTACCATCAAACCTAGCTTTGGCAATAACGAGCCTATTTGCATCAAGCTCACCTTGAGCGTATGTGAATATCAGTTCTTTTGATTCACTGTAATTTGGCGAAAGTACTATATCGAGTAAACCGCCTTGCCCTGCAACGTATAAGCCCTCGAAGTTTATTTTAACTCGGCTTTGTTGATTGTTTTTAATGATAACAACATGGCCATCACGCTCTGTAACTAACCAGATGTCGTTTGGGAGCTTAACCATGCTCCATGGTGAATTGAGGTCTGTTGCTAAGGTACTAGCAGTATATTGCTGTGTTGGTAGTTTGGCACTGGCGTTACAAGACAACACTAAAAGCGAAAGTAGCGTAATACCACACAAAGATTGTTTACACTGCAAGCCTTTGCTAGTGTAAGAAAAAAATTTCATTTTAAGTTGAGATAACCATGCAGTTTTTAACACGTATACTCCCGTCATTTTTAGTTTCTTGGTTGCTTACATTCACTCTTGCTAGCTTGTTTCATAGCCAATACGTTGTCAATCAATTAGTTAATGTAGGTGTAGTGGTGGGCTTTAATGATCGTGTTAATTTAACCCTTGAAGATTGGCTTGGCTTGCTACCTACTTACGGCGCTATTATTGCGATTGCACTTGCTCTCGCATTTTTTGTGACCTGGTTTATCGCGAAAAAGCTTAAAAATCAGGGGATACAATTATTTGTAACTGCGGGTATTGTAGCGTTTGCAACAGCGTTAATTGCTATTGAATCTATTATGAATATTACTATTATTGCGGGTGCACGAGGCTGGGGGTTTTATGCGCAATTATGTGCAGGTGCAGTAGGGGGTTATGTATTTGCAAAACTCATTAAGGCAAATAAGCAAAAGGCAGAGCATCACGGTTTTAAGTGAGTATTGGTCTGCAATACAATGTAAAAAGCCGCTATTAATACAGCGGCTTTTGTGTGTTCATAAATCGCAGAGTAGTATTAAAAAATCAAACTAAAGAGCTTGTAACTACTTAGGCCAAAAATAAGCACTAACACTGGTAAAGTAAATAGGTTTACCAACACTGAGTTAGTGTATTTACCCATTACAGAGCTTTGATTAACTAGCCAAACAAGGTAGGCAGTTACAATTGGCAACAGTAAACCGTTAGCGGCTTGGGCAAAAATTATCACCGAGACAGGGTCTAAACCCAGAGAAGCCACCGCCGCACCAAATAATAAAATAACAATGGCAACGCTTTTAAAGCGAACGTTATCCATTTTATTTGACCAACCTAACATGCCACATACGGCATAAGCGCCGGCAAGAGGAGCAGTTATTGCGCTGGTTAAACCTGCGGCAAATAAACCAATAGCAAAAAAGTAATGGGCGGCATCGCCAAGTAATGGCTCAAGCTGCACCGCCATATTGGCAGCGCTAATTTGCCCTGCATCGGTGCCATAAAATGCCACTGATGCGGTTGATAAAATAGCTAAGGTGATCACACCACCTAGGGTGATGGACACGCCCGTATCTATATTGGTTTCTTTAATTACTTTTTGTTTGTCACTCTTGCTGTCATGGCGAGCAGCCAGTAACCCTGAGTGTAAAAATAAGTTATATGGCACTATGGTCGTACCTACCAATGCTAATACTGTGGTAACTGAGCCCTCTGGCATGCTAGGAACAAAACCAGCTAATATGTCACTGAGCGAGGGAGCCGCCATAACAAGCGTAGAGATAAACACTAGGCTCATTAAAATCACTAGTAAAATAAGCGCATTTTCAACAACTTTGTGTTTACCGCTATACAGTAATACGGCACTTAAAAATGCAATCAGTGGTGTCCAAAGTTGGGCATTTACCTGAGGGAATATTTCAATTAATCCCATGCTGGCACCGCTTAAATTACCAGCCTCGTAGGCGGCACTGCCAACACCAATGGCGCTGATCACTAAAAATATAGCAAGAGATTTAAATAGGGGAGTTTCAATATGGGCTCTTAGTGCTTGTGCTAAGTCTTGCCCGGTGGCTACGCCTAGGCGTGCCGCCATAGATTGTAATAATATGGTGGCAATTACTGAAAATAGTAGCGTCCATATTAGTGCAAAACCAAAGTTTGCACCCGCTACGCTCGCGGTGGTAATAGTCCCTGGTCCAATGAAGGCAGCGGTGACGAGTAGTCCTGGTCCTAATCGCATAGTTTGACCCTAATAGTGTTTTTTATATTGCTATTTAAAGTTACACCTAACGTTTTATAACGCGATGCCTGTAATTATTGCTGCCACTTATACTAAGTGCCTTGCAGCATTAGCCGCCCCTTGGCTTTGCCTTTTTTTGCTAACCATATGTTAAAAAAGGTCGCGTAGCATACCAACTTGTATATAAATTTAAAGGGGATACGGTGCGTTTGCTTAAACTTTGCACGATTTGATCAGTGTTAATTATTATCAAGCTTTGGTACCAAGCAAAAATCTTATATGATGTTGACAATAGCACACAATATAAACTTTCAAAGGCGACCATTATTAGCGACTGTAATACATCCCCTTTAACTGATAACTCAGAACAATCCTCTGAGATGATAATAACTAATTCAACATTAAAAATAGCCACATTTAACCTGTTTAATTATCTTGAACCACCTAATGCTTATTATGAGTTTGAGCGGATATATACCGCAGAGCAATGGGCAAAAAAACAGCGCTGGATTATTGATTATTTAACCGAGCATCAGCCCGATGTAATTGGCTTTCAGGAAGTGTTTAGCATTGAGTCGCTTAGAGAATTAGTAAAGCAGCAAGGTTATGCGCACTTTGCTGTGGTGGATGAGCCACAGGTAATAGATGATTTTATTTATAAACGCCCCGTTGTGGCAATAGCAGCAAAATACCCCATTGTTGAAGTAGCGAGCGTAAAACACGACTATGAGCTTGCCAGTACTTTAGGTTTAACTGAAGATTTTGCCTTTAGTCGTAAAGTTCTTAGAGCCACAATAAATTTGCCGCATATCGGTAATACCGATTGCTATGTGGTGCATTTTAAATCTAAACGGCCATCAATTGAGATTGATGAAAATAATAAAGAACTAACCGCTGAAAAAAACATTATTGAAATTTTAAAAGCAAATGTAGCGGGTGGCTGGGGCTCAACTATTCAGCGCGGTAGTGAAGCAACATTGCTGATGATAGAAATGATAAGCCGTCGTGAGGCCAGGCAACAGCCTATGATATTAATGGGAGATTTTAATAACGACCTAGCTGATGGCGTTTTAAGCCATTTACTAACCAATACACTGCGTTTTGCCCCTACGTTTGATAGTAAAACTTACCTTGCAAAATATTGTCTTAACGATGCGTGGCAGTTATTTACAAAGTTAAACGATGATTGCGAGCTTGATGAAGTACCTAATGAGCCAATAAAAGGTATTACCGATAAAGATAATCGAGGTTTAAAACCACTACGAAAAGCAACACATTACTTTGGCGCAAGCAGTTCAGTTCTTGATTATATTTTGCTGTCTTGTGAGTTTGATTCTGGCTATGACGACAGTTTTTTTGAAGTAAGCGATTATCATACTTACGATCGTCATTTAATTAACCCCGAGTTTGAGCGCGACGATTTAAGTACCGATCACGGCGTTGTATGTATCACGCTTAAACTGCGGGAGTAATGATTAACTCACCACTGTTTAGTTATTATGCCAAACAGTGGCGGGTCGTTATTTACTGACGAGGATTTATCTCTAAAGGTGACAAGGTAATGGTGGCATTACTACTTGCGCCTTTGTAACCTTGATACTCTTTGTTTTCAAACAGTGTGTAAAAAACATCGACATAATCATCATTATTGGTAAACCATTCATCAGGCATTGCTTTAAGTAACTCATTAGTGAGTTTAGGAATAATAGTATAGCCCTGTGCTTGTAAATCAGGGATGCTTGCCATTACTTGCTCTGATATTTCTAATAACTTCATTGCTAAGGTTTTATAATTTGTGTTGTCATCTTGCTCCATTAAAAGCAAATCGACAGCTTGCCAACGATAACGTTGCCAATGAATTAAAACCTGATTAGGGCTGTAATTGGTTTTATCATGATCTAAATAAGGTAAATCAACAATATCTAATATTGGTTCATCTCTGCTAGGATCGATCCCCGTTACGATGGCATAGACTTCTGCTTTACCTGAAATCCAAGGTTCTTTATCATCCTCTAAATGTATTTTTTTCAGCACGCTAGTTTGTAATGGCTGATCATTATTTAATTGATTTTGTGGGCTAACCATGTTTTTGCTGAATTTGTTAGCTGACAAAATTCCTTTCATTACTGCAATACCCGCACCCTGTACTTTTTGCTGATCTAATTCGACAATAAAAACAGGTTGAGTTGGCATTTGGTCTACGCTTAAATAATGAATGTTACCAAACTGATCGAACGCTTCAATCTCGCTCCATTGGCTATCGTCACCAGCGGGTGCAAATGCGAATAAAGGGTTTTCACCTTGTTGCCAATCAGTTAGCATGGTTTCGCTAGCTAAACGCACTTGTAACAAGCTTCCTGTATTGTTAGGTAAGCCTTTAAGCTGTTGTAAGGCACTATTTGCCTGACTTATATTACGTTGTGTATGCCGTGCTACTGTTGATAACTGATCAGCATTTAAAACTAAGTTATATTTATTTACTGATTGTTTTAAATCAGCATTCAACACTGAATAATTAAGCGCTACTTGCTTTGCGAAATTACGCTTAATAGTTGCTACGTTTTTGTATTGAGCTTGCTGTACCAAGCTTTCTGCATTTTCAATATGATCTTGAGCTGAAAAAGCAGGTACTGATATAAAGTTCAATAATGCCGCCGTAGCTAAAGATTTGGTTATTTTATTTTTCATAAAAATTCCGCCGTTCCATTTTTAGTAACATCTATAAAACAACAATTAGAATAAATGCTCAAGTTAAATTTATAAAATACGTAATTAGTATTAATATTATGTCAAAGTTTAATATACATTACATAAATACCGTAATTTTTATATAAAGCAGGAATCTATTACAAAAAATGTATATTTTGTAAAATAATTTATATACATATCAGTTGGTTAAATTTGGCTTAATAGTTGCTCTAACTATTATTCTAATAACAACACAAAGGAAAAAACAATGACCGATATTGCACATTCTGCGTTTGTAGCATTTTACCTATACTTAATTATGATGTTAGTTCAGTGGGCCGTTGCGACGTTTAGTAAGGCTAAACAACCTGGTGCAGTGCCAGGGAAAATTGATAAAGAGCTATCTCATGGGAGCTTTATATTTAGAGCGCATCGTACTTTTCATAACACCTTAGAAAACAGTGCACTATTTATAGGAACGGTTTTATTTGCTTTTGTGATGAATTACCACAGCTCGGTATTTGCAATATGTATATGGGTATATGTGATTGCACGCTTAATTCATATGGCACTGTATTACGCAATCGCCACCGAGAAAAACCCCAGCCCGCGTAGTTACTTCTTTTTAATAAGTGTGATTGCAAACATTGTGATGTTAGTGCTATTGGGACTGCGATTAGCAAGCTAATTAAATGGTTAAAGCGAAAAGCAAATCGGCTTTTCGCTTTAAAAAATATTTATACTATCGGCAACCAGTACTATTAAAGTCAACCACTAGACTTGCGCCCTCACTGTTTCCAGAGACTTTTAGGTACCCCCAAAATTGCTCCTGATCACGAATGAAAATACACTCGTTATTCGCACTATTGGCAGAGTTTGCAATCTCGTTACTACCATTTGGCCAAGTACTATTCGAGTAACTTAAGTCAATATTACCGCTACCATTTGCTGATGTTATTGAAATACCTGACTGACTATTTACATCTGCAATGGCAAACCACATTGGACCACTGTTACTTAAACATATGACTTCACCATCTTTAAGGCGGCCTTTACTTTGCCCTGATGACGTTGCACATGCATCAGGCAGTGAACTACGCGTTTCTTTATATGATGCAGTGAGCTTTACATTATCATAGTTATTATAACCGTTTACCATTACATGATAGTTTCCTACGTGGGCAGGATTGAAAATACATTGTTCGTTATTTCCTTCAAGGTATGGGCGACAGTCATAGCGAGATAAGGTTGGCTCTGAGTTATAACTGACGTATAAATCAGCATCCCCTGAGCCATCATTTAGACTAAATGTTAATTCGCTAGCGCCAAAAGGGACGTCAAAATTAAACTGTAACTGGGTATTTTGCTTTTGAGAAATAAAAAGGGGTTGACCATTTATGAGCGTTTGTTTATTGCCTTGAGTATTTTCAGTTACGGTTGCGATAATTGTTTTCATATCAATGTCGCCATCGTTATCAGTGACGGTTAATGATACGGTATATTGACCTGACTGCGTGTAAGTATGTATTGGATTGGCATCTGTGCTGCTAATACCGTCGCCAAAGAGCCAAGTATAACTTACGATATTTCCGTCGCTATCGTTACTACCAACACTTGAGAACGTAATAGGGATATTTTCTAGGCCCGAATATGGGCCATTTATATTGGCACTCGGTGCAATATTTAACGGCGAATCATATACCAACTGATCGCACCATTGCACAAATTCATTTTCATAGTTATTAGCCCAATGTTGGGTTTTATTTTTGTACGCACGCCAATTTCCTTGACGTGTGTCCGTGAGCATAGCGTTGAGTTGTTCTTTGTAGCGCTCAAACATAAAGCGTACCCCTAAATAGCCCCAACGATAAATTCTATCTTGATCAAAACCATCGTAGTTAGTGGCAAATATTTGCTGCAGGGTAAAGCGCTGTCCATTTTTAATGGTATTTATTGCCGCTTCATTATCATTTTGATTCGCGATGTATTCTGCGATCCCCTCAGACCACCATACAATGTCTTCGGTTGGTGAGTTGAAGTTACCATATAAGTTAAAACGACCGTCTAAGTAATGAACATATTCGTGCTCTAAATTCCATACAAAATGATCCGCTTTTGCATAGCTTGCTTCATAAGCTACAAAGTTGGCTTCGTTATCAGTATCAGAAGGATCGCCCTCTAAATACATTCCGCCATTATTAGTATTAATACCAAAAATGGCTTTGGCATACTTGCTATAGTCGTCACTACTATCAAAAATATTTACGTATAAAAAACGGTTATAATCATTCGCGACAGGCATATTTTCTGTGGCTAATTTAGTATGAAATAACCCTTCTTCAGCCTGCATTGCATCACATGCTGCAGCGTGTTGAGCTGCTGTCATCGCCTGTGAACGGATTTTTATGGTGTTGCTACAATTATATTGCTGGGAAAGTACTTGTTGAATGAGTGTATCTACAAAATTACAAACACCAAACTTACTGCAATCAGTGTAATAATTTACAATGTCTGCAGCGCCAAGCCACACGGCATCACCATAGCCATAACTTTGATAGGTATTAAAAATATTAGTTAATCCTGCGTCTACATCAGGTTGAATACTTGCTTTAGAATATTTTTTAAGGCGCGCAAGCTCACTTGCTGCATTTACTATTAAAAACTCTCCGTCAGATCCAATTAACCATTGTTTTTGCGTAAACTCACTTAATTTTATTGCTAAAGCTTTATCGTTTGCTATTAACGTTACAAATTCTCCATTCCACTGCCCGCGATATAGCAACGTAAAAATTCCATTAACTGCATTACGCATATTCCAACTGCTCGCATAACTTTTATCAAAACGCGTTAGCCATTGCTTAACAACTTCAAGATAACGATGTTGTTGTTCAGCACTATCCATTGTAATAATGACTTCTGACAGTGTTTTACCATGGTCATCGTTGTTATCATAAAAATGTTGATTGTTTACAAAGGCATCAATAGCATCTGCAACGCTAGGAGTTACCAATGCAGGAAAGTCGATAGAGTCATTATAAAACTCTGCATAAAAGCCGGTTCGCAAATATAAAAATAAAGCTTCGATCTGCTCATTGCCACCACCAGTGTAACTTTGTGAAAGTGAGTTAGCATGATTGGCTACAGCAATCATATTATCGGTGGTAAAAATCTGTGGTTGAAGATCGGTTGCAGCGAATAACTCGTTGATACACCGTGTACCTTGGCGCTTTACTTCGTCAATAATCGTAATGGGATTTGCAACAGCAAGGGCATTCAAATCACAATTAACGGCCATTACCTGGCTTAACATTCTCTTCGTTGTAATATGTTGCTGTATTGGCGTTTGTTGAGGTAGCTGTTGCGGCTTTTTTTGTGATTGTGCCACAGGTGCATTGCTATTACTGTATTGGTTTACGCCGTGATGCATGACGCGCTCTACAATAGCAGGCTGCGGTTTAAACGTTCGTTCTTGCTGGGAATGTGCAGTTGCAAAGCTGGTGATACCTAATAGCGGTAAGGCCAAAATAAATGTATATATTTTCATAACTTTCCTTTGATAATGATTATCTCAACCTGTAGTACACAATTGAGGTACAGGGTTGTATCATTTTTCTCCCCATGCAATCAATAAGTTTTACTTTTAGTTTTAAAATTAATACTTTAGTTTGTTAGGTGTTAAGCTTTGGAGGCAATGAAGTCGCATTAGATGCGAAGCACTTGTAGACTTAAAGATATAAGTAGACTCATAATATTTTTAACTCAGTATCTATTGTCTTTAGTGAGCAAGGGCTTATTAAACGGGTGAGTTTTGTTGATTTATATAAAGTTATTTGAAGAGATGACTAAATTAATATTCTTTAATGGCGTTTTATTTAAAGCGAATCTGATAGTGAATTCATAATATCACTTTAAAATACGATGCGCGTCTGAGGGGAATTCGGTCCGCGCAATTATTCCTTGGTTTATTGAGTTAGCTTGATTTTTCGGGTCACAATAAAACACATTAATGAGCCTAATGTAACTAACACAACGCCTTGCCAGAATACGCTGGTGAGCGATATTGATAAGTAAATAGAGGCAAATAGTGTCGATAACACAGGAATAAAGTAAGATAAGGTGCCTAACAACACTAGGTTACCGCCAATGATTGCTTGGTTCCATAGTGCGTAACCTCCACCAATAACAATACCTGCTAATACTAAGGTCAAGCTAGAATATAGGCTAAACTCAAAGCTGGGTTCATTACTCAGTCCGTAACTTATCCATAAAGAGATTGCCGTGGCTGCAAAAAATACACTAATGGCATTTTTACCCTCGCTAAGTTTTACCGTTACACTGCAATACACAGCCCAAATAAACGCCGCTGCAAATGCCATGGAGTAGGTTACTGGATTGTCACTAATATTAGCGGTTAATACTTCCACAGATAAACCACTATTACCTGCAATGCACCATGCAACGCCTAAAAACGCAATCAGTATGCTGGGGTAGACTAATACGCTTACTTTAATGCGGTTAACAATAATCGATAACAAAATAGTTAACGCTGGCCAAAGGTAGTTAATAATCGCCATTTCCAACGCTTGCTGGCGACTATTTGCAAAGCCAAGCGATAAAGCCAAACACATTTCGTAAATCACAAATAAGCTGCCACCAAAGACTAAATAGCGCTTTGGATAATTGTTTAGCTTTGGTACACCCATGACAAGCATTAAAAAAATCGCACTGACGCTATAAATTAAAGCGGCACCGCCAATTGGGCTAAATAACTCCGATAAATCACGAACAAAAGCAGTTAAACTGCTCCAAAGTAAAATAGCGAGCACCCCATAGAGGGTGTATTTATGTTTAATTAAAAAAGACATGGAGAGCTACTTAATGAAAAACAAAAGTAACACTTTAATATATATCAAGGGGTAGGGCATTAGTTTTACTAACTTTTAGTCTGATAGGTAGTAGCAGCATGTAGGGTCTTTTTAATCGTGGCGCGAGGTTTGTAACCTCGTGAGCAGTTGATAACTGCTCATGCGTTATTCTACTGGCTTACATCCATGTAAGAATAAGTAAGTCCGAGCAAAGTTTTCGCGTCTTGCTAACGCTCCTTACCTACATTCAGTGGGCAACAAAGAGTAAATCCACCCTAGGGAAGAGCTCATGGGCAGCGCCTGTTTGGCATTGATGCAGCGTTATTGCCTAAATGCCAAACAGATTACTACAAATCTAACCTTAAAAGACCAACAGACCCTAGTTAAATAATTTAAATAGCATCCACAAATATAGAAGGGTTATTTATTCAATATTTACCTGAACGCTGCTTACTTGATTATCGTAGGTCGCTGAAACAATAAAACTACCAGCGCTATTCGTTTTACTGGTTAATCTATAAACCGCATTCTCTGTACCTGTGCTAATTAATTTTGTAGTTACCAAACTGCTTCCATTAATGCTCCAATCAGCAAATTCAGTTACATTCACACTTGAAGTTTCATCACTGCCAGTAGCTGTCAGTGTGAGATTAATTGAACCAAGAGGAGTCATGGTTAATGCTGTACTGCCATCATTTATTTGAAGGTCATTTAAATCATCAGAACCATCGACTGTTACTGTAATAATTTTCTGCTTGTTGCCACAGCTGCCAATTAATTGAGTTTCACCAGATTTGAGCGCAACAAGCGTTCCTTTGTTTTCGCCTTCATCTGTTATACCAATATAACGGGTTCCTACTTGCGACCAAGTAATAGTATCGTTAATTGTATTAGGTTCTTGCGTTACCAAAGAGGCAATTGCACTAACTTGAATGCGATCGCCAATATTAAGATTGATCTCTTCAGTTGGCTCATCATTAACTAAAATATCGATAGACTCTAAATTTTTAGGATCTGCTTTCACTGTCAGCTTACCAAGAACGTTGTCTATTTTAGCTGTAATAGTTGTATCTTCAACATCAGGAGCGGATGTGAACAATAAGCCGTCAGAGTTGATTGTTGCAGTACTGCCGTTATCAACAGCAAAACTTAAACCTCTAATGGTATTTAAAGATGTATATCCATCAGCATAGGTAAGATCGGCTGATAATTGCGCAGGTATACATGTATTAATGTAATCAATGTTTGAAGCGGCTGTTTTTAAGTTAATTTCAGTGACTGCGACATCACTTACTGAAACCTCACCTTCACCTGAGATATCATTGATGGTAGTTCCTGTGATAGATACAGCCCCTTGGTTTGCTGTAGTACTCGAAACCGCATTTACAACACCATTACTATTTACAGTTGCAATAGTCGGATCGTTAGATTCCCAGGTTAACTCACTAGTAATGTCGCGCGTGTCACCATTACTATCTATACCCGTAGCACTTAATTGTAATGTCTCACCTGGCTTTAAGCGTTGTTGATCTCCAACTATCTTAACAGATTCTATAATGGTGCCTTCAGAACGAAGTTTGTCTAACTGTATTGCTTTTGCAAGATCCGTTGTATCACTTTCAGAACCGCAACCCGTAACGCTGATAAAAAATAATGCGGTTACAGATAATTTAAAAAAACTGTGTGTATTAATCATATTTCTATTGCTTCCTTTCATACATAACTAAAAGTGATAAACAAAGCCTAAGGTATAACCGGTTATTTCAATATCATCACCTTTGAAAAGGGATTGATAACCAAGTCTTATTTGAGTGTTTTCTAAATAAGGAATTTGCTGGTGCATTGCGACTCCCCAAGAAAAACCATCATATTTATAATCACCATTTATTGATGTGGAAGGATTAGACACAACAACTTGATTTTTTGCATAACCCAATGAAACGTCCAGACCAAAGCCATTGACTACATCAGATTGCATAACAAAATATAGGGCTAAGCTTTTGTCTAAATTTAACTCTTTATTATAAATATTATCACTTGTATTTGATGCTAGGTAATGCGCTTCAAAAGCCATGTTATTGTTACTAATACCAGCACGTATCAATGCACCTTTAGGGGTCGCGTTTTCATTACTTATTTCGATATCACTCATCATGTAGTCAACACCAATATATGGAGTATCAGCAAAACTATTGAATGATGCGGTAAGTAAAAGTAGTGTAAAAATTTTTTCCATAAATCTTAACTTATAGTCCATCGGTATTTTGGGTACAAATAGTATTAAATCGCCTTGCATTAATCAAGCTGAGCAGTTTACTTAATATATAATTAGCGGTTAATTATACTTTTTCGAATACATTATAATTATTCAAAATGTTATCAAGATAAGAATTTAATTAAGTGTGTAAGGCATCTTAAGTAGCACCTTACACATTAGCGTTTATTCAATACCAATAAAGCCGCCGGTTTGATGTGCCCACAATGCAGCATAAATGCCGCCTTGGGCAATTAATTCATCGTGACTGCCTTGCTCTACAACACCACCTTCATCAAGCACGATGAGCCTGTCCATTTGCGCAATGGTTGATAATCGGTGTGCAATAGCAATGACCGTTTTACCTGTCATTAAATCATCTAAGCTGGCTTGAATAGCTGCTTCTACCTCTGAGTCTAAAGCGCTGGTGGCTTCATCAAGTATAAGAATAGGCGCGTTTTTGAGTAACACCCGAGCAATAGCAATCCGTTGACGTTGACCGCCTGAGAGGGTTACCCCTCGTTCGCCCACTTGTGCATCAAAGCCTTTATTGCCTTTGCTGTCTTCTAAATCGGTTATAAAATCGAGCGCTTTGGCTTGTTTGGTCGCATCGAGCATTTGTGCTTCTGTGGCATCGGGCCTGCCGTATAAAATGTTATCTTTTACTGAGCGGTGTAGTAAGGATGTGTCTTGGGTAACCATAGCGATATAGCGGCGCAAGCTTTCTTGGCTTACATCAGTTATATTTTGACCGTCAATACTAATGCTACCCCTGTCTGTATCGTAAAAACGTAGCAACAAGTTAACTAATGTGGATTTACCTGCGCCAGAGCGACCTACCAAGCCAATTTTTTCGCCCGGTTTAATATTTAAGTTTAAACCGTTAATTACGGGGCCTCGGTTATTTTCATTGGCGGCTTTACCATAATTAAAGTGTACATTGTTAAAGTCGATTGCCCCTTGAGTTACTTTTAAGCTATCGGCTTTTGGCTTGTCATCAACCGCAATTGGGTTTGACAGGGTGCGCATACCATCGGCTACGGTACCAATGTTTTCAAATAAGCTGCTAATTTCCCACATGATCCACTGGGCCATACCATTAAGCCTTAGCGATAAACTCAATGCCACGGCAATAGCCCCCGCGCTAATGGCACTTAAAGACCATAAATACAAAGACACCGCTGCCACCGAAAATACCAGTAAATAGTTCAAGCTTTGAATAACCACGTTAAGGCTGGTTACCAAACGCATTTGTTTATAAACAGGCTGTAAAAATACATCCATGCTTTGTTTGGCATATTGCTCTTCGCGTTGAGTATAAGAAAACAGCTTAATGGTTGAAATATTGGTGTAGCTATCAACAATACGGCCGGTCATTTCTGAGCGTGCGTCAGCTTGTGAGCTAGCAATGCTTTTTAACCGTGGTACAAAGTAAATTTGCACGCAAATATATAATGCTAACCACACTAATAACGGCAGCATTAAGCGCCAATCTGAGGCGGCTACTAAAAACACCATTGAGCCAAAATAAACGGCAATGTACATTAATACATCAAGTAACTTAGTGACTGACTCACGTACGGCCAATGAGGTTTGCAGTACTTTAGTGGCTATTCTTCCGGCAAACTCATTTTGATAAAAGCTAACACTTTGGCGTAATAAGTAACGATGCGCTAGCCAACGTATCGACATCGGATAGTTGCCTAATAAAGCTTGATGTAAAATGGCTGACCTAAAAAATACCACCACAGGCATCACAACCAAGAGCATTAACCCCATTTTTATCAATTCGGATTGTTGCTGCGAAAAAAGTTCTTTAGGGGTGTACTCGCCAAGCCAGTCAACCAGTTGTCCCATGTAACTAAATAAAGACACTTCTAAAATAGCTAATAATGCGGCACTGAGAGACATAAGTACCAACGACAGTTCCATGCCTTTGGTGTAATGGCGGCAAAATGCAAATAAGGTATTAGGAGGCTGAGACGGAGAACGCTCCGGAAACGGTTTAGTCATCCGTTCAAATAATCGATACATATTAGAAGCTTATTAAGTATTTATAGAGGTATCCCACTATACCATTGTAAAGCACAAAGACGCAGTGGGAATGAGGTGTTTACCCGTTATCTTAGGTTGAATTAACGCTTTAAAGTTTTGTATGACCGGTTTTATTTTTTACCAGCCAGTAAGATATACCCAAGGCTATCGTTACCAATGCAAGGCCAACAATTTGTTCTGAGGTTACTAATTTTAAATCTAGAACAATAATTTTACGGGCAACGGCCATTAGTGCAGTGGCAATTACCAGTTCAACCGGTAGTGAACTTGAACCTAAATATAAACGAATATTAGTAAATATTTCTACTGCAATAAGCACCACCATAAAAGCACCAAAGGTTTGTAGAATGTCTTCAATGTTTAATAAAAAGTAAGGGGGAGAGCTCAATCGCATATATAAAACATACACAACATCAGCAATACTCCAAAAAATAACAAGCACCATGAGTACCGCTAATATTTTAATAGCAAAGCGAATCGCATGATGTAAATACTGCATAAGCGGATCAACATGATCCTCAGGTAATTCTTCGTGTTTCTTCATATTTTTACAGCACCTTATTATTTTTAAACAGGGTATATAAAATGATAGCTGATTAATTGTGATTATCTTTTTAGTATACGTACAAAACAGCATAAGTGATTATTTTTCTAGTAAAAATGAACAAACCGAGCAAGCGGTAGCTAAAGTGAATGTGTTAATTAAATGTAATTTAACTTGAGGTTTTTAACGTTTATCTCAAATGCATTGCTGTATATCTGCAGAGCTGTCATTTTAAAAACATCAACAATGAGGATTAAACTGCTATGTCAATTTCACCTTTAAAGTTAGTTACTCGGATTATTAAGTATAGTGCGGTTGCATCTGTTTGTAGCGCGTCATTTTATAGTGTGGCGGCACAAACCACACAACAAGCTTCATTGCACCAAATTGCAGGGCAAATTTCAGCGCAGCGTATTGGAGATGATATTCAAACGCTGGTGGACTTTGGTACTCGCCATACTTTATCTGAAACTAAATCGGATACCCGTGGTATTGGCGCGGCAAGACGTTGGATAAAAAAAGAATTTGAAGCAATTTCTGCACAGTGTGGTGGCTGTTTAGAAATACTCGAAGTAAAGCAAACCATTTCAGGAGAAAAGCGTATTCCTAACCCTGTAGAAGTGGTTAATATAATCGCGATTCAGCGCGGTAACACCGACCCTAACCGTATAGTGATGATGTCGGGAGATATAGATTCACGCGTAAGTGATGTTATGGACTTTACTAGCGATTCGCCGGGGGCAAACGATAATGCATCAGGGGTTGCCGGTGTGATTGAAGCGGCACGGGTGTTATCGCAATATACATTTAATGGCTCAGTGGTATTTGCAGCACTCTCAGGTGAAGAGCAAGGTTTATTTGGCGGTAAAATTTTAACTGCTTACGCACAAAAAAATAACTGGCAGGTTCATGGTGTTTTAAATAACGACATGATTGGTAACATTACCGGCATTAATGGCGTAACCGATAACACCACTGCACGTATTTTTTCTGAAGGTACGCGTGTAGTTGAAACTAAAGAACAAGCTCGTACGCGTCGTTTTACTGGCGGCGAAGTTGACTCAGCGAGCCGTAATTTAGCGCGTTACATAGACACCATTGCTGATAAATACATTGAGAATTTAGATACCATGCTGGTATATAGGCTCGACCGTTTTGCACGAGGCGGGCATCATCGTCCGTTTAATGATGCGGGTTTTGCGGCTGTACGCATTATGGAAACCAACGAGCATTATGATCGCCAACATCAAGACCTGCGCACCGAAAATGGGGTAGTGTACGGTGATACTATTGATGGGGTGGATTTTGATTACGCGGCAAAGCTAACTTCATTAAATGCGGTAAGTCTTGCGTCCATGGCGTGGGCTCCTGCGCCACCTAAAGAGGTGAAAATTAGTGGTGCCGTAAGCGCCAGTACCACACTTTCTTGGCAGCCAACAGAGGATAAAAATGTCGCGGGCTATCGTATATACTGGCGCTACACCAGTGAGCCAAAATGGCAATACAGTCAATGGGTTGATAATGTTAGTGAATTTACGCTAAAAAATGTGGTTATTGATAACTACTATTTTGGGGTTGCTAGTGTTAACAAACAAGGTATTGAATCGCCAGTGGTATTCCCAGGTGATGTAGGATCGTTTGATCACAACATAAAGTAAGTGTGTTTTGTTTAAAAACCCAGCAAACAGCTGCGAATAAGGTGTTAAGCTCGCTATTTATGCTTGCGCCTTATTTGTTATGCCCTTAAAGTGTAAACAAAGAAGTAAAAAGGTTATTAAAATGCAGCAACAAGAACAAAAACCATTAACACCAGAGCAGCAAGCTGAACTTCAGCAACAAGAAATTAAATGGCAGCGCGAATGTTTTCAAAATGCGCAAAAACATTTAGCTGAAAAAGGCATTATGCCTAAAACCTTGCTTGAAAAAGAAAGCCGTTTTTTAGCACCTTTATGCGCACTTTGGAAATTTAAAGCGCAAAACGGTAAAAGCTACTGGGTGATCACCGGTCGTTTACCAACCGATCATGCTGAAGCGTCTGCAGCAAAAGATGCACGTGATGCCATGCGTTATTTTTCATTGCAGTGGCAGTTAAAAGCCGACCAAATTATTACCGCGGGTGCGCGTGATAAAACCCAAGCCGATTTTGCAAACTTACTTATAAATCGTGCTCACGGCTTATATGAAATGCATGAAAATGAGCAGCTTTGGGCAAAAGAACCAGCTTAAAATAAAGGTAATTACCCTTTAAAAAAACCTAACTTAGTGACCTAAGTTAGGTTTTTTACTTTTCAGCTATCGCCTTGCAAGAGGCTTAATACGCGCTATCTACTCGTACTGTGTTATTAGTTAAGTAAATAAGGCGAACATTATCACCTTGGTGAAAACGCATAGCGGGATCGTTGTCTTGTACCACCATAAATTGCTCACCACTTTCTACTTGTATCAATAATTCAACGAGTTGAGTGTGTTCATAGCGTTGTGTTTGTTGCTGATTATGGGCAACGTTACCACCAATCACCGATCCTAAAATAGTCGCTACAGTACGACCACTGCCGCCGCCAAACTGGTTACCAATAACACCGCCTAATAAGGCACCGCCAAAGGTTTTCCAGCCGTTACTTTTGTCTTGTACTAATTGTTGCTCAGTAATAGTGCGCACCGACTTTACTTTCCCAAATAGTACTTGCTGCACAGGAACGGCTTTATTGCGTTCGTACTTGGCAAACGTTGGGGTACTCACTACTAATAAAGCGCATAAAATTAAGCTAAGCGTTTTCATAATTCGCTCCTGTTATTACCAACCAAATGTTGATTTTTCGCGCGTTTTACGAATTTCAGTTTCGTCAGCCCACTCAACAAGGCCGCTTTGCATATCCATTAAACGCATTGTAAATTTGTAGTACACATCGGCTTTATCGGCATTAGATTTAACAATGCTTGATAGGTTACCGTACAGCATATATTGCGCACCAATTTGCTTACCAAAAGCCACCGCAGTACTTGGGTTGACTAGGGCGTCTTCGTTTTGAAATGTAATTTGCTCACGAACTGCTTCTACACGGGTCATATCAACAAATCGAAACTTGCCGCTACGCAGTAATTGAGTAGAGATTGAGTCGGTGATTGATTCAGTATCTATATGTTCACTGGTTTTGTTTTTAATACGCTCTACAAATACCACTGGACGTGTGTTGGCGGTCATAGTACCAACTACAGGCGAACTAAGCAGAGAGTCGGTCATTTGCGAGGCGACTTTTTGTAAGTCGGTAGAGCCAAAGTTTATATCTGTGGTTTCTACGGCTTGAGCATCACCATAGCTGACAACTGCTTTATTGGCACAGCCTGAAAGTGTCAGTGCCGCTAAGCCTAAAATTGCATAACTAGACAGTGATTTAAATTGTTTATTGATCATCATGATTTCCTTTAATCTTTAAATTCTTGTGCGTCGGTTGATACTTCTCTTACCGCTAATGAGAAGGTAACGGCATTAGAGCTAGGTGCTAGTCCTGCAAGCTGAGTTTTAGCAAAGCCAAATAATGTTAGGGCTTGCCACGGTGAGTGGTTGCCTTTAATAACAAAGCCATCTTTATCAAACCAGTTAAATTGATACTGTAAGTATTGCGACTTTTTATAGGTACTCGCTAAAGTAACTACCACATCGGTAAGGTTATTTGTTTGACGCGTTTTTACATCACTGATTAAAAGCTTTTTAGCTAATTGTGGATTATTAACATTGAGCTGCTCTTTGTAAGCGTTGGCAGTTTGCTCAACCCCAATACCTGAGGTTACAGGTCGGCTGCTACACGCGCTGAGCATAATTAACGCAATAACGGGAAGTATGTATTTCATGATGGCTCCTAAAGTTGCACTACATGGGAGTTAAAATAGTTATTAACAGAGGTTAGGTAGATTAACGTTAACCCTTGCTTACTAACGGTAAAATTTATTGGCGGTTGTGAGCCAACGTTTAAAGTATGCTCGCCTGCTTTTACGGCACTGCGGGCAAGGCTGATCTGATTAGGCAGGGTAAGCCAACTACGCGTATCTGCTTGCTCAGATGCAAGGTTATACAAGTTTGCCAAAATGTTCCCTACATCACCGGCACTACGCGCAAGCTCTGCACGCATTTTTTCTTTAGCGACAAGGCGTAATATTTGCCTTGAAACACGCCCAGCGACTTGCTGCTCTAACGTTTTAGCAGCCAGTGCCTCTAAATGTACTAACGGGCTTAATGCTAATTTTTGGTCATCAACTTTTAAATTATTAACGGCACTGCTGTAGGCATTATTAATATAAACAGGCATTGCTAGGCTATAAAAGCGGGCATCCCCCTGCGAAGTATAAATAGGCAATCGCAATTTAAACTCATGCTGTTTTGGTATAAGGCCTTGTTCAAATAATATAACTACTTCGCCTTGATTTTTATCTATGGCGTTTACTTCACCAAACTGTCGCTTAAATTGCTGGTAGTCATCCGCAAAACCTTGCTGCTTAGCAAGGCGCAATATATCTTGCTGTAAATACGGATTGTTAGGTTGTATTTCGAGCGCTTTTTTATAGTCTATGTAGGCATCATCGCCTTGCTTTGCTTTTTCATATAACAACCCGGATAAGTAGAACGTGTACGCATTTTGGAAGCCATTTTTTACCGAACGAGTTAAATTATCCATATCTGGGTAGTGTTGCTGTGCTTGAGCAACGGCATTATCAAACTCGCTTTGATTATCGAGTAGTGCATCAACTTGTACTTTATTAGCACGGCGTATTTCAACTAATGCGCTCTCAATATCGCGCTTATAAACATAATTAAGTGCTTTGTAGCTATGCAACATACTCATTTCGTAAGCAGGGGGGATATAACCTATCGCTGAGTCGTTAGTTAACAGCGCATTACTTTGCTCAAGCCCTGCACTTACTTGTATTTTGGCTGCTTGGCGCTTAGCTTGCATCTGTTGGTAGACAGTTTCAAAATATGTTTGCGCACTGTCTGGATTATTAGCTAAATCAGCAATACGCCCTTGCTCTAATTGGTTCAGTAAATAATTACTGTGGGCTTTACTGTTGGTTTTTATAAGGGTGCGTGCATTTTCAATATTATTATTGCTAATAGCTTGTCTAACAGGGGTGGTGTTTGTGGCATAATCATTAAACAAGTCGTTAAAGCCAATAGTGCTGCAACCACTTACAATAAAGCAAAAACTGAAAATTAAAATGTGACGCACACGCACTCCTTTTATCTATTTTATAAGGTTAACACATGGCTTATAAATGTAGGTGTGAAAGATTGTAAAAAAGCGTAGTGTATAAACATTAAAGCTTTATCATTAAAAAATAACCATATTAACGTTTACAACAATGGACGCTAATTTAACCTGTACATAAAAACGGTACATATTTATCAACACGTTAGGAATTTATTTGAAAGCCACTCTGTTTACTATTATCGCGTTAGTTGCCTTTGCTGCCAATTCGTTATTGTGTCGCTTAGCATTAGCTCAAGGTTATATTGATGCGTGGAATTTCACTGTTATACGGCTTCTCAGCGGGGCAGTGTGTTTGGCTATTATTATGCTGCTCTATACAAAGCAATTAAATAAAAAAGCACAATTAAGTAGCTCCGTTATTAACGATATCGGAAGCTGGCGAAGCAGTGTGAGCTTGCTGATATATGCGCTGTGTTTTTCTGTTGCTTATATAGAGCTAGATACCGGCATGGGTGCGCTTATTTTGTTTTCTGCGGTGCAATTTACCATGATCGGTTGGGGCATCTATAAACAAGAGCGCTTAACTGCTGTGCAATGGCTTGCATTTATTGTGGCGTTTGTGGCTTTTGTTTACCTAATGCTACCTTCGCAAACAGCGCCACCGCTAATGGCGGCAATATTAATGAGTATAAGCGGCGTGGCATGGGGAATTTATAGTATTAGAGGCAAAGCGTGTGTATCACCACTTAGAGCCACCACTTATAACTTTATTCGCAGCTTATTAGTGCTACCTGTTTTAATAGTAGTGGGTATGAGCCAACTTAAAAATATTCGTATGGAAGGGGTGTTACTTGCCATTGGCTCAGGTGCGATAGCATCTGGTGTTGGTTACAGTATTTGGTATGTTGCTATGCCATTATTAAAAAGCACGCATGCAGCTATAGTGCAGTTATGCGTGCCCGTTTTGGCAGCTATTGCAGGAGCGGTGTTTTTATCAGAAACCTTAACTGTGCAATTTATGCTCTCCAGCAGTATTATTTTACTAGCGGTATTGGTTTTTACGTTAAATAAAAAAACTAACTAACACTGCTTAGCTGGTGGACTCACATTGAGCACAAAGCGTTCATACAAAGCAGGTAAGTGGGTTAAAATAGCGTCTTTACCTAATAAATTACTCTCTTTAATACAATTGTGTAATACCTCAACTGACAGGTGCCTCATAAGCTGCTCTGATTGCGCAATGTGGCTAATATGCCAAAGTTCTGGGGCAACACCGCCTAAATCGTGCTGATAAGGCCGATAAAATCCAAATTCTGCCAGGTGGGTGTCTAGCCATTGACTCAGTTCGGCAAAAGGTCCGCCATGCTGATATTCATCGGGGGTTAGTTGCAACTCATAATCGTCACTCACTGCGCCTTTATCAAAAATATCTAAGTCAGTGCCTAAATGATGGCGACTTGCCCCTGGCAGTGCAGAGTACAGCATTATGGCGGTACATTTTTCAATATCACTCAGTGAATTTAGTTCAACGGCTTGTTGCGCTTTATTTAACACCACGCGCTTATTTGAAAATTTAGCATTCCAAATAGCCGATTGACGATTAAAATCCCGAAAGCTTGATGCAATACATAAATCTAAGCCAGCGGATGCAGCCGCTGATTGCAGTGCAACAAAGTCGTTGACAATATTGGCATGCAAATAATGGTTTTGTATGGCGACTAGGTGTGCATCACTTTGTCCGGTGATGCATTGTATGAGTTCTTTCTTTGCAGTCATTAAGTTAACAGTCGTTCTAATATTTGCTCGTAAATATCGGCCAGCGCGATCAGGTCATCTGTGCTAACACACTCATCAACTTTATGAATTGTGGCGTTACGTGGCCCCAGCTCGATCACTTTAGCGCCGGTTTGAGCAATAAAGCGGCCATCTGATGTCCCACCTGTTGTTTCTAAATTAGTGGTTAAGCCAGTTACTGATTTAATCGCAGCGACGGTAGCATCAACTAACGGACCGTGATCGGTTAAAAACGGTAGGCCATTTACAATCCAATTTAGTTCGTAATTCAAATTGTGTTTTTGTAAAATCGCGTTCACTTTTTGTTGCAGCTGCTGATGAGTAACTTCGGTGCTAAACCTAAAGTTAAATTGTACTTCAAGCTCACCGGGTATCACATTACCGGCACCTGTGCCGCCATTAATGTTCGAGATTTGAAAGCTGGTGGCAGGAAAGAAGTCGTTACCCATATCCCACACAGTTTGGCTTAATTCAGTTAATGCTGGCGTGGCTAAATGAATTGGGTTTTGCGCTAAGTGTGGGTAAGCTACATGACCTTGCACACCGGCGATAGTTAAAAAACCAGTTAGAGAACCACGACGACCATTTTTAACCACATCACCGAGTACATCGCGCGATGAAGGCTCACCAACAAGACACATATCAATTTTTTCACCGCGCTCTTCTAAAGTATCTATTACGCGGGTAGTGCCGTTGATAAAAGGGCCTTCTTCATCTGAGGTAATTAAAAACGAGATAGAGCCTTTATGATCTGGGTGCTTAGATACAAAGCGCTCTGTGGCTACAACCATAGCTGCCAGTGAGCCTTTCATGTCGGCTGCGCCACGGCCATGTAATAAACCGTCTTCAATTAGGCCTGCAAAAGGCGGGTGCTGCCAATTTTTTTCAGGCCCAGTGGGCACTACATCAGTATGACCGGCAAAACAAAAATGGGGCGATTGGGTCCCTTTACGTGCCCATGTGTTTAGAGTATCGGTAAAAAATAGCGATTCAATATCAAAGCCAATAGCGCTTAGACGTTCATTCATCATATGTTGGCACCCAGCATCTTCAGGTGTAACCGACTCTCGCTGAATTAAGGCTTGGGCTAGGGTAATTACTGGATGGGTCATTATTTAAAAATCTCATCGTATTGGGCTGCTTTAAAGCCTAAGTGGTACTGCCCGTTATTAACAAGTACAGGGCGTTTGATCATTGCAGGTTGTTCAACCAATATATCGATAGCAGTTTGCTTAGTTAAGCTTTGCTTTTGCTCATCCGAAAGTGCTCTGTAGGTTGTGCCACGTTTATTAACAAGTTGTTCCCAGTCAATATGCTCTGCAAAATCGCTAACCATATTATGATTAACGCCATCTTTACGATAGTCATGGAAAGTGAATGCGATGTCATTATCGCTTAGGTATTTTTTTGCTTTTTTGATTGTGTCGCAGTTGCTAATGCCATAGAGAGTGATCATAAACCTACTTCTTTTTGATAATAGTTAATAAGGTATCTACACCAGCATTGACCTGCGGGTGAGAATAATGAAAGGTGCCTAAGTCGTGGCCATTGAGTATGATAAGGCTAGCTAAAATAGGCGCATCGAGTTCACGCAAATCAAAGTAAGCGAGGCGCTGTCCTTTGATTATTTTACTGCCATTAAGCTGAGCAATATGAGTATGCGTGAGAGTTTGAGAATCAGGAACAGCTAAGTTTATTAATACTTTTAAACCATTTTTAGCTTTTAAAATAAACTCGCACCCACCGCTTTTAACTTGCAACAAAGTACCATTAAATGGCGCTAACACTTTATGGCTAGTTAAGCTGACCATGACTCCTGGTCCTAAAGTTCCAAAGCGAAAAAAAGCTTCAGGATGCGCGTCCATTTGCAAAACTTTACCACTGAATGGGCTGGTTATTTGTATTGCGCTTCGGCCAATTTTATTTTTAGTTAAATAGCTAACGTCTTCAGATTTCATTATTAATTAAGTTACCACGTTGTAGCCATCGGCTTTGAGAGCAGCCATCGCTTTGTTGACTGTTTGCTTTTTTACTAAGATATAGTCGGTGTCATAGGTTGAAATTGAAAAAATTGACACGCCAGCTCTTGCTAATACTCCTGAAATATTTGCCATAATTCCGGTTAACGAAAATCCTAATGGGCCAATTACTTCTAATGCTTGCCAATTCGATTCTGTATCTTGGCTATCAATTATAAAGTCATCAGGGCAAACAACCGAGAGTTCGTCGTGCGTTTTTGAAATAAAAAATAATGGTTGCTTTAACAGGGCAGGAGGGATGTCGGCATCAAGCGCTAAACTATGAATTGATAAAACAGTGCTGTGTAATTGTAGTGTTTGTTTTGACATAAAACCCATCCCTAGCAGCAAGATAATAGCTTTATAGTATAGAGTATTGAATCTAAGTTAAAGGCCCAAACTGAGCCGTTGTTAAAGTTTTTATTAATTAAAAAATAATTGTCCACAATTTCTGTGGATAAGCTTGGGGGTTGTAAGGTATAAATAGCCTAACCTATTAATAATTAATTAAAAATTGGCTAGGCTATAAAAGGGGCATGTTAGTCAAATGAGTTAATTAAGTGCCTCAGCTTGCGCTGCTTGAATGGCAGTTAAAGCAATGGTATACACTATGTCGTCAACTAATGCGCCACGGCTTAAGTCGTTAACTGGTTTACGCATCCCTTGCAACATCGGGCCGATACTGATCAAATCAGCGCTTCGCTGTACTGCTTTATAGGTGGTGTTGCCAGTATTTAAATCAGGGAATATAAACACCGTTGCTTTACCTGCAACAGGGCTGTTAGGTGCTTTTTTAATCGCTACACTTTCCATAATTGCCGCATCGTACTGTAGTGGTCCATCTATAATTAGATCAGGGCGCTTTTTCTGGGCAAGTTTAGTTGCCGCTCGCACTTTTTCTACATCAGCACCACTGCCTGAATCACCCGTACTGTAACTTATCATGGCTACGCGAGGTTCAATACCAAATGCTGCTGCTGAGTCGGCAGATTGAATTGCAATATCAGCTAGTTGCTCGGCATTAGGATCGGGATTAATAGCGCAATCACCATAAACTAGAACCTGATCCGGTAATAGCATAAAGAACACAGATGACACTAATGATGAACCTGGCGCAGTTTTAATTAATTGTAACGGTGGGCGAATGGTATTGGCAGTGGTGTTTACCGCACCCGATACCAGACCATCGACTTTGCCTTGCTCTAGCATCATGGTGCCAAGTACGACGTGATCTTGTAGTTGCTCTTGGGCGACTACCTCGGTAAGACCTTTATTCTTACGGATTTCCACCATAGGTGCTACGTAGTCATTTATGATACTGCTTGGCTCAATTACAGTTACATGCTCGTTAAGCTCAATGCCTTGCTGCTCGGCTATACGCAATATTTCATCACGATCACCTAATAAAATTGTTTTAGCAATGCCACGCTGGCCACAAATAGCGGCTGCTTTAATGGTTCTAGGTTCGTTACCTTCAGGCAATACAATTGTTTTTTCGGCTTTACGAGCTTTTTCAGTCAATAAATACCTAAAGGCAGGAGGGGATAGTTTTCGGGTTTTCCCCACACTTTTAGCTAAGGTATCTAACCAATCAGAATCTATATACTCTGCGTTATGATCTTTTACCTTTTCAATGCGCTGTTCATCATCGCTTGGCACTTCTAGGTTAAAGTTATGCAGTAATAACGAGGTGCGCCAAGTGTCGCCTTCGGTTGCTAAAATAGGCAGCCCTGTTTGCATGGCTTGTTCGCACAGCGCCATGATGCGCGGCTCAGGCTCAAAGCCACCGGTGAGCAAAATAGCGCCTAGTTTAGTACCATTCATGGCAGACAAGCAGGCTGCAACCAATATATCTGAACGATCGCCTGGGGTGACCAATAACGCACCTGGGGTAAAATAATTTAGAATATTTGATACCGTACGGGCGCAAAAAGTAATGCGTCTTAGTCGACGATGCACCATGTCACCTTCGTTAATAATAGTGGCTTTTAAATAGGCACTTAAATCTTTAACGCGCGGCGCTACCAGCTCAAAATCCCACGGAATGGCACCAAGTAACATAAAAGGATTTTTTCTAAAAATAGGTAAAGAGGCCAGGCGGTTAAGCTCGTTATCCAGTGCTTCTGGCTTGTAAGTATCGACTAAATCAGCGCGAGCGCGACCTTCTTCATCTAGAGGGGCATTTACTTTATTGAAAATACAACCCAGCACACGAGGGTGATCTATGCCACCGTAATTTCCAGCAGCAATTTCAAGGCGATCTTCAATTTGGGTAATACTGTAATTCCCAGGGGTAAGCACAAATACGATATCGGCCCCTAAGGTTTGTGCAATTTCACGGTTTATGCGTCCTGCATAAGGTTGGCGACGAGTTGGCACCATTCCTTCGATTATAGCCACTTCGTCATCATTTATTTTACTTTGAAAACGCTCAACAATTTCTTCTAATAAATCATCACCTTTACCATCACCAATCATTTGCTCTGCGTAATCGAGCGCAAACGGTGTTGGCGGCTTAATTGGTGAGCCTTGAGTGACAATTTGGGTAGATTTTTCAGGGCCAGTTTCACCTGCGCGTGGCTGGGCGATAGGTTTGAAAAAATTAACCTTAACCGTCTTTTGTTCAAGCGCTCTTACTAAACCAACTGATACTGAGGTTAAACCTACCCCTGTAGAGATAGGAACCAACATAATACGACGAGCCATATTATAACTCCTTGGTGATGTTTGCGGCGTCGAGTGCAATAACCCATTCTTCGTTGGTAGGCATAACCACCGCTTTGCTTGTTGAATTAGCAGCGCTAATTAATCCAGCTTGGCCAAACCGTGCATCAAGGTTTGCTTGAGGGTCTAAATTGATACCCAAAAATGCTAACTGTGTAAGTACTTTTTCGCGAATAATATCGGAATTCTCGCCAATCCCACCGGTAAAAATAAGCGCATCTAATTTTTGCAGCGGTACCATGTAGGCGGCTATTTGTTTTGCTAAGCGGTAGCAAAACATATTAAGTGCCAGCATGGCTTGCGAGTTGCCAGCAATGGCAGCCTCTTCAATAGTACGGCAATCGTTTGATAGCTCGCTTATTCCTAATAAGCCACTTTTTTGATTTAGCAGGTCATCAATTTGCTGTGCGGTGTAATCAAGTTGGGTCGTTAAAAAGTTAAATAGCCCTGGGTCAATGTCACCACAACGGGTACCCATAACAAGTCCTTCAAGCGGGGTTAAGCCCATGCTGGTATCGACACTTTTACCATTTTTGATCGCACACACAGAGCAGCCATTGCCTAAGTGGGCGCTAATAAAGTTACTTTCTTCAACAGGTAAAGACAACATTTTAGCGGTTTGACCTGCTACATAAAAATGGCTAGTGCCATGAAATCCATAGCGTCTAACCCCAAAGTCCTTATAAAGTTGATAAGGAAGGGCATATAGATAAGCAACCTCATCCATAGTTTGATGAAATGCGGTATCAAACACGGCTATTTGTGGTAAATCTTTAAATGATGCTTGTGCTGATGAGATGCCCAGTAAATTAGCGTGACCATGTAAAGGGGCTAGTGTGGCTGCTTGGGTAATACCTGCAATGACGTTATCGTCAATTAAAACTGATTGAGTAAAGTGCTCGCCACCATGTACTACGCGATGGCCCACAGCTACTAATTGATCGTCTAAATTGTGATCTTTTATTAAATCAACCAGCGTATCAATTGCTTGGGCATGTGCTTGGTTAGCAGCGAGCTTAATAGTGGTTTTTTCTCCCTGAAACTTATATTTAATTGAGGGAGCATTATCACCTAGGCGCTCAGCTAAACCTGATATAATGTCGTTTCCTGTGTTTGCATCAATAATTGCAAACTTTAGACTTGAGCTTCCACAATTGAGTACCAAAACATGGTTCGGATTATTTGGGAGTGTTGGCATAGATTCATTTTCCATTTAAGTATTAATCAGTACACTTGGTTGATGTATAAGCCTTTGTGGCTTAGATAAGCCTAGACTAAAGTGTAGTAGACTTTATTAAAAGAGCTTTGTGAGATTCTTTCGATAATTTATGCTTTTTGTGAGTTTTACTAATGAAATTAAGCATTTTTACCGATAAAGTGAAAGCAGCTATAATTGTGTTACACTTTTATAAGTATTACGTTTGTTGAAATGTTACAAACCGAGACTATGAGGATTTATTAATGCAAAAAAGTGTGATATCGCAAGTTCAATTAGGGCGTTCTTATGCTAAAACATGGCCAATGCGTAAAGAGGTCGCGCCATTATTTGCAGAATTTAAAGTGATCAGAGCCACTGAGCTTGCAATCACAGTAATGCCAATATTAGCCATGCTGACCCTGTTTTTTCAGATTAATTATTTAGGCTCAGATTTTCTGCCCCAAGCGATTGCCAGTAGTCTGTTTTTTATCTCGTTGCCATTACAAGGGCTTTTATGGTTGGGTAAACGTGCGCAAACTGAATTAGAGCCTGCTATGCAGCAATGGTATAACGAGTTATTTGCAAAAATGGTTGCTAACGGTTACGACGCGCAAATGGGAAAAAACAAGCCCCGCTATTTGGAGCTTGCCGAATTACTAAAAGATATGTTCGATAAAATGGATAAAACGTTTACTAAAGAGCAATTTTAGTAAATTGCGTAATATAAAATGACAAGGTGACGCTATGATTTTGTTTTTGCTCAAGAGCTTGCCAATGTTCTGGTCTAAACTTCCACGCAAATGGCGTCATCATAATTAAGTTCTTAACATCGTTAAATGTAAGCGATACCTGCTCTGTGATTAATTGTTGCGATGTATTTTCAAAGCCCGCAGGTGCTGCTATTTCGGTATGTTCGTTTACGTTGCTATAAATATAATCTTTCAGTTCTTTCAAATGAGTTGGGCCTGGGCTTGCCACAATTAAGCAACCATTATCTTTGACCAGACGTGCAAGTTCACTGTCAAATAAAGGCGCAAATACACTAACCAAAACGTCAGCAAGGTGATCATCAAAAGGCGCTTGGCTAATTGAAGCAACGCTAAAGTGGCATTGTTTGTAACGTTTTGCCGCATACTTTACTGCCGACTTTGATATATCAACACCGTATATGCTAGCCTGGCTGTTGTTAGCAATAGCGTGAGTATAAAATCCTTCACCACACCCCAAATCAATCACTATGTCGGCATTAAGTGGCTTAACAATATTGGCTAAAGCCGTTTGTAAAAAGCCATAATAACCTTGTTCTAAAAATGAACGCCTAGCTTGTACCATTTCCAACGAGTCGCCAGGCTGTTTAGAATTTTTGTTTTGTACAGGGAGTAAGTTTACATAGCCTTCTTTGGCAAAATCGAAGCTGTGATTATTATCGCATCGTAACGTTTTATCATTGAGTGCTAGTGGCTGTTTACAAATAGGGCAATGGTAATGAAGACTCATGAGCCTAAATAGTCCTTATCAAAAAAAGTTTTTACCCAATGTGGGCGATAGGTGATCAGTATAGTGATTGCCATACCGTTTAGCATAGCTTCAGGAAAGGCCAAAATAGGACTTAGATAAATATAATTCTCGCTCAGCTGATGCCAACTATATTCACCTATTGCGTAATAAAAAGCACCACCGAGTATAATGTTAATACAGGCAACAACACCTGCTGTTAAAAAGCTACAAACAAATATATAGATAAAAAAGTGCCGTGCTAAATAGTGATAACAGACAATAAAAACTAAATAGCTTAATAACACCGGTATAAAGGCACTAATAATGAGTTTTAACGCGACTAATTCAGGTGTTATTTGTCCAAAAGTAGTTAAAAGCGCTGTTGCGAGTACACAACTTAAAATAGCAAGGCGCCACCCTAGTGTTAGGGTTACAGCGGTTATACCTAATATATGCAGATCGAGACCGGGCAAAATACCGGCCTTGATACGCCATAATAAAGCGAGCACCAGCGCACAAGCAAATACACCTGTTTGTCTTGCTGGGGTATTAAATAAGTGACTGTATGTTGATTTGTTAATGCTTAAAAAGCCAATAACGATGACAACAATCCATAGTAACCCTTGTAATTGCGCGCTCAACATAATCGTTAATTAAACTCTGACCAAATAGGCGCATGATCTGACGGTTTATCGATAGCACGCAGTTCATAATCTATGCCTGTGTCGATACAACGAGCCGCTAAGTCATGCGTTGCCAGTACCACATCAATTCGTAGACCGCGATTATCAACAAACCCTTTTGAACGATAGTCAAACCAGGAGTATTGGTCGTTAATTTCTGGGTTTTGTTCTCTAAAGGTGTCTTTAAAGCCCCAATTTAATAAGGTAGCAAGCCACTCACGTTCAACGGGTTGAAATGAACATTTACCCGTTTTTAACCACCGTTTTGCGTTTACTTCACCAATACCAATATCTAAATCGGTAGGGGAGATATTAATGTCACCCATAACAATTACATCTTGGTCAGGAGTGAAATGGCTATTTAGATGGGTCATTAAATCTTGATAAAATTGACGTTTGTAGGGGAACTTAGTTTCGTGATTAATGTTATCGCCTTGTGGGAAATAGCCATTCATTACATGTAAGTCACGGCCATTTTCTTGTTCTACAGTGACGCTAATCATCCGCTTTTGCGACTCATCGGTGTCAGTAGAGAAGCCTTTTAATACCGATTTAGGCTCTTTTTTGCATAACATTGCCACACCGTAATGGGCTTTTTGCCCATGAAAATAAACGTGGTAACCCATCTTTTGTACATCATCTAGCGGAAACGCTTCATCGTGTACCTTGATCTCTTGAAGACCGATAATATCTGGTTGATGTTTATCAATAATAGCTTGTAACTGGTGTAGACGAGCGCGCAGGCCATTGATATTAAAAGAAATCACTTTCATAAAGTTAACCTTCAAACTTATTTTCATTGTTAGCTAAATTGTATCAGCATTTAGAGCGACATAACATGACTGAAATGAGAAAATAACTGCACAATTGTTGCTCAATTACTGCTTAATGTTTAAACATTGTAAATGCATTATTAAATAACAAAATAAATAAAATATTCAATTGATATGTTAAAAGTTGTCTATATAATGCGCAGAAATCGTTTGTTTAACTCGTTCAAATAGGACTACCCCTGATGAAAACTCAATTACTTTTAGCTGCCTCTCTTTTTGTTTCTGTTACTGCTTCTGCACAAAGCAATACATACTTTAGCAAAGACAACAAATTAGAGTCTAACTTGTGTGTAGTAAGCGCCAATGAAGGTTTTTCAGCTGCACGTAAAATGGCTGCAAAGCATGGTATGTACTTATCGCGTTATTCAAAAAGTATCCTATGTAATGGTCAAGATATCCGAGATATAGCTAAAAAAGAATCAGCGGTTCAAGTTGCTTCATCTAAAGTTGAAGTATTTGCAAAAGATTCACATCAAGAAACACAGTTATGTATGACTGCATTAAAGCAAGGCTTACAACCAGTACGTAAGCAAATTGGTAACTTAAACACATTAAAGTGTAATGGCCAAAACGTAACTGATTTTGTAAAGCGTTACCAAGACGCTGCAATCTAAATTGCCGTATTTGATATAAACAGCTCGGTTCTTACCGAGCTTTTTTTTGCAAAAATTACCACAGTAGTTTGCAAAAATTGCATTGTCGAATATCGCTGCACAAGAGTGTTGTTTTTAAGTTGTTGTTTTTATTGAATTATAATTCTGGCATCGTATTTGTATTATTTAAATTGAAATTTATTAATTTACAAGGATACGTCTTATGAAAAAATTAACGATAGCTTCTACTATTTTAGCCGCATTGAGCTTAGCTGCATGTTCTTCAAATCAGGGTCTAGAAAAAATCGACAGTGATTTTGCAAGCTTAGATAACGATAGCGATGGTTTTATCTCAAAAACTGAAGCTGACGATGATAGTATTTGGCAACACTTTTCAAATATAGATACAAATATAGATAATCAAATAAGTCGTACTGAATATGACGCTTATATGCAGCTAAATGCTGGTAAAGTTGCAACTGATAGTGAAGTAAGTGAGTCTGCATTTAAGGCTGATATTGCGAAGTTTGATAAAATAGAAAATGACTTCAAAAGCTTAGATAATGACAGCAACGGCTTTATTTCAGTTACTGAAGCTGACGATGATGATATTTCAAATCACTTTGGCTACATGGACAGCAATAAAGATAAACGAGTAAGTATAAAAGAGTTTAATAGCTATATCCAAAAGCATGGTGATTCTGTTGCAGAAGACGATGCACTTGAGCAATTTAAAAATAGCTAAATCATATTATTAAATACACTTGATACCAAGCCAGTGTTTTTCACTGGCTTTTTTTATACCTAAAAATGTTATTTTATTAATATGTTTTCCTAGTTTGCCGTTGTTCTGTCATAATAGGTGGCTGTGTGTTTTTATTAACTTTAGAGTGATTATGGTTGGTCGGCGAATTAGTGATGAACAATTAATTGAAATCATTGAAGCGGCGATTTTCGTGGCAGACAAGCCCGTATCAAAACGTCATCTTAAGGACACGGTTTTAAACGACTTAGCAATTTCTATGGCGCGCATTAATGATGCTGTAGAGGCCATTCAAATTCACTATCAGACACGTGGAATACGTTTAGTTGAGGTAGGAAGTGGCTATCGTTTTCAAGCGTGCAGTAGTTTAAGCCCATGGTTGAGTAATTTATGGCAAGAACGTGCGCCTAAGTACTCGAGAGCTTTACTCGAAACCCTGTCGCTAATTGCCTATAAGCAACCCATTACTCGTGGTGAAATTGAGCAAGTACGGGGTGTAGCAACTGGCTCAAATATTATTAAAACTCTGCTTGAAAGAGAGTGGGTTAAAGTAGTTGGGCATAAAGAAGTACCCGGTAAACCGGCACTTTATGCAACGACTAAACAATTTTTAGATTATTTTTCGATAACGGGACTTCATGATTTACCCGCATTGCCAGAGCAACAGCAAAGTAAAATTACCCAGTTATTAAGTGATCCTTCTGTGAGAGAACAATCCAAATGAGTATACAAGGTGAAAAGTTACAAAAAGTCCTAGCCCGTGCAGGGGTAGGTTCACGCCGTGAAATGGAAAAATACATCGACGCTAACCGCGTGAGTGTAAATGGTAAAGTGGCGAAATTAGGTGACAGGGTTGAAGAAACCGATTTAATTCGTGTGGACGGTCACACTGTTAAAATTGAAGAAAAAGCTGACAGAATTTGTCGTGTGATTATGTATAACAAGCCTGAAGGTGAACTAAGCACCCGTAAAGATCCTGAAGGGCGTAGAACTGTATTTGATCGTTTACCCCGTATTGATGGTGACCGCTGGATAGCGGTAGGGCGATTAGATGTGAATACGTCAGGGCTAATGCTTTTTACCAATGACGGTGAATTAGCGAATCGCTTAATGCACCCGAGTTACGAAGTTGAGCGCGAATATTCCGCTCGTGTATTTGGTGAAGTGACTGACGAAACGATGAAAAACTTACTTCGCGGTGTAGAGCTTGAAGATGGTCCGGCTAAATTTACCGGCATAAAGCCTATGGGCGGTGAAGGAATTAACCGCTGGTACAACGTAACACTTAATGAAGGTCGTAATCGCGAAGTTCGTCGTCTATGGCAATCACAAGATGTGGAAGTATCACGCCTAATTCGTATACGCTACGGTAAATTAGAGCTTGATAAGCGTGTACCACAAGGTGGTTGGATTGAGTACGATTTAGACACAGTTAACTACTTACGTAAAACAGTTAAACTTGGTAAAGAAACGCAAACTAAGCTGTCGGTTATCCCTGAAAAACGTAAAGATAAGCGCGCTAAAATAAATCAAATTCGTAAGGCGGTTAAAAAGCACAATCAACGTGTAAAACCGACTAAACGTAAGTAATTACGCTACTAAAAAAACAATAAAGCCGCTTTTTATAGCGGCTTTTTTACGTTTAAAACTAAATATTATTTTTTAACTTGTGCGTCTAACGATTGGCCATTGATATCTTTTGAGTCATCGCTCATTAAGTACAGATAAGTTGGCATTAGATCTTCAGGTGTCGCGAGTAAATCTCGATCTTCGCCCGGGAATGCGCTTGCACGCATTGATGTACGGGTTGCGCCTGGGTTAATACAGTTAACACGGATTGGCGTTTTTTCAACTTCACACGCCCATGTTTGCATCATACCTTCTACTGCAAATTTAGAAATTGCATAAGGTCCCCAAAACTCTCTTCCTTTGCGACCCACACCCGAAGAAGTAAATACTACAGAGGCATTCTTTGACTTTCGCATTACAGGGAATAGTGCTTTAGTGATCATCGCTTGTGCGGTGACGTTTACTTTCATCACATTTTCAAATGTTGATGAACAAAAATGTTCTAACGGCCCTAAAGTACCTAAAATACCTGCGTTATTTAATAGTCCATCTAAGCGGCCAAATTGGCTCTCGATAGTTGCAGCTAAATCACGATAGTTTTGTTTAGTTGCACCTTTTATGTCCATAGGCACAATAGCGGGCTGCGGGTAGCCAGCATTAATGATTTCGTCATACACACATTCTAATTTATTAGTTGTTTTTCCTAATAAAATAACGGTTGCACCATGTTTTGCATAGGTAATAGCTGCGACACGGCCAATCCCATCACCTGCGCCTGTGATCAAAATTATTTTGTCTTTAAGTGCGTTTTCAGTTGCTTGATAGGTATGCATAAAAGTACCAATGTTTAAATTTTTATTGATTTTAACATAGCAAATCGACAAGTAATCGAATTTATTGCAAATTTAGGTGGCGAAACCAGAAACTTTAAGTTAGATTTAACTGGTCTAATGTCTCATTAATATACTAGCTACATTAAATTAACTTAATTACACTGACTATAAACACACTATAAAAATAAGATTTGTGCGGAGAACACTATGAAAAAAATGCTACTCTCGCTCTCAGTTGCAGCTGCATTAGCAGGCTGTGGCGGCGGAGAAACGTTAGAAGATGTTAAAAACAATTCAGTTACAGTTATTCCCAAAGCGACGGTAAAATTTGACCCTGCAAATGGTGTTATTTCGGTTCCTAATGATTTATTAATGAGTGGCACCCTCGATGGTACTATAAATATTCCAGGGGAGTTAAATAGCGAAAATGTTTCTATCCCTAGAACTGCCTATGCAGATCCGCAACTAGCAATAGGAGCACTTGATGGCTGGTCTACTCAAGTGCCATTCAAAATTGATCTAACCTTTCCACCGGGCATTAGCCTTGATGAAACGTCTGCAGCTTCACCAGGCTCTGTACGTATTTTTGAAGTTATCATGGGTGCAAGCCTAACTGATGCCGAATGTTCGCAAGCACCAGCCGGTGCAGCATGTAAATTAGTAGGCGAATTGACCTTTGGCGTGGACTTTGTAACCCAAGCTTCTGGTGACGCAGTAGCTATTGTCCCACTTAAGCCTTTTAAAGCCGGTAGTTCATACATTAATGTGTTAACGACTGGACTGAAAGATTCAGAAGGTCGCTCGATTGAACCATCTTCAACTTATGCCACTGTTAAACAAGAAGCGCCTTTAGTAACGCCATCACAACTTGCGCTGCAAGGGGCTGTTAATAGCTACGAAAACGTAGTGGTTAGCTCTGGTGACATTACCAAAGACGATATTATTTTTTCTGCTGCCATGACAATGCAATCAGCAGGACCAGTGCTTGGCACGATTAAAAAGGTTTTAGCAGCAAGCCTAACAGAGCCAACAATTCCAACCCCTGCGTTGCAAATTCCAACTCAGCCAATGGCTAACGTACAACAAGCTTTTGCATTGCAGGGTGTTACCGTGCCCGATATATTCCAAGTTGCACAATATCAAAAAGGCAGCATCCAGCTACCTATGTATTTAGGTACACCTACGGGTAAAGAGATCAGTGATCTAAATGATACTTACTGGCAAGGTATGTGTGACAGTGCCGTTGCTATTTTAGGTTACAAAGCGCAAGCTGGTGAAGCGTTCCCAACCGATCCCATTAGCACTAACGATGCGATGTGTGCTGCTTTGAGTGATGGACAGCTTCGTGATTTAGGGCTTGATAGCACTAAACACTTAACTAAATATAACTCACTTCCTAAAATGCAAAGCATGGCGAATGTGCCAGTACAAATTACCAAGCCAATTTTACCGGTTGTTAATGCATACCGTTCAGGTTTAGGTTTAGAGCCATTTACTGCTATCCCAGCAGGTGGTTGGCCTGTAGTTATTATGCAACATGGTATTACCACGCAAAAAGAAAGCATGTTGACACTAACAGCGCAGCTTTCATTACAGGGTTTTGCCACAGTTGCAATTGATCATCCTCGTCATGGTGAGCGTGGTGTAGATGTTGATGTAGACGGTAACGATGATTTTAACGCAACAACAGGCTCTGTACTTAGCTACATGAACTTGAGCTCTTTACTGGTCGCCAGAGATAGTTTACGCCAGTCAAGTGCTGACTTACTTGGTCTACGTTTAGGCTTAAATTTCAGTGGTGACAGTTCACTAAATTCTACTGATGTATCTTACATTGGCCATTCACTAGGCTCAATTGTAGCACCTGCATTTATTGCACAAACGAATAGCCCATTAGCCGAACAAGTAGATCCATTATTTAAGGTTAACGCTGTAGCATTAGCAAGCGGCGGCGGTGGTATTGCTAGCTTCTTGTTAGAATCAGCAGCATTTGGACCATTTATTCAAGGTTCTGTGCTTTCTCAAGCAGGAACTGCTGAAGCTGATGAGTTTAATGCATTCTTAAACGCTGATGCTTTATCAAACTGTGGTGCTTTGTTACCAGACATGCAGGACTTCTTGAGCTGTGGCTTTAATGAGTTTGCAGCATCGCTAACTATGGCGGGTGAAACTGATAAACTAGCTAATATAAAGGGCGTAATGACGCAGTTTGTATTTGCAGCACAAACAGCATTAGATAGTGGCGATCCTACTAACTATGCTGCAACGGTTAAAGCACTAGAAACACCTGTTTACATGAATGTTGTGGTAGGTGATGGCACAGAGAATAACAAGCCAGACCAAGTTATTCCGCCGATGACTGCCAGCAATCCAATTGCAGGTACTGTTCCTCTAGCTAACTTTATGGGGTTAGAAACTGTGAGTACATCTCAAGCGCCAACAGAGATGGGCTCTAGCTATTTAGTTAAATTTAACACAGGTCATCATGGCTCTGTGTTAACACCGGCGCAAGATGAAAGACAGTCGACTACAGTAGCGGGTAGCGCAGCAGCAAATGCAGAAATGCAATTGCAAATTGCAACTTACCTAGTATCACGTGGACGTTTATTATCTGTATCAGATACTGATATTGTGACTAATTAGTAGCCAACCACTCAATTAAGTCTAAAAAGCCACTGTTAAGTGGCTTTTTTTTGCTTTAAAGCATGCTAAATTGACTGAAATTTATAAACGGAGAATACAGTTGGAATTTTTATACGAGTACGGTTTGTTTTTTGCTAAAACCATTACCTTTGTTATTGCTATCGCTGTCATTTTAACCTTAATTGTAAGCTCGGCTGTTAAGCCAAAAGCAAAAAAAGGTGAGATTGAAATTGATGATTTATCGGAGCAACTTACCAATATAAAAGAAAGTTTTTTAAATAATACGCTAGGTAAAAAAGAGTTAAAAGCCTATCAAAAGCAACAAAAACTAGAGCAAAAAAAAGCTGAAAAAGATGAGCCTAAATCACGACTCTACGTTATTGATTTTAATGGTAGTATGGATGCGCATGAAGTAGAAAGTTTGCGCGAAGAAGTGACTGCGATTATTTCAATCGCGGACCCTAAAAAAGATAAAGTGCTAGTTCGTCTTGAAAGTGGTGGTGGCGTGGTACATGGCTACGGGTTAGCTGCATCACAACTACAACGTTTTAAGTCAGCTGGTATTGAGTTAACCGTATCAATAGACAAAGTTGCTGCTAGTGGTGGCTACATGATGGCCTGTGTAGCAGATCATATTATTGCCGCGCCGTTTGCAATTGTTGGCTCTATTGGTGTGATTGCACAAATTCCAAACTTTAATAAAATCTTGAAGAAAAATGATGTTGATTTTGAACAAATTACGGCGGGCGAATTTAAACGTACGCTAACACTTTTTGGTGAAAATACCGATAAAGCCCGTGAAAAATTTCGCGAAGAGATAGAGCAAACCCATGTGTTATTTAAAACCTTTGTGAGCACACAGCGTCCCAGTTTGAATATGGACTTAGTGGCAACGGGTGAACATTGGTTTGCAACCCAAGCGATTGAAAAAGGCTTAGTTGATACCATTAAAACCAGTGATGATGCCTTACTAGAGCAGCAACATCAGCATCAAATATACAAGGTGCAATATAAAATTAAAAAAGGGCTAAGTGATAAGCTTGCAATAGGGCTCAGCCATGGTGTGAATAAGGCAGGAGTGAGTTTAATGTCAAAATTTAAGGCGTTAAACCCTTAATAATTTCATAGCTTATACATAATAAAAAAGCCTTGTTACTTAATGAAGTAGCAAGGCTTTTTTTATAACTCAAGATAGAAGCTGTTAGTCAATTGACTTGTGATAGTCTTCTAAATCTTTAGCTGCATTAGGGTCGTTGAAAATACTTTCATCTAGTTCACCCTCACTTTTAGCCACAACACAGGTTACCATACAGTCGCCTGTTACATTTACTGCGGTGCGGGTCATATCAAGTAGTCTATCAACACCTATTATAATTGCGATTCCTTCAACAGGTAGGCCTACTTGGTTAAGTACCATGGCCAGCATAATTAAACCAACGCCAGGAACACCCGCTGTGCCAACCGAGGCAAGCGTTGCTGTTAGTATTACCATTAAGTAATCAGAAATAGTTAAATCAACACTAAATACTTGAGCAATAAATACCGTAGCGACACCTTGCATAATTGCAGTGCCATCCATATTAATGGTTGCGCCTAAAGGTATAGTAAATGAAGCGACAGAGTTATTAGCCCCTAGCTTCTTCGTTGCAGTCTCAAGTGTGATAGGCATAGTTGCGCTGGAACTTGAGGTACTAAAAGCAAATAAACAGGTGTGTTTCATTTTAGCTAAGAAAGTAAGCGGGTTTAGGCCTGTAAGTATTTTTAGCAGAAGAGTGTAGTTTACGAATGCATGTAATAACAGGGCTAAAACAACCACGCCAAAATACTTAGCTAAGCTCACAATTAAGTTAAGCTCGATGGTAGTAAATAACTTAGCCATTAAGAAAAATACGCCGTAAGGGGCAATATTCATTAATAAAGTAACTAGTTTTAAGATAACGGTGTTCAAGTCTTCAAATACTGTTGCTACACGTTTGCCTGCTTTACCGCTAAGTGCCATTGCAATACCAAATAATAAAGCAAACACAATAACTTGTAGCATATTTCCTTTGGCCATTGCTTCAAATGGATTGGTTGGGAACATATCAATAATAACGCGAGCTAAAGTAGGCGCTTCTTTTGCGTCGTAGCTTGCTTGCGAAGGCAGCCCAATCCCTTCACCTGGGTTAAATAGTAACGCCAGTGAAATTGCTACTGTGATTGCGATCGCTGTGGTAACCAAATATAGACCAATCGATTTTCCACCTAAACGACCTAATTTTTTAGGATCGCTTAAACTACAAGTACCGCACACAAGCGACACAAAGACGAGGGGAACAACTAGCATTTTTAAGCTAGCTATAAATATTTGTCCACCTACATGGAAAAGGCCATCAACAAAAAAGGCTTTAATTGGCAAAGAGAATAACCCAAGAGGGATTAGGTAATCGTCTTCACCAGCTAATATAGCCTGAAATATAAAGCCTACTGCAACACCAAGAACCATACCAATCATGATGCGAGTAGTTAAACTCATCGAACGGATTTTAGACATATTTCCAATCTATTTTTTATAAATTTGGCATAGACTAACAGCATGTAATTTTTTTTACAGAAAAAACGTCAACTTTTTTAAAAATTTTTATCGCAAAAAGAAGTAAAAAACTGAGATTTTAGACTAAGTTATAGGTTAACATTAAGTAAATAAGTTTAACTTAGTAATAGCGCATTGGAGAAACATATGCCTTTAACCCGTTTGCTTAGCATTATATTGCTCAGCTCATTACTCATCGCTTGTGGCGGTGGTGGCTCACTTGAGAAGACAGGAACCGTTGGTGGGGATACTGGAGGCGACAATGCCGTACTAGATACCCAAGTTGAACTTAATTTTGAAGATCGTATCGTTACCGCTAACAATCCGCTTGAGGTCGTTGCGACTGTAACTGACAGTGATGGACAACCCGTTGTTCGTCAAGAAGTTAGTTTTACTACAACACTTGGTTCTTTCATACCTGCTACAGCAAGCGCATTAACAAATACAAGTGGTGTTGCAACTATAGAGCTCAGCGCAGGCAGTGTTGAAGGAGCAGGAACCATTGTTGCAAGCTACGAAGGCTCAACAAGCAAGCTCGGTTTTTATACCGCCGGTGACGAGCCGCAATCTAACGACGATGCTGCAAATATTGACATTAAAATCTTACAAAACTGTCCTGATAGTTGGTTAAATATAGATAGAGATTCTTTTGAACTTGATCCATCAGATTGTTCACAAAATAGTAATTTACTGGGTCAGCAAGCGATTGTTTATGCAAAAATCACAAAACCTGGTAGTAATACGCCAGCCAGCAATGTGTTAGTTCAAGCGACAACCACGCTAGGCATTTTATTACCTGAAAGCTTAACGGCTAAAACTGATGCGTTTGGTGTGGCTATTTTGAATTTATTGCCTGGCAGTAGCTCAGGTGTTGGTCAAGTTGAATTAACCGCACAGGGCGGAGTTGCGAGTGCTTTATTTGAAATTAACGCTGTTCAAGTAAATGTAAATCTAAGCGCAGGTATTGCTACCGGTGATGTACTATCTGCCGGCTCTACCACGATTATTACGGCTCAGATTGTAGACGGTAGTAATAATGTATTTACTACCCCGCTGGAAGTGCAATTTACTTCTGCTTGCGCAGAAGAATCTACCCCCAGAGCCACTATCGATAATGTGGTAACGAGTATCGGTGGTACGGCAAGTGCAACATACAAAGCTGATGGCTGTAATGGTATAGATACGATTACCGCGACCGTAGTTACTGGTGGTAATGTTGCAACAAAAACCATAAACATCAATGTAGCTGCGGCTCAAACAGGTTCAATTGCGTTTATGGGGGTGACTAATCAAGTATTAGCTATTAAAGGAGCGGGCGGTCAAACCTTGACTGAAAATTCAGAGCTCACCTTTAAGCTCTTAGATGTAAATGGAAATCCAGTGGGTCAAAAGCAAATTGATTTTGCACTTTCACAAAACCCAGGTGGTGCTCTATTAGATAGCGCATTTCAATTTACTAACAATGAAGGTTTAGTGACTGTAAACGTTCGCTCAGGAAAAGCTGCTGGTATTTTATCTGTAATTGCCTCGCATCAGATTGACAGTAGTGATACCTCACAAAATAGTGTGATCTCTATTGTCTCTAATGACATTACTATTACGACTGGTGTTCCAGATCAGGATAGTTTCACGCTTGCAGTGCAAACGTTTAATACCGAGTCATTAAACGAAGCTGGGGTGACTACAGACTTAACCGTATTTGCAGCCGATCATTTTAATAATTTTGTACCAGATAACACGGCAATTTATATTGCCAGTGAAGGTGGTGCTGTTGGCACTATTGATGATGAACAATTTACACCTTTATTACTTTGTCGCACCATAGACGGTGTGTGTAAAGCGCAGTGGCGTAGTCAAAACCCAATTCCATACCATTACAGCATTTACAATAATTCTGTTGCAGATAAATGCGACCGTTATTTTGGACAATCTGCACCTTGTACTTTAGGTATCAGAGAATCACAACTCGACGCAAATGGTAACTTAATTAATTATTTAGATAGCAATGGCGATCCAATTGCGCTAACTGATGCGCCTAATAACGCGCCAATTGATTATCCACTTGGTGGGCGTGTTAGCTTACTTGCTTATTCTGTGGGTGAAGAGTCATTTAATGATGTATCTGCCAACGGTGAATTTAATCAAAACGAGTTTGACTCAACTTTACAAGATTTACCTGAAGCCTTTATAGATTTTAATGAAAATGGGGTGTTTGATGGGAATTTACCAGCCCCAACAAATCCTGTGGATTCTAATGGCGGTGAAGATGAGTGGTATGTGGAACGCTCAGGTGCACAAGATAATGGCCAGTATGACAATGGTGATGGTATATACAATGGCTTACTATGTAGTGATGAAGCCCTAGCTGCAAATGCATGTACCCGTGAAACAGTTAATGTGCGCGCTCGTTCAGAGTTAGTTATGTCAGGTAGTACACCTTACATTAGAGCTGTAACGGCTTTAAATAACTGTAGTTTAAGTGATGGTATTCGCTTAGAAGCTTCTGATATGGCAGGTATGTGCGACATAAACCTTATTGATATTAGCAATTCAACACCTTACAGCGCGATTTCAGTGACTATTTTCTTCAGTGACATTCATAATAATCCACTACCTGCGGGTACTACAGTGAGCGTTACTGCCGACAATGGTGTATTAAGAGGGTTAACAGATTACACCGTGGTTAATACTGCACAAAAAACGCCAATCTCTGTCTCAGTTAATATTACTAAAGAGGCTGAGCCAAATGATGTTGATTCTGGGTTTTTATACATTGAGTTTGAAACGCCTGGTGGTGTGAAAACACAATATACCGTGATGTCGATTTTAGACGAACCTAAGGTTTAAAATATGTAAAGCATAAAAAATGCCAACCAATAAGGTTGGCATTTTTGTTTCTATTCTATATATTCCACATCAATTATTCAAAAAACGCTGGTTTGTTTAAATTAACAACAGAAATTGTTTGTTTATTCAGTAAATACTGAAAAGTTTGTATTAAAAGCTTGTAAGAACTAGTGTTTGTAGATATACCTATAAATATTCGCGCCGCATGAGTCGGCTAAACACATTTAAAAAACTAGGTTAGAAATAGGCAACTATGGGCAAATCGCTAGTAATTGTAGAGTCACCTGCTAAGGCTAAAACAATTAATAAATACTTAGGTAATGATTTTATCGTTAAGTCCAGTATTGGGCACGTACGAGATTTACCTACATCAGGATCAGGCAAAAACAAAGTACCAGCAAGCAAGACACCTGCTGAGGTTCGTAAAATGCCACCTGATGAGAAAGCAGCGTATAAACAGCAACGTGACTATTCTAACTTAGTCGCGCGTATGGGCATTGATCCTGAAAAAGGGTGGGAGCCACATTACGAAGTATTACCGGGTAAAGAAAAGGTTGTTCAAGAATTACAAAAGCTTGCCCAAAATGCTGATCAAATCTATCTCGCAACGGATTTGGATAGAGAAGGGGAAGCAATTGCTTGGCATCTTCAAGAAATCATTGGTGGCGAACCTGAAAAGTATAAACGCGTTGTCTTTAACGAAATCACTAAAAATGCAATACAACAAGCGTTTGAAACTCCGGGTGAATTGAACACCGATATGGTTTTTGCACAGCAGACTCGTCGTTTCCTAGACCGCGTTGTTGGTTTTATGGTCTCGCCTTTATTGTGGGCTAAAGTTGCACGAGGTTTATCTGCAGGACGAGTTCAATCTGTTGCAGTGCGTTTATTGGTAGAACGCGAACGTGAAATTAAAGCATTTATTCCTGAAGAGTTCTGGGATATTCATGCAGATGTTAAAAATAGCGAGTCTGACTTACGTTTAGAAGTCACTAAACAAGCAGACAAGCCATTTAAGCCTGTAAATGAAGCACAAGCTACAGCAGCAGTTAAAAGCCTTGAGAATGCCGAATATAAAGTTGTAAGCGTTGAAGAAAAACCAAGTAAGAGTCGCCCAAGTGCGCCATTTATTACTTCAACCATGCAACAAGCCGCCAGTACTCGACTCGGTTATGGCGTTAAAAAGACCATGATGCTTGCGCAGCGCCTATATGAAGGTGGTTATATTACCTATATGCGTACCGATTCAACTAATCTATCAAAAGATGCGGTTGAGATGTGTCGTGAGTATGTAACCAATGAGTTTGGTGCAAAATATTTACCTGCTGATCCAATTAACTATAGCTCAAAAGGCAATGCACAAGAGGCGCACGAAGCGATTCGTCCTTCTAGCGTATCGGTACTTTCAGGGCATGTTGAAGGTGTTGATGCCGATGCTAAAAAGCTTTATGAGCTTATCTGGCGTCAGTTCGTGGCTTGTCAAATGGTGCCTGCTGAATACGACTTAACCACATTAACCGTTGCCGCCAATGATTTCACATTAAAGGCAAAAGGCCGTGTGCTTCGCTTTGACGGTTGGACAAAAGTACAGCCAGCAGTGCGTAAAAAGAACGAAGAAGATCAATCACTTCCTGCTGTTAAGCAAGGTGAAGTTCTCACCTTAGTTGAGCTTGATCCTAAGCAGCATTTTACCAAGCCGCCAGCACGTTTTAGTGAAGCGAGCTTAGTTAAAGAACTTGAAAAACGTGGCATTGGCCGTCCTTCAACTTACGCGTCTATTATTTCGACAATACAAGATCGTGGTTATGTACGAGTAGAGAATCGTCGCTTTTTTGCTGAAAAAATGGGTGAAATTGTTACCGATCGCCTAGTTGAAAACTTTACAGATTTAATGAACTTTGACTTTACCGCTAAAATGGAAGGTCGTTTAGATGATATCGCCGAAGGCGAGCGTGTTTGGACGCAAGTTCTCGATAAGTTTTATGCCGATTTTTCAACCCAGTTAAACATTGCTAAAGGCGAACCAGATGAAGGCGGCATGCGTCTTAATCAAATGGTAGAAACCGATATTGACTGTCCAACCTGTGGCAGAAAAATGGGCATTCGTACTGCTTCAACGGGCGTATTCTTAGGCTGTACAGGTTATAACCTGCCACCTAAAGAGCGCTGTACTACCACTATGAATTTAGTGTCGGGTGATGAAGCGGTTGCAGCTGATGTTGAAGACGTTGAGACAGAAACATTAATGCAAATGAAGCGCTGTCCTATTTGTGAAACAGCGATGGATTCATACCTTATCGATGAAACCCGTAAATTGCATGTGTGTGGTAATAACCCAGCATGTCAGGGGCATGTTGTTGAAGAGGGTACATTTAAAATTAAAGGCTACGACGGCCCTATTATCGAATGTGATAAATGTGGCGCTGATATGGAATTAAAATCAGGCCGATTTGGTAAGTATTTTGGTTGTAACAACGATGAATGTAAAAATACACGTAAGTTGTTAAAAAATGGTGAAGCTGCGCCACCAAAAGAAGATCCAGTTCATATTCCTGAATTAGAATGTGAAAAGTCTGAAGCCTATTTTGTATTACGTGATGGCGCGGCTGGTATTTTCTTAGCAGCAAATACGTTCCCTAAATCACGAGAAACACGTGCTCCTAAAGTAGAAGAGTTACAACGCTTTAGAGATCGTATTTCGCCTAAGTTTTACTACCTAGCTGATGCACCAGCCAAAGATCCTGATGGCAACCTTGCTGTTGTGCGTTACAGTCGTAAAAACAAAGTTCAATATGTAATGACTGAAGTTGATGGTAAAGCAACTGGTTGGACGGCCCATTACGAGGGTGGTAAATGGGTAGAAGAGGCTAAGAAAAAAGCTGCGCCTAAAAAGAAAGCTGCAGCTAAAAAAGCGCCAGCTAAAAGTAAAGCTAAAGCCAAACCAAAAAAAGATGATGAATAATTAATTATTCATCGCTTTAATAATAAAAACCCGGAACGCACAGCCTGTGACAGTTCCGGTTTTTTTTGCATTATCAAACCTATCGCAATGGCATTTTTAATCTGACTTTTTATTTTACAGAGTTAAAATGTAACCAATTTAGGTTTGAACTGCTCAATTATTCATTAAATCTTAACAGCAGTGACTTTGTTATAGCCTTCAGATGTTAGTTCATCATTCACACACTTTAAAACATAGTTATAAAGCTCTTCATTGCTTACGTCGTCTTCTTTAGCCCAGCTAATACACATTTCTGTGAACTCTTGAATCGTTTCGGCTGAAGCGTCTGTAGTATCGCTTGTAACTGCATTAGCAGCAGATAAAACGAAAAATGGTGCAACGATTAACGCGAGTAATGCTTTATTCATTTTCTTATTCCTAAAAATGGAGTAACAATCGAATTATGCATTCAAATAATGCATGCATAAAACAAGTGTAACCAAGCCAGAACATCTCTGTTGGTAAGTTGATTTTTAATCACAATTATCACAAAGGGAAACGAAATATTTTTATCGTCAGGATAAGCATATTGTGTACCTATCTTTTATTTTAAGTGATTGTGTTACAGCTAGATTTGAGCTAATGTCGCGTTTTAATTTTTAGGTGCCCCTATGTCAGAGCCTCACACAAATAATACAAATAAAAAAATACATCCTGTTCATAAAGTAGAGCATGCGCTTGAGTCGTTTATATTTAAAGGTCGCTGGTTACTTGCCCCATTTTTTGTAGGCTTATTATTTGCTGTGGTTTTATTACTTATAAAGTTTTTTAAACAGCTATATTTGATGGGGATAGCGACGTTTACTGCTAGTAATCAAGAGTTGTTGGTTGGTATATTAACGTTAGTTGATACTGCTTTGTTAGCAGGTTTGCTGTTGATTATTATTTTTAGCGGCTACGAAAACTTTGTCTCTAAGCTTAATATCGAGAATCATGAAGACCGCCCAGTATGGATGGGCAAGGTCGGGTTTTCTGGTTTAAAAATGAAGCTGATCAGTGCAATCGTGGCTATTTCAGCCGTTGAGCTGCTTAAGGTATTTATAAGCTCTGCGTCTCATTCTAATGATGAACTACTCTGGAAAGTGTTAATACACGTTACGTTTGTGGTATCAGGTGTACTATTTGCTTTTACTGATTATTTAAATAGTAAAACAATTAACCACTAAAAATTTGTTATAAAAAACCCGAGCAATGCTCGGGTTTTTTTACGTATAAATGCTAACAATTAACTGCAGCGGGCGTAGTAGCAGCCAAAAGGTTCAATAGTTAGTGTTGCATTGTTAAGCTGTGCATTGTGATGAGAAAGCGTGTTATGTTCTTTTTCAACACTAACATCAATAACAAGCTCTGCTTTTGCCCCGCTTAAATTGAATACACACAACATCTTTTCTTCGTTTAATGTGCGGTAAAACGCCAAAATTGGCTCGGCGGTTTGTATAAACTCAATATCACCTTCAAGTAGTACCGGCTGGTTTTTACGCCAAGCCATAAATTCACGGTACGCGTTTAATATTGAGTTTACATCATTCTCTTGTTCAGCAACTGCTTGTAGCCTGTGTTGTTGATCAACAGGTAACCACGGTTTTACCTCACTAAATCCTGCATTGTGCGCATTGCTTTGTGAGTTATCTAGGTTCTCCCAAGGCATTGGGGTACGACATCCATCACGACCTTTAAAGTTTGGCCAAAAAGTTATGCCGTATGGGTCTTGTAAATCTTCAAAAGCGACGCTGGCTTCACCGAGTCCGAGTTCTTCACCTTGATACATACATACGCTGCCACGAAGTGAAGCGAGTAGGGCAGTCAACATTTTACATTGCGCTGGGTTTACCTCTCCCGTTTCACTCCAACGGCTAGCAACACGTTCTACGTCATGGTTGCTAAATGCCCAGCAAGGCCAGCCTTCAGTCATGCGTTGCTCAAGTGTAGTAACGGTGTTTCTTATATACTCGCTCGAGTAATCATCCGTTAATAGCTCAAAGCTGTAACCCATGTGCAGTTTATCGCCACCTTGGGTGTATTCTGCCATTGTGGCTAATGAATCTTCAGATGAAATTTCACCCAGTGATACGGTACCAGGGTACTTGTTGAGTAAAGTACGAATATCACGCATAAACTCTATGTTTTCAGGCTGGGTATTATTGTAGTAATGGTACTGAAATGCATAAGGATTATCTTCGCTAAAGCCACGGCCTTGACGTTTTTCTTTTGGTTTAGCTGGGTTATCACGAAGCAAAGCGTCATGGTAGCAAAAGTTAATTGCGTCTAACCTAAAGCCATCCACGCCTTTTTTAAGCCAGAATTCAACATTATCGAGTACAGCTTGACGAACATCAGGGTTATGAAAGTTAAGATCAGGCTGTTCAGTAAAAAAGTTATGCAAGTAGTATTGTCCACGACGCGGCTCCCATTGCCATGCACCACCACCAAAAATAGACAACCAATTATTAGGTGCTGTGCCATCTTCTTTAGCATCGGCCCATACATACCAGTCGGCTTTGTCGTTAGTTAAGTCTTCACGGCTATCAATAAACCATTGATGTTGATCTGAGGTGTGGCTTAGCACTTGGTCAATAATAATTTTAATGTCGCGTTGATGTGCTTGTGCAATTAACTCATCAAAATCAGCTAAATTACCAAAAAGCGGGTCAATATCACGGTAGTCACTAATATCATAACCAAAATCTTTCATAGGCGATTTAAAGAAAGGTGAGATCCAAATAGCATCTACCCCTAAGCTTTTAATGTAATCAATACGATTTATTATTCCTTTTAAATCACCAATGCCATCGTTGTTGCTATCTTGAAAGCTACGCGGATAAACCTGATAAATAACCGCACCTTTATACCATTGCTTTTGGGCCATGCTTTTCTCCGTTTTCACACTGTCTTTGTGTTGTTCTTTTTTAGAGGTAATAATCCTCGTTTATTTGAAAAAGCATACTTGAAGCCTGTCATGCTGTAAAAATCCTGCATACGTATGCACCTATTTCAAGGCATTAAAACAAGATGTACAAATCATTCAGGCAAGCGTTTTGGGTCGTGGATTATTCTTATTTTACTTTACCAATTCTAATATTGAGTTGTTAATTTATTGTTTGCGCCATGTAGGTGTGTAAAAACAAAGGTGTGCACTGAGTTGGTGTTTTTTAGTATTGGTCTTACCAATTCAATTTGAATAGATAGTGTGTTTAATAATAAATTAAAAAATAAAATCACTTTGTTTCACTTTATTGTCGTTTTATGAATGGCTTATTTCATAAAAAATAAATACAGGTTAACGTCAAGCTCATAAAGTATAATTGCACCAAAATAATCCATTGCAAAACAGTTACTTACATGTTTGGTTGTAAATTTAATGTTAACTTTGGCTGTGTAATGCTATTTTGAATACGTATGCATAAAGTTGTTAATAAAATAATACGAGCGTTAATATTCATCCTGACAACAAAATAAGCTCGCATGTTTAACTATCACTTAAACAAGTAAGCGGGTATCACATTATGGGTAACGGGAAAACATTATGGCTATGTTCAAACCAAGTATATTAACGCTAGCATTAACTGCTGCCGGACTATCAAGCTTTGCCACCACCGCGGCACAAGAAGAAACAATAAAAAATGATGATGTAGAAATCATCGAAGTAAAAGGTTTTCGCGGTAGTGTTGTTGAATCAATTAATACTAAGCGTTTTTCAACACAGGTTGTTGAGTCAATTTCTGCAGAAGACATTGGTAAACTTCCAGACTCATCTATTGCAGAGTCAATCGCACGTTTACCAGGTTTAACAGCCCAGCGTCTTGATGGTCGTGCTAGCCGTGTAAGTGTTCGTGGTTTTAGCGAAAACGAAAGCGCAACAACATTTAATGGCCGTGAGCAGGTATCTATTGGTGACAACCGTGGTGTTGAGTTTGACCTTTACCCATCAGAAATAATGAGCGGTGTTACTGTTTATAAAACGCCAAGTGCTAGCATTGAAGCTGAAGGCATTGCCGGTGTTATCGACATGCAAACGGTAAAGCCTTTAAGTAAAGGTGAACAAGTGATCATGTTTAATGGTCAGTATGAGCAAACTAGCTTTGATAAACTAAACCCGGATGGCGATGACAAAGGCTTTCGTGGCACCGTTTCATACATAGACCAGTTTGCAGATGACACTATAGGTGTAGCATTTGCTTACAACACAATGAGTTCTCCAAACCAAGAAAAACGCTGGAATTCTTGGGGTTACCCTGAGTTTACAGGGAATGATGGCCAAAACTATTCAATTTTAGGCGGCGCTAAACCTTTCGTACGCTCATCAACACTTGAACGTGATTCAGCGATGCTAGTAGTGGAAGCTGCACCAAATGATCGTTTAAACATGACGTTTGATGCGCTATATGTAGATTTTAATGATGAAAAAATCTTACGTGGTATTGAAGTTCCTTTCGCCTGGGGTCAAGGTAGCATCGACCCAAATAGTGTTACTGTAGATGAACAGTCTGGCTTTATTACCAGTGCAGTCACTGAAGGGCAACGCGTTGTTGTACGAAATGACTACGAAGAGCGAAAAGCAGAGCTCACACAATTTGGTTTTAATGCAAAATACGATATTAACGATGATTGGTCAGTTGAGTTTGATGCAAGCCGCTCAAAAGTAGATCGTACTATTTGGAGTATTGAAAGTTATTCAGGTACTGGCCGTGGCGATGCAAACGGTATTGCTGATAACATAGGGTACGCATTTGATGGTGGAAATACGGGTGCACAGTTTACTCATGAGCTTGATTACAGCGACTACGACTTAATTCAGTTAGGTGGTCCGTTATCTTGGGGTGGCAGTGCTGCGCTAAATAACAAGTACGGCTTAAATGACACGGCTTATCAAAATACCGCACAAGATGGCTTTATTAATGCCCCAGAGATTAGCGATGAGCTTTCAACGCTTAAGTTAGCGGCCAGTAAAGTACTTGAAAACGAATACTTTAGCCGTATTAATTTTGGTTTATCTTACCGCGACCGTGAGAAAGTAAAACAGTCTGAAGGCTACTTCATGACTTTAAAAGATTTCTCTTTAGATAATCCAGGCATGGTATCAGTACCAGAGCAATACCGTTTAGGTTCGGCAAGTTTAGACTTTATTGGCATGGGTGATATGATTGCTTATGACACTAACGGCCTAGTAAATGATGGTTATTACGATCTACTGCAAGAAAGCTTAACGGATCAAAAACACTTAACCCGTTCGTGGACAGTTCAAGAAGAAGTTACCGCTGCATTTATTCAAGCAGACATTAATGCTGAAATTGGTGGCATACCGGTAACAGGTAATGTAGGTATACGTTATGTACGCACTGAGCAGTCATCACAAGGCTTTGAAGCATCAAATATTAATGGTTTAGTTGTTGCATCACCTACTGATATTAGCCACGACTATTCAAATGTATTACCAAGCTTAAACTTATCTTTTGCAATTGACCAAGAGCAAACAATTCGTTTTGGCGCGGCTAAAACAATTTCTCGTGCTCGCCTTGATGAAATGCATGCATCGATTGAAACAAGTTATAACAGCGAAAAGCCAGACGAAAATGGTAACTACTGGTCTATTTCTGGTGGTAATGCAGAGCTTGAACCAAAAGAAGCAACAGGCTTTGATTTAACATACGAAAACTACTTTGATGCAGAAGGTTACTTCTCAGCAGCGTTATTTTATAAAGACATTGACCAATGGATTTTTGATGAGCGTTACGATGTTGATGTAACAGGCAAAGAAGACCCTGCAACAGGCGAAGTTCCACCTGCGGATAGAAATACGGCTACTCGTTCAAGTAAAGTGAATGGTGGCGACGGAAGTTTATGGGGTTATGAGCTTTCATTATCATTCCCTTTCAGTGTATTACATGAATCGTTAGAAGGTTTTGGTTTAATTGCGAGCCACACAAGCGTTGAGCAAGACTTGCAAGATCAAAACGGAAACGATTACGAGCTACCAGGTTTGTCAGATAAAATTGATAGCCTAACTGTGTACTTCGAACGCAATGGTTTCCAAGCACGTACTAGCATGCGTAAACGTAGTGACTTTAAAGGTGATATCTACGGTTCAGGTTTTGCAACCCAACAGGTTGATATACTTGGCGAGACTATTTGGGATGCGCAAGTAGGCTATGACTTTGCTGATTCTGGTATTGCAGGTTTTGAGAACTTATCAATGACGTTCCAAATTCAAAACATTACCGAAGAAGCGTTTACATCATTGCAAGGTGATAATGCACTGCAAGTGCGTGACTACCAAGACTATGGCCGTACATACTTACTCGGTGTAAGCTACAAGCTATAATAAGTTTTGTATTAAGAAGCCCTTGTAATTAGTTTTACAAGGGCTTTTTTATAGCTACTTTACCTAAGTTTTATCAACCTTTTTAAATTCTGATTTAAAAAAGTGAGCAACAATATGAAGCCAATACAACACGTCGTCATTGCAGGCGGTGGAACAGCCGGTTGGATAGCCGCAGCACTACTTAATAAAGTGTTAGGTAAATTAATTAATATTACCCTTATTGAATCAAGTAGCATTGGTACTATAGGCGTTGGTGAAGCGACCATTCCGCCTATTATTGGGCTTAATAATGCGCTCGGTATTAATGAGCAAGATTTTATAAATGCCACTAATGCTTCTATTAAGCTGGGTATAGAGTTCGAAAATTGGAAAACACCAGGGCATAGCTACATGCATGCATTTGGCTCGTTTGGTAAAGATTTTCCCTTTTGTGACTTTTACAATTTTTGGGTAAAAGGGCAAATTAATGGTAGTGAGGACTCTTTATGGGATTTTTCTCTTAACTATCAAGCTGCTAAACAACACAAATTTACGCTACTAAATGCTATTCCTAATACTCAATTACCAGGGCTTAGTTATGCGTTTCATTTTGACGCCACTTTGTATGCTGAATATTTAAAAAATCTTGCATTATCACGCGGCGTTAAACACATTGATGCAAAAATAGAACGTGTTGAGCAATGCCCAGACACAGGTAATATCACCAACTTAACACTTGACGATAATAGCCAAATCCAAGGCGATTTATTTATAGATTGTACTGGCCAGCGCGCACTTTTAATTGAGCAAACTCTTAATGCGGGGTTTGTTGATTGGTCACATTATTTACCATGCGATAGTGCTGTTGCAGTGCAATCAACAGGCAGCAGCGAATTAAAGCCCTATACGCGCTCCATAGCACATGACGCAGGTTGGCAGTGGCAAATTCCGCTACAAAATCGAACAGGTAATGGCTTAGTGTATTGCAGCCGTTATTTATCGGATGAGTCGGCAACCGCGCTTTTATTAAATAACTTACCGGGTGAGCCAACAACAAGCCCGCGTTTAATTAAATTTAAAACAGGTCGACGTTTAAAGCAGTGGCATAAAAATGTAGTCGCAGTAGGGCTCTCTAGTGGATTTTTAGAGCCCTTAGAGTCTACTAGTATTCACTTAATACAAAGTGCGGTAATACGTTTAATTAAGTTGTTTCCTCATAATGGGGTTAGTGATGCGCTAGTAACTGAATTTAATAAGCAAAGCATCAGTGAAATCGAGCATATTCGTGACTTCATTATTTTGCACTATAAATTAACTGAGCGAGAAGACACCCCATTTTGGCGTCAATGTAAGCAAATGGAAATTCCTCAATCGTTAGCGCATAAAATGGATTTATTTAAACAAACGGGCAAAGTCGTGCGCGAAAACGACGAGTTATTTGCAGAAGTAGCTTGGCAGCAAGTATTTATAGGTCAAGGCCTAATACCAGATGACTATAACAGTATTGTTGATTCATTAAGCAATGAACAACTAACGGATTTATTCGCAACGTTAAAAACCCTAATAAATTCAACGGTAGATAAACTACCTAGTCATAAAGAGTTTTTAGCTAAGTTAAAAACAAACTAAGTGGCGTGACGTAGTGCTTTAGTTGCGGGTTAATTGTCACTGAATATGGCTGTGAATACGTATGCAGCAACTGTAACCAAGCCTTACTTAGCTTTAGTATAAACCTATAACAACACTGAAATAAAAATGACACACACAATGAAAAAAAGATTTTACACGCCGTTGCTTATATGCAGCGCATTGCTGGTGCACGGTTGCAGTGATGACAAAGAGACAAAAACAGATTTGTTAGTTAAGCAAACAGACCCAGTTAAGCCAGTGGTATATCAAGTATTTACTCGTTTATTTGGTAACACCCAAACCGCTAATGTGCCATGGGGAACCAAAGAGCAAAATGGCGTTGGTAAGTTTGCTGATTTTAACGACGAAGCATTAAAAGGCATTAAAGAGCTAGGTACTACGCATGTGTGGTACACCGGCGTTTTGCATCATGCCTTGGTGGGTGATTACACTGATTACGGTATAAAACAAGACGATCCTGATGTGGTAAAAGGGCGTGCAGGTTCGCCTTATGCAATAAAAGATTATTACGATGTAAATCCAGATTTGGCAATTAATGTTACCAATAGACTCGAAGAGTTCAGCGCGCTAATTGAGCGTACTCACGAGCATGACATGAAAGTAATTATTGATATTGTTCCTAATCATGTAGCTCGAGATTATCACTCAATCGCTAAGCCTAACGGCGTGAAAGACTTTGGTGAGGACGATGATACTAGCAAGGCATATGCTAAAAATAATAATTTTTACTATGTACCGGGTGAATCATTTAAAGTACCAACAAGCGACAGTTACCAAGTGTTAGGTGGCAACAAACACCCTTTAGCCGATGGTCAATTTAGTGAAATCCCAGCAAAATGGACTGGCAATGGTGCACGTGCTCCAAAGCCTGATATAAACGACTGGTACGAAACGGTAAAAGTTAACTACGGTGTTAAACCCGATGGCAGCCTAGACTTTCCAGCTTTACCTAGGTCGCTTGAAAACCAAGATTACCGTGCTCATTATGCCTTTTGGCAAGATAAAGAACTGCCAAATAGTTGGTATAAATTTAGAAATATTGCCCTTTATTGGCTAGATAAAGGGGTTGATGGCTTTCGCTATGATATGGCTGAAATGGTACCCGTTGAATTTTGGAGCTTTTTAAATTCATCAATAAAAACACATAAACCCGATGCGTTTTTACTCGCCGAAGTATATAACCCATTGATGTACCGCACCTATATTCACCAAGGTAAAATGGACTACTTGTATGACAAGGTCGGTTTTTACGACACCCTAAAAGGGATTATGCAAGGTAAGCAACCCGCTAACACCTTATTTAAAGCACAAGCTGAAGTGGCAGACATTGAACAGCACATGCTGCACTTTTTAGAAAACCATGACGAACAACGTATTGCAAGTCCTGACTTTGCTGGCAACGCAGCATGGGGGAAACCGGCTATGGTTGTTTCTAACTTAATTAGTCGCTCGCCAACCTTGCTTTATTTTGGTCAAGAGGTAGGTGAAGATGGATCAGAAAATGCAGGCTTTGGTTCGCCTACACGCACTAGTATTTTTGATTACATTGGTGTACCAGCGCACCAAGCATGGATGAATAATGGCAAGTTTGATGGCGCAAATTTAACTCCTGAGCAAGCACAGTTACGTCAATACTATATTGCAATTATGGAACTTAATGGCTTACCTGCTGTTGTTGCCGGTGATATGGCACCCTTGATGGTAACAGGCAGTGATAGAGTGGTGGGTTTTGTACGCACCTTAGGTCAGCAATCATTATGGGTGCTGAGCAACTTTAGCCAGCAATCACAAACAGTCACTATTACGCTCACGCCAAATCAAGCAACCATGCTCAAACCAAACTCAACGCTATACGACTTACTAGAGTCGCATAGCGGTATTTTGGTGAGCGATGAGAAACAAAATACAACCTTTACGCTGACCCTTGATGCACTCAGCAGTGCCGTTTTAACAAATAAGGCTGATCATGAATTATAACAACAAACCAACCTTAAGCTTTTGGCAAATATGGAATATGTGCTTTGGCTTTTTAGGCATTCAATTTGGCTTTGCACTGCAAAACGGTAACGTAAGCCGTATATTTCAAACACTTGGCGCTAATGTCGATGATATTCCTATTTTATGGGTTGCAGCGCCGCTCACGGGCTTAATTGTGCAACCAATTATTGGTTATTGGAGTGATAAAACCTGGGGCAAATTAGGCCGCCGTCGTCCTTTCTTTTTATATGGCGCTATATTAACCACGTTATCGCTTTTTATTATGCCAAATTCTCCCTCGCTTTGGATTGCTGCGGGTATGCTGTGGATTATGGATGCCTCAATTAACGTTACCATGGAACCGTTTCGTGCTTTAGTAGGTGACAACCTGCCAAACAAGCAGCGTGCCACAGGCTATGCCATGCAAAGCTTTTTTATTGGTGTGGGAGCGGTGGTTGCATCAGCACTCCCTTGGATGATGACCAACTGGTTTGATATTGCTAATACCGCACCGATTGGTCAAATTCCTGATTCTGTAAAGTATTCGTTTTACTTTGGTGGGGTTATTTTATTTATTGCAGTTGGCTGGACTATTGTTACCACAAAAGAGTACTCACCCGAGCAGCTTGCACAATTTAATCAACAAGAATCACAAACAACACAAACCAATATTACTAATAGCGTTAATTTTACCAAAGGCGGCGTTATTTTTAGCGGCTTAGGTTTGCTTGTTTTAGCCACAGTATTAGGGCTGAATCTGGAAAAAGAACTTTACTTGCTGGCTGCTGGGTTAGTTAGTTTTGGTGTTATTCAATTTATTGCAGCGGCATTAAAAGCTAAACAGCACACTAGCGGCGGTTTTTATAATGTAGTGAATGATGTATTCACAATGCCTGAGGCGATGAAGCAATTGGCATGGGTACAATTTTTTAGTTGGTTTGCGTTATTTGCTATGTGGATTTACAGCACCTCAGCGGTAACTAGCTTTCATTACGGCAGTACCGATACCAGCTCGTTAGCGTACAACAACGGTGCAGATTGGGTAGGTATATTATTCGCTGCATACAACGGCTTTGCCGCGATTGCTGCTTTATGTATCCCGATCATCGTTAAACGCGTGGGATTAAAAGTAGCACATGCACTTAACCTTATTTTAGGTGCGTTGGGCCTAGCGAGCTTTTTGTTCATAAAAGATCCAAGTTTACTTATTTGGCCAATGATAGGCGTAGGTTTTGCGTGGGCGTCTATCTTATCACTGCCTTATGCAATGTTAAGTACTTCGGTACCGAGCCATAAAATGGGCGTTTACATGGGCATTTTCAACTTTTTCATTGTGATCCCACAATTATTAGCCGCCAGTGTGCTGGGGTTAATATTACGCCACTTTTTTGAAAACCAACCTATTTACGCATTAGTACTGGGTGCTGTGTCGTTTGTACTTGCAGCGGTTGCGGTATTGCGTGTTAAGCACACTCAGTAACGTAACGAGTAAACTGAAATTAATTAAGGCTTTAAAATGAAAAAATTAAATACAATTACCACCAGTTTATTAATGCTTGGTTTAACAGCTTGTGGCGCGCAGCAAGAGCCATCAAACAGCTCTGTAATGCAGGTATCGGCACCCGGAGCCCCTGGGCAGAGCCATTTTGGGCTTATGCAGGTAAAACCGGTATTGGCACATCTTTTGAGCAATATCAAAATGGCCATTACAGTGATGAGGCCCCTACAGGAGCGGTTTCAAAAGTATGGTTTTCAATTGCTAAAGGTATGATCACCGAAACAATGTTTGGGCTTATTCACCAAGCGCAAATTAAAGACATGCAATTTGTGGTAGTAGGAAAGGATTTTACAGTCACAGAAGCTGACGATTTAGACGTTACCATTGACTACTTATACAAAGACGATAAAGGCCGTCCGTTATCATTAGCTTACAAAGTAGTAAGCAAAGATAAGCAAGGCCGCTTTAGCCTCGAAAAACACGTATTTACCGATCCTGATGGGCAAAGCTTATTTGTACGCAGTATTTTTAATACTCAGCTTGAAGGTGTTAAGGCATACGTAAGCGTTAACCCGTATGTTGATAATAACGGCCTTGATGATTTTGCTAAAACCACAGAACAAGGGCTGCTGGCATGGCAAGACAACAGCTACCTTTCATTACAAGGTGCGCAGCCATTTAAACAAACAAGTGTTGGTTTTACAGGTGTAAGCGATGGTTTAAATCAGCTGAAAACAACTCAGCAGCTTACTCAGGTTTATAAAAATACCGGTGAACAATCGGGTAATGTTAGCTTACTTGCAGAGCTGGGTGAAATTGGTGAAAACAGCCAGTTCGATTTAACCCTAAGCTTTGGCAATAGCGAACAAACCAGCTTTAAACAAGGGCAAGCTACGTTAGCCAGAGGTTACCAAGCGGTGCTTGATAATTACAACGGTAAAGGCGAAGCGCTTGGTTGGCAAGACTACCTGCAAAGCCTTGCACCGCTAAATAACATGAGCGAACAAACCGCAGATAACGGCAAGTTACTTTACACCAGTGCCATGGTACTTAAAGCGCAAGAAGACAAAACTCATGCAGGCGCACTTATTGCCTCATTATCTAACCCATGGGGTGAAACCGTATCGGCTAAAACCGGCTCTACTGGTTACAAAGCGGTATGGGTGCGCGACTTTTATCAAGTTGCCATGGCGTTTATGGCCATGGGCGATAATGCGACCGCTAAAACTGCATTCGAATACCTTGAAAAAGTTCAAGTAAACAGCAAAACCCCTGGCAATAAAGGCGATACAGGGTGGTTTTTACAAAAAACACATGTTGATGGTGAACTAGAATGGGTAGGTGTACAGCTTGACCAAACAGCTATGCCACTCATGCTAGCGTGGAAGCTTCATCAAGCTGATGTTCTAACAGATGCAGAGCTGAGCGATTGGTATAGCCGTATGTTAAAGCCTGCGGCAGACTTTTTAGTTGAGGGTGGCCGTGCAAACATTCTATGGAACGACACACAAATAACGCCGCCAGCCACTCAGCAAGAACGCTGGGAAGAGCAAGAAGGGTATTCGCCATCAACCACCGCCGCTGTTGTTGCTGGTTTAATTACTGCAGCCGATATCGCTAAACTAGCAGGTGATGATGCCAATGCAACACGTTATCTAAATACAGCAAAGCGTTATAACAATGATATTGAAAAATTAATGTTTACAACGGCTGGTAATTTACAGTCGAGCGCCTCAGATGGTGAATATTTTATTCGTATTGGCCAAGACAAAGACGCCAATTCAAATACTAAAATTAACGCCAACAATGGCCGTGAAGGCTTTAATAAAAAACAAATACTCGATGGTGGATTTTTAGAGTTGGTTCGCTATGGCGTGCGTGATGCGCTAGCGCCTAGCATAGTAAAAACACTGCCAGAATATGATGACGAAACCCTAACAGATAACCTACAAGTTAAATACAGCTTTGAGTTTACTGACGGCAGCGGTACATTTGCAGGCTACCGCCGCTATGGTAACGACGGGTACGGTGAAGACGAAGTAACGGGCGCTAACTATGCGCAAGGTGGAAAAAACAGCCCAGGGCAGCGTGGGCGAGTTTGGCCATTTTTTACCGGTGAACGTGGTCATTACGAAATTGCCGCCGCAAATGCCAATAACAGTTTAGATGCAACAAAACAGCAGGCTATTAAAAATAGTTATGTAAAAGGGCTAGAGCAATTTGCCAACCAAGGCATGATGCTACCTGAACAAGTATGGGATGGTGTAGGCATTAATAAAGCGGGTTACACGTTAGGCGAGGGTACAAACTCGGCCACACCACTGGCGTGGACACATGCGGAATACGTTAAGCTAGTGCGATCACTAAGCGACAAACAAGTATGGGATCATTATCCGATGGTAACTAAAGCACTAAAATAACCACAAACTATCCGCAGTTCAGGTTAATTAACATAGCCGTAGTAAAATACGGCTATGTTATTTATTACAATAATAACGAGGCTGAAATGAAAACATTTACCTTGAGCGCATTAGCATTAGCAATCATGCTAACAGGCTGCCAAAGCGCACCATCATTAAATAACTACACGAATAACACCGAAACATCGCCACTAAATACTGAACAACAAGCAAATCCGTGGTGGGAAAACGCCATTTTTTACCAAATTTGGCCCCGCAGTTTTTACGACAGCGATGCTGATGGCCATGGCGATTTTAATGGTATGACCCAAAAGCTCCCGTATCTACAAGAGCTTGGCGTTAACGCATTGTGGTTAACCCCGATGTTTGAAGCACCTTCTTATCATGGCTATGATTTTACTGAATTTTACCAAGTAGAAAACGACTACGGCAGCATGGCAGAGTTTGAAGCCTTTATAAAAGCTGCTGACGACAAAGGCATGAAAGTCATACTTGATTTAGTTATAAACCATATATCAAGTAACCATGAATGGTTTCAGCGTTCAGCAAAACAACAAGCCCCTTATGCAGATTACTTTATTTGGCGCGACGATATGCCAAAAGCCGGAAGTGGCTGGGGCCACGCATGGAGTAATAACGACCAACCCAACGCAGTATGGCATTGGAATGAAACACGTCAGCAGTATTACTATGGTGCGTTTGGAGCAAGCCAACCTGACTTGAACTTACGCCACCCTGATGTTGTTGCCGAAATGGAAAAAATGGCTAAGTTTTGGCTTGATAAAGGCGTTGCAGGGTTTAGATTAGACGCAGTACGTTTTGCAATGGAAGGTGGCGCAGATGCGCAAGCCGATACCGACGAAACCATTGTATATTGGCAGCACTTTAACCAATACGTAAAAAGCGTTGATCCAGAGGCATATTTAGTAGGTGAAGCATGGGCTGACATTCCCGTTGCAGCAAAATACTTTGGCGAAGGTAAAGGCCTCGATCAAGGCTTTGATTTTGAAGTGGGCTATAAAATACTGGGCTTATTAAAACCCGATGCCAGTGGTGAAGCGCAATTTGGCACCATGCAATCTAACCAAAAAGTGAATACAGTTGATGCCAATGTGCTCAAACAAAATTTACAGCAGCGTATTGATTCAACTGCGCCGCTTGATTTTTTTGCACCGTTTTTAACTAATCACGACCAAGAACGTGTTGCTTATCAACTTGCAGAGCACGACGATAAAGCAAAACTTGCTGCTGCCATGTTATTTAGCTCTCCTGGCACGCCGTATATTTATTACGGTGAAGAGATTGGCCTAACACAAGGTGGCACAGGTCATGATGTGTATAAACGCGCACCAATGCAGTGGAATAACAGCAACCAAGCTGGTTTTACTCAAGCTCAAACAAGTTGGGTTGAGCAGGCTGAACTGTTTGGTGATAACTACACCCAGTGGTGGCCTGAATATTTAGCACAGCAAATTAATGCTGCTGATCGCAATGTAAAAGCGCAACAAGCACAATCTAATTCACTGTGGCGTTTATATCAGCATTTAATAGCACTAAAAAAACAGCGCCCAGAGCTGGGTATTAAAGGCAGTTATGAATTAAGACAGCATAGCAATGGCCTAGTTGAAATAACCCGCGAGTTAAACGGCAGTAAAAGTATGTTTGTGCTTAACTTAACCGCTAACCCGCAAAGCATCAATAGTATTAAACGCGATGGGTTAACGCCTAACTGGCAACACGACCTCAATGGCGAGCAACTCGCTGGCTATGGTTTATTGTTACTAAACAACACACTATAAATAAAAAACACGCAAAAGGGCTAACATACGTTAGCCCCTTTTGGTTAAAGTGCTTTTATTGCATTGCCCCAAGTTATAGCTCATTTTTAAAGTTTATTAGATTAGATAAAAGTCCTTTAAATTCATACTTTATAATATTTTACTTAGTGGGCTAATTACCCCATTCGCGCCTTGTTGTAAAACATGCGTATATATTTGCGTGGTGCGAACATCGCTATGGCCGAGTTGTTCTTGCACGGTGCGTATATCTGCACCAGATTCAAGTAAGTGGGTAGCGAACGAGTGCCGTAGTGTATGGCAGGTAACATTTTTTTGAATTTTTGCCAGCTTTGCTGCCTGTTTAATTGCTTTACGAACCGTTGTTTCATCAATATGGTGGCGACGCAGTTTTTTACTTTCTGGGTCAATGCTTAACTGGGCAGAAGGAAACAAATATTGCCAGCTCAGTTCATAAGGAGCCGCTGGGTATTTTCTAGCTAATGCATTCGCAAGCCAGACACCGGCATAGTCTGTTGCTTGTTTGTCTCGATGCCAGTAGTCATTTACCAAGTGACTTTGGCTGCGCAACAACGGCAGTAGTTTGAGTGCTAATGTTACTCTGCGGTTTTTATTGCCTTTGCCCTGCCAAATCATTAATGAGACATAGTCATAATCGACATCTTTAACCCGTAGCCTTACAGCTTCCATTAAACGTAGACCACTACCGTAAAGTATCTGAGCGATAAGTTTATACTTAGGATCCATTGCCAATAATAAGCGCTGCATTTCTTCACGGGTCAGTACTACAGGTAATTTAGGTGGCACGAGTGATTTATTAAAATTCATTTCAAGTGATAACGGTCGACTAATAATATGACGGTATAAAAATACCAAAGCATTTAAAGCCGTTGCCTGAGTTTTCATTGCAACATTACGCTGATTACTTAAATAAGATAAGAATTGCTCAACCTCCGACTCTGCCAATTGCGCCGGATGTTTTTTACCATGGTATAAAATGTAAAATTTTATCCAATATTGATAAGTGTCTATAGTACGCTTGGCATAACGACGCGTTATCATAAAGTCACGGATTGATTCTAAAAATATAGAAGCCATAATCAGCTCTAGCTGGTGCTGTATATATAAACAGTAGTTGTATTTAGTTTTTTTTCAACAACTCGCGGGATTATTTCTTGTATTTTACAACAACAAAAAAACAACAAATATAAATCCCTTGATTTACATTTAGATACAGAGTTAAACTTAAAGTATTAAAAAATCAAAGGATTTTATGTCTACAACTTGCGGGTTTTGATCCTTTGAATAAGCTGTTAGATTCTTCCGCAACCATCAGTATAGAGTTAATGAAAAAAATAATTGGACAGATAATCGCCTTAACAAAAAATATATTTTTGAATAGTCCAGATGGCACACAGAATGGAATGGAACAGTTCTTTGTTGGTAAACGTGATCCTTTCCAGTTTTCTGGTGGGGTTGGAATATCTTGGTGGTATACACTGTTTACACACAAGACAGTTGAAAACTTGTCATTTCTTATAAATGGCGACCTGAAAGAATTTTCTGGTTGCGACCATAAAACTATACAAGGTGTTGTTAGAGATACACTCCATGAGATTTGTGTAGATAGAAATATATTCAATGGAGATCTAGTTTGTTTCGGCGATAAGGACACACTTTTTGAGTGTAGAACTGAGACTGACGTAAACAAATATGGAGCTTATATATTAGATGCGATTTTAGGAAATATTAGAAAATCCATCTCCTTAGGTTGCGTAATATACTCAGCCCCCAGAATTACAGGTCAGTCATTTACAATAGACTCTGAAAAAATTCATGTAATTCATAAAAATGACAGTGACAAATGGAACGAACTTATCGAACTTGGTTATTATTTTCGTGAATGGGACCCGGTTACAGGAAATTTTATAGATGGTCATAAATCTGCCTTTTCAGGGAAAGATTATGATTATGTATTTGCAACTGAGACTGAAGGAACAGATCAAGGAAATAAGTTTTCAGCTTCACTAAAATTCAGAAAGCTATTTTCAGTTATTTCGGCACTCATTGAGTACAAATATAGGTTTAAGGTTATGGCAAGACCTTATTCAATGTGCATGCAAATACCTCATGCCAAGAGCCAAGGTAAATCTTTTACTCAAAACGAAATAGGTGAGTTGTATCCATACTATGACAGTGACCTTGAAATAAAAAATGAACATATTTCAAAAATAAAACAATGGTATAGAGAAGAACAAGAATTGGCAGATGAGCAAAGAAATAGAATAGAAAAATGTGCTCACTTCATCAATAAGGGGATGAATAGTTCTGACATCGAAAGCTACATCCACTATTTTGTTGCTCTAGATGCACTCTATGGAAAAGTTGGATCTGTATCAAAGTCAATTGAGCAAGGTGTAAGCTATTTACCTGAAAGTAGTCACTGGAATGAGAAAATATCCTGGCTTTTCGATCTCAGGAATGAACTAGTTCATGGTGGCAGCAGGTACATTGAGGAATGGCCAAAGTACATGAGGTATTACCGTCACTTTTCTGAGGAGCCAGCTAGAGATATTGAGAAATTAGCTTTGCATGCTTTAGCCAGTGCGCCATCAATATTTCACGAATCTAACAAGTAAATGCAGGTGACGCCTACGGCGCACCTGATTTAGGCGTTATACGCTAAGTTAAACTTTCACCATATGGAGATGTTAATTGAAACCTGAACTATGCATTAAGTTGGATTATTTACAAGAACGTAAAAATCCAGCTGAAATATTCGATGCTATGTCCTTATATATAAATGCATATAGGGATTTTGGACAGTTGATGGCTAATTCATTAGGTATCAAAGGCGATTTTGACTTCCAATTAAATGCAATTGAAAGCGGCTCTATTTTAAGTAAGTTATCTGCACTCCCTGGAAAGCTAGACGAAATATTCGAATCTGCGTGTTATAAATCTGGTAATAATACTTTTGCAGAATTAGTTAATGTCGATGAAACTGAAACTGAGCAGCAGGTTGAAGAATTAGCGCTTAATATTGAAACTTCCTTAGCTGATAATACACCTGAACAAATTGCAGACCCTCACATAGATAGACAAAATTTAGCTTACGTTTTAAGAAGTTTCTCCTTAGCGAACGAAAAAATTAAAAGCGGTGAAAGTGTTATTTTTAGATCATCTAACGGTTTAAAAAATGAGTGTCGTTTAAATACTAAATGGAGGTTTACAGGTAATCCAAAAGAAATGTTTCAAGGCTCAACCCAAAGCTATGATGGCAAGTTAAAGCTAGTTGCTAAAATATCAGTAAATGAAGGGAACTCTGTCTGGACATTTAGATGTGAAAAAATTAAACAACCATTTTCAGCTCGAATAATTCATAAAGAATGGTTGGAAAAATATCAAACAGGTTTAATTCAACCTGTTGGGGTAAAAGATGTTATTACCGCCCATGTCTCCTATGACATTTATACACCAGCTAAAGGTAAGGGTGAGCCTGTAATCAGAAATGCCAAAATAAAAGAAATCACTGAAATTAAAAGGAATACGGTTTATCAGCATGAACTCAGCTCTTTCTAAAAATCAGAGAAAAGCAATTTATGCTGATTTAAAAACAGAATTTCTATATATAGCTATTCCATTTTGCTTACTAATTGGGGTGAAAAGTTATATGGGAGATTGGCGAGATATATTTATGGTTGCAGACTGGGCTTTAGCTTCATGTATTATTTTTGGTCAAATCACTTCAAAAGTATCTAAGGCTGTCGCTAATTCTAAATTAACAACAAGCCAAGAGCATTTTGGTTTGTATACAGCGAAAAGATTCTTTTTAGTCGTTTTGGCTGCCGCGGTATATTTTGGAATGTTGGCATTACCAAGTATGGAGTTAGGTATATTTCAAATAGTTTTGTTTTTTGTTGCAAGCTATTTTCATTTTTCTGATGGTTTTGCTACAGCAATTATGCAAAAAAGCGTATAACAAGGCACTCAAGCAGGACAAAAAACAGTTGGTTTTGCTCCTGCGTCGCTAATTTTAACCAACTATTTTTTGCCTCTTAGTGGGGCGTTAGCCAATTCAATTGAGGATCAGGAGGATAAGTTGATAAAAGTTAGGAAAAATGTTTTCGAAATGCCAATCTTCTTTGGGGTTATTTATATTGCAAATATAATTATTTTCGCACTTTTGTATTGGAAGTCATTCCCGATAGATTTTAAAAATGTAGACAATCTTAGTTTCATACAAGCTCTTTATTTTAGTGTGGTTTCTGTTACAACATTAGGGTTCGGAGACATTACACCTAAAATGGAGAACAGTTGGCTAATTATAAGTGTAATACTTCAAGTGGTTTTAGGGGTGTTGACGATAGGTTTCTTTCTTAATTCGATATCTCATAAGATATCTCAAAGTAAAGAGAACGAAATTAATCAGAGATTGGTTGATGAAGAAAGAATAAAAGTTTCTAAAGCATTACTACTTCTTAAGCCTATTATTAATCGACAGATTTCTACCTTGTCTGATATTTATAAATCCACCTCTAGCACTAGCAGTTCTGAATCGTATACTGTAAGGCCTTTAGACTTTTGGAATGATGACTATTTTGATCAGGTTTGTCTAATAGATTACTACTCCATGGAAAGTAAGTACGGTAAAGAAAAGATGATTGGTAGTGTCATTCTTGAGGAAAATGAGCAGTTTCAAAAAGAGCTGGAGTCTTACTTGGTGAAGTTTTCACATGTGTTATCTATAGATTTAGTCACGCTAATTAATGAAGTCCAAAACCATCGATACTTCGATTACCCCAGAACCTCTCTGAAGTTGTACAGGCACTTTATGAGTGTAAATGGTCACGTAGAAAGAAGACATATGATCGCAAATGAGCACAGTGCAAGAATTGCTACCGCTAAAAATATGCCGCTTGCTATGAGAAACTACCACAAGAAGTTATTGGATCTAATCAGTATTTTTGATGACTATTGTCCTGAGCAAGCTGTTGAAATGAATATATCATTAGTTTCTCATATTGCCCCTAAACCTGGCTCTGCAATAGGTAAATTGTTTGTCTTTGGGGGAGAAGACCCAATACAAGTTGATAAGCTATTGGATGATAGTAAGGCTGCCTAAATTGGCTAACAAAGCATTTAAGAGTGATTCGCAACGCTTGGCAGTTTCGCTTCGCTCAAGTATAGCCAAGCGCCGCTCACACCTTAATGCGGCGTTAGTTGCCAAAGGAGAGTCCAGTGAAAGTTGATGATATTAGAGTTTTTATTCCTAGCAGGGATTACGAAATATCCAAATCCTTTTATCAAGCATTGGGTTTTCAAATGGATTATGTCACTGATGACTTATCCCTGTTTGAAAACGGCGAATGTACTTTTTTCCTGCAAAGGTTTTATAACGAAGATTTAGCTAAAAATTTAATGTTTCAACTTTCTGTTTTAGATATAAATGAGGCTTTTGAAATTATTTCTAGTCTAGATGGTTTCGACATAAGGTATGAACCAATTAAAACAGAACATTGGGGTAAAGTTGTTTACTTGTGGGGGCCATCGGGAGAGCTTTGGCACGTCACAGAGTTTAGCAACTAACAAGTTACTCAAACGGACGCTAAACAGTTGGCTAGCGCTCGTTCCTCGCAATTTTAGCCAACAATTTCGCGCCGATTAGTAAGGCGTTATAAGGTGCTTTCTAAATCAGGGTTTTTGAAGTGTTGTCGGTACGTTTTGTTGGCGTTTTACCAAGTTTAATCAGCATTTTGAATTGTTTTTAGAAAAGGGGTTTTGCAGTTTGTATTGCTCCTTAATTTGGTTTTTCACTTACGAATTCGTCAATTGGTAAAACGTGAAATTTGCTGTGTTTTTTGGCTGAGTTTTCCATTTCGTCAATCAAGTTTTATGGCGTTGGTTTGAACCAAAATGAGCAATTGGGTTTTCATAAAGTGTTTAATATTTAGTTTTGTTAAATCTGCGTAGTAATTTTTTTGCGTGAGTTCAGAGTTAATCATTAAATGGCTTTAAATCTTGTGAGTTTGTTTTATTATTCCATTTGGTTGTGCATTGGTTAACTTGTTGTTTTAAAAATGATCGCACACTTATAACAAGGCGTTTAAGTCGGAACATGCTCCTCACCCGTTTTAGTGGACACCTCCTCATTACTTTGAGGAGGCTAAAACAACTAAACAAGACACCCATCTTTAATTTTGTACTTTCAATTGTTTCAAACTATCCTTTAGGCAGTATGAATAAATAGGCAGGGTGTTCCATGGCAATTGCAAGAAAGCGTCAGGTTAGTTTGGCTGATACGCGATATTATCACTGCATTTCACGTTGTGTACGCCGAGCCTTTTTATGCGGAGAAGACCATTTTACAGGTCAGTCTTACGAGCACCGCAGAGGCTGGGTAGAAGATAGGCTACTTGCCTTAGCAAAAGTATTTTGTATAGATGTGTGTGCTTATGCTGTGATGAGTAATCACACTCATTTAGTACTGTATGTAGATGATAAAAAGGCTAATAGGCTAAATGACCAAGCCATTATTATTCGTTGGCATAAAGTGTGTAAAGGCACGTTATTAACGCAAAAATACCTGCAAGGTGAAAAACTCACTAAAGCAGAGCTTATCTTTTTCAATCAAACAGTAAAACAATACCGAGAGCGGCTATCTAGCATCAGTTGGTTTATGCGCTTGTTAAATGAAGATATTGCGCGCAAAGCGAATAAAGAAGACAACTGCACTGGTCGATTCTGGGAAGGGCGCTTTAAATCACAGGCCTTGCTAGATGAAGCCGCACTAGCTGCTTGTATGGCATATATAGATTTAAATCCAATTAGAGCAAAGATAGCCAGCACCCCCGAAGAATCAAATCATACCAGCGTGAAAAAGCGATTAGAAAGTGCAGCAACAGGCAAGCAGCCTAAAAGTTTATTACGTTTTGCAGGCTTACCACGCCAAATTATGCCAAAAGGCCTACCTTTTGAACTTAAATCCTATCTTGAACTCGTTGAATTAACAGGCCGTGTTATAAGAGAAGACAAGCGGGGGCACATTGACAATATTCATCTTCCTTTACTAGAGCGAGTCAATATTAGCTCTCAGAACTGGCTGAAATTGACGACACAATTTACGCGTGTGTTCCATGGTGCAGTCGGTAGACCTTCTTCACATGGAAGCTATTGTGAAAATTTAGGAAGAAAGCGGCGAGCAAACATGAGTAACTGCGAAAAATTACTCGCATAAAGCTTAATCAATCAAATACGTAAACTTACTGTATAGAGCAGGTATTTCCATGTCTGTCATTTAAGTTTTACAACGGTATTTACTTATTTAAAGCTGAAACTAGCTTTTTAAAGTAGCAAGAAGCTAAATGCAGAGCTTAATAGTGAATTTTGTGGCACAGATTAAATAGCAGTTAGGATGGGTGTCATTATATGATCTTATCATTATATGATCTTAGGACGCGTATAGCTCGGCACGCGCTCGTTCCTTGCTAATTTAGCAAGCTATTACTTGCTGTTTATTGTGGCATTAGCTTTAAGAGAGAACATGGAAGTATTCAAGTACGTATTTTGGATTTTGACGACTTACTTATTCTTTACTCTTTGTCTAAGAGTTTTTTGGTTTGTTAGAAGTCGTTATTATCAGTTAAGTTGGTTTGCAGAGTGGTTCTTAGCCCTTACTTGTTGTGTAGGAATTTACGGAGTTGCTTACAATACCCAAATAATAAATCAGGGCTTTTGGTGGTTTGTGTTAGTTTTAATTATCGTAAGTTCTATTTTAAGGTTACGTAGTTTAGTCTTACAATCTCAACTTAAACAGCTCACAAATTGGCAATTGATATTTGTTCGTTGCCTAATGGCTTCGTTTACATTACCACTAGTAATTGGCGTGTTTTTCAATGCGGCAAACTTAAGTGGTATTTGGTAAGAGGCTAATAAGGTTTTAGAGTCGAATTTTGCTCTTCCCCCCCCGTTTAAGTGGACTCTCAACATAGCAAATCTATTTTAGTTTAAAATAAACTGTTGACATAATATGTCGTGATGGTTACTTTTAATACATAATATTAAAAGGAAAACTAAAATGGAAATTTGGAATTTATTTACTGATTTGATAGTGCAATCAATCACCTTTTTTACTCAAGAGGTGGGCGTTAGCCAAGCGGCTGCTATTATTTTGTTTACCATTATTGGGCGATTAGTTTTAATGCCGATTAACCTTGTCGCTATGGCTAATATGGTTAGAAATAAAAAAGCAATTGCCGCACTAAAACCTGAGCTAGATAGCATAAAGAGCAACTATAAAGATCAGCCCAGTGAAATCGCAAAATTAACTATGGCGCTGTATAAAAAGCACAACATTAAGTTTATCGATAAAAAAAGTGTGACTAATATGGCAAGCCAAGGGGTATTTGGCCTTGGAACTTTTCAGGCTCTGCAACAAATTGTATTTAATAGTAAGTTTGCTTGGATTGCCAGTATTTCAAAGCCTGATATTGCGCTTTCGTTACTAGTGGGGGCTATTACATATTTATCTATGATGATGATGCCTGGTAGCGCAGAGCAAAGCAGCACCTTATTGTTCCTAATTCCCGCAATTATTTGTGTTGTTACTCTGGTTAACTTTCCTTCTGCAATTGGTTTGTACTGGGCTGCATCAAGTAGTACTAGCTTGTTGCAGTCATTATTAGTAAATAAATATTTTAAAAACCAGCAAGCACAACAAGTTTTGTAAAGGTCGCTAAACAAAGGAATGGCAATAATGAATATGTGTTATCAGCCCACAGCTGATTTAATGGCTTCTGCACAGTTAACCTATACCAATATGCGTGGATATTATGAGCATTATGGTGTTGATTGGCAGCAACTTAAAATATGTGAGCAAATTTCAGACCTTGAAAATTGGGATGTTTTGTTAAATGGCGATGTAGTGGGTGCAATGCGCTTGGCTTTTGATAATGAGGGTTGCTACATACGTGACCTACAAGTAGATGCTGCGTTTCAAAATATGGGTATTGGTGCAGCAGCGATTAATGAGGGTGCTCGTTTAGCTGTGCTCCAAGGTGCTATGCAACTTAGGCTTCGCGTTTTTAAAATAAGCCCTGCGTACAAGCTTTACACACGTTCAGGTTTCAGCATAGATAAAGAAGACGACAGATTTTATTATATGTCTAAAAGCTTAGTTTAATGGCTGTGACTTTTATTTTAAAAATTAATGTTGCTCAGTCACTGTAGATTAATATTTGCTCATTCAAACTGCTATTCCGACAATTTAATAAAATATTTATGGATAGATTATGCGCTTTTTTACAAACAAAACAGCCACATTAAGTGTTTGCTTTTTATTGCTTGGCACGGGTTTTATGCTGATAGAAAACAGTGTGTATCAATATGTTGATCATAATGGTGTTCTACATGAAAGCGTGTTTATGCCTTTGAGCATACTGTGTTTTGCTTTGGGGGTTCTTTTTGTGGTTAGTTTGTTAGCCCGAAAAGTATTCGGGCTATTTAAAAGTGCTAGGGCAGGTGGGCATTAACCGCTGCTGTTATTACTCATTATTTAAGTTAGCGGGCTCTAATAAGTTAAATGTCGGCAAGCGCCATTTAAAGCGTACCGATGCCATACGAATTAAATAACCTACCACTAAACTTGCAACCACGCTGATATTGTCATCAATGTTGTAGTGGTGTAGCGCTAAGTATAAACACGCGACTATAAGTGCTACGCTTGCGTAAAGTTCATGATGAAGTACTAATGGTGCTTGGCGACAAATTAAATCTCGTAATAATCCACCAAATACACCTGTTACTATAGCTGCGACCACACAAATTCCATAGTGCAAACCCATATTAAGTCCAACTTGGCAGCCAATAATACTAAACGCAGCAAGCCCTAGTGCATCTAGGCGCATAAATATGCCTTTAAATTTAACCACCCATTTTGCCAACCAAGTGGTAACAATACCGGCTAGGCAAGTGATCAGTAAATATTCTGGGTGTTTTACCCAAGTCAGTGGGTAGTTACCTAATAAAATATCTCGCACGCTACCACCACCAATAGCTGTGGCACTGGCTACTAACATAACACCAAACCAATCCATATTTCTTCGTCCAGCGCTAAGAGCACCAGTCATGGCTTCTGCTGTAATACCTATAATATAAACGATGGTTAAAAGCATGAGATGATCACTTGAAAATTTAACATGAAAATAAAAGCAGGATTGTAGTGATAAAATTGTGCATTGACGAGTGAAAAATTACATCAAAAACAGCCGATTTCAGATTAAAAAAACTAATGTGATAGCGAGGTGTGAATAGCCTGTTAATGCAAAGAAACCGCTTGCTTTAGTGTTAAAAACAAAAAGGACAAATGACCGTAAAAACGCAATAAAGCCTAAATAAATTTAAGGGTGACAGGGTGTTATTGCCTTTATTTTTGCTAGTTTTTAAAAGCGCTGTTAGCTCGACCCACGTGCAATTAAACGTGGTGGCAGTAGGGTGCTTTGCACTTGTTCACCACGAATCAGTTTTAATAAGTTCTCAACTAACATTTGCCCAGCGATAGTGGTGTTTTGTTCTATGGTTGTCAGCGGCGGGTTAATGTAACTGGCAATAGATATATTATCAAAACCTATCACGGCTACATCTTTTGGCACGTTAATATTGGCTTCTTTTAATGCCCGTATTGCGCCTATTGCTATAAGGTCGCTGGCAGCAAAAAGTGCATTAAAGGTAATGTTATTAGCAATTAACGAACGCGTGGCATGATAGCCAGACTCTTCGGTAGAAATAGCGTTGGCTATTTTACGCTCATTGAGTGTAATACCGTTTTGTTGTAACGCGTCTTTAAAGCCATTAAAGCGGGCAAAAAATTCGGGGCTATGATCAGAGGCATCGCCTATAAACGCGCAGTCTTTGCGGCTATGAGCTAATAAATGCTCGGCGGCGAGTTTACCACCGCCATAATTATCGCAACTTATGGTTAAGTCGGGGCGGTTATCAACGCTAGCCCCCCAGCAAACAAATTTGGTGTTTTGTTCAAGTAAGGTGTTAAATTTAGGCTGAAAATCTATGTAGTCACCATAACCTAATAAAATGATGCCATCTGCACGGTGACTATCTTCGTAATCAGCCTGCCAATCAGCACTGGCCGATTGAAATGACACGAGTAAATCGTAACCCTCTTTAGCGCAGGCACGAGTAATACTGCCCAGCATGGCTAAAAAAAACGGGTTTATTTGTGACTCATCTGAGGTAGGGTCTTCAAACAACAATAACGCAAGGGTACTGCTTTGCTGAGTTCGCAGGTTACTGGCATTTTTATCAACTTTGTAGTTAAGCTTTTTGGCAATGTCATGAACTCGCTTGCGCGTTTCATCATTTACTAAGGGACTGTTGCGTAAAGCACGAGAAACTGTAGATTGAGACACCCCAGCATAATGGGCTATATCAAACGAGGTGGCTTTACCTTTCATCACTATTACTTATTTAAGAGGACAATAAGGGGCTATTCTCGTTTATTGATGGATTTTTTCAAGCTTATTTATCAATAAAGGCATTTTTTTATTGATTTTGATATGACACCGGTGTCACAATAAGGGCGTTTTATCATTTTGTTGTCAAAACGTATTAGCTACCTTTATTATTAAAGGTAGCCTTTTTTTACAGTGATAGCTGCTTTGAGGTGATAGCTCAAAGTAAATAAGTATCAATGGATACCCCATTAAAATAATAAGTACTCATTACTTAAACAAAAGAGATAACACTATGGGTTTACACTCTAGCACACACTTTGATCCTATTTTGGTTGCCGATATAGGCGGCACAAACGCCCGTTTTGCATTGATAACTGGGTTCGACGAATCAAGTAATCAATTTACCATTGAGCATAACCATACGTTTCCAAGTGCTAGTTATGGATCACTCGAGAGTGCCACTGAGTATTATTTATCAACAGTGTCTCATATAAATCCTAAGCGCGCATGTCTTGCCGTAGCAGGTCCAATTAACGCAGGCCAAGTTCACTTAACTAACTTAGGTTGGCACTTTAGCGTTAATGATATTAAACATCATTTTGACTTTGAACAATTAAGCATAATAAACGACTTTGCTGCTTTTGCTTACGCTGCTCCGTACTTAGACCTTTCTCAAAACGTAACGGTTAAACCTGGCCAAGCAGATGACACTGCTAATATTGGTGTAATGGGACCAGGTACAGGCTTTGGTGCTGCGTGTCTAGTGCGTACAGCACATTCGTGTGCGGTAATGAGCTCAGAAAGCGGCCATATTTCACTGTCGGCCGTAAACGAACTTGACGCTCAGCTTATTCAAGCACTTAAGAAAGACCACCCACATGTATCGGTAGAAACGGTATTTTCGGGCCCTGGCATTGCTCATTTGTATAAAGCAATGGCTGCAGTTAAAGGGGTGGCGGCAAAGAATTTAGACGCTGCACAAATTAGTAGCTTAGCCAACAGCGGTGAATGTGAAGTATGTGAAGCAACGCTTAATCAGTTTTGTGATTGGATTGGCAGTGTAGCAGGCGACTTAGCGCTTGCTTACGGTGCTCTTGGTGGCCTTTATATTGGCGGTGGAATTTTACCACGCATGCAGGCTCGTTTACTGGAAAGCCGCTTCATGGAGCGCTTTTCACAAAAGGGCATAATGTCGCAATATACAGGTCAAATTCCGGTCACATTAGTAACACAAGACAACATTCCTTTAATTGGTGCTGCCGCGTGTTTGCATACGAGTCAACAGGTTTAATTACGTTGCATACATTTGGAAATAAATAGATGAAAAAAGTCACTATAAATAGCGTTGCCAGTTATGCCGGTGTATCTAAAAAAACAGTATCGCGCGTATTGAATAACGAACCAAATGTGAGTGCGGCCACACGTGAAAAAGTATTAGCGGTATTTAAAGAGCTTGATTACACACCTAATCCCATTGCTCGAGGACTTGCACAAAACCGTAGTTTTATTATTGGTTGCTTATACGACAATCCAAGTAAAAGTTATATTACCCGTGTGCAAACAGGCGCATTAGCTGCATGCCAAGAAAACAACTATAACTTGTTGATTCACCCTTGTGAGCTCAGAGGTGATGCACTCATTAACAACATAGAGCAGCTATTGCAGTCATCACGCCTTGATGGTTTAGTGCTTACGCCGCCATTTTGTGACTTTTCAGAGTTGGTTGATTTTTTAAAGTCTAAAAAAATTCCTTATGCTCGAGTGGCTTCTGCTATTTTAGAAGATGACTCTATTTCTGTTACCAGTAATGACGAGCAGGGCGCATTTGAAATTACCGAACATTTAATAAACTTAGGGCATACCTCTATCGCGTTTATTAAAGGTCACCCAGATCACAGTGCTACACAGCAACGTTTTAAAGGCTACAGGCGCGCACTAGCAAGCCATGGTATTGAATTTAACGAACGCTTAGTTGAAGAGGGGAACTTTAGTTACCATTCAGGGGTAGACAGTGCCCGTAGTATTTTAGATTTATCGCCACGCCCTACGGCTGTATTTGCATCGAATGATTACATGGCAGCAGCCGTTCTTAAATTAGCTACACAGCGTAATTTACGTGTACCAGATGACATTTCTATTGCTGGCTTTGATAACGCCCCCATAGCGCGTCATATTTGGCCAGGCCTAACGACTATAGCGCAACCTGTAGAAGAAATGACAAAACAAGCTGTTACCCAGTTAATTACCCACATTATTGAGCCGCAAGAGTCGCCTTACAAAGTGATTTTAGAAGCAAAATTAATCACGCGAGAGTCAACCGCAGCCGTAAAATAAAACCGCTTTTTCACAGTAGCCCGAGTATGAGTGACGCTTACTCGGGCTTTTTTTATCTGCATTTTTAATCTTCATTATTTGCCGCTGGTATTTCACTAAAAATTCACGTTTATTTATTGTACATGTTAAAAAAAAGGACTATTTTTATTACTCAGGGTTGACACCGGTGTCAGTGTCATGCGTTAATACCCTGACACCGGTGTCAGGGTTGTTGTGAGAGGCTCCCTGGTAGCGTACCTTTGAACGGGTAAGTCAAAGATGCTCAGTACAGTTATTTTCGTGGAGTCTATAATTGTTACTGAGCCTTTATCCTCTAACGAATAGAGATGAGTAAAATTATGTTGCACCCTCGAATTCAAGAAGTCACAGAACGCGTTATTGAGCGCAGTAAACAAACCCGTCAAGCCTATTTAGATCGTATTTCGCACGCAAAAAAACAAACAAGAGTTCGTGCTGGTTTAGGTTGTGGCAATATTGCCCATGTTATGGCTGCGTGCAGCAGCGATGACAAAGCGCGTTTAAAAGCAGATGAGGTGCCAAACCTTGCAATTATTAATTCATACAACGACATGTTATCTGCGCATGTGCCTTACAAAGAATACCCAGATTTAATTAAAAGCATTGCCACTAAATTTGACGCAACCGCGCAAGTTGCTGGCGGTGTTCCTGCGATGTGTGATGGCGTTACCCAAGGGCGTGACGGCATGGAACTATCGCTTTTCTCTCGTGATGTTATTGCTATGTCTACTGCGGTTTCGTTATCGCATGACGTGTTTGATGGTGTGTTTTGTTTAGGTGTATGTGACAAAATTGTTCCAGGCCTATTAATTGGCGCTTTATCATTTGGCCATTTGCCTGTGTATTTTTTACCAGCAGGACCAATGCAGTCAGGTATTCCAAACAAAGACAAAGCACGTATTCGTCAAAAGTTTGCACAAGGCTTAGTATCTCGCGATGAGTTATTAGAGGCAGAAAGCGCATCTTATCACAGTGCGGGTACGTGTACGTTTTATGGCACTGCAAATTCAAACCAAATGTTAATGGAAATTATGGGCTTACACTTACCAGGTAGCTCGTTTATTAATCCATACACAGAATTGCGTGATGGCTTAACGGGTAATGCAGTTGAGACCATGCTCAAGCAGCTTACAGAAAACAAAGATGGCCCGTGTTTAGCGGATGTGATCAGCGAAAAAACCATTATTAATGGCCTCGTTGGTTTGCTATCAACTGGTGGCTCAACCAATCATGCAATCCACATTGTGGCGATTGCAAAAGCGGCTGGTATTCAGGTTACTTGGAAAGACATGTCTGATTTATCAGCGGTTGTACCATTACTGACGCGTATTTACCCTAATGGCTCAGCAGATGTGAACCATTTCCAAGCAGCCGGTGGCATGGGCTTCTTAATGCGTGAATTAGCCAGTGCTGGCTACCTACATACAGATGTGACTACTATTTTAGGCGAAGGTCTTGCACCTTACATGTGTGAGCCACTGCTTGATAAAGACGATAACTTGATTATGAGTGATGCCAATGGCCCTAGTAAAGTTAAATGGGTTGCGTGTCCTGAAAACTCACATGATGAAGAAGTACTTCGTCCTGTAAGCAATCCATTTAGCAAGCAAGGTGGTTTACAGCTACTAACTGGTAACTTAGGTAAGGCGGTTATTAAAGTATCAGCCGTTGCAGAATCTCATCAAGTGGTGTCAGCACCAGCTAAAGTATTTAGCTCACAAGGTGAGTTACAAGACGCTTATACCCGTGGTGAGCTTAACCAAGATTTCATTGCTGTTCTTAAAGAGCAAGGCCCTAAGGCTAAAGGCATGCCAGAGCTTCATAAGCTCACGCCGGTAATGGCAACATTACAAGATCAGGGTTATAAAGTGGCCATAGTTACCGACGGACGTATGTCGGGTGCATCAGGCAAAGTACCAGCGGCAATCCACTTAGCACCTGAAGCGGTAGAAGGTGGCATTATAGCTAAAATCCATGAAGGCGATATTGTTACTTTAGATGCGCCAAATGGTATTTTAAAAGTGCATGTAAGCGACGAAGAGCTTGCACAGCGTGAGCTACAAATTAGCCAAGCAAGCCAAACATTTGGTACAGGCCGTGAATTATTTACTGGATTTAGAAATATCGTAAGCAGTGCCGATTTAGGTGCAAGTGCTTTTGGACTTGAATAATAATTAGCCATATTGGGTAATGAGGAACAAGTAATGAGTATTGAAAAAATCTTAGCATCGGCACCCGTTGTGCCAGTGGTGGTAATCGAAAAACTAGAAGATGCTGCACCACTTGCAAGAGCGTTGTATAACGGTGGCTTAAAAGCACTTGAAATTACACTGCGTACACCAATTGCTGCACAAGCTGTAAAGTTAATGAAAGCTGAAGTACCAGAGGCATATGTGGGCACTGGCACGGTGGTTGATAAAGCAAGCTTTAACGCGTCAGTAGAAGCGGGCGCTGACTTTATGGTGAGCCCTGGTGTAAGTGATGAACTGTTAGCATTGGCAAAAGAGTCAACTATCCCTTTTTTACCCGGTGCAGCTACCCCAAGCGAAGTGATGAACTTGGCAGCGCATGGCTTTAAATTTTTAAAGTTTTTTCCTGCAGAAGCCGCAGGCGGTACAGCGATGATTAAGTCGATTGGCGGCCCATTACCTGATATTACTTTTTGTCCAACTGGTGGCATTAGTTTAGCGACTGCCCCTAATTACTTAGCACTTAACAATGTTATTTGCGTAGGTGGTACGTGGATGTTAGATAAACAACTTATTGAAAATAAAGACTGGCAAGCCATTGAAACGCTTGCTCGCCAAGCATGTGAAGTTAATAGGAGTCAAAAATGATTAATGTAGCAATTAATGGCTACGGCCGTATCGGTCGTAATGTATTGCGTGCACTGTACGAATCAGCGCAAAATAATGAAATTAAAATTGTGGCTATTAACGATTTAGCCCCAGCTAATGTAAATGCTCATCTGACTCAGTTTGACTCAGTACACGGTCGTTTTTCACAGCAAGTAACGCTAAAAGACAACACCATGCTAATTGGCGATGATGTGATCACGCTAACGCAAGAACGTGATCCTGCTAATTTACCGTGGAAAGCACTAAACGTTGATATTGTGCTTGAATGTACGGGTTTATTTACTTCTCGCGAAGCAGCTAACAAGCACATTGAAGCAGGCGCTAAAAAAGTAGTGGTATCGGCTCCTGGTACAGATATGGATGCTACCGTAGTTCACGGTGTAAATAGCGATGTAATTAATGCCGATAGCAACATTATTTCTAATGCTTCATGTACAACCAATTGTTTAGCGCCTGTTGCTAAAGCAATTAACGATACGGTAGGAATTGAACAAGGTAGCATGACCACCATTCATGCTTACACCAACGATCAAAACTTATCTGACGTATACCACCCAGATTTATACCGCGCGCGTAGTGCGACTCAATCTATGATCCCAACTAAAACGGGTGCTGCAAAAGCGGTTGGATTAGTTCTGCCTGAACTTGCCGGTAAACTAGATGGCATGGCGGTACGTGTACCAACAATTAATGTGTCGTTAGTTGATTTAACATTTATTGCTAAGCGTGACACAAGTATTGAAGAAATTAACCAAGTAGTTAAAGATGCTGCGTTTGGCTCTATGAAAGGTATTTTAGAGTACAATGAGCTGCCGCTTGTTTCTATCGACTTTAACCATAACCCAGCATCATCAATTTTTGATGCAACGCAAACGCGTGCTGATGGTAAATTAGTTAAAGTAATGGCGTGGTACGACAACGAATGGGGTTTCTCAAACCGCATGTTAGATCAAGTTAAAGCGCTGGGTGCTTATTTATAATTTTTCCGTGTAGTTAAATTTTACTTTATCCAGCCAAGCCACGCACTGCGTGGCTTTTTTTGTGTTTTAGTTAGCCCAAAGTTTGCTAGAATGTGCGCATTAGAATAGGGAACTGCATGCCATATTAAGGAAAATAATGCTAAAACATGTCACTAAAAAAATATTTCGTACTAGTCACCTGCAAATCGGTGAGGGTAATATCAGCGGTTATATTGCTTGCTTTTTGGCAATATTAAGTTGCTTAGGAGTGCTTGCATTCCACTTTCCGGAATATTTAACGACTCCAGAACTACGCAAAAGCTATAGCGTCGACTTTTTACGTCAGCTTATGTTTGTTGCCCTTATTATTTCCGGTAGCTTAGGGTTACTTAATTTTGTACGAAATACTAATAAGCGATTGGGTGCCACTGCGTGGTTTTTAATTGTACTGGCCATTAGCTTTGGTGGCCCGAATGTTGAAGTAAATGACTTTGCAGATAACACTCCTTATATTGGCTTAGATTGGTTTATATTAGACTTATTAGGCTCTACCTTAATTTTTATTTTAATCGAAAAACTACTTCCGCATCGAAAAGAGCAAAAAATACTTCGTAGTGAATGGCGCGGAGATTTAAACCACTTCTTTGTGAATCACTTAATAGTTGGCTTTGTATTACTGGTTACTAATCATTTTGTTCATTATGGTTTTGGTTGGGCGGTTTCGAGCACACTGCAAGCTTACATAGCGCAAATGCCGTTTATACTACAGCTATTTTTAATTATTTTGGTGGCTGATTTAATGCAGTATTGGACACATCGTGCTTATCACGAAGTGCCATTTATGTGGCGATTTCATGGTGTGCATCACAGTGCCAAAGAAATGGATTGGCTAGCGGGCTCCCGTCAGCATATTTTAGAAATACTGATCACCCGTAGTTTAGTGTTAACCCCTATATTTGTGCTGGGGTTTTCACAGCAAATAATCAGCTTATATGTAATTATTGTTGGTTTTCAAGCCGTATTTAATCATGCAAACGTGAATGTAAAATTTGGGTGGTTAAAATATTTTATGGTTACTCCGCAGTTTCACCATTGGCATCACGCATCCGATAAAGCTGCCATTGATCGAAATTATGCAGCCCATTTCTCGTTTTTAGATTATTTATTTGGTACTGCGGTAAAAGGCCAAGCAGAGTGGCCTAAAGAATATGGTGTTGTCGGGGACTACATGCCTGTGGGTATGTTAAAGCAACAAATTTACCCGTTTAAAAAACAAAAATAGTCTGTAGTTTTAGATTGTGGCCACAAGATTCATGGCCGCATACAACTATAAAAGCCAACAGACCCTAGTTGTGAGGGGTTATTAATTAACTAATCCATTCTACAAATAACAAAAAGGCCAACTAAGTTGGCCTTTAAACATAACCTATCGCAAGTAAACTCAACGCAGTTGTCGCTGAAGATAGATTTACTATCTAGAGCTCAGATTATTTGCTTAACGATTAAAATTGAGCGTTGTGGTAAACGTTTTGTACGTCGTCACAATCTTCAAGCATGGCTAAAAAGCGCTCCATAACTTCAACGTCTTCGCCTTCAATAGGGGCTTCAACTTGAGGTACAAAGGCAATTAAGTCTTCGTCAAATTCTGTCACACCCATTTCTTCAAGTGCTGTGCGGGTATTGTTGTATTCAGTGTGCGGTGCAAATACGGTTACTTTGCCGTCTTCTACTTCAACGTCGGTAACATCAACATCTGCCATCATCAGCGCTTCAAGTACGGTTTCATCGTCGTCACCGTCAAATACAAAAATAGCAAGGTGATCAAATAAGTGTGATACCGAATTTTGTGCGCCAATTTTAGCGTTTGCTTTGGTAAAACATACACGTACATCAGCAAAAGTACGTTTGTTGTTGTCGGTTAAACAATCAACAATAATCATGCAATTACCTGGGCCGTAACCTTCATAACGCGTGGCTGCATAGTCTTCACCGCCGCCACCTTTAGCTTTATCAATGGCGCGTTCAATTACGTGAGCCGGTACTTGGTCTTTTTTAGCACGTTCAATTAAACGACGTAGTGCTAGGTTTCCGTCTGGATCAACACCGCCATTTTTAGCACAAATATAAATTTCTTTACCGTATTTTGAATAAACTTTAGTTTTAGCACCCGCAGTTTTAGCCATTGAATCTTTTTTGTTTTGGTAAGCTCTTCCCATCTGCGTTTCGCCTTAATATGTATAAATAATTGATAAAAATTTGCAAGCCCATATTCTAAAGGTAAATGCCGGGCAGGGCTAGTAAGTATTGTTAGTAGCCAAAAATAAAACAACCCGCATAAGCGGGCTGTTTATTTGTTACAAACGATGAACGGTTGTCAGGGTATTACCAAATACGAACGCGTTCTTCTTCTGGTAGGTACAACTCATCACCTGGTTTTACATCAAATGCTTTATACCAAGCGTCGTGGTTACGAGGTGCTTGTGCTCTAAAGCGACCTGGTGCGTGAGTACCACCACGTAATTGGTTTAACATGCTTTGCTCAGTACGTTTTTCTTTCCATACTTGTGCCCATGCTAAGAAGAAACGTTGATCGCCGGTTACACCATCAATTACCGGTGCTTCTTTACCATTTAGGCTTAGTTTGTAAGCATGATAAGCCATGGCTAAACCACCCACATCACCAATATTTTCACCTAAGCTGTTGCGGCCATTTACAAAGTTACCTGGAATTGGTTCGTATTTGCTGTACTGAGCTGCCAGTTTGTCAGCTTTGGCATCAAAAGCAGCACGATCTTCATCAGTCCACCAATTACGTTGTATGCCGTTAGCGTCAGATTTTGAGCCTTGATCATCAAAACCATGACCCATTTCGTGGCCAATCACAGCGCCAATGCCACCGTAGTTTACTGCTGGATCTGCATTTGGATCGAAAAACGGTGGTTGTAATATAGCGGCAGGGAATACAATTTCGTTAAATGAACTATTGTAGTAAGCGTTAACACGTTGTGGTGTCATGCCCCAACGATTACGATCGGTCTTTTTCAGCTCTTTTTCTACACTTTCAGCCTGGAAAAACTCACGCATATTTTTTACATTATTCATTAAATCATTGTTGCTAATGCTTAAGCCTTCATATGATTGCCATTCATCTGGGTAACCAATTTTTGGTACAAATGCCGCTAATTTTGCACGCGCGTTCACTTTTGTTTCTGCACCCATCCAATCTAAGTTATCAATACGCTCACCAAGGGCTGTGCGTAAGTTTTCAACTAGCTCAGACATTTGTTGCTTAGATGACTCAGGGAAATAACGAGCTACGTAAATTTTACCAATTGCAAAGCCTAATGAGCTAGTGCCTGACATTTGGCTGATAGCGCGTTTCCAGCGTGGACGTGGCTCTTGTTGACCATTTAACTCTTTTCCATAAAAAGCAAAGTTGGTGTTAAATATCTCTTCAGACAACAGCCCAGCGTTACCATTAATTGCATGATACGTTAGGTAGTCTTTCCATACGCTTAAATCTTCGTTATTGATTAAGTCAATCATGGCTTTAACAGGTTCAGGCTGCGATACGTTTAATTGTGGTACTTTATAACCTGTTTGCGCAAAGTATAAATCCCAGTTAAATCCTGGGTATTGTGTACTTAACTCATCGCGTTTTACTTGGTTTAGGGTTAAATCACGATTACGGCGTTTTTCACGAGGCCAATGACCTTCTGCAATTTTGGTTTCAAGCGCTAAAATCGCTTGTGCACGCTCTGTGGTATTATCAACCCCTGCAAATTTAAGCATATCGGCAATATGTGCCACATACGCTTCACGAGTTTTTACAAAACGTTCTGCATCTTCAAGGTAGTATGAGCGATCGGGTAAGCCTAAGCCACCTGCACCTAATGACATTTCGTATTTATTGGGATCTAAACGGTTAAACCACATACCGCCGCCAAGTGGTGCACTTACACCCGTAAGCCAAGATTGGCCAAATACTTTTGCCAAATCATCAGTAGAGGCAACCGAATTGATGTCGTTAAGCAACGGCTTAATTGGCGTTATACCAAGTTTATTAAGTGTCTCGGTATCCATGTACGAATTATAAAAGTCAGCGACCAGTTGCTCTTCGGCGTTTAAGTTTTCACGTGCTGCAATGTCTTCAATAATTTCTTTAACGCGATCTTCACTGCGCTCAGCTAGCGCAGAGAATGCACCGTAGCGGGTTTTATCTGCTGGCATTTCGTAGTTGTCGTACCATGAACCACTGGCGTACATGAAGAAATCGTCGCCTGGCTTTACAGCTTCGTTACGCGCAGTTAAATCAACTCCAAACGTGCCTAATTCGGCTTGCTCTGTTGCTTGTGGTTTTTCTGCAACTGCTGCTACTTGCTCAGTTTTTGTTATTTGTGGCTCAGAACAGCCGGTAATAAATGTAGCGGCGAGTGCCGCTGCAATTAAACTTTTTTTCATTACTTTCCCCTATGAATTCACGTTATTTAATTCGTTATATATTTTTGTTATAAAAATAGCTACTTGATTGTATTGATAACTTCACTGCAAACAAACCTTTTGAGGTGAATAACCGTACCGGTCGATAAGATAAATGAAATACTAGCAAAATAGCAAAAAAGCACTCAGATACTTCAATCGTACCCGAGAGGCTTAGTTTATTGCGCCTTTGACTGTTTTTGTTGCAAGGTCCACATATGCGCATATTCACCATTTTGCATGAGTAATTCATCATGTTTACCTTGCTCTACTACTTCTCCCGCCTTAAGCACGATAATAGTATCGGCATCGGTAATTGTTGATAAGCGATGCGCAATAACAATACTTGTGTGGTTAGAGGCAACCTCTTGCATAGCGTTTAATATGGCTTGTTCAGATTGTGAGTCGAGCGCGGAAGTGGCTTCGTCAAAAATTAAAATTGGCGATTGTTTTAAAATAGCGCGAGCAATAGCAATACGTTGTTTTTCGCCACCAGAGACTTTTAGTCCGCGTTCACCTACTAAGGTTTTATCGCCTTTATCTAGGCTATTAATAAAGTTTGTTAGATGCGCCATGTTTATAGCTTTGTTTACTTCATCTTCACAGGCGCTGGGTCTGCCGTAGTGAATATTTTCGCGTATACTGGTATTAAATAACACAGTATCTTGCGGCACTATGGCAATAGCTTTACGCAAACTTGCCAAGGTGACCGTGTTTATGGCTTGATTATCAATTTTTATAGCGCCCGATGAAAGTTCATAAAAACGGTATAACAAGCGGGCTAACGAGCTTTTACCTGCGCCACTAGCACCTACAACCGCTACCTTAGCACCAGAGTTTACATTAAAACTGACGTTCTTAAGAATAGGACGCTTGCTATCGTAGCTAAAGCTGACGTTTTCAAAGCTAATTGCCCCATTTTTGAGTGCTAATGGTTGCGCGGTTTCGCTATCTGCTACTTTGGGGGAGGTATTTAATAACCCAAGCATGTTTTCAAGGTCGGTAAGGGCACGGCGTATTTCACGGTACACAAATCCCAAAAAGTTAAGCGGTAAAAATAATTGGATCATATACGCATTGATCATTACCAGCTCACCAATCGTTAACTCGCCGGTAACCACTTCATTGGCGCCAAGCCACATTAATGCGGTTATGGCACATGCAATGATCAGTGCTTGCCCTGAATTAAGCGCCAGTAACGAGAGTCTGTTTTTTAATCGTGCTTGTTCCCAGGTTGCTAAAAATGTGTCGTAAGTTTGGGCTTCATGCTGTTCATTATTAAAGTATTTTACGGTTTCGTAATTTAATAGACTGTCGATGGCACGGGTGTTACTTTGATTATCAGCAGCGTTTGACTCACGAATAAAGCGGTTTCGCCATTGGGTAACCGTCACGGTAAAAAAAATATAAATAGCCACAGCCAATAGGGTGATCAGCGCAAACCAAATAGAAAACAAGCTGCCAAAAATAATCGCCACAGTCATTATTTCAAACAACGTGGGCACAATATTAAACATTAAAAAACGCATTAAAAAGCTTAAGCCACTGGTGCCGCGCTCTATGTCTCGACTTATGCCGCCAGTTTGCCTGTCTAAATGAAAAGCTAAATCTAATGAGTGCAAATGTTTAAACACTTTAAGTCCAATATCTCGCATGGCATGCTCGGTGACTCGCGAAAATACCGCATCGCGTACTTCACCCAAAAATACGCTAGCAAAGCGCAATGCGCCGTACATAACGAGTAATAAAGTAGGAACGAGCAGTAGTGGGTTAATTGATTTATCAACCGAATCAATTATTTCTTTTAAAGCCCATGGCATGAGTAATGTCGCGCCTTTAGCACCGACTAGCGCTAATATGGCAATCAGCACACGGCCTTTAAATTTAGTGATATAAGGCCAAAGAGTTTGAATGCTTTGTTTTAAATTCATGGCGTCGGGGCGTTTTACTGAACTTTGTCTGGAGCGCATCGAGGATCTCAGTATTTGATATTATATAAATGAATTAGCTTAAGAACGGCTATTGTATTTTAATTAGCTGCCCTTATATACTAGCTATCCTTTATTTTAGTTTTAAATGACCAATGTTTAAATTTCGCGTTTTTTTAGCTACTTGCTTGTTTTTTGCTGCACTCTTTAGTGTGCAAAGCCATGCTATGGCCTTAAAGCACGAATTAAACAGTAACCAAAGCAGTTATAGCGATGTTATTAATGTTGACCATTTAACTAACACTCCTACACCTACAAAATCGCTTGGCGATTTACAGCATAAAAACTCAAAGCATTCTGATTTTGCTGCTCATCAACCTAGGTTAACAGCCAATAACTCATTTTTATTTTTACATAGTGCGCAGGGCGATCCTGAATACGATGTAGTGCATGAGTTTTTTGCCCTAAATGGCTGTAGGCATATTTTTTTGCGACCGCAAGCAGTCACTATAAATCAGCCTTGGTATACTTGGGTATTTAAGAGTAAAAAGTCGCGCTTGAGCGGCTGGAAAGACGCTAACCTGTTATACACCGCTGTAAGTACCTACCACGCTTAAAGTTCCTTATTTAATGTTAATTGGTTTTAACGCATCGCGTTTTGACCTGCAGATTAATTGTGCCTAATAGGTACGTTACTGGGCTATGCCTAGTAATAAGGAATAACTATGTTAAGTCTAAAAAAAGAGAAAAAGCCATTTAAGGCTAAGTTTAAATTGAGCTATGTAGCCATGCTGATTGTATTAGTGTTACTAGCAATAAGCGCCTTACCTAATTTATATCCCAATAAGTCATGGTTGCATATTAGTGCAGCTTCTAATGTTAAAACGCAAGTAATGCCAAGTACTGAGAACCTAGTTAGCTTTTTAAATAGCCAAGGTTTTGAAGTTAGTGAAAGTTTAAAAGACCCAGCACATATTAATGTACTTTTAAATACGCCTACACAAAGTGCGCAGGCTCAAGCGGCTTTAAAATCAAACTTTCCAAATACACAGGTTAAAATTGTTGAACATGCAACCAGCCCTGTTTGGTTACAAGAGTTTGGCTTATCGCCCATAAAGCTGGGTCTTGATTTAAACGGCGGGGTATTGTTTGTACTTGATGTTGATTTAGAAAAAGCGATAGATGAGCAATTGCTCAGTGCATATCAACAGACAAAAGCCATTATTGTTAAACAAAAAGCCTATGGCGTTAAAGCGCAGCAGATTAATCAGGGCTTTGAAATAAGTGCGCTTGAGAATGCTGACGATAAGCTAACAGTTGTTATAAAAGAGCTTAAAAGCCGTTTTGAAAACCTCACTACAACCACATCAACTAATGGCAACTTACAGGTCGTTAAAGTGAGTTATTCTGAGCAAGGGCGCAGCGCATTTGATAAAGAAGTGATGAGTCAAACACTTACGACACTTCGCTCACGCATTGAAGAGCTCGGCATAACTGAGGCCGTTACACAGCGCCAAGGTAAGCAGCGCATTCGTATTGAGCTACCCGGCGTGCAAGATCCAGCTGAAGCAAAACGCATAATTGGTGCAACCGCGTCATTGGGGTTTTATCAACTTAAAGAGAGAGGCGGGCAAACGTTTAATTTGCAATCGGGAGGGACCATTAAGCTTGACCCTGTACCTATATTTACCGGTGAGCATATTAATAACGCTAATATAGGGCGTGATGATTGGGGTAAACCTTTGGTACAACTGAGCTTAGATGGCCAAGGTGGCGATGCTATGTCGGCTTTTTCAAAGGCGAATATAGGTAAACCTATGGCAACGCTCTATTCAGAGTATTCACAAAATGCCAAAGGTGAAGTGGTTAAAAAAAGCGAAGTTATTAATGTAGCGAACATTGCCCAGCATTTAAGCTCGCGTTTTAGTATAACCAATATGCAAAGCCAACAAGCGGCTGCCGATTTAGCGCTATTACTACGCGCAGGATCACTCACTGCGCCCGTAACTATAGTGCATGAGCAAACTATTGGTCCAAGCCTTGGCCAAGACAATATTAATAATGGATTAGCAGCGCTAATGTTAGGCATGGGTTTAACGCTTTCGTTTATGGCACTGTGGTACCGCCGTTTAGGGCTTATTGCAAATGTTGCGTTAATTTTAAACTTAACCTCTTTAGTGGGGCTAATGTCGTTATTACCTGGGGTGGTTTTAACTCTTCCAGGGATAGCAGGCTTAGTATTAACTATAGGAATGGCGGTTGATACTAACGTGATTATATTTGAGCGCATAAAAGAAGAGCGTCGCAAAGGTCGTCCCCCGTATCAAGCGATACAAGAGGGCTATAAACAAGCTGCGAATACGATTTTAGATGCCAATATTACCACCATGATCACCGCGATTATTTTATATGGCATAGGTTATGGCCCTGTAAAAGGCTTTGCGATAACGCTGGCGCTTGGTCTTATCACATCGGTATTTACTGGTGTGTATGTATCGAAATATTTAAGCCAAAGCTTATATTTAAAGCTGGGTAAAAAAGCAGGAGTAAACGCGCATGCTTAACACTTTTTTTAAATGTGAGACAGGGTCACGTATGCGTTATATAGGCTTGCTTATAAGTGCCATGTTTGTGTTGTTATCGGTATTCACCATTGCACAAAAAGGGCTTAATTTTGGCCTTGATTTTACGGGTGGTTATTTAACAGAATTTACCACCAGCCAAGGTGTTGAACTAAAACAGCTTGAGCAATTTATTGCTAAAAACCACCAAGGTGAATTTGAACTTACAGCACAGGGCAATAATCATTTTCAATTAACGCAAGCGCCAAGTGAGGAAGCTAATAATGATGCTTGGAAAACCGCGATTAGCCAAAACCCAACTATAAATGCTGAGGTTTTATCATCGGCTTATATTGGCTCTCAAGTGGGTGATGAATTATTTGAGCAAGGCTGCTTAGCCTTATTTGCTGCTATGGTAGCGGTAATGATTTATTTAGCTGTTCGGTTTGAGTGGCGTTTGGCATTAGGCTCTGTGGTGGCTTTATTACATGATTTAGTGCTGGTGGTTGGCTTATTTTCGTGGTTACAAATAGAGTTTAATCTAACCGTTTTAGCCAGTTTATTGGCAATAATTGGCTACTCCCTAAATGACTCAATAATAGTGGGTGATAGGGTACGTGAGCTATTACGCATACCAACAAACATCACACTCAAACCAAGCAGTATTATCAACAGTGCTATTAAAAGCACCTTAACTCGTACGCTTATTACCTCAGGAACTACGCTCGCAACGGTGGCAAGTGTTTGGCTGTTAGCTGGCACGCCGCTGCAGGGGTTTGCCATTGCTTTGTTTGCAGGAATCGTCGTAGGCACGCTGTCGTCTATTTGTATTGCTGCTACATTACCTGAGCTACTTGGGTTAAGTGCTAAAAACTACGATAAGCAAGTGGATCAGCAAACGCAGGCATTAATGGATATGCCATAGCCTTAAATTAGCATTGTTGTTACACAGCAAAGGGATAGTGTTCGATGTGGCAACAATGCTAAAATAACAAATTATTTTATCGAATTGAGTGAATTCTCCAAATGATTAAAGCCCATGTTACTGAGCACCTGCGGTTTGCCTTAGATGAGCAACTAAACACTGCTAAAATTGCAGCTCAAACAGCTCACGATACCGCTACCCATGAAGAAAGTATTGCAGAGACCCAATACGATACCCTTGGGCTTGAAGCTGCCTATTTAGCACAAGGCCATGCAGAGCGAGTTAATGAGTGCTATAAAGAAATACAACTATTTGAAGCCATATACAACGAACCCGTTACAGACACTATCGCTATAAGCTCATTGGTATGTTTAGAAGACGATGCCAGCACACAAAAATGGTTTTATTTAGGCCCAGCAGCTGGTGGATTAACCGTTGATATTAAAGGCACAACTATTCAAGTACTTACCTCTGGTGCCCCTTTAGGGCAACAGTTATTAGGTAAACAAGTCGATGATGAAGTTAGTTTAACTATCGGTGATGTAAAACATAGTTACGATGTGGTTAAAGTACTTTAAATGTAGTTTGTATTTGTCTCTTACTCAGAGGCGCAGCATCTCGTAGGCCTCTTTGTTAAATTATTGCCTAAACTTATAGAATAAAATTAAAGATGAGCTTTTTATGAACTTAATATTGGTCAGTGATATTTTTGGTAAAACAACGGCTTTAAAAGTATTAGCTGAAAAGCTAAACGCTCAATATATTGTCGATCCCTATGGCGGGGTTGATATGGCATTTAACAGTGAACAGCAGGCCTATGAGTATTTTAGTCAGCATATTGGCCTTGATGAGTATGTAGCTATTTTACAAAAAGCGATTAAACCACTCGCTGACAACACTATATTGATAGGTTTTAGTGTTGGCGCATCGGCAATTTGGTCAATGTCTGCACACCCGGCGATTAAAACGATAGCTAAGGGCATTTGTTTTTACAGCTCGCAAATTAGGCACCATACAGATATACAACCACAATTTGAGATTGAACTCATATTTCCCTATTATGAGCCGCACTTTGATGTTAAATCACTACAGGTGGAGCTTGCAACAAAGGCTAATGTTAGCGCAAAGCGTGTTGAATACTTACATGGTTTTATGAACCCACACTCGAGTAACTTTAATCAGAATGCTTACGATCAAACATTAGCTGCGCTATCTAAAGAGCTAAAAAATTAGCAGTTAAGCGTTATTACTTTCTGTAATTTTCTACAAGTGAGGTTATGTAATTTCAGGCTTTTTTCACAAACTTGGCCGTTACCATCATTTCGCCAATGCCATCGACTTTACAATCTAGTTGGTGATCTTTTTTATCAAGCACACGTCTAACTACCGCTTTAGTACCAATTTTTATAACCTGAGAACTGCCTTTAATTTTTAAATCTTTGGCAACGGTTACTTTGTCACCATCGGCTAGTAAAGTGCCGTTTGCATCTTTTACCAAAATAGCGTCTTCATCGCTTGTATTATTTGGGTTCCATTCATAAGCACATTCTGGGCATATAAGCAGCTGTTGGTCTTCGTAAATGTATTCACATTGGCATTTAGGGCAAGCGGGAAGAGACATAATGATCACTTTTAGTGGTAAATTTTGGCTATTTTAAAACACAAATTAACAATAAAAAAGTTCATCAAAAATTTTTATCTTCACGCTAAAAATATCTCGTTTGTGTGTATGTAAAAAAGGGCTTATAAATCACATGTCGCTTAAGCAATTTAAGCGCTAACGTTTATAGTAGATATTCGTTAAAGCACCTATCGTATTAAGTGATTTGCTATTTGCTGCACTTAGTGCGATAGGTGTTTCTATTTGCTGTTTAACTACCTGAGCTAACTAGCCAGGGATTTTTATATTTTGACTTAACTAGGAAAAGTCGTGTTTAAAACCTTAATAGTGGTTGATAACAACGAGCAAGCACTTGCTCTTTCATTTGAAAATGTAATTACATTTGACACCTATTTACGAGATTACCCCAAACGTAACGAACCTAAAACCCGCATTATTAATTTATGCGACTCAAGCCAATACTTGAGTAAGGGTTATTATTGTTCATTGCTTGCAGAAGCCCGCAAACACCAAGTATTACCAAGCGTTAAAACAATAAACGCGCTTAGAAGTGGACAAGCACCTATTTTAAATACTGGGCATATTGATGGCGCAGTTTATTTTGGTAATGCTCTAAATGAATTGCAAAGTAAAGCGGCTAAATCGGTATTTAAACAATACCCAGCTCCTATTTTATTTGTCGATCAGCAAGGTTTATTGCAACAAGGCTCTTTAACCTCATTAAGTGAGCAACAATATGCTGCGTTTATTGAAAAGCTCAATGAGTTTACCCAAACGCAATGGCGTATTGGTAAAGTAGAGCGCCGTTTTCGTTGGGATATGGCGATATTGGTTGATCATAACGAAAAAGTACCGCCAAGCGATAAAGATGCAATTACACGTTTTATAAAAGCAGCAGCGAAACATGGTATTAACGCAAAAGCACTTAGCTTTGAGGAAATAGATAATATTGCCCAATTTGATGCGTTGTTTATTCGTCAAACAACAGCGATTGATCACCCAACCTACCGCCTTGCAAGTAAAGCGCAAAGCCTTGGTTTAGTGGTGATTGACGATGCGGAGTCTATTTTACGGTGCTGTAATAAAGTGTACTTACATGATGCATTTAATTATCAAAAAGTACCGAGCTTAAAAACCGTGGTGGTGGCAGATCAATCAAAAGACACAATTGAGCAACTAGAAGCGTCGTTTACTTATCCGCTGGTATTAAAAATGCCAGAAGGGTCGTTTTCAAAAGGCGTTTATAAAGTTGCTAATCGTGATGAATTAGAAGCTAAGCTTAGTGAATTATTTGCACTTAGTGCGCTGGTATTGGCACAAGAATACATGTACACCGAATACGATTGGCGCGTAGGGGTACTTAATGGTCGTGCTATTTATGCATGTCGTTATTTAATGGCGCGTAACCATTGGCAAATATACAACCATGACGCAAAACGTTTTTTTTCCGGTGGCTTTGAAACTCTACCAACCTTTGAGTTACCAAAAGCTGTGTTAGACGCTGCTTTAAAGGCCTGCAAAACAGTGGGTAAAGGTTTATACGGTGTAGATGTTAAAGAGCACCAAGGTCGTGCGTATGTATTGGAAGTAAACGACAACCCGAGCATTGATCACAAAGTAGAAGATGGTTACTTAGGTGACGAGCTATACATGATCATTATGGATGAGTTTAAACAGCGTTTAGAAGCACGAGGCCGCGGCTAATGCCTATTGCTCTGTCTGAAAAAGTAATAGTGGCAGAGGCGACCAAGCTAGTTATTCGCCCTGCAATAACCGCTGACTTAAAAGCATTGGTGGCGCTTGAAAATACTTGCTTTAGTAACGATAAGCTAAGTGCGCGTAGTTTAAAGCGCTGGCTTGGGGCTAAACATGGGATTTTATTAGTTGCTGAGCAAAATGCGCAATTATGTGGCTATGGCTTAGTGTGGTGCCATAAAGGCACGCGTTTAGCACGTTTGTACTCGCTGGCCGTATTACCAACGATGCAAGGTAAAGGCATAGCTAAAAAATTACTCAATGAGCTTGAAAAAGCGACCAGTGATCGTGGACGTATTTATTTGCGCCTAGAGGTTGCAGTAAATAACGACAGCGCAATTGGGCTTTATAAAAGTGTGGGGTATCGCGTATTTGGTCAATACAGTGATTATTATGACGATCACAGTGATGCCTTACGCATGCAAAAAAATATACGGCAAACCAGTGAATTGCAGGTTGATCGTTTAACGCCATGGTATCAACAAACTACCGAGTTTACCTGTGGACCTGCTGCGTTATTAATGGCAATGGCTGCTCTTGACTCAAACACAGAGCTGAGTCAGTCACATGAATTAGCTTTGTGGCGTGAAGGCACCACTATTTTTATGACCTCTGGACATGGTGGGTGTCACCCGTTTGGCTTGGCACTGGCTGCAAATAAACGCGGTTTTACAAGTGAGGTAATTGTTAATACATCTGAACCATTATTTTTAGATGGGGTTCGCAGTGATAACAAAAAATCAGTATTGGCCACGGTTCATCAACAGTTTGTTGAGGGTATTGCAGCGGCAAATATTTCAGTTACACAAAAAGATGTTGAATTAACTGACATAGAAAACTGGTTGAGTCAGGGGTTTAGTGTGTTGCTGTTAATTAGTACGTATCGGTTTGATGGTAAAAAATCACCGCACTGGGTGTGTGTCACCCATTTAGATGCACATTGTGTTTACGTACATGACCCATTTTGCGAGCCTGACAATAACAATCAGCTAGCAATTGATTGTCAGTATGTACCAATTGCACGCAGCGACTTTAGCAAAATGTCGGCATTTGGTAGCCAAAGGCTCAGAACGGCAGTTGCTATTGGAAAAGTAAAATAGATTAGGATATTAAGTGACATTTTTAGATTTTATCGATGTAGCGCCATACTCATGGGCAGCTATTGGCACCGCCGCTTTTTGTGGCGCTATTATTGGTATAGAGCGTCAATTGCGCGGTAAACCTGTGGGTATTCGCACATCAGCATTAATAACGTTAGGCACATATTTGTTTTTATCTACGGCGTTTAATTTACAAGGGGATGTGATTGATCATTCTCGTGTAGTGGGGCAAATAATCACGGGTATTGGGTTTTTAGGCGCAGGCGTTATGCTGGCAAAGGATGGTGCCGTGGTAGGGGTTACCTCCGCGGCTACTATTTGGGTGCTTGCGTCTATTGGGGTGATGATCGCAACCGAAAACTTAGGTGCAGCAATTAAGCTTTCTGTATTGGTGGTTGGTATTTTATATGGTGTTGATGTACTCGAAGCTAAGTTTAAAAGCCTCAGCAAAGGTGTACATGCTAAAGTAAAAAGTTATCACAAACGTTATTATCGAAAAGACAGTATAGATAGCGAACGCCACTAAATAGTGGCGTTTTTCATGCGGACAATGTTGCGTTTATTGCGCTAAGTGCATCGTTAATTGGTGCGGGCCGGCCAATAAAATAACCTTGCACACTATCTACATTGAGCTTTCTTAAAGAGTTGAGTTCTTCCTCAGTTTCAATTCCTTCGGCAACAATAGTGCAGTCGATTGCTTTTGCAAACCCACACAGCGCTTTTGCCAGCAAAAATTTACGTTTGTCAGTGTTTATATTTTGTGTGAGGCTAATATCTAATTTAATAATATCGGCTTCAAGCTCTAGTATGTGCTGAAATGATGAAAAGCCTGCGCCTACATCATCAATAGCTAAGCGAAGCCCTCTTTTTCTGAGTGGGGTAAGTGCTGTCCGCATTTTTTCGTAGTCGGAAATTGGTGAATGCTCAGTAATTTCTAATACTAGCCTAGTGCAGTCAATGTTTTGTAATGTATTTTCAAGTGCACCGCTTAGGATATGCGATGGTGAGCAATTAATAGCAATGTAATTTGAATTATTAAATTTGGCTATGTTGGTGACTGCATTTTTAATGGCTAGCATTTCTAAAGCTTCATTTAAGCCAACCTTTTTTGCTTCTTTAAACCATACATCAGGAGTTTTATAAGGTGTAGTAAAAAATCGAGCAAGTGATTCAAAACCCGCAACTTTATTATTTTTTAAACTGAAAATAGGTTGATAGTAAATATTTATATCATTATCGGTAATAATTTGCTGAATAACTGATTTAGTGTGATTGCGCGATACACGTTTGGATAAATTTATTTCAATTAAGCCTGTCGCTATTTCCGAAATAAGATTTAAAAACGATAAATCGCGATCGTTTAAGCTCTCATCATGGTGTGATTTATAACAACAAAAAGTACCGTATAATTTACCGTTTGACAGGTTGATAGGTACACCTATATAAGAGCCTATACCTAACTTTTTGGTCACTGGCATAGCCTTGGTTATTGGGTTTGCGTTGGTATTAGTAATAATAGGGCTAAGCTTGTCATCGGTGATTTTTTGACAATACGTTTCATCAATCGGATCGGCAGTACCCACTTTAACAATTTGGTTTTCAGAGGGATTATCGACCACTTTAAAAACCCGCTCATCGTTAATAAATTCAGATATAAAAGCAACATCCATATCTAAATGTTTACGAACTAACGCAAGTAAGTTAGCTAGCTTAGCTTCAATGGATACGTTATTGTGTTGATCGACAAGCAGCTTGCTAGATTTATCCATCGGCTATTTCTCTATTTGAATTCAAATTAGCTTAGTGAGTAATACTATAATTTATATATATAAAAAGATCTAATCAAGGCTATATCCATCTTTGCTAACCATCAAACGTGAGCATGGTATAGTCAAAACTTAACCAAATAATTTTCGCCTGACTACTTTACGGTATTCGCTGGGTGTTTGGCGTAATACTTTTTTAAATACTCGGGTTAAATGCCCTTGGTCATTGTAGCCAACCTCCAATGCAACCTCTTGAATTGATAAGTTAGTTGAGGCCAATAAGTCTTTAGCACCTTCTACTCGTAGCTGTTGCCAATACTCGATTGGACTTTGGTTAGTGGCACTTCTAAAGCGACGGGTAAAGGTGCGATAACTTAGATTAAATTGAGCCGCAACCTCCTGTAAATTAAGTTCACTGGCTAAATTTGTTTTTAACCAAAATTGCATTTGTGCAATCAGCTCATCTGGGTGCCTATCTACCGCACCCTCTAAGTAACGTTGATCTTCATAGGGTTTACGAATTTCATGGGAAAAATTGCGCTCTACATGTTGCGCTGCTTCTTTACCATAATATTGACTAATAATATGCACGATAACATCAGCAAGTGCATTTAAACTGGCTACGGTATACATACGCTCTGACTGGGTAATAAAAAAATCCGGTTTTAAATTTACATTCGGGTAGTCATGCTTAAACTGCTTAGCATAATGCCAATGGGTAGTAGCGGGGTGCCCGTCAAGTAAACTAGCCTCTGCAACAAAGCAATTACCTGTGCCTACTCCAATTATATGACTTCCTACGGTAAAGCTCTCGATCAGCCAAGTGACTAATTGTTGATTAGCGCGTATCACAGGGCGAGGGTTACGCCAAATGCCTGGCACTATCACTAAATCGCAATAAGGAGAGTTTTCACTTGTACAATCTGGAATAATTGACAGTCCAGTTCGCGTCTTAATGGCATCACTATTTTTAGCCACTAAATGAATAGCCAGAGGTTTAAAGCTGTTTTTATCACTATGGCCTTTAGCAAATGCCTCGCCGGCACGTAGCATTTCAATCGGTAGTGTCAGACTGGTTACCAGCAAGTGTTCAAACACTGCAATACCAATATTTATGGGGGGGGTTAATGGGTTGTTGCTCATTGTGAATGCTCCGACCAGTTGTTTTTGGCCTTTTGTGCCGCTTATTTGGCTATTAAAGCACAAAGACATCTCTATAATCCAATTAAACTAATGTCATATTCTTATAACACGCATTTTAAAGGTAAATTATGACTGCATTACCCGTTATTGTAGGCATGGGAGGCATTAATGCCGCTGGCCGTACTTCTTTTCATCAAGGTTATCGTCGTATCGTGTTAGATAGCTTAGCGGCGCAAGCTCGCCAAGAAACGTTTTTAGGCCTTGCCACATTAATGAACTTGGTGACTACAGTAAACGGCCAACTTGAAGACAGCCAAGGTAATCATGTTGAGCAAAGCGACATTGAAGCACGCTTTGGTGAGCAAATTATTGCTGGTACATTAATTCGAAAAATTGAAAAAGAACATTTTGACGTTGATGCCACACCTTGGCAGCAAAAAATGACGTTAACGGCTTCAGATGATAGTGCAATTGTGTTTGAAACACGTCGTCGTGACTTACCATCGCCTTTACCAAGTAACTGGCAAATAGATGACCTTGATAATAAAAAAGTAAAAGTCACGATTGCTGCTGAGCTAGATGTAAAACATGACTCAACCCGTGATAACCCGATTAAGTCGGCTGGGCAATTTCCAACCGGGTTTGATCCTGCCATTATGTATAACAGCCGCTACCAGCCGCGCGGTTTACAAGCGACCATATTTGCTGCCACCGATGCAATAAAATCAACAGGACTTGATTGGCAACATATTATGAATAGCGTAGAGCCAGATAAAATTGGTACCTATTCAGCATCGGTTATTGGTCAAATGGATGATAAAGGCTTAGGTGGATTAGTTAAAGCGCGTCAGCAGGGCGATCGTGTTAGTACTAAACAGTTAGCGCTGGGTTTAAATACGATGTCGACCGATTTTATTAACGCCTATGTTACTGGGAATGTAGGGACGACTTTTTCAACCTCAGGCGCATGTGCCACATTTTTATATAACTTGCGCGCTGCCGTTAACGATATTCAAGCTGGCCGTACCCGTGTTGCAGTGGTTGCAAGTGTTGAATGTGCGATTACTCCAGAAGTGGTTGAAGGTTTTGGTAATATGAGTGCGCTGGCCAATATTGAAGGTTTGCGCCGTTTAGATAATTTAACCAATGATGACGAGCCTGATTATCGTAAAAGTAGTCGTCCATTTGGTGAGAACTGCGGTTTTACCTTAGGTGAGGGGGCTCAGGTTGCTATATTAATGGATGATGCACTGGCTCTGGAACTCGGTGCAGATATTATGGGCTGTGTGCCGGATGTATTTGTGAATGCCGATGGAGTTAAAAAGTCAATTACCTCACCTGGGCCTGGCAACTACATCACCATGGCGAAATCAGCAGCACTTGCTACTAGCTTGTTAGGTAAAGAGGCACTGCAACAACGTAGCTTTATTTTAGCGCACGGCTCAAGTACGCCACAAAATCGTGTTACTGAATCTTTAATTTATCATAAAGTAGCGCAAACATTTGCTATTGATAACTGGAAAGTGACTGCGCCTAAAGCCTATGTAGGCCATACTATTGCGCCTGCTAGTGGCGATCAGCTTGCGATTGCGTTAGGTGTATTTAGTCATAATATTATGCCAGGTATTACCACCATTGATAAAGTAGCCGACGATGTTTACAGCGAACATTTAGATATTCGTAATAGCCACTACGATTGTGGTGATATGGATATTGCGTTTATTAACTCAAAAGGCTTTGGTGGAAATAATGCAACAGCGACTGTGCTGAGCGCAAAAGTAACCATGCAAATGCTTGCTAAACGCCATGGTGATGCACTGATGAACAGCTATGCTGAAAAACATAGCCAAGTAAAAGATGCACAGCATACTTACCAAACGCAAGCCGATTTAGGTCAATACTCGCTAATTTACCGTTTTGGTGATGGTTTAATTGATGAAAATGAGATTGTTTTAGATGAGCACAGCATTACACTGCCAGGCTTTGAAAAAGCAATTACATTTAGTACAACAAATTCCTATCAAGATATGTTCTAAGCACACATACTTGTTAGCAAGGCGCTTTTATAGCGCCTTTTTTAATGTTTGTTCAAATATACTTAGCAATTAAACTGTGTTTATTTTTTTGCTTCCATGCTAAATAATAATTGGCAAGAACGGCCGTTAAGCCAATTACGACTGCAATAAATAGCAGTGTTGCAACATAGCTCATACCGTATCCAATTGGTAAACCCACCAGTGTTTCGCCATAAGTCATATCAGAAAAACTAAAGCCTAAAACAGGGAGAAGTAACCAACTTATTGCATGCAGTAAATACAAGTGGGCTAAGTACGAGAACATACTGGTTTTACCCAATACTTGTAAAAACTTTGGCGAAAAATCACTTTTTAGCTTACTCAATAGTTTAAGCATAATTAGGCCTATACCAACGGTTAACAACATAAACTGCAGGGAAAGTGGGTATTTGGTCGGGTTTAAAAATGACATAATAGTGAGTAAATAAGAGTCACTAATCGTAAATATTGACGCGTCACCATAAAGATTAAAGCCACGCAAAAGCGTATATAAAACTAGGCAGCTTACACCCAAAATTAAGCCATAATCCATAACTCGGTTACTGTATTGCTTGGCTTTGTAATAAACACCTGCACAATAGGCTAACGCCATTAACCCAACAATAGGAGTTACGGGGTAGGTGGTTCTAATTTTAAAGTTAAAAGGAAGTTCGAGTACATTTTTCTGATGTAAAACAGACCATATCGTATTTGCGATTGTATTTGGCTCAAAGTTGACGGCATCAAATAAGTTGTGGCCAAATACTAAAATTAAGCCCATGGCAAAAATTGCATACAGACCGATTAAGCGTAAAAGCCCTAGAATAATAAATCCCCAACCTATCGCCCAAATAACCTGAGCGTATAACATTGGAAACAGTGGATTAAAGCTCCAAGACCATGACACAATAGTAAATTCAAATAATATAAGCACTAGTCCACGTATAATTAAACTTTTTGAAAAAGCTTGCGTGGAAGTGTATTTATGCTCGGTTATCGCAGCTGAAAGGCCCGCTAAAAATACAAATAATGGCGCACAAAAGTGCGATATAAAACGAGTGAAAAAAGTAAGCGCATCTGTTCCTGGTATGGTCATGGGATCGGTCACTGAATAATTTAGACAATAATACATGCCGTGATCAATCACCATAAATATAATGATAAGACCTCGGAGTAAGTCTATATGGTGTAAACGATTTTGAGATAAAGGGAATGACATAAATATGCTTTGGTATGGATGAAAAAACGAGTTTAATTATATGTTATATTATATCACTTTGCGAGAGTGATAATAAAATACTTTAGTATAAATTATGTTGTAAACAATTTTCACTTACTAACAGATTTTTACAGTTTTACTTTTTTAATGGAGTTACTCTATTAACTAAATAGTTAAAGTTGAAGCTACTAAAGGGTTAAACATGAAAAAAATATTTTTTTTATCACTACTGCTGATGCTTAATGGCTGTACATTTTTTGGCGTTATGTTGGATGGACAAGCAGCCTCAAATGCACAAGAAAATCAGCGGATGAAAAATCCAGCTCGGTCTACTCCTTATGAAAATCCATTTGAGCCAGTTCCCGTTGATAAGGACGGATTTTCTTTTGCAGAGCTAGGTTTAAAAATAGACTCTGCAGTATTTAGTTTAGTAAAAGGAGATGACGGTGTGATTAGAAAATGTAGGCAGGTTACTAAGGTCTTAAAAGAATGTGTAGAAGTAGATAAATCTACTCTACACAGTAATGAATCTAAGCAGTTAAAAACTGATGATGAAATAATAAGTGTTGGTCTATAAAACTACTAATGAAATAGTAACTATGGTCGTAACCAGCTTGCATTTCGAGTGTTAACGGATAGCCTTTCTGTGTAGCTACAGTTACTAACTTTTGTGGCTTAAGTTGCTCATCTAAAAAGTTATCTGCATCACCTTGGCTAACCAACATAGGTAAATAATCAGCTTGTTTGGCTTGTTGCATTAATTCGCAGCTATCATATTCTGCCCAGACTGATTTATCAGTACCTAAGTAGCCAGTAAAGGCTTTAACACCCCAAGGACAATCTATCGGGTTTACAATAGGGCTAAATGCTGTAGCGCTGGTATAAGCTTTAGGATTTTTAAGGGCAATCATTAATGCGCCGTGGCCACCCATAGAATGCCCAGAAATTGCTTTTTTAGTTGTTACTGGAAAATGTTGCTCTATTAATGCAGGTAGCTCCTTCACCACATAGTCGTACATATTAAAATGAGTATTGTAAGGTGCCTGCGTTGCATTGACGTAAAACCCTGCACCTTGGGCAAAATCGTAGCTATCTTCGTTAGGAACGTTTTCACCACGCGGACTGGTATCAGGTGCGACAATAGCAATGCCTAGCTCAGCCGCTTTTTTAAACGCGCCTGCTTTTTGCATAAAGTTTTCATCAGTACAGGTTAATCCTGATAACCAATAAAGTACTGGTACTTTATTTTTTTCACTGGCGCCTGGTGGTAAAAATACCGCAAAACGCATGCTGCAATGGGTGCTTGAGGAAGTATGGCTATACTGCTTATGCCAGCCACCAGCCACTTTTGCTGTTGAGATATTTTCTAACATAACAATCCTTAAAAGCCGTTACTTAATAGCAACGGCTGGTAATGGTGATTAAAAGAAATTAGGGTCTGTTGATCTTTCAAGGTTAAATTTGCAGCAGTCTGTTTGGTATTTAGGCAAGGCAGAGCCTATGTGGTGTGGTTATTCCCCATAAATAGGCGATAACGCAGCATCAATGCCAAACAGGCGCTGCCCGAAGGTTCTGCCTAGGGGCGATTTACTCTTTGTTGCTTGGTTTTTACTTAGCCCACTAGGTTACAAACCTCGCGCCGCGATTAAACCGCCCCTAGTTTGAACAAATTTTAATCCGCAAAGGTCAACAGACCCTAGTAATGAATAACAGTACGAATACTCTTACCTTCGTGCATTAAATCAAAGGCATCGTTAATTTCTTCAAGGCTCATGGTATGGGTAATAAAATCATTAAGAGCGAATTCACCCGCCATGTAACGCTCTACAATTTCAGGAAGTTGCGAACGACCTTTAACGCCTCCAAATGCGCTACCACGCCATACACGGCCAGTAACAAGTTGGAACGGGCGAGTTGAAATTTCTTGGCCAGCACCAGCTACACCAATAATTACAGATTCTCCCCAGCCTTTATGACAACACTCAAGGGCAGAGCGCATTACATCAACGTTACCAATACATTCAAATGAGTAATCAACACCGCCGTCGGTCATCTCTACAATCACTTCTTGAATTGGCTTGTCGAAGTCTTTTGGATTAATTAAGTCGGTAGCACCGAGTTTAGTCGCAAGATCAAACTTAGAGGTGTTAATATCAATACCAATAATACGGCTTGCACCAGCCATTTTGGCGCCAATAATGGCCGACAAACCAATGCCACCTAGACCAAAAATTGCCACCGTATCGCCCGTTGTTACTTTTGCCGTATTTGTTACAGCGCCCATACCGGTAGTGACACCGCAGCCCAATAAGCAAATTTCCTCTAAAGAGGCTTCTTTATTTACTTTAGCTAGCGAGATTTCAGGAAGTACTGTGTATTCAGAAAAGGTCGACGTCCCCATATAGTGATAAATTGGTTGGCCGTCTTTGAAAAATCGCGTTGTGCCATCTGGCATTAAGCCTTTGCCTTGTGTTTCGCGTACAGCAGAGCACAAGTTGGTTTTACCTGAAGTACACATTTTGCATTCACCACATTCTGCGGTGTATAAAGGAATAACGTGATCGCCAACTTCTACACTTGTAACGCCTTCGCCCACAGCGTAAACCACCCCGGCACCTTCATGGCCTAAAATAGCGGGGAAAATGCCTTCAGGATCTTCACCTGATAAAGTAAAAGCATCTGTATGGCATACACCTGTGGCAGTAATTTTTACCATCACTTCGCCTTTTTTAGGCATCATCACGTCAACTTCTTCAACGCTTAAAGGCTGATTAGGGCCCCAGGCAATCGCTGCTTTTGATTTTATAAATTCAGACATGTGTATATCCTTTGTAGTGGTTTGAATATCAATTGTAGACCCAAACTGTTTGGGTGATGTGTCTATTGTATTTATTTCTATAACAATGATAATCTCTAAATTAATAAAACACTTTTACAGTATGGTAATAATAATGCGTTGGGAAGGGATTGATGAGTTTATTGCTGTTGGCGAAGAGGGAAGTTTTACTCAAGCTGCACAGGCGTTGGGTCTATCGGTTGCCCATATTAGCCGCCATGTTACTAAGCTTGAGCAACGGTTAAATACCCAACTTTTAACGCGTACGACCCGAAAGGTGGTATTAACCAAAGAAGGTGAGCAGTTTTTACACCAAGTAAAACATTTACAACACGCTATGGATGAAGCCACTCAGGGGCTCGCGTCTGTGCAAACATCCCCTAAAGGTAAAATTAAATTAACCGCACCGGTTATGTATGGTGAAAGTTTTATTATGCCGATAGTGCATTCGTTTATGCATGATCACCCCGAGGTAGAAGTAATCGCAACGCTCTCTAACGAGCAAGAAAACTTGCTGGAGGGCGGCTTTGATTTAGCCATTCGATTAGGCCATTTAAAAGATTCGAGTTTAAAAGCGCGACGCTTGAGCTCGCGACGATTTATTATGTGTGCTGCACCAAGCTATTTAGCGCGTTTTGGCGAACCCCACACGTTAGGTGAACTTAACCAGCATCAATGCTTAATTGGTAACAGTAGTTATTGGCGAGTAAATGAAAACGGTCGTGACAAACATATTAAAGTAGCAGGGAGGTTGCATTGCAATAGCGGTTGGGCACTGGTTGACGGCGCTAAAAAAGGGTTGGGTATTGTTCAGTTGCCGGATTACTACATAGAGAATGAGACAAAAACAGGGCAGTTAGTACCAATATTAACAGCTTATCAACCTCAGCAAGAGGGTGTGTGGGGGCTGTATCCTCCTCGGCAATTTGTTGCTACTAATGTACGGGTATTACTTGATTATCTAGTAACAGGATTAAAAGTTTAGCTTGGCTTAGTGATTTGCTTATAATATAGCCAAGTATAAGATTTATAAATTATTTCTTACATTTATGGTGATATTCAATTGCGCTGAGTTCGTGCTACTATAAAGCCACACTTTTAGCATTAATGTTTTAATTAATATGTTTCAACCTGTTAGCCTGTTTATCGGACTTAGATATAGTCGCTCTTCCAAAGGCAATGCGTTTATTTCGTTTATTTCTTTTTTTTCTATTGCAGGTATAGCGATTGGTTTAATGGCGCTCTTTACAGTAAGTAGTGTCATGAACGGTTTTGAAAGCAGCCTGAAAACGAATATGCTCGGGCTCATTCCACACGTTGAAGTGCAGGCCAAACAACACTCTAAAGCGCAAATGAATACTCTTAAAGCTGATCTTGAGCAATCACCGTATGTTGAACATGTTAGTTTATACCGCCATGGTGAAGCCATACTGCAAACCAATAAAGACCTGCATGGTGTGTTACTGCAAGGGCTCTATGATAATAATGACTCGCTTTATAAAATCACTGACAAAGTAGTGCAGGGTAATTGGCAAAGCGTATTAAATAATAATTATCACATTGCTATTAGCCGCTATTTAAGCCGTAAACTCGGCGTTGGTTTAGGCGACAAACTGCGCGTTATTATGCCTAATGCATCTACTTATACACCCCTTGGTCGTGTTCCTAGCCAACGTTTATTCAAAATTGCTGCTATTTATGAAACTGGTTCAGAAATTGACATGGGACTGGCATTTACCAGTGGTGTGTCATTACAACGAGTATTAAAGCAAAGTAGCTCTACACCCCCTAATTTAAGTGTGTCACTGCATGAGCCATTTGCACTTGATGAATTTATTCAAGACAGCCAACTTATTCTGAAGAATTTTAAATACACCGATTGGCGCAGTAGCCAAGGCACTTTATTTGCCGCTGTGGCGATGGAGAAACGCATTATGTCTATGTTATTGGGCTTAATCGTGCTGGTGGCGGTGTTCAATATTGTGTCGGCGCTCACCATGATGGTGAGTGAAAAACAAAGCGAAGTTGCGATACTGCAGACACTAGGGCTAACGCCAAGCCAAGTACAAACTGTATTTATGGTTCAAGGTTTATATAACGGTGTGATTGGTACGGCAGTAGGTGCCTCTTTAGGTATTTTATTTAGCTTATATATTAATGAACTGCTGGCGTTGGTTGGCTTAAATTTATTATCGGGGATTTCACTGCCGGTCAAATTTGATGCGCTTAGCTTAAGTGTGATTGCGCTTTTAAGCTTAGCAATGAGCTTTTTAGCGACTTTATATCCCGCGCGCCAGGCCGCTAAAGTAAACCCAGCCGAGGTATTACGTTATGAATGATTTAGTAATTAGTTGTGAACAAATAAGTAAAGTGTACCAAGACGGGCAAAACCAAGTTGAGGTATTAAAAGGGGTTGATTTAGCCCTAACCCAAGGTGAAATGCTAGCTATTGTAGGTAGCTCAGGTTCAGGTAAAAGTACCTTATTGCATATTTTGGGTACCTTAGATACCGCCAGTTCTGGCAGTGCAAAAATCAAAAACCAAGATGTGGCTAAACTTTCTCGCAGCCAACAAGCCGCGTTTAGAAATCAAAACTTAGGGTTTATTTACCAATTTCATCATTTATTAATGGAATTTAGTGCGGTTGAAAATGTTGCTATGCCACTGTTAATAAAAGGCTTGAGTGCCAAAGAAGCAAATGTAAAAGCGCTCGACATGCTCGATAAAGTCGGCCTTGCGCACAGAAGTAGCCATAAACCGTCGGCACTGTCTGGTGGCGAACGCCAACGTGTTGCCATAGCGCGTGCTTTAGTGACTGAGCCTGCACTGGTTCTTGCAGATGAGCCAACGGGTAATTTAGATAAGCAAAACGCGATTAAAATTTACGATTTAATTAATCAGCTAAATAAAAGTTTAAACACCAGTTTTGTGGTGGTGACTCATGATTTAGAGCTTGCCGACAAGCTGGGTAAAATAGCGTATTTAGATGATGGTAAATTATCAATAAAAGAGTCAAACCATGTTGCTTAGTGCCTTTATAAGTAAACGTTTCAGAGCCTATTCAGGCCATAAAGATGAAAAAAACGCGTTTGTTAGTTTTATTGCTAAGGCATCTACTATTGGTATTTTACTTGGTGTTGCCGTTTTAATTGTGGCGTTATCGGTGATCAATGGTTTTGAACAACAATTGGTTCATCGTTTATTAAGTGTCGTGCCACAAGTTGAATATGTAGCACCAAGCAGGCCGATTGCTGATTGGCCCAGCAAAGTCGAAAAATTAAAACAGCAACCACAAGTAACAGGAGCAGCCCCATTTATAGCAGTAAATGGTATGGCGCAATTTAAAAGCCAATTAAAAGCAGTTGAAATACGAGGTGTTGAGCCTTCGCTAGAGAGCGACGTATCAGCGGTTAACCAATTTACACAAGGTAAATTAGTCAGTCAGCTAGCACTTGAGGATGTTATTTTAGGCAAGCAAATTGTCACTCAACTTAATATATCAATAGGCGACAATGTCACTTTATTGATCCCACAAATTAGTGAAAAAGGACAATCATTACTTGCGCCAAAACGGGTTACGTTAACACTCGCAGGCATTATAGAAATGGGCGGGCCTATTGATAGCAGTGCCGCGTTTATTCACCTTAGCAAAGCACAACAAACCTTAGGTTACGATCAAAGCCAAGTAACCGGCCTACGTTTACGGGTTGATGATGTGTTTGCAGCGCACCAAATAGCGTTGAGAGTAGGGCAAACTGTTACTGATTACGTGTATATATCGAGTTGGTTTAGAACCCAAGGCAGCTTGTATCAAGACATTCAAATGGTGCGCACGATTGTTTATATTGTGGTGTTTTTAATTATTGCAGTCGCCAGTTTTAACATTGTTTCGTCATTAGTGATGGAAGTGCGCGAAAAAGAAGGCAATATTGCCATTTTAAAAACCATGGGTGCCAAAGACAGTACCATATTGGCTACTTTTGTAATGCAAGGCTTAACTCAAGCATTTGTTGGCGTAGTTTTAGGCTCTATTATTGGCGTTATTCTAGCAATCAATATTAGTGAGCTCTTTACTTGGCTGAGTTTATTGCTGGGTGAAAATCCGCTAGAAGGTGTGTATTTTATCGAATTCTTACCGAGTAAATTAGTTTGGCAAGATATAGTGTTAACTGTTATTGCCACCTTTGTGCTTGCAATATTGGCGACGCTGTATCCAGCATGGCAAGCAACACGTGTTGATCCGGCAAAAGTATTGGGTAATTAAACACAGTATTTAATAGGGCGCTTAGTGTAACTCTGATAAACTGCGCCGCTATTAAACAGCTTTTGTTTGCTGAGCACTTATTTTACCTGGGATTTACTTTGACAAATAACGATATTTTACGCCGTATTCGCTACACCTTTGATTTAACCGATTCAGCAATGGTTGACGTGTTCGCCGCTGCAGAGCAGAGCGTCAGCAAAGAGCAGGTGATTGCATGGTTAACTAAAGAGGGCGAGCAGGGTTACACCCCAATAAGTGACACTGAATTTGCGGTATTTTTAAATGGCTTTATAAATACTAAGCGCGGTAAACGTGACGGTGAGCAGCCAATCCCAGAGACTAAATTAAACAATAATATTATTTTTATGAAATTACGTATTGCTTTAAATATGAAAGCAGAGGACGTAATTGCCACACTCGCATTAGTTGATTTTGATTTAAGTAAGCATGAACTTAGTGCATTTTCACGTAAAGTTGAAAACAAACATTACCGTGTGTGTAACGATCAAGTTTTACGTTTATTTTTAACCGGTGTGCAGCGTACTTTTCGCCCAGATGGCGAAAAAGCTTAATGTATTTTATGGAGGTTGGTTAGCAACCTCCATTAAACCTCTTAAACGAACTCACTAAAATCTTCGCTATTATCAGTCTTACCCCTTCTACAACTTCAGTCTCATAAAGCATTTTATATTTTTGCGCTCGTAAAAACGTCGCGTCGTATTTTGTTTTACTATTTTTTTAATACTTTTAACGTGTTATTCATTAAAACTGGTTTTTTAGCATAAAAATTCTTTTTTAATGGGTTTTTATACAAAAGAAACAACAATTTAATTCAACATCAAACACGTGCATCCAGTTTATCTATGATGTTAAAGTGTAAAAATAATGATCGCATAATCAATTTCTCTACTAACAATAACGTTGATCATTTTTCCTGTTTCGAATTTAAAAATACCTACATGGAAGAGTAAATATGGATTATATACACAAAACTATTTCGCAATTAAAGCAGACGAGTCCTGCGCAATGTGAGTTTTATCAAGCTGTAGAAGAAGTGCTAGACTCTCTAGAGCCTATATTTTCGCAAACCAGTCACTACCAACAACAAGCAATTATTCAAAGAATGGTAGAGCCAGAGCGCCAATTAATGTTTCGTGTGCCTTGGGTTGATGACGAGGGCAATATTCAAGTCAATAAAGGCTACCGTATCGAATTTAATTCGGCGTTGGGACCATATAAAGGCGGCTTACGTTTTCATCCTAGTGTGAATGCCAGCATTATAAAGTTTTTAGGGTTTGAACAAATTTTTAAAAATGCACTAACTGGTTTGCCTATAGGTGGTGGCAAAGGAGGCGCTAATTTTGATCCTAAAGGACGCTCTGATGGCGAGATAATGCGCTTTTGCCAATCGTTTATGACCGAGTTATATCGTCATATTGGTCCTACAACCGATGTACCTGCAGGGGATATTGGCGTAGGGGCGAGAGAAATTGGTTATATGTTTGGCCAATACAAACGCTTAACAGGGCGCTATGAAGGCATACTAACCGGTAAAAGTTTACTTTGGGGCGGATCGCTTGCTCGCAAAGAAGCAACGGGTTATGGCGCGGTGTATTTTGCTAACTATATGCTTGAAGATCGTGATGACAGCTTATCAGGAAAACGCTGTTTAATTTCAGGCTCAGGCAATGTGGCAATTTATGCCATGGAAAAATTATATCAACTAGGGGCTACGCCTATTGCCTGTAGTGACTCAAAAGGCACTTTGTACGATGAGAGTGGCATTGATTTAAAACTTATTAAGCAATTAAAAGAACAGTCACGAGGATGCCTGAGTGACTACCTAGATACTCACTCTCAGGCAAAGTATACGCCTCGCGATGAGTACCCTCAGGATGGTCATGCTGTATGGCGTTACAGTGCGGATGCGGCTTTTCCTTGTGCTACACAAAACGAATTAACCCAAGCGGATGCAAAAGCACTACTTGAAAATGGCTGTATTTTAGTCAGTGAAGGGGCGAATATGCCCTCAACCAAAGAAGCGATTGATTGCTTTATTGAAGCAAAAATAGCTTATGCCCCTGGCAAAGCAGCGAATGCCGGTGGGGTAGCAACCAGTCAATTAGAAATGGCACAAAATGCCAGTATGCAAAGCTGGACATTTGAGCAAGTAGATGAAAAGCTTAAACAAATAATGAAAGATATATTCACAACAGCCAACGACACTGCAAAAGAGTTTGATCAACCCGGTAACTTACTTTTAGGCGCTAACATCGCTGGATTTAGACGTGTAGCCGATGCAATGATTGAACAAGGTGTAGTGTAACAGCTCGGTTAATATATAATTTTTAGTAGCTTATACCTGTTTGATAGTGACATTTAATAAGTGTTGGACGAACAGGCAGGTATGAGCGAAAGATAGTTATTGAAGTGAGGTGTCATTAGCTAAGTTATATTAAAAGGGCACTTTCGTCATTTCTACATATTCAAATAATCTACAAAAAGCATAATATTTATAACTAGCAATAGCTTACACTATTTGTTATTAATATAAGTTCATAAAATGAGGATGTTTTTCGTGAAAATAGAGAAGCTGTCCTCTAATAAAGCTGTGACATGCAAAAAGGAATTTCGTATGAATATCAATGCAACAATTCTCGGTCAATTTATTTTTATATCAATGATCGTAATAACTGGTTTAAGCTTTTATCTCGGTAAACGTAAAACCCAAAATGTTAAAACAACAACCTTTATTGGTTTTTTATTGTCATTTATACCGCTATTAGGTTTAATATTTGTCGCAGTTTTGGCACTCAAAAACGATGTTATAAATAATAATGACTCTACTATTTAGGTGCTTAATTTTATATAAAATCCATTTTAATTTTTCTAAAACAGTTGGTTAGGCTCTGAACCATTACATATTGAAACCACTGTTTAGTGCGCTTAATATGACGTTAAAAGGCCTAATCTAACCCCAGCTTAAATTTAAAATGAATACGTGTCGAAAATATTCAATACCTATATTGAGACAAAAGCTATCTTAGCTCCAACTACATTTAAGGAGGTGAGATATGTTTTTTCGTGCAAATTATTTTGAGCTAGCACCTAAAGCAATACAGATTCTGATGAACCAAGAAGACTATCTGCGTAAGCAATTTAGTATTTCAGAAACAGTAACAATCCCGATCTGGGAATTGATTAAACTAAGAGTGTCGCAGATGAATCAGTGTGCCTTTTGTATTGATATGCACAGCAAAGACGCATTGAGTCATGGGGAAACTCATGAACGTATTATTGGCTTAAGTGCATGGCGTAATATGCCTTTATATTCTAAGACAGAACTAGCTGCGCTCGATTGGGCTGAATATTTGACCCTAGCTAACCCCGTAGACGAAGAGTTCTATAAGAATACGGTAGAAGTATTAGGTGAAAAAGCTGTAGTGGATTTGACCATTGCGATTAATGCTATCAATAGCTGGAATCGAATTGCTAAGACGTTTATGCCAGAGGTAGGCAGCTATAAACCGTAATAAATTATTTGAACAGGCATTTAATTTTCAGTTGTCTCAACCATCGGGACAGCTGTCTGCGTTTGTGCAGGGAGTATGGTCAGCATCTGTACAGCAACCGGTTCCGATAGTAAAGCCGCTGTATTCTGATGCTGGCAGCGGCATTATTTTTAACCTTGTTGGTGACGTGATGATTGGCAATGAAACCCTGCCGGAAGGTGTCATTATGCTTGCTATAAATAAACAGACTGAGAATATTGTTCTGCAATCTGGAGCACAACTCTCAGGCATTCGTTTCCATCCAGCCATTTGCTATGGTGTTTTGGGACAGCATTACGACAAGCCAACACTTTTATTGCCAGAGGAAGACCAGCTTTATAACCTTTATGGGGTTTATAATGATCTCCGAATTCAAAAAGACATTGAAAGGCGAATTGAAACTCTGCACCGCTGGGCAGATAAAAACCTAGATTTTTCCAAAGTAATTCCAGCCCCTCTGAAGAAAGCACTCATGTATATCGAGCAGGATGAAACGCCGGGGCAACTAAGTGCAAGTATTGATTTGAGCCAACGGCAAATTGAGCGTATTTTTAAACTTTGGCTAGAAATGACTCCCAAACATTATCAGCGTATTTTGAGAATTAAAAAAACAATCAGCTTTTTACGATCACACAAAAAAGCAAACTTAGCGGATGTTGCTTACCAATTTGGATTTAGTGATCAGGCGCATATGACACGGGAATTTCGTACTTTTGTATGTATTACGCCAGGGCAAATAGAGTGAGTTTTTGGCTTTCATACTTGGTTACCGCCGGTAAATGTTTTTCAGCTAACTCAATAAAACTAATTTCGTGCAAAGCCTATTTATCAAATCATTAAACAGGACAAAAATAGTTGGCATTTGCTCCTTTTTCGCTTATTTTAGCCAACCATTTTTTGCCTCATAATGAGGTATCACTTTTGTAGGAAACGCACGATGAAAACAATAATCTTCAGTCTTTTAATAGTCACTACTTTATTTTCAGCTAGCACGTTCGCAAATAATGATTCGCAATACGAACAAATGGCAAAGCAACTTTCAAAACAGCTAGAAACTTCTATGAAAGTAATGAATAACCCAAAGTTAATTAAAGCCAATGCAAAATATATAAAAAGTTTATATGAAGCTTTGGTTGAAGAGGGTTTTACTAAAGAGCAAGCATTACAACTCGTTGCAGCAACTCTAGCAAGCAAAAAGTAAAACTAACGAGCCTAGTAACCATGTGAATACTAACAGCTCACTCAGTTTTGCTTCGCTTCACATTTTAGCAAATTACTACCAGCCCCTCCTGCGGGGCTATGGATCAAAACGGAGACCGGAGTATAACTATGCTATTAGCTAATCTCTTACACCGCGTTAGCTTAAGCTGACACCCATTCTAAAAATTCAATATGTAAAAGCGGACTTGTATTTTGAATTTGGTACAGTTTTAACAGATAAATAAAGTGACTGTTTTTAGATTTTATTCGCCTCATATCTAACTGATAATGCCAACTAATAAATTTGGAGTTTATCTGATAGGTAAGTACTAGCGATTATTTCTGTAATTGGTAAAATTTTACCAATCCTTTTGATAGCCCAATAGGAAAGGTCGAGTAATGATCGCTTCCTTCAACAACTTCCTCTTCTAGCTTTAATTTTTGGTAATTACGTGAGCGTAATAGATTTGCAAACTTCACATGACCTGCGACCATATCTTCTTTCATGCCATTTTCTAACGTTTCTAATGCGCCAGTTGCCATAAATACATTAGCCTGCAGCGATGTGTTTTTCTGGGCATATTTATTTTCTAACTCAAATATCCAATTATTCTTAAACCAGAGTGAAGGGCTGGTTAAGATATAAGTAGCAAACAACTCAGGCTTGGTCAACAATACCCAAGCGGCAAAAGATCCCCCCAATGATTGCCCAGACAATATTCTTTGTTCAGTGTTAACTCGGTAATTGCGCTCAATGTACTGAAAGATTTCTTTTTCAATAAATGCTAAGTATTCAGTTGCTCCACCTGTGGTGTATTTTGTCCAGCTCTGATCAACGACAGGTGTTAAATCTCTAACTCGACTAAATTGACCGTCTTCTCCGTGAGCAAATGAAATACCAACAATAATGACTTTATCCATGTCTCGAACATGAGTGACACCAGCAGCTACTTTAAAAGTATAAGGTCCATCATTTAAGTAAAGTACAGGGTATTTTTTAGATTTATTCTCTACTAAGAAATAACTACGGGGTACTTTGATATATAAATCGTATTTTTTACCCAGCACTGTGGATTTGATTGTTACTACTTTACTGTTAGCAATTTCAAAACGATGGCCTTCAGCGAGTGCAAGATTGCTGCAAATTATATTGAGCATAAAAATTAAAGCTAAGTATTTTACAAAACACGAGGAGGAAAAAATTAAACTGCATATTGTCAAAAAAGTAGTCGGTTTCATTTTGGCTAAATCCTTTGCTATCGATAATGTTAAAGTTGAAAAGTTTTTAGTATGACAAACAGTAACCTGATGTTCATCTAACGTTTTATCCAGTCTCAAACTCAAAGTGCGACACGTGTCACGGTGTTGCGTTTTAACATACAGGATGTTAAAGTGCGACACAAGTCACACCTTTTGAGTCTTTATATGAAACCCAATTCAACAGAGTTAGAAATACTGAAATTACTTTGGAAAAAACAGCCACGTACAGCCAAAGAGATTCATGAACACTTAGAATCAAAGTATGGCTGGTCATACTCATCTACACGTAAAACCTTAGAAAGAATGGGCAATAAAGGAATTTTAGAGGTGGGCTCCTCTGGCAACAAAAAAACCTTTAAAGCATTAATTGAGAAAATACCGACGCTAGCATCTTATATGCAGGAATTCGCAACCAATGTCTTAGAGTTAGATGAACCACTCCCTGTCACTATGTTCGCTGATAGCCGTTTAATAAATAAAGCTGAAGTCGATGAATTAGAGGAATTGTTAAATCAACTTTCAAAGGATGAAAAACAAAAGTAGTGGACTCTTACATTATTCAATTCATAGTAAATAGTATTTTTCCTTGGCTTATATTTTCTGGGCTTGTTTATGTTTGCTCATCTTATATAACCAAGCACGACAATACCTCGCCAGGTATTTGGTGGTCTGCGCTTATAGCCAGCTTTTTACCTTTTATTCCTTTATCTCTTGGCACTATTAATATACCTATCCCTGATTTCGATTATATAAGCTCTAGTTTGCAAAGCGCACAAATAGTAAAGCAAGCCAGTATAACCCATGTAAGTTTGCAGAAAATTGATTTAATCTCAACAGCGCTAATTGTTGGTTACTTTGGTTTTACCTGCTTAAAACTCGTTAAATTATTGCTTGTGTGGCAGAAACTCAAAAGCTTAACGAGATCTTCTGAGTCAATAAATGAGCTGTCGACTAGTAAGGTGAAGATTGTCATTTCCTCGCAAAACCACAGTCCTTTTGTCATTGGTATAACAACAGCCTATGTTGTGCTACCTCATTATTTTTCATTCCTAAATAAAGATCAGCAAGGCATTTTGATTCAACACGAGCTAACCCATATTACAAACAAAGATCATATTACGATTCTTTTATGGAGGATCTTAAGCATCGTTTTATGGATAAACCCATTTGTTAAAAAGATGGAATGGCAGTTTATTCGCGCTATGGAGCATAGGTGTGATAGACATACAATATGTCGCTTTAATCTCAACAAACATGATTATGCTAAGGCACTGCTGCAATCATTAAAAAAGAGCATTCAATTTAGTAACAATAATCCAGTCGCTCAATTTAGTTCTGCTGTGCTTTGTGCTGATGATTACAAAGCGAGGCTTTCAAACATTGCTTCGCCATCGAGTAAAAGCAAACTTGCTTTAACTTTTAAGTTCTCCTTAATGATACTGGTTATTTTTAGTCTGCATACATTTTTAAAAGACCCCGCAATGACAGGGAAGCTCACTTGGCAACATCCACTAAATAGCCATACGATCAGCTCAACATTTCGTAGCATAAGCAAAGTCAGAGGATATAAACCGCATCAAGGTATAGACTATGTTGCCCAAAGAGGAAGCCCTGTGCTGTCTGCTGCAGATGGAGTAATAGTTATTTCAGGTAACAAAACCTTGCATTCGAACTATGGAAATACTGTATTAATTCAACATAAAAGTGGCTATCAAACGTTATATGCGCACCTAGAATCAAGTGACGCTAAAGTCGGCTCTTGGGTTAAAGCAGGGCAGGTTATTGGTATCATTGGTGATACAGGTAAAACGACAGGGGTTCACCTGCACTTTGAAGTAATTAAAGACAACCAAAGAGTTGATCCTAGTTTAGTCCTCGTGACTAAACCATAAAATAATGGCTTTTATTTCAAATGTTTATAGAGTTATAAAGGTGTAATATGTATCAAAAGCTGCTTTTTATTATTTTTACTTTTCTTTTTAGTTCATTTAGCCATGGTGGCAAAGTATATGAGAGCTTCCCAGACAAAGTAAATCCATCAGAGCATTATGTTTTTTATTCTCACGGATTCATTGTAGAGGGTAAAGATCCCACACCTATTCATGAGCGTTGGGGGCAATATAACTTTCCAGCGATTAAACAGGAACTTGCCGACTCAAGCTATCATTTAATTGCTACTCATCGGCCAGCTAAGACTCACCCTTTTAACTACGCTCAACAGCTATCTAAACAAGTAACTAAGTTACTAAAAAATGGCATACCTGCGAGCAATATATCGCTAGTTGGCTTTTCCCGCGGCGGGTTTATTACGGCAATTACATCGAGCCATTTAAAAAACATGGATATTAACGTTGTGATTTTAGCGGCTTGTACCAGTGGATTAGCTAAAAAAACAGAAATAGCTATTTATGGTCATTTATTTTCAGTCTATGAAACCTCTGACTCTGTTGGTTCATGTGACGATGTCGTTAATAGAAGCATTAATACGGTTAGTTCTTACACAGAAATATCTATTTCAACGGGTAAAGAACATGGCGCTTTTTTCACACCGAGAAAAGAATGGATATTACCCGTTAAAGCGTGGCTCAAACGTAAAAAGATTCAGTAATATCGTATAAGCCTAAGTTCACATAGCCGATAATTAAATTTAAACAATTTTAAAAAATAATAAGCTAAGGATTAAATCAACTTCATGGAAATTAGAAAATTAAATTCTCTAAGAGCTTTAGCTGCCCTTATTGTATTTGTTACTCACTTTTCAGATATTACTCATTGGTTAAATGGTTCCCTAGGCGGCGGTTCAGGAGCCTATGGCGTAATGTTATTTTTCCTTCTTAGTGGTTTTTTAATGTCATTTCTCTATTTAGATACCAAATTTAGCAGAGCGAACATTAGACGATACGTACTAGCTAGAGCCGGACGAGTTTTACCTCTGTACCTTGTAATTGTTTTTAGCTCTTACTTATTAACTCAAAATAATTATGAGATTTTATACAACATAACTGATCTTAATTCGCTAATAGGTCACCTTTTGTTCATGCATGGTGAAAGCGTACTTTGGACAATTCCACCAGAAATACAATTTTATATAATCTTACTCGTTTTTTGGTTTTTAGCAGGCGATAGAAAAGGGTATATATATTTACTAATTGTGACTTTTATGATGTTTTGGTACTTGGCTGACTTCCCAAGAGTATTTGGTGAAATTAAAAGTGTCCATTACAACATATTTAGTACTTTAAGAACGTTACCGTACTTTTTTATTGGCGTTATATTTGGTTTGCATTACAAATTATTTAAAGTGCCGAGTTATATGAAGAGCAACTGGTTTATATTAGCTTTGTGTTTAATACCTTTATTGTATCCTGAGTTTTCACCTATTAACGAGGGTGACAAGAAAAGAATGTGGCTTAGTTATGAAGTTCTATTTGTTATGAGTACAGTATTCTTTTGTGTTGTTTTTTTAATCCCAGACAACAATATTTTTTTAGCAAATAAGGTTGGTGACTTTTTAGGTAAAGTGTCTTACTCATTTTATTTATTGCATATGCCTATTATTGGAATGGTGAATAAGTTTAATTTAAATATTGAACTTAAACTGTTGCTATCACTAAGCCTGAGTGTTTTTTTTGCGCATCTATCGTACGTATTCTTTGAAAGGCCTATTGCAAATAAAATTAGAAGCGCCTCAAATAAAAAGAAGCTCAACATTTAAATTTTACACATTTAAGAAAGCTAGAATGTTTATTACACTGGACTTTGTTGTTTATTCTGCTCCATATCACTAGGTGCGAAAGAAAATAGAGAGTTTAAAATTCGAAATACGCATCCCCTAATGTTGCTGAGCCTTAGGTTGATAATTTATATTTAAAATACAATGCAACGTTTAATCGTTGCATTGTAATAAAGTAGCCGTTAATTATTACGAAAATGCAGATTCGGCGAGCTCTTCTTGCATTTGTTCGCGCATTTTAAATTTTTGCAATTTGCCGGTTACTGTCATCGGGTAATGTTCTACAAAACGAATGTATTTAGGCTGTTTAAAGTAGGCGAGTTTGTCCTTTAAAAATAATCGAATTGCTTGCTCATCAAGCACTTCACCTTCTTTAGGCTGGATCCAGGCACACACTTCTTCGCCAAACTTTTCATCGGTAATACCAAAAATTGCCGCATCTTGTATCCCTGGGTAGGTGTATAAAACTTCCTCAATCTCACGGGGATATATATTTTCTCCGCCGCGAATAATCATGTCTTTAATTCTGCCAACAATACTGACAAAGCCTTCACTGTCCATTACCCCTAAATCGCCTGAATGTAACCAACCTTGATTATCGATAGTAGCTTTGGTTTTTTCTTCATCGTTCCAATAGCAGCGCATAATGCCGGCACCACGGCTACAGACTTCACCTGGTTGGCCTATTTTTTGAACTTCTCCCACTTCATCAATAATTTTTACTTCGGTGTGCGCAAGCGCTCGTCCTACAGTGGTAACTTGACGCTCAATTGATGAGTCGGTTTCAGTGATATTGTTGATTGGGCTACACTCTGTTTGTCCATAGGCTATAACGACTTGGTTCATATTCATGAGTGTTTGTACTTTACGCATAACTTGTTCGGGACAGGTTGAGCCTGCCATAACGCCGGTTCGTAATGTACTTAAATCATAATCACTGAAGTTATTAAGCTCTAATTCGCTTATAAACATGGTAGGCACGCCATGAAGCGCGGTGCATTTTTCTTGTTGTACCACCTCTAATGTGGTTTTTGGATCGAAAGAATCACTTGGATAAATAGCTGCAGCGCCTTTACTTACGCACAATAAGCTGCCTAAAACCATGCCAAAGCAATGATAAAGCGGTACAGGGATACACAGCTTATCATGTTCAGTAAAATGCATTGCTTGGGCAACAAGCAGTGCATTATTAAGAATGTTTTTATGCGTTAGCGTAGCCCCTTTAGGGTTTCCTGTGGTGCCAGAGGTAAACTGAATATTAATGTCTTGATTACTGTTTAGGGTTTTAGCCACCGCTTGAAGTTCTAACTGGTGGGCATCTGAGGGCATGGCGAGTACTTCATTAAACGAAAACATACCATTTACTGGCTCATCACCTATACAAATTACATTTTTTAATGAAGGGAGTTTAGCGGCTTTTAATTCCCCTTTTTGGCAACTATTTAGCTCTGGGGCTAAACTTTGTAGCATATTAACGTAGTGACTGCCCTTAAATGAGGTAGCAGTAATAAGCGTGGAACATTCAACACTATTAAGTGCATATTGCAGTTCACTGGGGCGGTAAGCTGGGTTAATACACACCATGATTGCGCCGATTTTAGCCGTTGCAAATTGAGTTAAGCACCATTGTATATTATTGGGTGACCAAATACCGACCCTGTCACCTGATTTAACCCCTAATGCCAATAACCCCATAGCAAGCTGATCAATCTGCTGCTGAAATTCCTTGTAGTTTAAGCGAATATTTTGGTGAGCAACAACAACTGCCAATGCCTTTGGGTTATTGTCGACAATTGAGTCAAGGTATTCTCCAATAGTTTGCTCTATTAGCGGTGTGCTTTGAATCCCCTTAAAATAACTATTTGATAGCGGTATAGTGTTTATTTGTTCTACTTCTTTATGCACTGTTTGTGTCGCTTTCATGACATTCTCCATGTTTTTATCTATCCAAGGCTTGTTGATTAAATAAACATGAATTGTCGACAAAGGGAAGGGGGTTAGACTAATGTCTTACACTTTTATTTGAAAATTTAGACATGAAAAAACGCGTAATATTGAGCTATTACGCGTTTTTACAAGGATGCAATTGGTATTACATTTCGTCGCTGCGGTAGGTTTTTTTCATGATATAAACGTAAGCATTAACGAATGCATTTTCTTGATATTTTTTAAGGCCAGTGTCTTCGAACGCGATAGGGATAGGGTTGCGTTTTACTTGCTCTTTTATTTCAGTAGTTGAAAACACGCGAACATCGAGGTTGTCGATTAATTGAATCGCCGTTTCCATTTTGAACCCTTTAGCGCTACCTGCAAATTTACCTTTAGGCTGGCGTTCGCGAATGGCAACAGAATCAATTTGGTAATCTTGCATCAGCTTTGCAAAATCAAATTGAAATTTACGCATTATTTCAGTGTCGTTACCGTTACCTAATGTAAAGCGTGTTTGGCGCACGTCACGAATATCAAAAACGTCGTTATCTTTACTTAAAATACAAAGTAGTACATCGCTACCGGTAATTTCTACACCACATGTTCTCATTGTTAATCTCTACTATAACTTAATTACCGGTTATTATACGCAACACGCATTAAAATGCGAGTTTAAGCACTTTGTGTGCTGCTTTAATATAGTCCTTTACGTTAATTTGATGCGGCGTGACTGAAGAAAAGTTATTAATTGCACATTTATGTTAAAAATGCGTGGTTTTTAGTAGCTTAAAACTTGTAATTAACGCTGCAGCACGCGACAATATCTTTTTTGTAGTTGAGCAGACTCAACATCTACATTAGCCTTTGGCGGCGAAAAATAGTCAATGCTTATTCGTAAAAGCGTTGTCGAGTCATTCTCATTTAATTAATTAAAAAATACACGTGATACATTGTAGGTGTCACCACTGTATGTAAGGATTTATAATGCCAGTTATTACTCTCCCTGACGGTAGTCAGCGTAGTTTTGAAAACCCTGTAAGCACGCTTGATGTTGCAAACGATATTGGCCCTGGTCTTGCTAAAGCAACCATCGCCGGCCGTGTTAATGGCGAACGTGTGGATGCATGTGATTTAATTTCAGCCGACTCTCGTCTTGAAATTATTACAGCAAAAGATGACGATGGTTTAGAAATTATTCGCCATTCTTGTGCCCACCTAATTGGTCATGCAGTTAAGCAACTTTTCCCAGACGCTAAAATGGCGATTGGTCCTACTATCGATAACGGTTTTTACTATGATATTGATATGGAACATTCGTTATCTCAAGATGATCTTGATGCGATTGAAAAGCGTATGTTACAGCTTGCAAAAACAAACTACGATGTAGTGAAAAAAACCGTTAGCTGGCAAGAAGCACGCGATACGTTTGCGGCGCGTGGCGAAACATACAAAATAGAAATTCTTGACGAAAATATTGCTCAAGATGATCGCCCAGGTTTATACCACCACGAAGAATATGTAGATATGTGTCGTGGACCACACGTTCCTAACATGAAATTCTGTCAAAACTTCAAAATTATGAAGGTAGCAGGTGCATACTGGCGTGGTGATTCTGAAAATAAAATGCTGCAGCGTATTTACGGCACAGCGTGGGGCGATAAAAAACAACTTAAAGCGTACTTAAAGCGTTTAGAAGAAGCTGAAAAACGTGATCACCGTCGTATTGGTAAAGCACTTGATTTATGGCACTGGCAAGAAGAAGCGCCAGGCATGGTATTTTGGCACAACGATGGTTGGAGCATTTACCGTGAATTAGAAGAATTTGTACGTGAAAAATTACGTGAGTACCAATACGAAGAAGTAAAAGGTCCAATGATGATGGATCGTTCGTTATGGGAAAAATCAGGTCACTGGGAAAAATATTCAGAAGCCATGTTTACCACGGAATCTGAAAAGCGTGAATACGCAATCAAGCCAATGAACTGTCCAGGTCACGTACAAATATTTAACCAAGGTTTAAAATCATACCGTGATTTACCACTGCGTATGGCTGAGTTTGGTTGTTGTCACCGTAACGAGCCATCAGGCGCACTTCACGGTTTAATGCGTGTGCGTGGCTTTACCCAAGATGATGCGCATGTATTCTGTACTGAAGAGCAAATCATGGATGAAGTATCGGCCTGTATTAAAATGGTTTACGATACGTATGAAACATTCGGCTTTGAAAAAATTGTAGTTAAACTTTCAACTCGTCCAGAGCAACGTATTGGCGAAGATGAAATGTGGGACAAAGCTGAGCTTGCACTTGCTGATGCACTTAAAGCAAATGACATTGAATTTGATTACCTACCAGGTGAAGGGGCGTTTTATGGCCCTAAAATTGAATTTACTTTGTACGATTGCTTAGACAGAGCGTGGCAGTGTGGTACAGTGCAACTAGACTTTGCATTACCTGGTCGTTTAGGCGCAACATATGTCGCTGAAAATAACGAACGTCGTACACCTGTTATGATACACCGTGCTATATTAGGGTCTATTGAGCGCTTTATCGGTATTTTAACAGAAGAGTATGCTGGTTTATTCCCAACGTGGCTTGCGCCTAAGCAAGTGGTGATTATGAATATCACCGATAAACAAGCACCGTATGTTCAGGAAATTGTACAAAAATTAAATAAACTTGGAATTAGAGCCGCTGCTGACTTGAGAAATGAGAAGATTGGCTTTAAAATCCGTGAGCATACACTTAAGCGTATTCCTTACTTATTGGTTGTTGGCGACAAAGAAGTTGAGCAACAAGAAGTAGCAGTACGAACTCGCACAGGTGAAGACCTAGGCAAATTTAATGTCGATGATTTTGTAGCTAAAATCAGTGAAGAAATCAAAAATCGACAGTAAAAATCGAGCGTGTAGGGCAAGCAAAAATAGCCAGCTACACGCTTATATTATTGATATTCTTGGAGGAACGTACTATTAGAGGCGGCAAGAAAGGGCAACAAACAGCTCAAAAAAATCGTATTAACGAAGAAATTACAGCGCAAGAAGTTCGTTTAATCGACATCGACGGCGAACAAGCTGGAATTCAGTCATTAAAAGACGCGCAAGCTATGGCTGATGCAGCGGGTGTTGATCTTGTAGAGATCAGTCCAAATGCTGAGCCGCCTGTTTGTAAGGTTATGGATTACGGTAAGTTCATCTTTGAAAAAAGCAAAGAACTAAAAGAGCAGAAGAAGAAGCAAAAGCAGATCCAGATTAAAGAAATCAAATTCCGTCCAGGTACGGATGAAGGTGATTATCAGGTTAAGCTACGCAACTTACGTAAGTTCTTAGAAGCTGGCGATAAAGCTAAGATAACTATCCGCTTCCGTGGTCGTGAAATGGCTCACCAAGAAATTGGTATCGAATTATTAAACCGTATTAAAACCGATTTAGAAGAATTAGCAGTTGTTGAATCTTTCCCAAATCGTGTTGAAGGCCGTCAAATGGTTATGATGATGGCGCCGGTTGCTAAAAAGTAATAATTAGGCGATAATACGCACCGAATTTAGCTCAGGTTTGCAAGTGATATGAAAATGTCCACCTGAGTTAACCGGTTTTAAAGTAAAATTGCGGTATTTATATCGGGTTTTCACCGGAACATAGCAGTAAGTTAGGCCTTTAAAGTGGAGCTATAGCAATATATCTCACGCCTTCTTACTAATTTTAAAGCAATACAATTGGAGTTATTGCAATGGCTTACAAGCTAAAAAGTCACAGAGGCGCAGCTAAGCGTTTCAAAAAGACTGCTTCTGGCGGTTTCAAGCGTAAACAAGCGCATCTTCGTCACATTCTGACTAAGAAAACTTCTAAGCGTAAGTTACACCTACGTCCTAAGATGATGGTTCATAAAAATGACCATGGTCTAGTTTCACGTATGTTACCATTCGCTTAATAGGGGTTTTTAGAAATGGCAAGAGTTAAACGCGGCGTTGTCGCACGTGCACGTCACAAAAAAGTTTTAAAACAAGCGAAAGGTTACTACGGAGCACGTTCACGTGTTTACCGCGTAGCTTTCCAGGCTGTTACTAAAGCGGGTCAATACGCTTACCGTGACCGCCGTGCTAAGAAACGTACTTTCCGTCAATTATGGATTGCACGTATCAATGCTGCTTCACGTCAAAATGGTCTGTCTTACAGCCGTTTTATCAATGGTCTTAAAAAGACGTCTGTAGAAATCGATCGTAAGATCCTTGCAGATATCGCTGTTTACGACCAAGTTGCATTCGCAGCGCTTGTAGCAAAAGCAAAAGAAGGCCTAGCGGCAGCTTAAGTTTTTGTATAAGTATTGAAAAGGAGCCTATGGCTCCTTTTTTTGTGCCTGCTATTTACTTTTTTAGCTGTGTAATACCTTTTAATTTCACATATTTATTCAACTTAAATTATCCACCCCACAATTTTAGGCTGGTACTTTATTGCTCTTCAAATTGATATTTATTACGTTTTTATCAGCACTTGACTAGGGCTTGAGCAAATAATCAAAGGAAACTGCAATTGGCTGCATTTTTTTGTTGAACTACCGCAGTTTTGGCATCTAAAAAGCTTTAATTGCTATAATTTTTATTAATTAATGCGTTTGCTAGAGAAGTATATGTTTATAAGTTTATTGGTTTTATCTGCAAGTATGGCGAATAACAGTCATTTACCGCCATTATTACCATGGGAAGGTGCGAGCACGTCGCTATTGCAGCAACAAGGACCTTTAACCACAGACTTTGAAATTTCTGCAGGAGTCTCGTCTCCAAATTATGCTGATACCATGGCATTTGTTGATAGGTTAGTAGCAGCTAATCCCACTCAATTTAAATCAAAAACGATTGGCTACAGCAATAGTAAACGTGCAATAAAAATGTTGATTGCCAGCGAACAAGGCTTTTTTGATGCTGGGCAAATGGCTAACAGCACTAAACCAACTGTTCTTATTCAGGCTGGTATTCACGCCGGTGAGATTGATGGTAAAGATGCAATGTTTATGTTGCTTAGAGATATTGCCACAGGTAAACGTCGCGATATATTAAAAAAGGTAAACATTCTATTTATTCCCATTCTTAATGTTGATGGGCATGAACGCAGTAGTGCATTTAATCGAATCAATCAGCGCGGCCCAGTAAAAATGGGTTTTAGAACAAACGCCAATAACCTTAATTTAAATCGTGATTTCACTAAATTAGATACCCCCGAGGTTAAAAGCGTACTTACAGTCATTAATGATTATAATCCAAATTTATATATAGACGTGCATGTGACTGATGGGGCCGATTACCAATATGATGTAACCTACGGCTATAACCCAGTATTTGCTAGCGAGTCGCCCGCTATTTCGGATGCACTCAACCGTTACTTTAAACCTGTTATTGATCAAACCTTAACTGAGCAAGGACATATCCCTGGCCCTTTAGTGTTTGTTATGGATAAACAAGAATTTAAATCAGGTTTAGCAGGTTGGGTGGCGACGCCTCGTTTTTCTAATGGCTGGGGTGATTTAAGGTCATTGCCAACTATTTTAGTCGAAAACCATTCTTTAAAACCCTATAAGCAACGCGTGCTAGGGACTTATGTATTTATAGATGGTGCTATTGAAGCGTTAGCAAACCATAAAGATAAACTCGCCAATGCGGTAAAAAAAGAACAGCAATTTGTGCCTAAGCAATTAATTGTTAAACGTAGCTACGCTGAGCAAGCTGATCATATCAAATTTAAAGGCATTGCTTATTCTAAGAATATGAATGCTTTATCAAATCAGCAAGAAGTAAGTTATTTAGGTAAAAAGCAAGATTATGACAAGCTGCCTATTTTTTGGCAAAAAGAAGTACAGCACACGGTTGAAGTCCCTAAATCGTTTTTTATCCCGCCAGTGTATACCGATATTATCGAAAAGCTTGCTTTACATGGGGTATCAATTAATAAACTCAGTGGCGCCAATACTCAGCCGTTGAAAATGGCAAAAGTGGCGCAATATAGCTTTGATAAAGCACCATTTGAAGGACGATTTAGAGTGTCGGCACGTTTTAACTATGAACCGGCCACGAATGTTGATTTAGATGGTTGGTTTGAGGTCAGTACCCAACAAAAAGCAGGCGAGTTAGCCGTACATTTATTGCATCCAGAAGCTCCTGACTCTTTTTTTGCATGGGGTGAATTTAATACAATTTTTCAGCGAACAGAGTATATGGAAAATTACGCATTGCTCCCATTTGCTGAGAAAATGCTCAGTGATGATCCTAAATTAGCAAAAGCATTTAATAAAAAACTGAAGCAAGATAAAGCATTTGCTACAAATTCTGAGGCGCGCTTAAATTGGCTCTATGAACATAGCCCGTTTTACGATCAAGCTTATTTAAAATACCCAATTTTAATGTCATATGAACAAGATATAGTTATTCCAGCGCAAAAAAATAAAGAAATATAAGATGAAAATAATCACAATTCCCGTTACGCAGTTTATGCAAAATTGCCGAATTATAGTATGCGAACAAACCCAGCAAGCTGTGGTGGTAGATCCCGGTGGTGATGTTGACAAAATTAATACAACACTAACACAGCATAACTTGAGCTTGTCAGCCATCTGGTTGACCCATGGACACTTAGACCATGTGGGTGGTGCTCATAGCTTACGTGAGCAATACAATATAAAGATTATTGGCCCACATAAGGATGAGCGCTTTTGGTTTGATAACTTACCAATGCAAGCTACAATGTTTGGATTTAAACCTATCAGTGCTTTTTACCCAGATGAATGGCTAGCACATGGTGACACCATACAAGTTGGTCAGCTTGTATTTAAAGTACTGCATTGCCCAGGGCACACCCCAGGACACGTTGTATTTTATCAAGATACGCAAAGCACCGTTATTGTGGGTGATGTTATATTTAAAGGCTCAGTCGGGCGTACTGATTTTCCAAAAGGAGACAGTAAGCAGCTTATTAGCTCAATACAGGCCCATATAATGACGTTGCCACTGAGTACCGCAATTTTAAGTGGCCATGGTGAAGATACCGATGTCGCCAATGAGAAGGCAACCAATCCGTTTGTAAGTGGTCAATTTGGTTGATGTGTTTAATTGTTAAAAATATGCAGACTGCTTTTTAAAAAGGCTGTATAATTTAACCAATTTATTAGATAAATAAGAAATAAAATGTCTCTAAATCACGTAGATCGCCAAATATTGGCACTTTTACAACAAGATGCAAGTTTATCAACCGCTGAAATTGCAGATAAAGTAGGCCTATCTCAGTCTCCTTGTTGGCGTCGTATTGCCAAATTAGAACAAGATGGCTACATCAAAAGTAAAGTCGCATTGCTTGATGAAAAAAAGCTGGGCTTTGATATGTTGGTTTACGCCCATGTACGTTTATCAAACCATGGTAAAAAGAATCTAGCCGAGTTTGAAAAACTGATACTTAGCTATGATGAAGTGACTGAATGTTACACTATGGCGGGTACTATGGACTTTATGTTACGTATTATTTCTCAAGGCATAGAAGGTTATGAACACTTTGTACGCGATAACCTACTTAGCTTAGAGTACGTCCAAGAGGTTCATTCTAACGTGACCATGACCTGTGTAAAACGTAGTACAGCCTTACCACTGTAAAATAAAAATAAGCCGATGATAAACAAATCGGCTGCATTAACTATAATTGTGAAATGAGCGCTAATTTGATAGAATTCAGCGCTTTTTTTGTCAGCTAAATAAAACTGAGGAACTCAATGTTTAACTTACTCAGTAGGGCGCCAAGCTCTGCTAAAAACGATATTCTCTCTGGATTGACCGTGGCACTTGCCTTGATCCCAGAAGCTGTTGCATTTGCCTTTGTTGCAAATGTAGAACCCCTTGTTGGTTTATATGCCGCATTTATTGTTGGCTTAATTACGGCTATTTTTGGTGGTCGTCCGGGTATGATTTCGGGTGCAACCGGTGCGCTTGCGGTTGTAATGGTAAGTTTAGTGCTTGATCACGGAGTGGAATATCTATTTGCCACCGTTTTGCTCATGGGGCTATTACAAATATTGGCCGGAGTATTTAAGCTCGGTAAATTTATACGTATGGTTCCACATCCGGTGATGCTCGGTTTTGTTAATGGCTTAGCAATTGTGATATTTTTAGCTCAGCTTGGGCAGTTTAAAGTGCCTGATGGTGCTGGCGGCCAAGAGTGGATGACGGGCAGTGCAATGTACATCATGCTCGGTTTAGTGGCGCTAACTATGGCTATTATTCACTTTTTACCAAAATTAACGACCGCAGTCCCTTCGTCATTGGTTGCCATTGTGACGGTTACTGGCTTAGTTATTGGCCTTGACCTAGAAGCGCGTACAGTACTTGATTTCTTAAAAGGAATGACAGGTAATGAAACGGCAACAATTGCAGGTGGTTTACCGCAGTTCCATATTCCTATGGTGCCTTTTAATTTAGAAACACTACAAATTATCTTCCCGTATGCGCTTATTCTTGCAGCAATTGGCTTAATTGAGTCATTATTAACGCTAAGCTTGATTGACGAAATTACAGAAACACGTGGCCATTCTAATAAAGAATGTATTGGCCAAGGTGCGGCAAACGTCACATGTGGTTTCTTTGGTGCAATGGGTGGCTGTGCCATGATTGGCCAATCTATGATTAACATTAATTCAGGTGGCCGTTCGCGTTTATCTGGTATTAGTGCTGCGCTGATGTTACTTGCGTTTATTATCTTTGCCTCAAGCTTAATTGAAATGATCCCACTAGCGGCATTAGTTGGTGTTATGTTTATGGTAGTACTTGGAACATTTGAATGGGCAAGTTTTAAAATGATGAAACGCGTGCCTTTATCTGACGCATTTGTAATTGTTTTAGTATCGGGTGTGACGGTTATCACTGACTTAGCCATTGCTGTGTGTGTGGGTGTTATTGTGTCTGCATTAGTGTTTGCTTGGCAGCATGCTAAACATATCTACACAACGAACTATATCGATAAAGAAGGTTCAAAAGTGTACGAGTTACACGGGCCTTTATTCTTTGGTTCAGTTAAAAACTTTGCCGATTTATTTGATGTAAAGAACGACCCTAAAGACGTTATTGTTGAGTTTAAATACAGCCGTGTTGCGGACCACAGTGCAATAGAAGCAATTGACAGCTTAGCTGATAAGTACAATAAAGCCGGTAAAAAGTTGCATTTACGTCACTTAAGTAAAGATTGTACTGAACTACTTCATAAAGCGCGTGACTTAGTGGAAGTAAACGTTATTGAAGATCCAACTTATAAAGTTGCTTCAGACAAGCTTGCTTAATAAATAAAAAGTAAACATTGAGAAGCGAAAGGTACCTACCTTTCGCTTTTTTTATGCGTACAACTTAAGTGAAATGCTTAACTATAAATGCATAAGCTTGGGTTATAGTTTGCGATAGGGCTATTAAAAAGTAAGACAGTTGGTAGTGCTATACCCGTTGATAAATCGATATAATAATACCAAATTTACAAGGTAATAATTAATTTTGAATTGGCAGTCTTTAATTGATAACAGACAACGCTTTTTCTGGCTTTTACAAATCGCTGGCTGGATAGGGTATGCGTTAGTTAATTACATTGGTTCTAAAGTATTTGAAATGCGTGATATTTACGTATTTGTTATTTTACTCAATGCCTATGCGGGCTGTTTAATGACTGTCCCGTTACGTTATATATATCGCAAAATTTGGAATGCCTCGCCGTGGGTCTTAATTATTGTTGTATTTGGTGCCTCGTATGTAACTGGTACGCTCTGGGCCGTGGTTCAAAAGTTTAACTTATGGGAGATTTATCGTCACGGTTATCGCCCTGAAGAATGGTTTTATTATTTACAACAAGGGTTAGACTCCGTTTATATTATTTTGTGTTGGAGTGGCTTGTACTTTGGGGTTAAGTATTATCAACTATTACAAAGTGAACGCCAAAAAGCGTTAAAAGCAACTACAATGGCGCATGAAGCGCAGCTAAAGATGCTCAGATATCAGTTAAACCCGCATTTTTTATTTAATACCCTTAATGCTATCTCCACTTTAATTTTGGTTAAAGAAAACAAAGATGCTAACCTAATGGTATCTAAGTTGAGTGATTTTTTGCGTTATACACTCAACACTGATCCAATTAAAAAAGTGCCGCTAGAGCAAGAGTTACACGCATTAATGCTTTATTTAGAAATTGAACGTGTGCGCTTTGATGAACGGCTACAAGTTAATGTTGATGTGAGTGATCAAGCACAACAAGCATTGGTACCTAGCTTAATATTACAACCGATCATTGAAAATGCTATTAAGTATGCCATTGCCCACATGGCAGAAGGTGGCGTGATTGATATAAAAGCACAAGTATTTGCTAATGAATTATTACTTGAAGTGGGCGATAATGGTCCAGGCACTGAAATTGTAAATGGCCAGTTAGTTAATGCACAAGGCGTGGGTGTGGCAAATACCCGAGACAGATTAAAAACGCTCTACGAAAATAATTACTCGTTTGTATTATCACATAATACGCCAAGTGGATTAAAAGTTAATCTGCGAGTCCCGTTTGAGAAGGCTGTGAAGAAATGACAAGAATAAAAACGCTTATTGTTGATGATGAACCATTAGCACGTAAAGGTTTAGCCGTCAGGCTTGAAGAGTTTTCTGATATTGAAGTGATCAAACTATGTAGCTCAGGATTTGATGCAATCGAAAGCTGCAAAAACGAAAAAATTGACCTCGTGTTCTTAGATATTCAAATGCCTGGGATGAACGGATTTGAGGTTGCGCGCGCATTGAGTGAAAGTAGTAAAGATTTGCCAGCTATTGTGTTTGTGACTGCGTTTGATCATTTTGCTGTTAAAGCATTTGAAATCCATGCTTTAGATTACATTTTAAAACCCGTTGATGATAACAGATTAAAACAGGCGGTAGAAAAAGTGCATACCTATTTAAAAACACAGCAGGACAACGCCCATAAGAAAAAATTAGCTAGCTTTGTAGCTGGAATAACGGGTAATAACTGTGAAGAGATTTTAAAGAAATTAGCCACAGGTGATACCTTAACTGATCGTCGCTACCCTGAATCATTAGCAGTAAAAGAGCAGGGCGAAATTGTCAGAGTGCCAGTTGCTACCATACAGTGGGTAGATGCAGCGGGTGATTATATGTGTTTACATTGCCAAGATGGGCAAACGCATATATTACGTAAAACCATGAAAGAGCTAGAACAAGAGTTAGATCCAAGCTTATTTGTACGTGTCCATCGCAGCGCAATTGTTAACACTAAACAAATTAGTAAGCTGGTTACTCAGGTAAGTGGTGAGTACCTATTGGTACTTGAAAACGGTCAAGAGCTCAAAGTTAGCCGAAGCTATCGAGACAAAGTAAAAGCAGCGCTGGCAAGCTAAATTAACCAGAGTTCAGGTTAAATTAACAGCATAAAAAACGCGAGCATATAGCTCGCGTTTTTTTGTAGTAACTTTTACGAAACAGTCACAATCTTCATCGTGTTGGTTGCACCAATCGTTTCCATCGCATCACCATGGGTGATAATCACGGTGTCGCCTACTTGCAGTGAGCCTGCAGCCACTAACGTGCTTAATGCGTCTTTAACCATGTTATCTTTTTCACATTTTGTAGAGTCAAAAAACACTGGGTAAACACCACGGTATAGTGCTGTTTGTCCTAATGTACTGGCATGACGTGAAAGTGAGTAAATGGGTAAGCCTGAGCTAATACGTGACATAAGTTTTGCTGTGCTACCGGATTCAGTCAGGGTGATAATCGCTTTAACAGAGTCTAAGTGATTAGCTGCATACATTGCAGAGAGAGCAATTGATTCCGCATTAGAAGAGAAACGGCTATCTAAACGATGCTTAGAGACATGGGTCTCTTTTTGCGACTCAGCGCCTAAACAAACACGCGCCATAGTAGCAACGGTTTCTTCTGGGTAATCACCAGCGGCGGTTTCAGCAGAAAGCATAACTGCATCGGTGCCATCAAGTACTGCATTGGCAACATCCATAACTTCTGCGCGTGTTGGCATAGGATTATCGATCATCGATTCCATCATTTGCGTAGCTGTTACAACGGTACGGTTTAATGAACGAGCACGACGAATAATGAGTTTTTGTTTGCCCATTAAAGCTGCGTCACCAATTTCAACACCTAAATCACCACGGGCAACCATCACAGCGTCAGACGCTAAAATGATATCATCTACTGCTTCTTGTGTTTCTACTGCTTCAGCACGTTCAATTTTAGCTAAAAGCTGTGCATTAGAGCCTGCAGCCTCTGCAAGAGAGCGTACATAACGCATGTCATCGCCACTTCGCGGGAAAGAAACGGCAATATAATCAACATTAATTTCAGCAGCAGTGATTAAGTCTTCTTTGTCTTTGTCGGTAAACGCGGGTGCAGTTAAACCACCACCTAAACGATTAATCCCTTTATTGTTCGATAGCACGCCACCCACAGTAACAACAGTGTGTACTAAGTGACCTTCAACATGCTCAACAGTAAGCTGAATTAAACCATCGTTTAACAGCAGTAAATCACCAGGAGCCACATCTTGTGGTAGCTCTTTGTAATCAATACCAACGGCGTTAATGTCGCCTTCACCTTTTTCCATTTTTGCATCAAGGATGAATTTTGCACCGACCGCTAAAGTTACTTTACCTTCTTTAAAGGTTGAAACACGGATTTTAGGACCTTGTAGGTCAGCAAGAATTGCAACGTGCTTACCCAGTTTAGCGGCTATATCTCTAACAGCTTGTGCACGGTCTTTATGATCTTGTGCAACACCGTGTGAGAAGTTTAATCGAACGACATTAGCGCCTGCGCGAATAATTTTTTCTAAGTTATTATCTCTGTCTGTTGCAGGTCCAAGTGTCGCGACTATTTTTGTACGTCTTAACATTAAATTCTCCTGTGCGCTTATTTTAAGCAAGTTGACGGTTATTTTGTTTTAGTGACTATTTAATAAATCTCATAAGAAGAGTTTAGGTTAAATAGTAATTTTTAGTTTTATGCAATTTTTTATAACATTGCGACTATTATATACAAGATCAATATGTCATCATTATGACACCGGTGTCACAGGGCGTCAATGATCTAAAAATTTAAATAGCAGCGCTATTTCTTCCCCTGTGAGGGCGGTTGTTTGATATAATTGCAGTGTTTATTTTAACTGTAATAAATGCATGTAGCTTTGCTCATGGCTTAGGCCTGAGTATAATGCACGCGGTATTATTTTAATTTACTAACCAAATAGTTGTTACCGAGGAGGGCACTAAATGCAAGTTGCATTAGTAGGGTTAGGCGTTATGGGGAAAAATCTTGCCCTGAACTTGATTGAAAAAGGGATAACGCTGGTCGCTTATGACAAAAACCCAAATGCGGGTGAAGAGTTATTAAGCTGTGCTAAGTCACAAGGCATGGCTGACAAACTTCACATTGTCTCTGATCTAGGGGATATGGTTAGGCGTTTAGAAACACCGCGTTCTATTTTATTACTTGTACCTGCGGGTGAGTTGGTTGATGCGGTTTGCAATGAGCTTATTGAAGCGGGTGTTCAATGTAGTGATATTATTGTTGACTGCGGTAACAGTAATTACAAAGACGGAATTAATCGCAAGCTAAAATACCAAGACAAGTTTGAGTTTGCCACCATGGGTATTTCAGGTGGTGCTGAGGGTGCGCGTCATGGGCCAGCTATGATGGCAAGTGGTTCTGAAGGTGGCTGGGAGCGTGTCGAGCCATGGTTTACAAAAGTTGCTGCAAGCTACAAAGGCGAGTCGTGTTTTGCTCGCGTTGGACAATCAGCCAGCGGTCATTTTGTAAAAATGGTTCACAATGGAATTGAATACGCACTGATGCAACTTATTGCTGAAGTGTATCAGCTACTTCGTCACGGAACTAACCGCTCACCAAAAGAAATTGCTGAGATATTTAATGAATGGTCACAAGGCCAGTTAAATAGCTATTTATTGTCAATTTCTAGCCATATTTTGTCACTTGAAAATTCGCAAAATGTGCCCCTTGTTGACTTAATTGATAACAAAGTTGGCGCAAAGGGCACTGGCTTATGGACAGCTCAAAATGCACTTGAATTGGGTATTGCGGTACCTTCATTAGTAGCTGCTGTTCAAGCACGCCATTTAACTAATGCATGCAATACCACTGCTGCACAAGAGATGACGTATAGCGCGCAAAATACCACTCAAGTTGATGTTGATTTAGATGAACTAAAAGATGCATTTACTCTTGCAAGTTTACTAGCGTATCGTCAGGGACTTGCACTAATTAAAGGTGCTTCACGTACCCATCAGTGGAAAGTTGATTTAGCTAAAACACTACAAACCTGGCGTGCAGGGTGTATTATTCGTGCAGATTACTTAGACAGTGTTGCGCAAGGTGTTGAGTTTATTGATACTCTTGAAAAAGAGTCACTCGCAATGCGTAAGGTAACGGGCCAAGCAGTCATGACTGGTCTGGCATTCCCTGTGCTAAGTGCAACACAAACCTACTTAGCAACGTTAACAACACCAAGTAATGGGCATTTAGTACAAGCCCAGCGTGATTACTTTGGTGAGCATGGCATTAAGACTCACAGTGGTGAAACGTGTCATTTAACTGACTTAGTTGATATTGACGCAAAAGTTCGTTAATAAAATCTAAGTAAATAAAAAGGACGCTAAATAGCGTCCTTTTTTGTTATTCGTTTTGCTGAACACCTAACGAGTTAACTCACCCCGCAAATTATCTTGCATTAAATGGCGAATCGTTTCGACCTCTAAGTTTTGACTAAAAAGATAATGCAGTTTAGTTAAACAGGCTTCTAAGGTCATATCAAAACCACTGATCACGCCTATATTGAGTAGCGCATTTCCTGTGGCATATCCGCCCATATTCACTTGCCCTTTTAGGCATTGAGTGAGGTTTGTGATAATAACGCCGCGCTTACTCGCTTCATCAAGTATATCCAAAAACTCAGGGTCTTGCGGTGCATTACCCACACCAAAGCTCAGCAGTACCAATGCTTTAATGTTGCCATTAACTAAGCTTTTAACCACTTCTTTGCTGATCCCCGGGTATAAATACAATACACCAATGGCTTGAGGAGTGATCTGCACAACTTGTAATTCATTTTCTACATACGGACTTAACTGACCTTTGATCAGTTGAATATTAATGCCAGACAGCGCTAATGGCTCTAGGTTAGGAGAGGCGAATGCATCAAATCCATCGGCATGTGCTTTGGTTGCACGGTTGCCTCTAAATAATTGATTATTAAAAAACAAACTGACTTCTGCTATCGGGTAGTTAGCTGCTAAATACATGGCATTAAGTAGGTTAACTTGACCATCAGAGCGTAATTGAGAGAGCGGAATTTGTGAGCCGGTCACGATAATAGGCTTTGTTAAGTTTTCAAACATAAACGATAAAGCCGATGCCGTATAAGCCATGGTATCTGTACCATGCAGCACTACAAAGCCGTCGTAATCTTGGTACTTACTTTTTATGTCATCAGCAATAAGTTGCCAGTGGGCAGGAGACATATCTGAAGAGTCAATCAGTGGGCAGTATTCATGAATATCGAATAATGGCATTTCTTCACGATTAAATTCTGCGTTTTTAACCACAGTTTCGGTTAAAAAACCTTCGGCAGGAATATAGCCGCGGATTGATTTTTTCATTCCTATAGTACCGCCAGTATAAGCGATGTAAATGCGTTTACGTTTCATAAAAAAAGCCCAGTAAAAAAACTGGGCTTAGTATAACGCTAAGTGCTAATCAATACAGCCTGTTAGGGCATTATTGTGCAACTGTACATTCTAAACAGCGCGCGTAAACACCTTGTGGATCGTTATAATCTTTCAGGTTTTCTACTTCGCTGCTTAATTGCTTAATCACGCTTTGCAGGTTAGCTTGACTAGCTAGTACTGCTGATTTTTGTGTTTCAAGCCCAAGCACTGATTTAACCGCGGCGCTACCAAAAATATCTTGGAGCATTTGTTCTTGAGGGCTAAGTGATTGTTTAATTGTTTTAACTTCATAGAAGTTAAGTTTAGCAAGCTCTGCAGCCGCTTTGATAGCGTCTTGCTTGTTACCCAGCTTGTCAACTAAACCAAGCTCTTGAGCTTGCGATGCAATCCAAACGCGACCTTGGGCAATTTTATCAACTTGCTCAGGGGTCATATTACGTGCATCGGCAACGACATTTAAAAAACGTTCATAAGCTTCTTCAACACTCATTTGAATCACTTGTGCCATTTTTTCATTTAGTGGACGAGTTATTGAAAAACCGGCCATTTCTGTAGTCGCTACACCATCAGAGTAAACACCGATTTTAGCTAAGGTATCTTCAAAGGTCATAAAGGTACCAAATACACCGATTGAGCCGGTAATCGTACTAGGTGCTGCCCAAATTTCATTTGCCGCTGATGCAATCCAATAACCACCTGATGCAGCTACTGAGCTCATTGAAGCAATGACTGGTTTACCTGCGGCCTTAAGCGCCAATACTTCAGCACGAATAACTTCAGAGGCAAACATGCTGCCACCGCCAGAATCAATACGTAACACGACTGCTTTTACTTTATCGTCAAGGCGTGCCTTGCGTAATAGTGCAGCTGTTGAATCACCGCCAATCTCACCGGCACGACGCTCACCGTCTACGATGGTACCTTTAGCTACAACAACAGCGACTTTTTCTGTCATTGGGTTATCAAACTCAATTGGCGGCTTAACTAAGCTTAAGTATTCACCAAAAGACACTTGTTTAAATGTTTTACCATCTTCCTCAGCACCAACTAGATCAATTAATTGCTGACGAATTTGTTGATTAGTTTTGAGAGAATCAACCCATTTATTATCCAGCGCGTATTTACCCGCATCACCATTGGCAGCCTGCATTTTGGCTAAATAAGTATCCATTGTTTCATCAAAATTTGATTCGTCAAATGGACGCACCGCACTTACATCTTGTTTATATTCGTTCCATAAAGCACCTAACCATACGCGGTTTGCTTCTTTAGCTGCTTCTGACATATCGTTTCTGATAAACGGTTCAACGGCAGATTTGAAAGTACCTACACGAAATATATGCTGAGTGACTTCTAATTTTTCTAATGCATCTTTGAAGTAAAGCGGGTACATACCGTAGCCTTCAATAAGCACACTACCATAAGGGTGCATCGCAATTTCGTCTGCATGCGCGGCAATGTAATATTGCGCTTGGGTATAGTAATAACCTGAAGCAATTACTTTTTTTCCAGTTGCTTTAAATGCATCAAGTGCTTTTGTAATTTGCTTAAGCTTATTTAAGTGCGCTTTTGGCATTTCTTGTAAATCAAGCAAAATTGCGCTGATACGAGAGTCTTGTGACGCCTCATTGATCACTTCAATGACATCATCAAGTAGTATTTCAGTAGGGGTATCAGCACTTGCTGTTGCATCATTAATGGCCGCTTCTACAGGGTCTACGTAGGTTTTTTCTTCCACAATAGGACCGTTTAGGTTGAGCCTGAGGACAGAACCCTCTTCGACAATGATTTTATCGCCGTCACTTGATACTGAGACAATGAAAATGATAACCAAAAATAAAAATAATAAATTTAGTACTAAACGACGCGAGAAGTTAATCCCTGTCCATATACCTTTAAATACCTTCGCTATCAAAATAGCTCCTTAAATTCGTACAGCTAAAACGTTATTGCCATAGTAGCTTAGAATATAAATTAATTTAACTGCTAAATCGTAACGAAACATTTATAAATTCAATTACACATATGATTATACGAATGTTTATGTCACTTTTAGCCGTATTTTACAATTAACAGTTATACATAAAACGAGCGTTTTAAATTAAAAAGTTTAAGTTTAAGCTGCTCGTATATTGCTTATTTTGCGTCATTAAAGCAGAATTGGACAAACACACAGGTTAGACCAGTTATTGGGGCACAGGATGTTAGAACAAAAACTAGAACTAAAACACACACAACTACGCAACCGTTTAGTAATGGGATCAATGCATACCGGCCTTGAAGAAGGTTGGCACAATCGTAAACGCCTTCGTGCCTTTTATGAAGCACGTGCCAAAGGTGGCACTGCAATGCTTATTACCGGAGGCTACAGCCCTAACTTACGCGGTAAGTTAACGCCTATTTCCTCATCATTTAATAGTTATTATGATGTATTTAAGCATCGTGCATATACGCAAGCTGTTCATCAACATGGTGGTAAAATATGTTTGCAATTATTACATGCTGGGCGTTATGCGTATCACCCTTTTAATCAGGCACCAAGTGCTATAAAAGCCCCGATTAATCCATATAAACCAAAGGAAATGTCTTTAAGTTCAATTAACAAAACGATTAAAGATTTTGCTCAATCGGCTTATTTAGCTGAAAAGGCTGGTTACGATGGCGTGGAAGTAATGGGCTCAGAAGGTTATTTGATTAATGAGTTTATGGCACCGCATACTAATAAACGAAACGACGAATTTGGCGGCAGCCTTGAAAACAGGATGCGTTTAGCCGTTGAAATTGTAAAAGCGGTAAGAGCAAAAGTATCGGATAAATTTTTAATTATTTTTAGACTCTCGGTTATAGATCTAATCCCTAATGGTTCCACCCCTGATGAAGTAACTCAACAAGCTGTTGCACTTGAAAAAGCGGGTGTTGATATTTTTAATACCGGAATTGGTTGGCATGAAGCGCGCGTACCTACAATTGCGAGTATGGTGCCACCAGGTGCATTTAAAGAAGCGTCAAAGCGTTTAAAAGATGTTATTAGCGTGCCTGTTATTGCGGTAAACCGCATTAATACCCCAGAGATTGCTAATGATATTTTAAATGCTGGCGAAGCTGATTTAATTTCTATGGCGCGTCCATTATTAGCTGATCCTGAGTTTTTTAATAAATACGCGGCTAAGCAATCTGAGCATATTAATATTTGTATTGGTTGTAATCAGGGTTGTTTAGATCATGTATTTAAAGGTAAGCGCGCTACCTGCTTAGTAAATCCACAAGCAGGTTTTGAGCTTGATTACCCGTTAGAAAAAGCAGAGAAAGCTAAAAATGTATTAGTTGTTGGCGCAGGGCCTGCAGGTTTATCGTCTAGCTGTTACTTAGCGCAAAAAGGGCACAATGTAACCCTGATTGACCAAAAGCAACATATGGGTGGGCAATTCAATTTAGCGATGCAAATACCTGGTAAAGAAGACTTCAATCATACATTAGCTTATTTTAGTAATGAACTTAAGCGTCTAAATGTAACCATTGAATTAGGTAAAGCATTTAGTGACAGTATGCTAGCTGAGTTTGATGATGTGGTATTTGCAACTGGTGTAAGACCACGTGAAGCTACGATTAAATGCAGCGATGATAAGCGTGTATTTGCTTACGATGAAGTTATACGCGGTGAAGTAGAGCTGGGTAATTCTATTGCTATATTAGGCGCAGGCGGTATTGGTTTTGATATGGTGGCATTTTTAAGTGAACACAAATCACAAAGCATCAGCGACTTTAAAACCCAATGGGGCATAGAGTGTGAACCTCAGCCGCATAAAGATGAACGTCAGCTCTATATGCTAAAACGCAGTGCAGGGCGCTTTGGTGGTGACTTAGGTAAAACTACGGGTTGGATCCATCGGCAAGTTGCCAAACAGCATGGTGTTAAACAAATTGCAGACTGCCAATACCATAGTTTTGATAAAAACGGCCTAACCATTAGTGTTGCTGGTGAAACTCAAGTACTGCCAGTTGATACGGTTATTGCCTGTATTGGTCAAGTGTCTAACGACGAGTTATTTAAGGCACAAGCAGAGAACGCCAACGTGCATGTTATAGGTGGCGCTAAATTGGCTGCTGCTATTGATGCTAAACGCGCAATATTTGAAGCGTTACAAGTAGCAAGGCAAATTTAATCTTTAAGGGCGAAATAATTTAGTTCTGTGCGCGGTCATGTTTGTTTATAGTCTATAACTTAATAAACAATGAACATACAAGAGTGCGCATGATTAAATTAATTACACTTTACGACAATATTATAGGTAAATTATCTTTATTGGATGGTTTGCCTGCTTTGCTTTTTCGCTTGATTTTAGCGCCTGTAATGATTATTGCAGGCTATAACAAACTCGCAATAAGTGGCGATACTAATGGTTTTTTTAACCAGTTTTTAGCCTCTGATGATGTCGTTCAGTGGTTTGGCAATAGTGACTGGGGATTAGGATTACCGTTTCCTGATTTGCTGGCTTTTTTAGCCGGTTGGAGTGAGTTTTTAGGAGGTTGGTTTTTACTTATTGGTTTATTTACGCGATTAGTGAGTATTCCACTTATGTTTACAATGGTGGTAGCAGCAACAACAGTACACTGGCATAACGGCTGGTTTGCTATAGCGCCAACAAATCCACAAACAAGTGCCGCCCAAGTACTTGATTGGCTATCAGTCCCTGGTGCCAAAGAAAGCCTTGAAAATTCAAAAGAAGTACAAGTCCGCATAGGTAAAATTCGCAGCTTAGTTGAAGAATATGGCTTTGAAGATTACCTATACGAAAAAGGTAAACCATCAATACTAAATAACGGCATCGAATTTTCTGCTATTTATTTTGCCATGTTACTTAGCTTATTCTTTACCGGAGGTGGGCGTTTTGTAAGCCTAGATTATTGGTTTAAACGCGGTGCCTACATCAATAGTTACTAGGATATAAACACTCGCTTCATTAATTTTATCTGCTTGGTAGTTTTAACCCTGCAGTGTTTATTTTTTACTTATAAATGTTACTCTTACGTTTTGAATTTTGAGAGCACACTATGGATGCTATTGAGCTTTTACTCACTCGCAAATCTGATGCAAAATTGACAGCGCCAGGGCCTAATGAAGAGCAGTTAAACATTATTCAGCAGGCTGGGTTGAGAGTGCCCGATCATGGCTGTATTGCACCGTGGCAATATATTATTGTTCAAGGTGATGCGCGTCATAAGTTAGGTGAAATTTATTATCAAAGCGCTATAGCAGAGCAGCAGGCTGAAAAAGTAATTAATCGCGCTAAGGAGTTACCGCTTAGAGCACCCATGATTATTATTGCGATTGCAAAATATCAACCACACCCAAAAGTTCCTAGAATTGAACAAGTACAAAGCGCAGGTTGTGGCGTATTGGCAATGCAACAAGCCGCATTCGCTCAGGGGTTAGGCGGTATTTGGCGTACGGGTTACTTTGCACAAAGCCCCAGTGTTAAACAGGCGCTTAACTTAAATGATGATGATGAAATAGTCGGTTATTTATATTTAGGGACGCCGGCAATTGAATGCAAAAAGTCACCAAGGCACAAACCAGAAAATTATTTTAGTTTTTTGTAGAAATAGTATGAACTTTTTATATTCAATATAGTCATAATTCATTAAGTTAATCGTGTTACACTACTGCGGTTAATATTGTAGCTGCGAGAAGCGCACGGAAGCACTAAACGTAATAAATCTTCTTCAGTTTGTTTTTTAATCGGTTGTTTTTTGGTAATGTATGGAAAGTCTTACCAATAATAACGATAAAGAAGACGAAAATGATGGGAAATTTATTTTTACGTGAAAAAGAAAACTGGTTTGCTTGGTCAATCTGGGGTGTAGTTGGCGCGCTTGCGACATTTTATGTTGCAATGAGCACTCAAGCTGAGCATTTTATTGCTGCTTCAGCAATAGGGGTGCTGGTATTGCTAACTTGGTGGATGCAACAATCGAAACGGTTTGATTTTGGCAGAGCCTTTAAAATATGTTGTTATGTTTTACTGTTCACTGTACTGCCTTCATTTGTATTGGTTGTGATCCCGAGCGATGACCTTAATCGCTTCGATTTAATATTTCAAAGTATTGCATTTTTAACAGCCAGCTTATTGGTCTGTTTAGTGTGCTCTTGGATTGCTCGTAGGCCTAAGCAATATTACTAATAATGGCTAATTGATAACTAAAGCGGTTTATATTTAACTATTTAGCCGGTTTTATTAAAATAGGGCTTTACAAGCTAAGCGTATGATCTTATTATGCGCGCCGTACGGAGAGATGGCAGAGTGGTCGAATGCACCGGTCTTGAAAACCGGCAGGGGTTTATAGCCCCTCTAGGGTTCAAATCCCTATCTCTCCACCATTATTTAAAAAACCGCCTTATTGGCGGTTTTTTGCTATCTGGAGCATTTATAATGTCACAGTCCCCGGAATTATCCTTTTCTAAACGTTTACTTAAGCACATTCTTCTATGGACTGTGTTTGGTTATTGTTACCAAAGCGCCATATCGTTATTACAAAAAATGGCTATTGATGCATATCCAGACGACGCACTAATAATGACCTTATTATATGGCATCGGGTTTAATATTTTATCGGGGCATTTAATTACAAAATACGATAATTATTGGCCTGTATGGGGCGCGTTTTATATTGGCATTATCGGTTTAGTAGCTGTGCCTCTTTTACTGGTCGGTGTGGCTGGATTATTGTCGATGAGCTTACTTGTTGGAATTTTGCTCAGTTTGCCTGTGTGTACCTTTGCTATTGGTTTAATTAAAGAAAAACTCAATAAAAACTAGCACCAAAGACCTTTTATTTTGTGATAGCATATACGGGTCTTTTAACTAACAAAACGTGAATAACACATTATGTCAGATAATTTTACTACAGATGCTGAAAAAGCAAGTTACGGTATTGGCTTACAAATGGGTGAGCAACTTAAGGCTAATCCTTTTGAAGGTTTAAACTTAAATTCAGTATTTGAAGGCATGAAAGATGCGTATGCAGGCAGTGCTTTTCAAGTTGAGATCCCTGAGATCCAAGCTGCATTTGAAAAAATTAACGAAGAGATCCAAGCTCGTCGTGAAGAAGAAGCTAAAGTACTCGCTGCTGAAGGCATTGCATTTTTAGAAGAAAACGCAAAACGTCCTGAAATTACAGTAACTGAGTCAGGTCTTCAGTACGAAGTACTTGCAACAGGTGAAGGCGAGAAGCCAACTGCTGAGTCTACAGTACGTGTTGATTACCACGGTACTTTAGTAAACGGTACTGTTTTTGACAGCTCATACGAGCGCGGTCAACCTGCTGAATTCCCAGTGGGCGGCGTGATCAAAGGTTGGACTGAAGCATTACAAATGATGCCAGTAGGTACTAAGTGGCGTTTATACGTTCCTCATGAGCTTGCTTATGGTGAACGTGGTGCCGGTGCAGCAATCGCACCTTACTCAACACTTGTATTCGACGTTGAGTTACACGCAATTCTTTAATTAGAACGTACATAACATTTAGTTATGAAAAAACCGCATTCATTAATATGAATGCGGTTTTTTATTGTCTCATTAAACTGATCTTTGTTTAAAAGTAGCCTCTTACTCCAAATTGGAAGTTACGACCAGGAAGTGGCGCGGTGTCTTTAATAAACGAGCTATGGACAAAACCAAGTTCATCAGTAATATTGTCAACACTTAGGTAAAGCTGTGTGTCAACTGCACCTAAATCAAGCTGATAATTGGCTTGCAAATCAATCAATGTATAGCCATCTGTTGCTGTTTCGTATGCACTAATATTATTTTGCTCAAAATAATGTGTTCCTGTTAGGGTAAATTGTGCGCTACCTAGGGTGTATTGCAGTTCTGAGCCCAATTTATTAGCAGGAATGCGTGGTAAATTACCTTCATTATCTTTTAGCTTAGCACGAGTTGAGTCACCAAATACTTTTACCATGGCGCTGGGGTTTATTTGATAATGTACATCAAATTCAAAACCATACAGTTCAGCATCTTTACTTGTGAACTGATAAACATCAATTGCGTCACTGTGACCATTGGCTGCAGGTTTAAAACCATCCATTTCATCAAACACTAATCCTGTGTTTTGCTGATAATAAAAGTTTTTAATATCGTTATAGAAGAAGTTGACAGTGTAACCAAAGTCTCCACTAAAGCGACGTAAACTAATATCTAGATTAGTTGATGTTTCTTGTTTAATTTCTTCAGGCTCAAAATGCGCTTCGTTACCTTCAATATGGTAACCCAAACCAAGTTCATAAGTCCCGGTAGCAATATGCACACCATTAGAGAGTAGCTCCGCTGAAAGTGGTGCACGCTCTGAATGTGACAAACTAACGGCTAGGTTGTGACTTGGCATATACTCCCAAATCGCACCTGCTGAGGCACTTAGATTAGTAAAGTTTTTGGTGTAGTTAACAGTTTCATCTGCTGATACAGGTTCGTCATCATGGCTGTGCTGATGCGTATCTACATCACTTTTTATCTCATAATCTTCTAAACGGGCGCCAAGTTCTACGGTGACGTCACCAAACTTGCGTTCTTCAAGTAAATATAGCGCATGAGTCGTCGTGATACTTGCAGGTGTAAAGGCTTCTTCACCAATCGCGTCATAATCAGACTCACTATAGTGATAGCCAATCATGCCATGCCATTGGCCTAATTGATGCTCTACGTTGAAACGTGCTTCAGTGGTTTCATTACTAAAAGTGGTGCCAATAGCGCCGTCTTCAATTTCACTATGGGTATAGTCTGTGTAACCAAGACGTAGGTTGATTGACTCAATCCAGTTATCATGAAATGCATAACTTACCAGCCCCTGCCAACGGTCTTGTTCTAAATGAGCATAAACAGGTGTTTCTGCATGTTCCTCACCTTCGTGCTCTTCACCTTCGTGCTCTTCACCTTCATGCTCGCCTGCTTCTTCGTGCGCATGGTCGTGTTCATGATGATCATGTGAGTGGCCAGGAATACCATAATCTGTTTCGATACTACCGTATGAAAATCCAATGGTTAAATGATCACCCACATAACTCGTACCAAAATTTACTGTTTCGCTGTCTATAAAGGTATTTTCAACTGAAGTGGCTGTTTCTTCATCGCCTTCAACATGTTTTTCACCTTCTTCATGTTCATCTGGTAAGTTAAAACGAGGTGTTTGGTAATCATCACCGCTGCGTTTAGTACCATCAAAATGGAAATTAAAGTTATTGCTACCCGTTTCTAGTTTTGCTGCGTAGGTATTCGCATTTGAAACTGTATCGTGTGTGTATTGGGCAGCTCCAGATAGAGAGTCAATGTTATTGGTTGGAATACGGTTATCAACCACATTGACTACACCACCAATAGCACCAGAGCCATAAAGTAGAGTGCTTGGGCCACGTAACACTTCAATTTGCTCTGCCGCTAGGCTGTCACTTGATGTAGCGTGATCAGGTCCAATGCGAGACGCATCGCTGCTATCCAAACCATTTTGTGTAATTTTAACTCGAGGACCACCTAAGCCGCGGATAATCGGACTTGATGAAACAGGGCCAAAATAACTAGCATTAACGCCTGGTATGCCTTTAAGTGTCTCACCTAGCGTCGGCTTAGCTTTATTTTTTAGCTCATCGCCTGATAGCACACTTACTGGTGAAATCATTTCTAAGCTATTTTTATGCAGGGCAGAGGCATATACAACAACAGTTTCAACCGAAGTTGGCTTTAAAGTAACATCAATAGTGTTGTCTGTATTTTCAAGCGATATACGAGAATCTAGGTAGTTATCTTTACTGATATGTAATTGACTCTTAGAATCTATGTCAATACTAAACTGGCCTTGTGCATTACTTTGCACGCTTTTTGACTTACCATGAACATGAATTGTGGCATTGGCAATGGGTTGCTTTTTTGTGTCTGTTACCGTGCCGTTAATCGTCGCAGCAAGTGCAGAGTGAGAACACAAAACAGACAGTAGTGCTGAGGATATGAGTGTTAGCTTAGTCATAGTTACTTCAATTCGTGGTTGTTGTGATATAATATAACACTACAAAATTATGCTATCAACAATGTTATACTATAACTTTAAAATTTGCGTTGAATAACACAATAGAGCGATAAATTTAATCTAGCACGGTATTATTACAGTTAAATTTAAGAGCGACTGTCTATCATCAGTATGTCTAACTTTTTTTGTGCTTTAAAATGATTTTGCTTATCGACTGGTTCGAGCATTTCACAGTCATCGTTTATCATTTCTGAAATTAAACTCGGATAATGCCTGCAATCTTGGGGTCGGTCATGATAAATACTGCAAGTATATTTATCTTTTTCTTCAGGGGATGCTTTATTGGCAAGCTCTAAAAATGGGCATTGCGTTAATTGCTCACCCGTCGTTGGGTCAAACCATAATTGATCGTTTTTAACGTATTGAAATATTTCAGGGTTGAATAACGCCCACATTTCAATTTCATCCTGATTAGTATCTAAATCTGCCGCACCATATTTGGTACAGCACTTACCGCATTGATTGCAATTTTGCATAGGGTAGATTTTTACTGTTGCTGTTAATAGTAAGCATTAAGTGTAGCACTCTAATATCCGTGTCAATAAACTAAACAGTGCTTTTTGTTGCTTATACTACTTTTGTAACAACGCGGCGCTTAATAATAATGTATTATTAGATAATAGGTTTCTGACACAGCGCTGTAAAAAATTAAATAGGCGCATTAATTAAGGTAGCGAGTAATTATGAATACTAAAGTATACAAAGCGGTTCACGATTTAGCAGAAAAGTTGATGGCAGCTGCCAATAAAAATGATACTAAACAGTTTGAATCTTTATATGCAGAGCTCAAAGCAATTTGTATTGAAAACGAAAATACCGCTAAAGATCACCCTGTACAGTGGGAAACTCTAGCAGATTTTACCGAAGAGCTAGAAGACGCTATTGAGACTTACGAAAAAGCGTTGCAGAAGTCGATAGAAATTAATAACAAAGATCATATGTCGTCGGTTGCATTTTCTATGGCTACTTTGCAGCTTGAGCTGGGTGATAAAGAAGCGGCGATTAAAAACCTACAAGATGCAAAAGTCAGTGCGAATAAAATTGAAGACAAAGAATTAAAGTCAGAGATCCATGAGCTATTAGAGTCACTCGTTGAAGAAGAAGGTTAGGAAACTTTATAGTCATTATTAATAATCAGCGGCAGTAGTTATACACTTGGCGCTTTTTTATGAAGAAGATAAAGTTCAACTTCATAAAATACTTATAAATAACTTATCGAGTAATTTTTTGGAGAAAAAATGCTAGCGCAAATAGAACAATGGATTGATAAAACGAATAGCGTGTATGCACATAAAAGAATATGCTGTGAAAAATTTGCTAACGAGTTTGAGGGCTTTTACCCAAATGAATTTTTGAAAACTGCATTTTATGTAGTTGTTGATAAAATTCCTAAACCTGACTTTACAGGTTTGCGTGAACTTGGTTTAAGCAATTTTATTGATATGGATGTAGCTGGAATAACCTATAAGAATACATATTATATATTACCCAGCGCTGTGCATAATTTAAGAGTGCACTTTCATGAGCTTGTTCATGTAGTTCAATGGCGTGAACTCGGTGCGCACGCTTTTATAATGCGCTACATCAATGAAATCCAAACGTTTGGTTACAATGATGCTCCACTTGAAATAATGGCCTATGAACTTGATGAGCATTATACCAGTAATGGAAATAAATTTAATATCCCTGACTACATTACGCAACAGCTTTAGTTAAAATTATAAAAGGAATTTATATGTCACGTTTTTTTCTCTATCCACTAGCCCTATTTGCTTTTCATGTGCAGGCGAGCTCTTTTGATGATGATATCGTTAATGCATTAATCTATAGAACAACACAACCAGTAACTTACGATGGCGCCTATCATAAGCTTGAATACCCTGGTGGTGATGTGCCCGCTAATATTGGTGTGTGTACTGATGTTTTAATTAGGTCGTACCGACAGCTTGGTGTTGATTTGCAAAAGTTAGTACACGAAGACATGCAGAACAATTTTCGCGCATATCCTTCCAAACGTATTTGGGGATTAACCAAGCCAGATAAAAACATTGACCATCGACGTGTACCTAACTTACAGGTCTACTTCGAGCGCCATGCAAAAGTGTTAACTAAATCGCTTAATGCAGAGGATTATAAAGCCGGTGACATAGTTAGTTGGATGCTGCCAGGTAATTTACCGCATATTGGTATGGTCGTTAATGAAATAGCGCAGGGCAGCGGCAACCCGCTTATTGTGCATAATATTGGTCGTGGACCAGAAATGAGCGATATGCTTTTTGCGTATACAATTACGGGTCATTACCGATTTGTGCCTGCAGAATATTCAGAGTAAATAACACTGTACTAGTAGGCGTGTTTGAGTTTAAAAACACGGCATACAGGTTTGGTACAAACCTAGCTGTTATATATTATTCTCGTGCTATTAAATACGCTTAATGTGAGTTACTTACTTTAAATTAATACTGATATCACCATTTGGTTTGCAGCAACACAAGAGTATTTCACCATCGCGAACAAACGCTAACGGCTCTTCATTATAATTAACTTGACCAGAGACAAGTGTTGCTCGACAGGCACCGCAATATCCCTCACGGCATTGGTAAGCGGCATCAATCTTATTTGATTCAAGGCAATGTAAAAGAGAAGGGCAGCCAGCGGCAAAATCAATGCGCTGGCTGTTATCTGCAAGTGTGATACTTGCAGTGGTTCTATCAGTCATTATAAATCAAAGTCACCAAATTCATCGGCATCTACTTGTGAGTCAATCTGACCAACTAAGTATGAGCTTATTTCGGCCTCTTGAGGAGCAACTTGCACGTTATCTGACACTAACCATGAGTTGATCCATGGAATAGGGTTACTGTTATTTTCAAACTGTGCAGGCAGACCAATCGCGGTCATACGCGCATTGGTAATGTACTCAACATATTGACATAGAATGTGTTTATTCAAACCAATCATCGAGCCATCTTTAAATAGGTACTCGGCCCATTCTTTTTCTTGCTCTGCGGCTTCAACAAACATTTTAATTGCTTCTTCACGGCACTGTGCGGCAACAATCGCCATTTCAGGGTCATCTTTACCATCTTGCATGATATTTAAAATATGCTGAGTACCTGAAAGGTGGAGTGCTTCATCACGGGCAATAAGCTTTATAATTTTAGCATTACCTTCCATCAATTCACGCTCGGCAAACGCAAATGAGCAAGCAAAGCTCACATAAAAGCGAATGGCTTCTAAAATGTTCACTGACATCATTGCCAGGTACAATTTCTTTTTCAGCTCAAATAAATTAACTACCACGGTTTGGCCATTAATTTCGTGTTTGCCTTCACCGTATAGGTTGTAAAGCGATACAGAATTGATTAGGTCATCATAATAAGTAGTTACCGCATCGGCACGCTCACTTATTTTGTCATTGCTAACAATGTCATCAAAAATGAGTTCAGGTGCTTGGGTTACGTTACGAATAATATGGGTGTACGAACGACTATGAATAGTTTCACTAAACGCCCATGTCTCAATCCATGTTTCTAGCTCAGGAATAGACACAATCGGTAATAGCGCTACGTTAGGCGAACGACCTTGAACACTATCAAGCAGCGTTTGATATTTTAAGTTGCTTAAAAATATGTGCTTCTCGTGATCGGGAAGCGCTTGAAAGTCTAAACGGTCTTTACTTACATCAACTTCTTCAGGTCGCCAAAAGAAAGACAATTGTTTTTCAATTAGTTTTTCAAAAATAGGGTATTTTTGTTGATCGTAACGTGACACGTTAACGGTTTGACCAAAAAACATTGGCTCTTGCATTTGGTTATTATGGTTTCTGCTAAAAGTAGTATAAGACATGTTTATCACTCAAAAAACTATCACTAAAACTATCAGGACAAAGCGGGCAGGGCGCCCGCTTTAAGTTTAACTATTAAATTTTACACGCGCCGCCTGCACAATCATCATCTTCCACTTCTGGAGTGTCTTCTTGAGCATCTGATGCGCCATCGCGGGTATTATGGTAATACAGTGTTTTAACACCTAACTTGTAGGCACCGAGTAAGTCTTTTAGTAAGACTTTCATAGGTACTCTACCGCCTTCGTATCTGTTTGGATCATAATTAGTATTTGCTGAAATTGTTTGGTCGATAAATTTCTGCATTATGCCTACTAATTGTAAGTAACCATCGTTTGATGGAATATCCCACAGTAACTCATAGTTATCTTTAAGGCGTTCGTACTCAGGAACAACTTGCTTTAAAATACCGTCTTTACTTGCTTTAACACTAATATGGCCACGTGGTGGCTCAATACCATTGGTTGCATTTGAGATTTGCGATGATGTTTCTGATGGCATTAATGCGCTCAGCGTTGAGTTACGCATACCGTGCTCTTTAATGTTGGCACGTAACGTATCCCAATCAAGGTGCAGTGGTTCATCACAAATTTTATCTAAATCACGCTTATACGTATCTGTTGGCATAATACCTTGTGAGTACGTAGTTTCGTTAAATTTAGGACATGCTCCACGCTCTTTTGCCAGCTCATTAGATGCTTTCATTAAGTAGTACTGAATCGCTTCAAATGTTTTATGCGTGAGTGCATTTGCGCTGCCATCTGAGTAACGCTTACCGTTTTTAGCTAAGTAGTAAGCGTAGTTAATCACACCTATCCCTAGGGTACGACGTCCCATAGTGGCATTTTTTGCCGCCGGTACTGGGTAGTCTTGGAAATCAAGTAAGTTATCTAGTGCACGTACTGCAAGCTCAGCTAACTCTTCTAATTCATCCAGTGACTCAATCGCGCCTAAGTTAAATGCAGACAAGGTACATAAGGCAATTTCACCTTCTTCATCATTTACATTGTTCAGTGGCTTAGTCGGTAATGCAATTTCTAAACATAAGTTAGATTGACGAATAGGCGCCACTTTCGAAATAAATGGGCTATGTGTATTACAGTGGTCAACATTTTGTAAGTAAATACGACCGGTGCTGGCACGTTCTTGAGCAAACATAGAAAACAGTTCAATGGCTTTAATACGTTTTTTACGAATTGACTCGTCTTGTTCATACTTTACGTAAAGTGCATCAAATTCGTCTTGATCTTCAAAGAATGCGTCGTAAAGGCCCGGCACGTCTGAAGGGCTAAATAAGGTAATGTAATCGTCTTTAATTAAACGCGAATACATTAATTTATTAAACTGTACGCCGTAGTCTAGGTGACGTACGCGGTTATCGTCAACACCACGGTTGTTTTTAAGTACCAGTAGGTTTTCTACTTCTAAATGCCAAAGCGGGTAGAATAAAGTAGCGGCTCCGCCACGTACACCGCCTTGCGAACAACTTTTAACGGCTGTTTGAAAATGCTTATAAAAAGGAATACAACCTGTGTGGTACGCTTCGCCGTTACGAATAGGGCTACCTAATGCACGAATACGTCCGGCATTAATACCAATACCGGCACGTTGAGAAACGTATTTAACAATCGCTGATGATGTCGCGTTAATTGAATCTAAGCTGTCGCCACACTCAATCAGTACACATGAGCTAAATTGGCGCGTTGGTGTACGTACACCCGACATAATTGGTGTAGGTAAAGAAATTTTAAATAATGAGACCGCATCGTAAAAACGTTTGATGTAATCAATACGCGTTTCACGTGGGTAATCTGAGAATAAGCTTGCCGCAACTAATATATATAAAAACTGTGCACTTTCGTAAATTTCACCGGTTACACGGTTTTGAACTAGGTATTTACCTTCAAGCTGTTTTACTGCTGCGTAGCTAAAGTTAAGATCGCGTGAATGATCTAAGTAAGCATCTAATTCATCAAGTTCTTGCTCTGTGTAATCAACAAGCAAATGTGCATCGTAGCGTTTTTGTTCAACCATGTCAGTAACGTGGTCAAAAAGGCGCGGTGGCTCAAATTGGCCATACGCTTTTTTACGTAAATGGAATACAGCTAAACGAGCAGCAAGATACTGATAATCAGGTGATTCTTTTGAGATCTGATCCGCAGCGGCTTTGATAATCGTCTCATGAATATCTTTAGTACGAATACCGTCATAAAATTGAATATGCGATTTAAGTTCAACTTGTGAAACCGAAACGTTGTTTAAACCTTCGGCGGCCCATTCAATAACGCGATGGATCTTGTCTAGATCAAGCGGCTCTTTACGGCCGTCACGTTTGCTTACAGATAACTGTTGGTTCATAGTTTTGCCTGTATTCCTTGGGAATTAAATATTTTTGACCAATGAGTGCACTTAAAACGCCCAGTGCCTATTCTTTTATTGTTATTTCCACCGCATAGGTAAATTTAATCGAATAACATTTAGCCACAATATCTGGTGTTGTTCAAATTAGAGATCACAAGATAGTGTGGTCTGTGATCTTTTGCAAGGGACAGAAACCGCTCTCATTGTGGATAACGTTGGGATAACGTAATTGTGTTAGTAGGCATTAACCTTTGATCATTCGGTTAAGTTGAAATTTGTAAAAATCAACTAAGGAAAGATTAAATTTACGCTTTTTAAAAATAAATTTCGTCTGCTTTTTTTATCATCAAGCTTTGCGTAAAAACTAACACAATCACAATATGTAGTGTTTATTAATTAACATGGCACTATATGTGGTTGAATGCATCTATAGGGCTATGCCAATTAAAATCTGCATTCCAAGCCAATGCTTCGTCTATACTCGGTACATATCCCCACAGTGCGGTAGCGGTGTGCATATTCGCAGCTTTACCTGCTTGTATATCTCGCTGTGCATCACCTATATATAGGCAGCGCGAAGGATCAACACTCATTTGCTCAGCACAATGTAATAAAGGAAGGGGTGAGGGCTTAGATTCAGCTAAGGTATCACCACTTATCACAATTTGAGCATTTTTTAATGCAGGAATCGCCTCGACTAAAGGATCGGTTAAAAAGCCAGGCTTATTTGTCATAATGCCCCACGGGATCCCTTTATTATCAAGGGCAATGAGTAACTGTTCTATACCTACAAAGCATTGGGTATGGGTGGCAATATTGGCAGCGTAGTGTGCAACTAGCTCTGCTAAAAGTTGCTCTTGCGGTTGTTGCGTCCAAGCTTCTTTAAAACCAGCAGCAAGTAATGCTGCTGCGCCATTTGAAGCTGCGGGTCGATATATATCACTGCCCACTAAGGGCTGTTGATGATTATGCAGCACACTATTTAGCGCGGCGCCTAAATCATCAGCGGTATCGAGTAAAGTGCCATCTAAGTCAAACAGCAATGCTTGATATTCAATTGGGCTAGTAGGTGTTTGCAAGCTTGCCATTACGCTAACTTCTCAAAGTGCAGCATATAATTTACGCTGACGTCATCATTAACCGTATATTGCTTTGAAAGTGGGTTGTAACTTAATCCTGCACTGGCACGTACCTTCAAGCCTGCTTGTTCTGCCCATGCGATTAATTGCGCAGGTTTAATAAACTTTTTATGGTCATGGGTACCTTCAGGCACCATTTTTAACAGTTTTTCTGCACCGACAATAGCGTATAAATAAGCTTTAGGGGTTTTATTAAGGGTAGAGAAGAATACATCCGCCCCAGGTTTTGCTAATTTAGCGACCGCATGAATAATAGAAGCAGGGTCGGGAACGTGCTCTAACATTTCCATGCAAGTAATCACATCAAAGCGCTCAGGGTGCTCATCAGCAAATTGTTCAGCAGGTACTTTTATATATTCAACGGGTACACTTGTTTCTAAACTGTGTAACTTAGCGACAGTTAAAGGCTCTTGCCCCATATCGATACCTGTTACCTTTGCACCCATTCGCGCCATGCTGTGACTTAAAATACCGCCGCCACATCCTACATCGAGGGTTTCTTTGTCAAATAATCCTTTAGTTTTGTCTGCGATGAAATCTAATCGTAATGGATTAATTTCGTGAAGCGGCTTAAATTCGCCTTCTAAATCCCACCAACGCTCTGCGATGGCTTCAAACTTTGCTATTTCTGCGTTATCTACATTTTGATGTTCGGTCATAAAATACTTCCTCGTCAATCTGAGGCCATTATATAGGGCTAAATTGATAAATCGCAAAGTTTTGCGCCTGTAAATTAAAATTAATTGTGATAGCATGGTTGCTTAGAAATAATAACAAACACTCTTAATACCTAATACTGGGTTGTTAAGAGCTGATACTGAAGGAATGTGATATCAAATGACTGATCTCGCCAATGAAATTCTGCCAGTCAATATTGAAGACGAGTTAAAAAACTCCTACTTAGATTACGCCATGAGTGTAATTGTAGGACGTGCATTACCAGACGTACGTGACGGTTTAAAACCTGTTCACCGCCGCGTCTTGTTTGCAATGAACGAGCTTAGTAATGACTGGAACAAGCCTTACAAAAAATCGGCCCGTGTGGTCGGTGATGTAATTGGTAAATACCACCCACACGGCGACAGTGCAGTTTATGACACCATCGTACGTATGGCTCAGCCATTCTCACTACGTTATATGCTAGTTGATGGTCAGGGTAACTTTGGTTCGGTTGATGGTGATTCAGCAGCGGCAATGCGTTATACAGAAGTACGTATGGCAAAAATGTCGCACGAATTATTAGCCGATCTTGAAAAAGAAACGGTTGATTTTGTGCCTAACTACGACGGCACAGAACAAATTCCTGATGTGTTACCGACTAAAATACCTAATCTGTTAGTTAATGGTTCGTCAGGTATTGCTGTTGGTATGGCGACAAATATCCCGCCACACAACTTAACAGAAGTAGTGAATGGCTGTTTAGCGCTTATTCAAAACCCTGAATTAACTATTACTGAGTTAATGGATTACATCCCAGGGCCTGATTTCCCAACTGCGGCCATTATTAATGGTAAAAAAGGCATTGAACAAGCCTATCAAACCGGTCGTGGTAAAGTGTACATGCGTGCGCGTGCTGACATCGAAACCGATGAGAAAACTGGCCGCGAAACGATTATTGTTCATGAAATTCCTTACCAAGTTAACAAAGCCCGTTTGATTGAAAAAATTGCTGAGCTAGTTAAAGATAAAAAAATTGAAGGGATCAGCGCATTACGTGATGAATCAGATAAAGACGGTATGCGTATCGTTATCGAGATCAAACGTGGTGACGTAGGTGAAGTTATTTTGAACAACCTTTATTCACAAACTCAGTTACAAACTGTGTTTGGTATGAATATGGTTGCGTTAATTAATAACCAACCTAAGTGTTTCAACTTAAAAGAAATGCTTGAAGAATTTATTATTCACCGTCGTGAAGTTGTTACCCGTCGTACGGTATTTGATTTACGCAAAGCCCGCGACCGTGCGCACACGCTAGAAGGTTTAGCGATTGCACTGGCAAACATTGACCCAATTATCGAACTTATTCGTAAGTCACCAACACCTGCTGAAGCAAAAGTTGCACTAACAGCGCGTCCTTGGGAATTAGGTAATGTTAAAGCCATGCTTGATAAAGCAGGTGAAGACAATGTTGCCCGCCCAGATTGGCTAGCAAGCGATCTTGGTATTCGTGATGGTCAGTACTATATTTCTGAGCAACAAGCTCAAGCAATACTAGACTTACGTTTGCACAAACTAACAGGTCTTGAACACGAAAAAATTCTTACTGAATACCAATCGTTACTAGACCTAATTGCTGAACTATTATTCATTTTGGCAAGTCCGGAACGTTTAATGGAAGTTATTCGTGATGAGTTAGTTGAAATTAAAGAACAATATGGTGATGAGCGCCGCACTGAAATTAATGCAGCTGCACACGATATTAGCCTTGAAGACTTAATTAACGAAGAGAACGTGGTTGTGACCTTATCACACGAAGGGTACGTTAAGTATCAAGCGTTAAGTGATTACGAAGCGCAGCGTCGTGGTGGTAAAGGCAAGTCAGCAACCAAGATGAAAGATGAAGATTTCATTGAACGTCTACTTGTTGCCAATACGCACGATACTATTTTATGTTTCTCTACTGCGGGTCGATTATATTGGCTTAAAGTGTATCAGTTACCACTTGCAAGTCGCGCAGCGCGCGGTAAGCCAATTGTTAACTTATTACCGCTTGAAGCAGATGAACGTATTACTGCTATTTTGCCGGTACGCGATTATGAAGATGATAAATACATCTTTATGGCGACAGCATTTGGTACGGTTAAGAAAACACCATTGACTGCATACAGCCGTCAACGTGCTAGCGGTATTATTGCCGTTAACTTAAACGAAGGTGATAGCTTAATTGGTGTTGATATTACCGATGGTAGCAACGAAATTATGTTGTTCACTGATGGGGGTAAAGTTGTACGCTTTAAAGAAGCTGAAGAAACCACGGTAGTTGATGAAAATGGTAACCCTGTTCTTGATGAAGAAGGTAAGCCTGAGATTCGCTTCAAAGGTGTACGCCCTATGGGTCGTACTGCAACAGGTGTTCGTGGTATTAAGATGCCAGACGAACAACGTGTTGTATCACTGATTGTACCTAAGAATGATGGTGCAATATTAACAGTAACAGAAAATGGTTACGGCAAGCGTACTCAACTTGAAGACTACCCATCTAAGAGTCGTGCAACACAAGGTGTTGTATCAATTAAGGTGAGTGAGCGTAATGGTGCCGTTGTTGGTGCTGTTCAAGTTGATGACAACGACGAAATAATGATTATTTCGAATCGTGGTACCTTAGTACGAACTCGCGTTAATGAAGTTTCTACGGTTGGACGTAACACCCAAGGTGTTATTTTGATCAGAACTATTGACGAAGAGCAAGTAGTTGGTTTACAACGTATAGAAGAGATTGAAGTGACTGAAAGTGACTTGATTGATATCGAAGACGTTGAAACAGTAGATACGGTTATAGATGAAGTAGCGGATGACAATCCTCCTTCAGAATAATTGAGATTGAAAAAAGCGGCCTTGGCCGCTTTTTTTATGTGGTTGAAAAAAACTAAAGACACTTGAATTAGTTTAATTCAAGTTAAACAGTAGATTACTGGAATGAGGAAAAGGTAATGAGTATTTATAATTTTTGTGCGGGTCCTGCAATGCTACCACCGGCTGTCATGCAAAAAGCACAAAAAGAGTTTTTAGACTGGCAAGGGCTTGGTGTTTCAGTAATGGAAATGAGCCATCGCAGTAAAGAATTTTTAGCATTAACGGCTAAGTGTGAAGCTAGTCTGCGTCGTTTAATGAATATTAGTGATGAGTTTGAAGTGCTGTTTATGCACGGCGGCGGTCGAGGACAATTTAGTGCCGTACCTTTAAACCTCCACGTTGATGGAAAAAAAGCGGTGTATTGTGAAAACGGCGTGTGGTCAAAAAGTGCAACTAGCGAAGCTGATAAGTTTACTCAAACTCACACTATTGACGTACGTAATGACGATAATGGCTTATTTTCTATCAAGCAGGTAGCCGATTGGGTTTTACCAGCCGATGCTGCATATATTCATTATTGCCCAAATGAAACTGTAGATGGTCTAGAGATTTTTGATGTACCCAGTCACCCAACAGCACCGATTGTCGCCGATATGTCGTCGACTATTCTATCGCGCGAAATTGACGTTAATCAATTTGATTTAATCTACGCAGGTGCTCAAAAGAATATCGGCCCATCGGGTATTGCTATCGTAATTGTTCGTAAAACGCTACTTGAGCGTGAAGGGCTAGCTAAGCCAGGTATTTTAGATTACGCACTTGAAGCAAAACAAGGCAGTATGTTTAACACTCCACCTACATTTGCATGGTATTTAGCAGCTGAAGTATTTGAATGGCTTGAGCAAAATGGCGGTGTTAAAGCCATGGAAACACATAATACTGCCAAAGCGCAGCTGCTTTATGACTTTATCGATGAGTCTGATTTTTACACCAACAAGGTAGCAAAACATTGTCGTTCACGTATGAATGTGCCTTTTTGGTTAGTTGATGAAAGCCTAAATGATAAGTTTGTTAAAGAGTCAACAGAAGCGGGCTTATTAGCGCTTGAAGGGCACCGTATTGTTGGCGGTATGCGCGCGAGTATTTATAACGCAATGCCACTGGAAGGAGTTAAAGCATTAGTTGATTTTATGGCGGCTTTCGCAAAGGAGAACAGCTAATGGAGCAACTTTCTTTAGCGCCTATTTCACAGGTTAATGGCAGTGTTACTCTGCCGGGTTCGAAAAGCTTGTCAAATCGCATTCTATTATTGGCTGCACTATCAAACGGCACTACGGTTGTAGAAAACTTATTAGACAGTGATGATATTCGTCATATGTTGGGCGCCTTAGCGCAGCTCGGTGTGAATGTGACACTTAATGATGAGCGAACCATCGCGACCGTAGAAGGTGTAGGTGGCGTATTTAAAACGCCAACTGAAGCACTGTTTTTAGGTAATGCAGGTACAGCATACCGTCCTTTAACGGCCGTGCTTGCAGCGATTGCTGGGGAGTATGAGTTAATTGGTGAGCCACGTATGGAAGAGCGACCAATTGGCCACTTAGTTGATGCACTGCAAGCCTTAGGTGGTAATGTTAGTTATTTAAAAAATAAAGATTATCCGCCGCTTAAAATTGTTGGTGGGCAAATAGCAGGTGGTGAAGTCGAAATTGACGGTAGTATTTCAAGCCAATTTTTAACTGCGTTGCTTATGGCTGCACCGTTATTTAAAGGTGATACTCAAATTAAAATTAAAGGCACGTTAGTGTCTAAGCCTTACATTGATATTACTCTTGATGTAATGGCGCGTTTTGGTGTCACCGTTGAGCATGATAATTACAGTACTTTTTTTGTAAAAGGTGCACAGCAGTATCAAGCCGTTGAGCGAATTATGGTCGAAGGGGATGCTTCATCTGCTTCTTACTTTATTGCTGCTGCAGCAATTGCCGGCGGCGAAATAGAAATTAAAGGCGTCGGTGCTAAATCAGTTCAAGGTGATATTGGTTTTGCTAAAGTGATGGAGCAAGTAGGTGCAAAAATTGATTGGTATGACGAACGTTTAGTTGTTCGTAAAGGTGAGCTTAACGGTATTGATATTGATGCGAATGCAATACCTGATGCTGCAATGACCCTGGCTACAGTTGCCTTGTTTGCAAAAGGGCCAACGGCAATTCGCAACATTTATAACTGGCGAGTAAAAGAAACTGACCGTTTACACGCTATGGCTACTGAGCTTAAAAAAGTAGGGGCTGAAGTAGTTGAAGGGCATGACTTTATTGAGATCACACCGCCAAAACAATTTAATAATGTGGCTGTAGATACCTATGATGACCACCGTATTGCCATGTGCTTTGCAATGGTGGCGGTAGGGGGTAAGCCAATCACGATTAACGATCCGGCCTGTACTTATAAGACATTCCCAACATTTTTCAACGTGTTAGCATCTGTCAGTAAATAGGCTATTTATAAGTATTTATAAAAAGTTACATACTAAAAGCGGATAATCTTTAATAATTGACGTATAATGTGGCGGTTTATTTTGGTGTGCATTGAAGGAGGTTTTAAATGCCGGCGTTATTAATGCCCGTAATCACCGTAGATGGCCCAAGTGGTTCTGGTAAAGGAACTGTTTGTCGCTTATTGGCTGAAAAATTAGGCTGGGATGTGTTAGATAGCGGTGCAATTTATCGCGTACTTTCACTTGCAGCACTTCATCACCAAATTGCGTTAGATAACGAAGAAGCACTGGTTCCACTAGCTGCAAATCTTGATGTGCAGTTTCTGATAGACAGTGATGCTAATGCAGGAAAGATTATTTTAGAAGGCGAAGATGTAACAACCACTATTCGAAATGAAGAAGTGGGAGCTGCAGCGTCCAAAGTTGCGGCATTGCCACGAGTTCGTGAAGCGTTACTTCGTCGCCAGCGTGCGTTTAGAACTGAAAATGGCTTAATTGCTGATGGTCGCGATATGGGCACTGTTGTGTTTCCTGATGCGCCATTAAAGATATTTCTAACCGCAAGTGCAGAAGAACGTGCTCGCAGACGTTTTGTTGAGTTGAATGAGCGCGGGCTTGATGTTACACTAAGTGGTCTATTACAAGACATTCAAGCACGTGATGATCGCGATATGAATCGCGCCGTTGCGCCGCTTGTACCTGCAGAGGATGCGATTGAGCTTGATACTAGCGAACTCAACGCACAGCAAGTCTTTGATAAAGTTATAACTTTATTAGATTCAAGCATCTCTGAAGGTAAGCTTCCTAAACGAAGCTAAACACATTTTATGCACCAGCAGGACGCCAGTGCTATTTTAACAACCCCATGCAGCATGGTTGCTTATTGGTATTAATATATGAGACGTATATTCGTATGTCAGAAAATTTTGCGCAGTTATTTGAAGAAAGCTTAAAGGGTTTTGAAGCAGAGCAAGGCTCTATCGTTAAAGGTACAGTAATCTCAATCGAGAACAACATTGTACTTGTAGATGCTGGTCTTAAATCAGAAAGTGCTATCCCTGCAGAGCAGTTCAAAAATGCTGCTGGTGAACTAGAAGTTGCTGTTGGCGACGAAGTAGATGTTGCACTAGATGCAATCGAAGACGGTTTCGGTGAAACTATCCTTTCTCGTGAGAAAGCGAAGCGTCACGAAGCGTGGATCCGTCTTGAGAAAGCATGTGAAGAGCAAGAGACTGTTACTGGTGTTATCAACGGTAAAGTTAAAGGCGGTTTCACTGTTGAAGTTGATTCAATCCGTGCTTTCCTACCTGGTTCACTTGTTGATGTTCGTCCAGTACGTGACACAACTCACCTTGAAGGCAAAGAGCTTGAATTTAAAGTAATCAAGCTTGATCAAAAACGTAACAACGTTGTTGTTTCACGTCGTGCAGTTATCGAATCAGAAAACTCACAAGAACGTGAAGAGCTTCTTGCTAACCTTGTTGAAGGTCAAGAAGTTAAAGGTATCGTTAAGAACCTTACTGACTACGGTGCATTCGTTGACCTTGGTGGTGTTGATGGTCTACTACACATTACTGACATGGCGTGGAAGCGTGTTAAGCACCCTTCAGAAATCGTTAATGTTGGCGACGAAATCGCAGTTAAAGTTCTTAAATTCGACAAAGATAAAACTCGTGTATCTCTAGGTCTTAAACAGCTTGGCGAAGATCCATGGGCAGCTATCGCTGGTCGTTACCCAGAAGGTTCTAAACTTTCTGGTCGTGTAACTAACCTTACTGATTACGGTTGCTTCGTAGAAATCGAAGAAGGCGTTGAAGGTCTAGTACACGTTTCTGAAATGGATTGGACTAACAAGAACATCCACCCTTCAAAAGTTGTTTCACTTGGTGACACTGTTGAAGTTATGGTTCTTGAAATCGACGAAGAACGTCGTCGTATTTCTCTTGGTCTTAAGCAATGTATTGCTAATCCTTGGCAGGAATTTGCTCGTCTACAAAACAAAGGCGATCAAGTTACTGGTAAGATCAAATCAATCACTGACTTCGGTATCTTTATCGGTCTTGACGGTGGTATTGATGGTCTTGTACACCTTTCAGACATTTCTTGGAATACACCTGGCGAAGAAGCTGTACGTGAATTCAAGAAAGGCGACGAAATCACTGCTATCGTATTGCAAGTTGACCCAGAGCGTGAACGTATCTCTCTAGGTGTTAAGCAAATCGAAGCTGACCCATTCAATAACTACCTTGATGCGAACAAAAAAGGTGCTATTGTTAAAGGTAAAGTGACTGAAGTTGATGCGAAAGGCGCAACTGTTGAACTTATCGAAGGCGTTGAAGGTTACATCCGTGTAGCTGATATCGCTCAAGAGCGCGTTGAAGATGCAACTACTGTTGTTTCTGTAGGCGACGAAATCGAAGTTAAATACGTTGGTGTTGATCGTAAGAACCGCACTTTAAGCTTATCTGTTAAAGCTCTTTTCGAAGCAGAAGAGAAAGAAGTACTAGAGAAGCTTAAGAAAGAAGAGCCAGTGTTCGAAAACGCAATGGCAGCTGCTTTCGCAAATGCACAAAAAGACTAATTAATTATAGTCTTTTAATTGGAAGGGCAGTTTATGCCCTTCCACTATTTCTTTTAAGGAAACGCTATGACTAAGTCAGAACTGATAGAAACACTTGCTGAACAACACGCACATATTCCTGTGAAAGATGTTGAGAACGCTGTTAAAGAAATTCTTGAACAAATGGCCGGCTCATTATCTTCTTCAGATCGTATTGAGATCCGAGGTTTTGGAAGTTTCTCTTTGCATTACCGTGCACCTCGTACAGGTCGTAATCCTAAAACAGGTGAAACTGTAGAGTTAGATGGTAAGCATGTACCTCATTTTAAGCCAGGCAAAGAACTACGTGACCGTGTAAACGAGAGCATTGCTTAGTAAATTTATTGGAGTAGTTACTTGTTCAAGGTATTAAAAATTATTCTGGCAGCACTTTTTTTAATTGGTGCATTTGTATTGGGTTCGCAAAATCCACAATTAACACAAATTAACTACATAATAGCCAGTAATACATTACCTTTAGCCGTTATAATAAGTATCTGCTTTTTGTTAGGTGTTGTAGTGGGTTGCTTTGTGAGCTTTAAATTGTTTACGCAATTAAAGTGGCAAAATTACCGTTTAAAAAAGCAATTAACGCCTGAAAAAGATAATAAAAAGCGTATTGCCAACAAAGATACCTAATTATGATTGAGCTGTTGTTTTTACTGCTTCCTGTCGCCGCCGGTTATGGCTGGATCATGGGAAAAAACAGTGCGAAAAATCAGGCTCATCAATTTAATAGAGAAATCACTTCTGAATACAGTAAAGGGTTAAAGTTCTTACTGGACAGAGAAGAAGATCAGGGGCTTGAGCATTTAATTAATTTGCTCGAAGTAGCTGCTGACTCTGTAGAACACTATTCTACATTAGCCACTATGTTTCGCCGCCGTGGCGAGCTTGACCGCGCAATAAAAATTCATGAATTGCTATTAAAACACCCAAGCCTTAACGAAAAACAAGCTGCCAATAGTCGGTTAGAATTAGCAGAAGACTATATTATGGCAGGTTTACTCGATAGCGCAGAAGAACATTTAATATGGCTGGTAAAAAATAACCATGAAGATGCTCTTGAGCCAATTATTTCCTTATATTCACAGACCCGTGAATGGGAAAAAGGCATTAGTATGTTTGAAGCGCATACTGAGCTTTTTTCAAAAGAACAACACTTCAAAGCCATCGCAAACTTTTATTGTGAATATGCTATTACCAGTAATAATCCTCAACTTATGCGCAAAGCTATTAGCTTAAACTTTAAAACAATCAGGCCTCTATATGAGCTTGGTTTGTCTGCCTATACAAAAGAAGATTACGTAAAAGCAATTTATTATTGGCGAGAACTTATCTGTCAATTTACCTTTTTTGCGCCATTATTTATTGATAAGTTAGCGCATAGTTATAAGCAACTTAAACTAACCCATCAGTTTCATGAACTCGTGAACGACTTATTAGATAAGGGTGGGGTAATGATAAAAATACAGCATTGCCAAGCGTTGCTTGAGCAAGGTCACACTGAACAAGCCTTTGAATTTTTAACCGACAGTTTAAAACGTCAACCTACCATCCGTGGCTTTAGTTTTTTACTGCAGTTAATGAGCGCCGAAAATAAAAATACCAAAGATGTGCTTAATCAAATAGATAAACTTGTTACCTCATATATTGCTACCAAGCCTGACTTTCAATGCCAGCATTGTGGCTTTACAAGTTACACCATTTATTGGAATTGCCCTTCGTGTAAACATTGGGAAACCATTGTGCCTAGCAGAGGCTTAGACGGATTTTAATCTTTATACTTTTCGCTCACTAGTAGGATAGTTATGTCTTTCGAACAATCAAAAAAAATTCTTATCGCTCTTGATTATGATGATCAGCAAACTGCTTTAGCATTTGTGAAACAGTTATCACCGGATACCTGTCGATTAAAAGTGGGTAAAGAAATGTTCACATATTTTGGCCCTGAATTTGTTAAAGAGCTGGTTGATTTAGGTTTCGATGTATTTTTAGATTTGAAATTTCATGATATCCCAAATACTGTTGCTAAAGCAGTAACCGCTGCAGCTAAAATGGGCGTGTGGATGGTTAATGTTCATGCAAGTGGTGGTTTTGAAATGATGCATAAAGCAAAGCAGGCACTCGAACAATTTGGTGATAAAGCTCCTTTATTGATTGCCGTGACCGTTTTAACCAGCATGGATGAAACTGAGCTTGGGCGTTTAGGTATAACTAAATCACCACAAGAGCAAGTTATGCATTTAGCAAAACTAACAAAGCAAGCAGGGCTTGATGGTGTGGTTTGTTCTGCACAAGAAGCACAAAGTTTAAAGGCGGCTTTAGGCAAAGAATTTAAACTCGTAACCCCAGGTATTCGTCCTGCTGGCAGTGATGCGGGCGATCAAAAACGTATTATGACCCCTAAAGACGCGATTGAAGCTGGCAGTGACTATTTAGTAATAGGGCGTCCGATTACTCAGGCACAAAACCCTGTAGAAGTATTAAATGATGTTAATAAATCAATAGCTTAAATTTAAAGTATGCATAATTATAAGGAGTTTATTACAACTCTTTTTGTTTGTGCTACATTTAGTTACGGCTATGCAGTGAGGAACTAACTTTGCGTTTAATAATGTTTGTAGTGGTAATTATCATTAGTGGCTTTGCTGTTAATAAATATGTATTTTCAACCAAAATGTATGATGATGTTTCGAATGTTACCGATTTGGTATCTGATTACCCCGTTGATTTATTTAAGTTTAAAAAAATCGCCCAAAACTATGCTCAGCATTTATGTTATACAAATGAAGCTGTTTTAGCAGGACTTGATATAAGTAGTAGAGAATGTGTTGATGTACACGATGAAATGCAGAATGAGTGTACAAAAAAAGTATTTAGATTAGCGCCATTAAATATGACATCTAAAAAAGAATTAATTGAATATTCAAATCAATATTCACGTTGTACCTTACCTTACAAAAACATTAAGTTATAAATTTTAAATACGAAAAAGCCACCTAAGTTTATACCTAGGTGGCTTTTTTATAGAATTATTTTAAACGAATAGACTTAGCTTCAATATCAATTAAGCCTTGTTTAAATAACCCACCAATGGCTTTTTTGTAGTTTGCTTTACTGGTCGAGAAAACTTTTTTAATTAATTCAGGTTCAGATTTATCGCCTATGGCTAAGATGCCACCTTCATCTTTTAGTTTTTCCATAATTTTTTCGCCAAGTTCACTGACTTTACCCATACCTGGCTTTTCAAGTATAACGTCAATTTTTCCGTCTTCACGCACTTTTTGAATAAACCCTTTGAGCTTTTGACCAACAAATAGATTTTTAAATACCATGTTGTAAAATACAACACCAAAATGAGACTCTTCAATAAGTACTTTGTAGCCGATATCGGTTTTACCTGCCACAATTAAATCGACTTCTTGCAAGTGGCTATATTGCGGCTCGTCTTTTGATAAAAAGCGATTAAAGTTGGTTGAAGCACAAATTCGCTGACTGGCATTATCTAGGTATAAACGGACTAAATACGAGTAACCTTCTTGCATACGCGGTTTTTGTTCATTAAACGGTGCAAGCACGTCTTTTTCTAAACCCCAATCTAAAAAAGCACCAATGCTGTTTATTTCTTTAACGCGCAGTAGGGCATATTCACCGACTTGTGCGTGTGGTTTTTTAGTTGTTGCTGTTGGCAGGTTTGCGTTATCTAAAAATGTAAAAACGCTGATGCTATCGCCAGCTTCAAGTTCATGTTTAATCTCGTGTTTAGGTAAAAATACTTCACCTAAGTCATGGCCATCTAAATAGGCACCTTCATTACTGACTTCTTTTACAAATAAGGTTTGGGTAGTTCCAAGGTAACTCATAATTATTCCTGCTCAGGCTTTTTTTTACGACGCATAGGGGTATCACCATCGATGTTAAGTGGTGCTTTAACTGGGGCTACTGTTTTTTTCGGTTTCGCTTTGCGTTTTTGCTGTGGTTTTTTATCAGCTACTATCTTTTTAATTGATTTAACTGGCGTTACTTTTTTCTCTTTGATGCCCTTAAATTTCGCTTTTAAACCATCAACCGTCGCAAACGACAATTCGTCATTTAAAAATGACTTTATTGCTAAATAGCTTGCCCAATCTTTAGGACCAACAAATGATAGCGCGTTGCCTTTAAAACCAGCACGGCCTGTGCGACCAATACGGTGAACGTATTCTTCAGCATGTTTTGGTAGATCAAAATTAATAACATGGGTAACACTGAGTAAATCTAAACCGCGAGATGCAACATCAGTAGTAATTAATATTTTAAAGTTCTCACGACTAAACGCATCCATGATATCAAGGCGCTTACTTTGAGTTAAATCCCCGGCTAGTGCGACAGACTTAAAGCCTTTACTATTTAATGCCTCGCTTAAGCGACTGGTATCAGCACGTGTTGCGGTAAATATAATACATTGCCCTACATTATCTTGATTAAGGAAATGCTCAAGTAGCGCTTCTTTATGATCAAGATGATCGGCTAAATACAATGTTTGTTTAATATCACTGTGTTGCTCATTGGCTGCACTGAGCATAATTTGTTTTGGTTTTTTTAATAAATTACGCGAAAGGGCATCAACTTGAGCATGATCTAATGTCGCTGAAAACAATAGGGTTTGGCGTAATCGGTGATCTGCCAGTTCATTAATTAACTTAAGCTGCTCTGTGAAACCTAAATCCAAAATACGGTCAGCTTCATCAAATATAAGTAGCTCTAAGCCACTTAACTGTAAAGAGCGTTGTTTTAAGTGATCGGCTAAACGCCCTGGTGTAGCAACCACAAAATGTGGGTCGTTGCGCAGTGCTTTAATTTGGTCGTTAAAGTTTTCACCACCGAGAATTTTAACTGCCTTAATATTGGTACCGGCAATAAGTAATCGTAGTTGGGTGAACACTTGGGTTGCAAGCTCACGAGTTGGAGCAACAATAAGTACACGAGGATCACGTTTACTGAGTGCTTTTTGTTTCATTACTCGCTGCACAGCAGGTAATAAAAACGCTAAAGTTTTGCCTGACCCAGTTTTTGACTGAGCGAAAATGTCATGTCCAGCGAGTGCCGTTGGCACAGCATGAGCTTGAATATCGGTAGGCTGGGTGATCCCTTGGTGCGCTAATTGTGTTTCTAGGCGAGTATCAATCCCAAGATCAGTAAAGTGCAATGTATATTTCTCCAATATGAGCAAGTCTTGTAAATTTATCCGCGCATTATAGCCCACTGAGCCACTGCGCTAACAGTAAAAAGCGCATTATCATCCATTTTTTTGCATTTAAATAAAAAAAGCGTAAAATACGCGCCCCATATGCGCCGGATTTACGATTCGGTAAACGCCCCTTGCGGGTTTAAAAAGCAAAATAGGAAAACCATGACTGCTATCCATAAAGATAATGTAACCAGCGAACACTTTGTTGTGTGTGCATTATATAAATTTGTTTCTTTACCTAACTTTGAAGCACTTCGCCAACCTTTACTCAATGTAATGGAGCAAAATGACGTGCGAGGTACTTTGTTAATTGCCGCAGAAGGAATTAACGGAACTGTCTCCGCAAAACGTGAAGGCATAGATAACTTACTGGTGTGGTTAGACACCCAGCCTAATTTAGACAATATTGTTACTAAAGAATCATATGATGACGAATGCCCGTTTTACCGCACTAAAGTAAAACTTAAAAAAGAAATCGTAACTATGGGCGTTGAAGGCGTAGACCCATTAAAAGTAGTGGGCAGTTATGTTAAGCCGAATGAATGGAATACCCTAATTTCTGATCCAGAGGTTATCCTTGTTGATACCCGAAATGATTACGAAATTGAAATTGGTACATTTCAAAACGCAGTCGATCCAAACACGAAGACGTTCCGCGAATTTCCACAGTGGGCCAAAGAAAATCTCGACCCAGAAAAGCATAAAAAAGTAGTTATGTTTTGTACTGGTGGTATTCGCTGCGAAAAATCAACAGCTTATATGAAAGAGCAGGGCTTTGATGAGGTATACCACCTTGAAGGCGGCATATTAAAATACCTAGAAGAAGTACCAAAAGAAGAAACCATGTGGGAAGGCGAGTGCTTTGTATTTGATAACCGTGTCGCGGTAAATCATGACTTACAAAAAGGCTCATATGATCAGTGTCATGCATGTCGGATGCCTATCACAGAAGAAGAAAAGCAAAAGCCTGAATATATGGAAGGGGTGTCGTGTCATCACTGTATTGATGATGTGACCGACGAGCAACGCGCTCGTTTTGCTGAGCGTCAAAAACAAATAGAATTGGCACAAGCACGCGGTGAAGGTCATATTGGTAACGAAGCTCAAGCTGCTTTACAACAACGTAAAGAAGCAAAAAAAGCGCAAAAAGACGCACAACGAAATAAATAACACCACGCGTTTATTTATTCATTAAAAAACCTCAGTAAACTGAAGTGACCCCCAATAGTTGGACATTCCAATTACTGGGGGTCTTTTTATGTCCAAACATCACCGAGCTTTCAAGCTCAAAATAGCTGAACTCGCTTTGTCTGAAAGCTCTTCGGCGGTAAGTAACAGATTTAATGTTACAGACAGGCAGGTCCGATATTGGACCGCTATTTATCGAATTCATGGCGCTGAAAGCTTCAGGTCTGTTCACAAACCTTATTCTCTAGCATTTAAGGCTGAAGTGTTAAAAACGATGACAGCAAACAGTTGGTCACTCGGTTATACCAGTGCTTTCTTCGATTTATCGTCCCCAGGCATTCTTTTTCAATGGCAAAAGCTTTATGCTCGTGATGGTATATCACGTCTTAAACCACAGAGAAAAGGTAAGCCATTCATGACAAATAATTCTTCTTCATCAAAACTAGTAGAGCAAATGACTGAGGAGGAGTTACGAGAAGAACTAGCATACTTACGAGCTGAGAATGATGTGCTAAAAAAGTTAGAAGCCTTGGCTCAAGCCAGAAAGAAAAAAGCAAAGACAAAACGATAGTCGTCGAAGAGTTCAAGGCAAAGCATAGCTTACGACACCTTTTAAAGGCTACAGGGCTGCCAAAGAGTGTTTACTATTATCATCGCACTACTTGTAAGCAACCCTGTGCAAGCAATGATTTACTGGTAAAAATACGTGATATTTATCACGCGCATAAAGGGCGATATGGCTATCGCAGAATTACGAGTGCCCTGAGAGCAATGGGAGTACTTGTTAATCATAAGCGCGTTCAACGGTTGATGAATGAGTTAGGACTCAAGTCAAAAGTAAGGCCTAAGCGCTATAAATCCTATAAAGGTGAAGTGGGTAAAATCGCAGAAAATACGCTTAACCGCGAGTTTACTGCGCAGAAGCCAAATCAAAAATGGGTGACGGATGTGACGGAGTTTAAAGTGGATAATGAGAAGGTATATCTATCACCTATGATTGACCTATTCAACCAAGAGGTAATCAGTTACGAAGTCAGAAAATCCGTTGCACTCCCTTTGGTAACTGACATGCTTAAAACAGCAACTGCTAGGTTGAAGCCAAATGAAAAGCCAGTTGTACACTCAGATCAAGGGTGGCAATATCAAAACAAACAATATCAAAATCACCTTAAGGAAAAAGGATTGCAACAAAGTATGTCTAGAAAAGGAAATTGTTTAGATAATGCGGTTGCTGAGAACTTCTTCGGCATATTGAAGAGTGAGATGTACCACAACGAAACGTTTAAAGACGTGAATGATCTTATTGAAAACATTAAAGAATATATCCACTATTACAACAATGAGCGTATTAAACTGAAACTAAAAGGCCTGAGTCCGATACAGTATCGAAATCAGGCCTTGGCAGCCGCTTAGAAATGAGTCCAACTTTATGGGGTCACTTCAAACACTGAGGTTTTTATTTAAAAGTAATTTATAAATAGCGAGCTACATAGCTTAGCAGCTTAAAGGTTTGATACTCACTTTGAGCTTAATCAACGAATACAATAACTATTATCTATCGGCGTAAGTGTAATTTTATTAGCTGAGTTAACAAGAACACATTTTGTGTTTTTATCGAGTTTTTTCTTTTGAATAACGGTAAATTCACCTTCATCAGCAGCGTATAAGTTATACTGATAAGCCGTATTACCTCCCTCAAATAAGGCGGTAAATAGCCCTCCAACTAAACCGCCCACAATAGCGCCACCGATCATTTCTTCGGTGTTGCCATCAAGGCTATCAACAAAGCCAAAACCCGCTCCAGCAGCTATTCCCGTTCCTACTTCTGAGGAAAGTGTCACTTTTTGTTCTGAGTTAACAGATGCATAATAGCGTTTAATTAATTGATTTTGACTTGTCCGGTCAACCCCTTGTGATGCACAGCCACTAAGCAGTAAAACCATAATGATACTTTTTTTCATAAACTCTCCTTTGTATGTTCACTCTAATGACTAAATCTTAATGTTAAATACGCATAAAATATGTGGTGATTTTGTAGGCTGGTGTAAGAATATGTAGAAAATACCTGGATGTTTAATTTCAGCGCGTTGTTTTGCTAATTTGTCGTACTAAGCTATTTATTGATCATAGAGGTGTTAAACTGCGTAACATAATGGAAATAATAATTAATTAGGGTGTTGCTTTGAAGTCGCAAAATTTCTTAATGGGCATAACGGCCATATTCTTATCGGTTAGTTTGCCAGTAATTAGTGCTACCGTGGTCGTTGAAAATATCGCTATGGAACAAGCACAACAGCAAGTTCAGGCTGTTGGTAACGCTGAAGCTATCCATTCTGTTATTTTATATCCTGCCGTAGGGGATAAAGTAGCAGCGGTTCATTTTAAACCTGGCGATAATGTTAAAGAAGGTGATATTTTACTTGAGCTAGATTCACGTAGGCAAAAAGCGGCCCTTGAAGAGGCTAAAATAAAATTAGCAGATAGTCAGCGAACTTTAAAACGTTTAAAACAAAGCCAAGCTAAGGGTGCTGTGCCACAAAGTGATGTAGACGATGCAAAAACCATTGTAGAGCTTGCAAAAGTTACTCTCATACAAGCCGAAACTGAATTAGAAGATCGTCAAGTTCGAGCCCCTTTTAGTGGCACTATGGGACTGACTGACGTTGAAGTGGGTGACAGAATAACAACACAAACAATGATTGCCAGCATCGATGATACCCGCCAGTTATACATTAATTTTAACGCGCCTGAATCAGCAATTGCGATGCTCAGAAATAATGCTAGCGTACGCGTGTTCCCATGGCAATCGCAAGCGCCTGTTGAGGCAGAAATAGCCTATTTAGACTCACGTATAGACCCACAAACTCGCACCTTACGAGTCAAAGCAAAGTTAAATAACAAAGATCAACAATTCTTACCGGGTATGAGTTTTCGAGTACATATAAAAGTATTAGGTCAACGCTTTGCCGCTATTCCTGAAGCAGCACTACTGTGGGGCGCAACGGGTCCATATGTGTGGACGAGTGTAGATAACAAAGCTACCCGGGTTGATGTAAAAATAGAGCAACGCTTGGCTGGGCGCTTACTCGTATCAGGGGCATTACAGCCAAACAATACGTTAGTTGTTGAAGGCGTTCAGCGCTTGCGAGCCAATCAAGAATTAAGCTTTTCTGCACCTATCGCTAGTTCGCAGGAGTAGCCATGAAACAGCAACCTATGATGCAAGACTTGCCGTCTATGGCAATTCGCCGCCCTGTACTTATTGTGGTACTTAATCTACTCATTATTATTGCCGGTATCGCCGCAATAGCTGGCGTAGAAGTACGCGAGCTTCCTGATGTAGATAGGCCGCGTATTACGGTATCAGCTTCGTTTCCAGGTGGTTCCCCGGAAACCGTCGATACTGAAGTCACCAGCAAACTTGAAGGGGCTGTTGCCCGTGTGAGTGGAGTTAAATCTATTCGTGCACAAAGTGAAGAAGGCAGCTCACGTATTGTGGTTGAATTTAGACCTGGTGTTAATCTGGATGATGCCGCTAATGAAACACGCGAGTCAGTTTCGCGAGTGCAAAGAGAGCTCCCAGAAGAAGTTGAGCGTGTATCTATCATAAAAGCCGATAACGATGCTGAGGCGGTTGTATCACTCACCGTATCAAGTGAGAGTTTTTCTTTAGAGGCATTAACCGAGCGGGTTGATGTTGATTTAGCGCCACAGTTTTTAACTATTCCCGGTGTTGCTGATGTGCGCTTAAACGGTGATAGAGAGCGAGTGCTTAGAGTACGTATCGATCCGCTTAAGCTCAGCAGCTTCAATTTAACTATTCCCGATGTTGCTGACGTGCTCAGGCAAGCTCCCTTTGATGTGCCAGCAGGAAGTTTAAAATCAAACGATCAGCAAATTATTGTTCGTGCTGATGCTACCTCGGTAACACCAGATCAAGTAGGTGATATTATCATTCGTGGTGATACCCGTATTAGCGATATCGCCGCGGTATATTTTGGCCCAGCCGATCCGCGCTCTATGGTAAGACTTAATGGTAAACCCGTTATTGGTATGGAAATTATCCGCCAAGCGCAATCTAACACCATAGAAATATCAGATGAGGTTTTAAAGCTGATAGAAGGAATGCGTGAACGCTTTCCTGAGATGGAATTTACCTTAACATCAGATGACGCACAATTTATTAGAAGTTCAGTGGATGAAGTGATTAACTCATTAGTGCTTACAGTGCTACTAGTGATCATTACGTTATGGGTGTTTATTGGCTCATGGCGTGCAACCTTAGTACCTGCATTTGCTATTCCGGTAGCATTAATAGGCTCATTAGCACTGATATGGGCATTGGGCTTCTCCATAAATATTTTAACCTTGCTCGCACTTGTACTTGCTACTGGCTTAATCGTTGATGATGCGATTGTGGTGAGTGAAAATATTCAACGCCAGCGAGGATTAGGGCTTGGCCGGCGTGCGGCCGCAGTAGTAGGTACACGTGAAGTATTTTTTGCGGTTATTGCCACCACGGCGGTATTAGCAGCTGTGTTTGTCCCCATCGCTTTTTTACCCTCTACTGCAGGGCGTTTATTTAGAGAGTTTGGGGGCGTACTTGCCGGTGCAGTTATCATATCAAGCTTTGTTGCGTTATCGTTAGTGCCGGCACTTACCTCTAAGCTAAAGCTTAAGCAAGGCGGTTTTCATCCATTTGCTAAGTTTGGTAACGTACTTGCTAATTTATATACCAAAACAATTCATAAAGTTCTCGATCATGCGTGGCTTACTTTTATTGCCTGTTTATTAGTGGCCGGCGGCTCAGGTGCATTGTATATGAGCTTAGATAACGAGCTATTACCAACAGAAGATCGCGGTAAAATTAGAATATTTGCTCGTGGGCCAGATGGTGTAGGCTTGAACTTTATGGACAGGCAAGCCATTAAAATGGAAGACACTTTGCTGCCTTTCGTCGAAAGCGGTGAAATAGAGTCTATTTACACGGTTGTTGGTCAGTGGGATCCTAATATTGTCTTCATTACTGTGCCTTTAAAGCACTGGGATGAACGTAATTTTAGTCAACAAGAAATCATCAATAAAATCCGTCAGCCTTTAATGAATATTCCTGGAGCACCCGCATACGCAGGAGGCGCTAATAGTTTAAATTTACGTGGCCAAGGTGGCGGTATTGAAGTTGCTTTACTGGGCCAAGATTATCTTGAAATATTTAAGGCTGCCCAGCAGTTTTCAGCAGATCTTGAAAAAGCAGTACCTGAAGTTGCACCGGTTCGCGTATCGTATCAACCATCGCAACCACAACTTCGCGTTAATATAGACAGACGACGCGCAGAAGAACTCGGTGTATCGTTAAGCGATATTGCCATTACTTTAAGAGCTGCTATTAATGGCGACGATATAGCTGATTTAAACATCGGCGATCAATCAATACCTATTATGTTACAGGCTCAAAATCAAACCATTAACGACCCAAGTGATTTAGCAAATTTATATGTAAGCGCCCGCGATAATCAATTAGTATCACTCAGTAGTGTGGCAAATATTACAGAAGAGGGCGTTGCTGCGGAGCTTGAGCGCCATGCTCAGCGACGTGCCATAGAATTAAGCATGGAATTACCCGAAGGTTTAACTATTGCCACACTGGTAGAGCAAATAAAACAAGTGTCTGAGCAATCATTACCAGCAGGTATTACTTTAGCGTTCAAAGGCGAGGCACTCACTTTTGAAGAAACTTCAAATGAAGTGCTAATGACTTACGTGTTAGCCTTTTTAATTGTGTTTTTAGTTTTGGCGGCACAATTTGAAAATGTTAATAGCGCCATTGTAGTAATGATCACCGTCCCTTTTGGTATTACATCCGCAATTTTAGCGCTATATTTAACCGGTACATCACTTAATATTTATTCGCAAATTGGTCTGGTAATGTTAATTGGTTTAATCGCCAAAAATGCGATTTTATTGGTTGAGTTTGCTGATCAATTAAGAGATCAGGGTTTAGCTGTACGTAAAGCGGTGGAGCAAGCAGCGCTGGTACGCTTACGTCCTATAACTATGACTTTGATCTCTACTTTATTGGGCGCATTACCGTTGATTATGTCTACAGGTGCTGGCGCTGAGGCGCGTAACGCGATTGGCTGGGTGGTGTTTGGTGGCTTAGCCTTAGCTGTATTGTTTACGCTTTATTTAACACCGGTGATTTATTTAGGACTTGCACGTTTTACCAGCCCTCGTGGTGATGAGTCAAAACAATTAGCGCAGGAGTTAGAGCAAGTAGATAATTAATCGCTAACTATTTACTTAAATTGGCTATTTTTCTTTGAAAAAATAGCCAATTAGGCTCACAATTCAACTAGATTCACGCCACAAGGATTCCCTATGCAGGCCGAGCAAGTTGAAATAGCCCAGTTTTTAGTTGAACACCCCCCATTTGATACGCTTCCTACAGAGGCACTGAATGAATTAGCAATGCAAATAGAGGTTGCTTACTTTCGTGCCGAAACTGATATTCTACATTTAGGGCAAGATATTAGTGACTTGTATATTATTCGCAGTGGCTCTGTTGAGATTTCACGTCGTAATGGCGAGCTCTATAACCGTTTAGCTACAGGCGGTATTTTTGGCCAAATGGGCTTATTAATGAACCGCAAAGTGCGGTTTCCGGCTCGTGCGCTTGAAGATACCTTAACGTATTGTATTAACGTTAATATTTTTAACGAATACTGTGATAAATACGAAACCTTTGCTGACTTTTTCGAAGTGGATGGCAATGTACGCTTGCACCAAGCGATAGTAGAGCAAGCTGACAGCAATGACTTAACCACCGCCAAAGTTAAATCATTACTACATCGCGATGTTGTCACAGTTACTACGCAAACCCCCATACAAGACGTCGCGTTTTTAATGACACAAGAATCGGTCTCTTCAGTACTTGTCACTGACATAGAAAAACAAATAAGCGACGATCCAGAAGAAGATGACGGTCAAGTCGTCGGGATCATAACCGATAGAGATATCCGAACTAAAGTTGTTGCCCAAGGGCTGACGTTTGATACGCCTGCGCAAGAGGTTATGACCTCAAGTTTAGTACTACTTGATAGCAACGCCTATGTGTTTGAAGCCGTTTTAGCCATGCTCAGAGATAACTTACATCACTTGCCTGTGGTACATAAAAAACGGCCAATAGGGGTGATATCGCTGTCTGATATTTTACGTTATGAGTCACAAAGTAGCTTACTACTGGTGCGGGGTATTTTAGCGCAGCAATCAGTGGAAGATTTAGTTCATTATGCCCGCCAACTGCCTAATGTTTTTGTGCGTATGGTAAACGAAGATGCTAATTCGCATATGATAGGAACGGCCATGGCAGTAATAGGGCGTACTTTTAAACAACGCTTATTAGCGCTAGCTGAAGAAAAGTTTGGTGAGCCGCCCATTCCTTATTGTTTTATTGCGCTGGGCTCAATGGCACGAGACGAGCAGTTAATTGTAACCGATCAAGACAATGCACTTATTTTAGATAATAGCTTCGATGAGGCATTGCACGATGAGTATTTTCAAAACCTATCAGACTTTGTGTGTGATGGTCTTGCTCAATGTGGTTACACCTATTGTGACGGTGAAATTATGGCGTCATTTAAAAAATGGCGCATGACCCGTACCCAATGGAAAGAAAAATTTGCTAGCTGGATGGCCGAGCCCAAACCGCAAGCACTACTTAATAGCTCGATATTTTTTGACTTAGATGGTGTATGGGGTAAGTTAAAGTGGGCCGATGAACTTAAAACGCTGGTGGCCAAAGAAAGCAAAATTAATAAACGCTTTTTAGCTAACCTTGCAGCTAATGCCCGCAACAGAACGCCGCCATTAGGCTTTTTTAATGGTTTTGTTCTTGAACATAACGGCCAACATAAACGGTCAATGAACTTAAAACGCCGTGGTACAGCGCCACTATCTGATGTGGTTCGCGTTCATGCATTAGCGGTCGGTTCACGTAAACAAAATTCGTTTGAGCGCTTAGAAGATATTATTGAGGCTAAATTATTGCCTAAAGGCAAAGCGCAAGATTTACGTGATGCATTTGAATATATTGCCACTGTGCGGATTCGTCATCAGGCATGGCAAATAGAGCAGGGAGAAGCGCCTGATAATGATTTAGACCCGCATTTACTCTCGCCGTTTGAACAAAGCAATTTAAAAGAAGCCTTTGCGATTTTAGAAAAAGCGCAAAGCTTTTTAAAATTTAGTTATTCTGCTCATTCAGGGGTGAAATAAGTGATGGCTAAATCACCGTTAGATTGGCCCCGTCGTTACGAGCAGCTTTTACAAGGTGCGCAAAATCCGCTACTTAAAGACTTTTATCAGCAGGCATTTACCAATCAGTTTGCGCCGCTTAAAGATGTTCCCTTTGTGGCGTTAGACTTTGAAACAACTGGTCTTGACGCTAATAGTGACGATATTGTTAGTGTGGGACTAGTGCCTTTTAATGTAAATCGTATTTACTGCAAAGAGAGTCGTCATTGGGTGGTGCAACCTCGTCATCACTTAAGTGAAGAGTCGATTGTTATCCATGGTATTACTCACTCAGAAATAGATGAAGCCCCCGACTTAAATAGAATTTTAGCACCTTTATTAGATGCCTTAAAAGGTAAAGTCGTGGTGGTACATTATGCTGCTATTGAGCGCCACTTTTTTTATAACGCGCTACTTACTCGAATTAAAGAAGGCATCGAGTTTGCCTTAGTTGATACTATGGATTTAGAAAGGCGGGCACTTAAAGCACGGCAGGGGTTATTAGGTAAGCTGTTTAATACCAAACTAGGCTCGCTTAGGCTAAGTGATACAAGGGAGCGTTATTCATTGCCATTGTATCAAAACCACAATGCACTAACCGATGCTTTAGCCACAGCAGAATTACTTCAAGCTCAGCTAAGTTATCATTATCGATTAGATACGCCATTGAGTGAAATTTGGCTTTAGCGAATTGGAATTATAAAAGCATTTTTGATAAAAATAGAGCACAAAAAAACGCCGCAATTTGCGGCGTTTTTTTAATGTGCTGTGTTATTTAACTGGGCGAGGCTCAGTTCGTAAGCCTAAAATTAAGCTTACACACATCAATAATAAAACAATGGTAAACGGAAGGCCTGTTGAAATAGCCCCCGCTTGTAGTGCTTCAATCGCTTGAGTACCACCAATCCAAAGTAATGCAGCAGCAATAGCACCCTCAACAGTAGCCCAAAAGATACGCTGTGGTACTGGCGCATCAATCTTACCACCAGCTGTGATTGAATCGATTACAAGCGACCCTGAATCAGAAGAGGTAATAAAGAATACCAGTACTAATACAATAGCAATGAAAGAAAGTACACTCGCCATTGGCATTTCATCAAGCATTTGGAACATCGCCATAGGGACACTTGTTAGACCGTCAGTCCCAAGAGCACCAATACCATTAACTACTTGGTCAATTGCGATGCCACCATAGATAGACATCCATAAGATAGTAACCGCTGTTGGAATAAGTAATACCGCGGTTAAAAATTCACGGATTGTACGACCACGCGAAACACGCGCAATAAACATACCTACAAACGGTGACCATGAAATCCACCAAGCCCAATAAAACACTGTCCAACCATGCATCCATGTTTCATCTTCACGGCCATGTGGGTTACTCAATGGAATAATGTTCTCTACATACCCCATTACCGTGTTAGGGATATTACCCATAGAGACCGCAAAACCAACTAAACATACAAATACTAGTAATACTAAAGCAATGAGCATATTTACGTTACTAAGTAATTTAACGCCGCCATCAATGCCTCTAATAACAGAGACGACTGCTAGTAATGTAACACCTGTAATAACCAGAATTTGTGAACCTACGCCACCTTCAAAACCAAATACATGATTAATACCGGCAGAGGCTTGTTGTGCACCTAACCCAAGTGACGTTGCTAAACCAAATAAGGTTGCTAATACAGCTAAAATATCAATTATGTGACCAGGCCACCCCCACGCTTTATCACCTAAAATTGGGTAAAAAATCGAACGAATAGAAAGAGGTAAGCCTTTATTGTAAGTAAAAAATGCTAACGAAAGCGCAACTACAGCATAAATTGCCCAAGGGTGAAGACCCCAATGGAACATAGTAGCACCCATTGCCATTTTCGCGGCTTCTGGTGTGTTAGCTGTTACATTGAGCGGCGTTTCATACCAACCAGTGTAGTATGCAACTGGTTCAGCAACCCCCCAGAACATTAAGCCAATACCCATACCTGCAGCAAATAACATTGCCAGCCAAGAAATACGAGAATGCGATGGTTTAGCATCGTCACCGCCTAAGCGGATATTGCCATAAGGCGAAAAAATTAAAACTAAACAAAAAATAACAAAGAAGTTGGCAGCCCACATAAATAGGCCATCAAAATTATTAATAATATCGTTTTTAACACCATTTAGTGTTGTTTTAGCTACTTCGGCATCTGACACTAGTACGGCGATTAAAAAAAGTGCTATTAACCCTGCACTGATCCCGAATACAGGGTTATGTATATCAAACCCCCACTTTTGTACGTTGTCTTGACCTACGGTGTAGTCTGTATTGTCAATACTGTACTTGTCATGATTCTCGCTCATGCAATACCTCATTGGTTAATGAAACAGGCTGGCTAAATGCCAGTTTTTTATAGTTCACTGTATTCGTCTTATTAGATTTATAACTAAAGCTAATAACACGAATAGTTAGAAGACTAACTAATTTAATTGCCCATCATACCTTTACTAATAGGGGAGTTAAATATCAAATGCGAAAGAATTAACACTTTGGCAAAACTTTAAGCTGCTTTCGCCTTTTTATTGTACACATCTGGCAACTGAACAAATGATAACTAATGTGTCAGCTAATTATTTTATAGTCTTATATAGCATTGAATGCAAAGCTAAGTGAATGAATATTCGGCCTAATCAGACAAGTAAATAACTAAAAAAACGCTATTGAATACGTAAAAAACTAAGTCAGCGTTTTAAAATCACTATTCATTTATTAAATGATTTATTAATGACATTTTAACTATGTTTTTATGATTTGGGATAATGAGTTAGATAGATATTGTTCATGAGGTTAATGAAAAAGCGAGATTGAAATAGTTTTTATAAAAAGCGACTAAATCTTACTGTTTAAACTAAATTGGTCAAAGGTTTATCTCACCTTTGAGATTTAATTTACAAAAATGGCAAAGAAACGCTGCGCTTGTAGAGAAGTGACAAACAACAGTGATTAAACATAAATGATTAAATTGAATGGCTTAGCTTTTTCATTCACTTCTCTTAGTGCCATAAAATTTCAAGAAATTATTCACTAAGACAGCGAAGAAAAGCTGCAGTTTTTAAGCTGCAGCGTAGATAGGGGGGTAACTATTTTTTATATGCTTCATTGTGAACGCCTGCGGCGCGTCCAGATGGATCCGCATTGTTTTGAAATGATGCATCCCACGCCAGTGCTTCGGGGGTTGAACATGCTACTGATTTACCATGTGGTACACAGTTAGCAGAGGCATCGCCCGGGAAGTGCGATTCAAAAATACGGCGGTAAAAATACGCTTCTTTTGAATCTGGCGTGTTAATTGGGTATTTAAATTTAGCATTCGCTAGTTCTTGATCCGTTACTTGCTCATTCACATACTCTTTTAAAGTATCAATCCAGCTGTAGCCAACACCATCAGAGAATTGTTCTTTTTGACGCCATAACACGTCATCTGGAAGGTAGCCGTCGAAACCAGCACGTAAAATATGTTTTTCAATTTTTTCGTCTTTACACATTTTAGCTTCTGGGTTGATGCGCATTGCCACATCAACAAATTCTTTATCTAAAAATGGCACGCGTGCTTCAACCCCCCAAGCAGCCATTGATTTATTAGCACGTAAACAATCAAACATATGCAGTTTTGATACTTTACGGTTTAGCTCTTCATGAAACTCTTGTGCATTGGGTGCTTTATGAAAATATAAATAACCACCAAATAATTCATCGGCACCTTCACCTGAAAGTACCATTTTAATGCCCATAGCTTTAATTTGGCGTGCCATTAAGTACATAGGGGTTGATGCACGAATAGTGGTTACATCGTAGGTTTCAATGTGATAAATCACTTCTTTAAGAGCATCAATACCTTGTTGAATAGTAAAGATAATAGGGTGGTGAATAGTGCCTATCATATCAGCCACTTTTTGCGCTGCAGCTAAATCGGGTGAGCCTTCTAAACCCACTGAAAAAGAATGCAGTTTAGGCCACCAAGCATCACTTTCATCGTTGTCTTCAATACGTTTTGCGGCAAAATGTTGAGTAATAGCTGAAATAACCGACGAATCTAATCCACCTGATAGTAATACACCGTAGGGTACGTCACACATTAGTTGGCGTTTTACCGCGGCTTCTAGAGCATCTTTTACATCTTCTGCCTTGGCATCGTTGTTTTTAACTGCATCGTAGCTTTGCCAATCACGTTGGTAGTACGGTGTTAATTTACCGTCTTTGCTGTAAAGGAAATGCCCAGGTGGGAACTCTTCTATATGTTTACAAATAGGTGAAAGCGCTTTTAGCTCTGATGCTACATAAAAGTTGCCATGCTCGTCGTGGCCTGTATACAGTGGAATAATACCAATGTGGTCGCGACCAATTAGGTAAGCGTCTTGCTCTTCATCATATAAACAAAAGGCAAAAATACCATTTAAGTCATCTAAAAATGCAGGCCCTTTTTGCTTGTACAAGGCTAAAATAACTTCACAATCTGACTGCGTTTGAAAATCAAACTCGACTTCTAAATTAGCGGCAAGCTCTTTGTGGTTATAAATTTCGCCATTTACCGCTAAAATATGCGTTTTTTCTGGGTTGTATAATGGTTGCGCACCGCTTGATACGCCAACTATTGCTAAGCGTTCGTGCACTAAAATTGCTTTGTCTGATGAATACACCCCTGACCAATCAGGCCCGCGGTGGCGAAGCAGTTTGGACATTTCGATTGCCTGAGCGCGTAACTGGCTGGGATCCGATTTAATATCGAGTACGCCGAATATTGAACACATAATTTTTCCTCATTCCTATTAAGTGCCTACGATAGCGAGTTTGCTAAAGACTAACCTTGTTTTATCAGAAATAAATACCTAAGTCACATGGCTTTTTTAAAATAATAAGAATAATTTATGCACCAAATAAATTGGCGTTGCACCAATGTGGTGATATTGGCAAGGAGATTAAAATGCAATGTGCAATTTTTAATTTAAAATTACGTTAAAGTTAAATTAAATTGCAACAATTAGTTTGCCTTGCACCAAGGAGGTGCAAGGAGAAAAGTAAATAAATAGCGGTCGAGTTACTCAGTGAGTGAGCGTGAGTGCACTATTAATTAATCCCAGTAGCGGCTTAAACTCAGCTTAAGTTGTGCTAGGTGAGCATCGAGCTTATTTTTTGCAGCATTTGCCTGCTCAAGTGATACAAATTCAAAGGTGATTGGGTCAGCAGTTCTAAATTGTGCAAACTGATGTAAGTCGGCTTCTATCACATGCGCTATTAAAGGATAACCCCCCGTTGTTTGCCCATCATTTAATAATACAATAGGGTTTCCATCAGGTGGAAGCTGTATGCTCCCAGGTGCTACGGCTACAGAGGGCAATGAAAGTGTATGTTGCATAATAGCCGTATTTTTATGGTCTAGGCGTACGCCCATACGGTTACTATTTGGATTAATAGTAAATGAGGCCTCACAAAAAGTATTAATACACGCGGGTGTTAGTAGCTCATAATGAGGACCTTTATGTAAACGGATGATGCTTCGCTTTGGCGGGGTAAGGGCGCCCTTATTACATAACCAAGGTTTAGTATAAGGGCTTATGGCTAGCACATCACCGCTTTGCAGTGCACGGCCATTAAAGCCGCCAATGGCTGCCCCTAAATCGGTAGATTTAGAACCCATAACCTCTGGGCATTCAATACCGCCTTTTACCGCGATGTAGGCTCGTGAACCACCACGGCCAGTTGCAAATTTAAGTGTTTGCATTGCTTTTATTGGGTAACTCCAGCCTGGATAAAGCGGGTGTCCATCAAGGGTTGCTTTGAGGTCGGCTCCATGAAGGGCAATAACGGTATCACACTGAAATTGCAGTTCGCATAAACCCACGGTTAATTCCAGCACGGCAGCGTTGTCGGTGTTATTTATTAAACGGTTTGCAATGATGTGCGCACAGATATCAAGGCTGCCTGAGCGGCTTACCCCTAAATGTCGAAAACCCACACGGCCTAAATCTTGAATTGTTAGTTGAATACCGCTCTTGATTACTTTAATCATTGCTTACTCCTTTTACAGGCACAAACTCTATGGTATCGCCAGGTTTAAATAAGCAAGGATTAGCCGCTTTAGAATCAAATAAGCAGGCATCAGTGTGAGCAATAATATGCCAACCACCTGGCGAATCTTCAGGGTAGATACCTGTTTGGTCTGCTCCAATGGCAATTGCGCCTTTAGGTACACTCACTCGCGGGTTATCGCGCCTTGGGGTGAATAACCGTGAGTTGAGCCCATGTAAATAAGGGAAACCGGGAACAAAGCCTAAAAATAGAACGTGATATAACTCTTTACTATGTAAGTTAATCACTTCATCAATTGTGAGTTGATGATAGTTAGCTACGTAATCTAAATCTTCACCTTGGTAGTAGGTATTAATTTGGTGGTGCTGGCTATCAAACTGATAATCATCTACTTCCTCCCATAACTTAGCTAAGGTGTTGTACCATTTATTAAGCATTTCTGAGGACTTTAAATACAAAGTTAACGAATTCATAGCTGGTACCAAATCGATAAATTCATTGCTGTTTTTACAGTGTTGGGCGAGTGCCCAAAGCTTTTTTTGGGTCGCAAGTATGTGTGGTTCGCTGTAGTGAGAAACATCAAAAAGCAGGCTAGAGTTCGTTAAAATTTTTATACTAGGAATCATGCTCATATCGATAACTCATTAATATTAATTACATTTAAGCTATCACAGTCGCTGTACTATTACGATATTAATAGACAAGCTCGGATCGAATAAACTCTCTCATCCGTAAAGTTTTGTTGTGTGTGAAATTTATTGTTGAGTTCACAGGTCTGCTTTAGGGTCTGTTGACCTTTGCGGGTTAAAATTGTTCAAACTAGGAGCGGTTTAATCGCGGCGCGAGGTTTGTAACCTAGTGGGCTAAGTAAAAACCGAGCAAAGCTTCCGCGTCCTGCTCACGCCCCTTACCTACATCCATGTAGGCAACAAAGGGTAAATCGCTCCTAGGCAGAACCCTTCGGGCAGCGCCTGTTTGGTATTGATGCTGCGTTATCGCCTATTTATGGGGAATAATCACACCACATAGGCTCTGCCTTGCCTAAACACCAAACAGACTGCTGCAAATTTAACCTTGGAAGGTCAACAGACCCTAGAGTAACTAAAACTAAGAGGTAATCGTATGTTTAAGGGGTTAATATTAGCTACATTTGCTATGTTGGGATTACTAAGTACGATGAGCGCTATCTCGTCAGATGAGGTAACTAAATCCAGTGAGTTAGATGCCACTATGCATGTAGAAAAGCTAGTGCTTGGCTCGGGCTGTTTTTGGGGGGCAGAAAAACGCTACGAAGCACTAAATGGGGTACTCGATGCAGAGTCGGGCTATGCCGATGGGCATGGGTTTAAACCAACCTACAGGAATATAACTAAGCTATCGCGTCGCTTTGATGAAGATAACTACGCTGAAGTGGTGCAGGTTACATTTAATAGCAATATTATTTCGGCAAAAGAGCTGCTGCAAAATTATTACGAAAGCCACGATCCGACTCAAAAAAACCGCCAAGGTAATGATGTAGGCACACAATATCGCTCTATTATTTTAACTACAAGTGACGAGCAAGCAAATACCGCGATTGCTGTAACACAGCAGTACCAGCAGTTACTCACTGAAGCAGGTTATGGAACAATAGCTACACAAATTAAGCCACTAGAGCAATTTTATTCTGCTGAAGAATATCATCAAAATTATCTTGAAAAAAATCCAAACGGTTATTGCCCAGACCATTCAACCGGCGTTGTTTTTAGTCAAGATGAAAAGCAGCAGGTTGATAACACTGCATTGTTGACTGGCAAACAAATTGTTATTTTAGATTCTCGCGATTACTGCCCTTACTGTGAAAAATTTAAAGCGGCGGTAGCTAATGATTATAAAGGCACAATACCAATGACATTTCGCCATGCTGATCAGCTCAATGGTTTAACCATCAAATCGGCTACGTGGGCTACACCCACCATACTATTTTTAGAAGATGGAGTAGAAGTGTATTCTCGCCAAGGTTATATGGATGCCGAGCTGTTTTATAAAGCGCTAGGTGCATTTAAACTCGGTGACAGTGAAGCTTATAAAGTAGCGTTTAACGCTAAAACCGACAGCCCATATTGCAAAGAATACGCTATTTTTAAAAACACCCCCGATGGCATTTTTATCGATAAACTCAGTGGTGAACCCTTGTTTGATACCCGCGACAGATTTAATTCGGGTACTGGCTGGTTGTCGTTTACACACCCTGTAAAAGACAGCGTAACGCAGCATGAAGATAACAGTTGGGGAATGCAACGTATTGAGCTTAAATCTAAAAGTACCGGGATTCATTTAGGGCATTTATTCCCGGGTGAAGGGCCAAATGGTCAAGATAGATATTGTATTAATGCCACTGTACTAGAATTTGTTGCTCGCGATGAAATAAACAGATCAGATGATGTTTAAGCTAATTAGCAAATAGGCAAATTTTAAGCAAAAAAAAAGCAGCGATACTTAAAAAAGGTCGCTGCATTTCAATTGACAACATCTTCACACACAATAAAGATTCGGGGGGTTGTATTAGTAATAACTAATGCTGAATTATTGTTGCTGATGTGAATGTAAATAAAAACAACTCAAGCTCAGTCACCACCGAACTTGAGTTGCTTTTTACACTGACAACATCTTCACACACAATAAAGATTCTTATATTTATTGGCGGGTGTAAGCGTAAAATAAAAACAACCCAAGCTAAGTCACCACCGAACTTGAGCTGTTTTTTACACTGACAACATCTTCACACACAATAAAGATTCTTTTTTACTAGCTTGTTGTTACAAACTAATTAAATTTGGTTTCAGTAACGCGTTTTATTATTTTTGGTCGTTGCTGATTTGTTGAATTAACTTTAGAGCTTTTACTCAATTTCGACAAGCGATAAAAACAAAACTAATAAGTGAAAAAAACTAATCTATAAATTCAGTCACCAAGGAGCTGCTCAAGTGGTTGATAATGCAGGTTATATTTTATTTTTTGAGGTTTACGTGAGACACGAAAAAATATTTTAAAAAGGTCGTAAATAATAAAACGCCCATAAAAGGGCGTTTAATTAATAGTCACTTTGTTTGTCTGAAGGTGTTAATTACCCATTTTGCAAACAAATCGAGCGGGTGGTTTGCCGTACTAGAGCCGTGTTGTACCAAGTAGTATTTATCTTTGGTGGTAAGGGGTTGTTCAAACAGTTTATAGAGCCATTGCTCATCCAGCCAGCTTTGGCTAATTGGCAGAGGAATAAGTGCAATCCCCATTCCTTGTTGCGCCGCTCTTGCTACACCAAACATACTATCTATTTGAATAATTTGTGTTGGTGAAAAGTCATCAATCCCAACTTTTTCTGCCCACTGATGCCAAGCCCAAGGCCGTGCTTTATGCACAATAAGTGGCACTTGATTAAGCGCTTGGCAATGATCGTTTTGCCATTGTTCAAGTAGTTTTTTATTACACGCTGGAATATATTCTAAATTAAATAACTCAGTAGCCAGTCCATCAAGCGGTTTACTTGAAGATAAAATTATAGATAAATCACTTTGGCGAGTTAGTTCTTTGCGCGTTTTGAGGGTATCCATGTGTAAATTAATATTAGGGTGCTCGCTGGTCCATTCACTGAGCTTAGGCATTAACAATTCACTGGCAAAAAATTCGGGCAGGGTAATGGTTAAATTTACATTTTGTTGTAACTGACTAAATTCATTTATGGTGCTCTCTAGCATATTTATAATTGGATAAATTGCTTCAAAAAAGTTTTTACCTGCAGGCGTTAAACTAATAGAGCGAGTTTGTCTTTGAAATAAATCAATGCCTAGCTGCTCTTCTAGCTGTTTAATTTGGTGGCTTACAGCCGAGGGCGTTAAGTAAAGCTCTTTAGCAGCATGTTTAAAACTTAAGCTTTTTGCGGCAAAACAAAAAGAGCGAAGGCCGCGAATAGGTGTTTGCATGGTATCCAGTATAAAGTTATTTCAATCGCCTAGTAATAGGCAATAATTAAACCAAAAATAAAAACTAACTATATCAGCAATTTATTTATTTTATTAGGTCGAATTCACCTAAGTGGTGCGTTAAATTGTCACTATAGTGCAAAAACTAAAATATAGACAAAAAAAATCCCTCTTACGAGGGATTTTGGGTAACTCAGCGCCATTGGCACTGGGAATGAGGTCGGTACAGAGTGAAATTATGAGTGGTTTAAAACACCATCTCAGGAATATCACCATTAACAAGCAATTTACCTGCCGTTTTGCTAATAATTTCATCAACTGATACGCCTGGTGCGCGTTCTAGTAAATGAAATGCGCCGTCTTTTACTTCTAGAACGGCTAAATCAGTAACTATTTTTTTAACACAGTTAACGCCCGTTAGCGGTAACGTACAGCTTTCTAATAACTTAGAGTCGCCGTGTTTACTGGCATGGGTCATGGTAACAATAATGTTTTTTGCACCTGCGACTAAATCCATCGCTCCGCCCATGCCTTTAATTAATTTTTTAGGGATCATCCATGAGGCTATAGAACCGTTTTGGTCTACCTCAAACGCGCCCAGAACGGTTAAGTCTACATGACCACCCCGTATCATGGCAAAACTATCTGCACTATTAAATATAGCTGCACCGGTAGCTGCCGTCACGGTTTCTTTACCCGCGTTGATCATATCCGCATCAACAGTGGCTTTAGTAGGGTATTCGCCCATGCCTAAAAGACCATTTTCGGACTGTAGCATAACTTCTATGCCATCGGGTACATAGTTTGCGACGAGTGTCGGAATACCAATGCCCAAATTAACATAAAACCCATCTTGTAACTCTTGAGCTACGCGCATTGCGACTTGTTCACGTGATAATGCCATTGTTAGTGCTCCTGCTTAATCTCGTGTGGTAACACGTTCAATGCGTTTTTCAAAGTTACCTTTTATAACGCGGTTAACAAAAATTCCTGGCGTATGTATTTGGCTTGGTTCAAGTTCGCCTGGCTCAACAATTTCCTCTACTTCTGCAACGGTAATTTTACCCGCAGTAGCCGCCATTGGATTGAAGTTCATGGCTGTATGACGAAATACTAAGTTGCCGTAGCGATCCGCTTTCCATGCTTTTACAATAGCGAATTCACCGGTAATTGACTCTTCTAAAATATAAGGGCGACCGTTAAATTCTTTTACTTCTTTACCCTCAGCAACCGGTGTGCCGTAACCTGTGGCTGTGTAAAAAGCAGGTATTCCTGCACCACCAGCACGCATTTTTTCAGCAAGAGTACCTTGTGGTGTAAGTTCTACATCAATCTCGCCACTGAGTAGCTGCTGCTCAAACAATGCATTTTCACCAACGTATGATGCGACTACTTTTTTAATTTGCTTGTCGTGCAGTAACAGCCCTAAACCAAAGTCATCAACACCACAGTTATTGGAAACAACGGTTAATTCTTTAGTTTGCATTTTTTTAATTTGGGCAATTAGACCCTCAGGGATACCACATAAGCCAAAACCACCGGCTATTATTGTATCGCCGTCTTTTAAACCTTCCATTGCAGCTTCATAACTAGAAACTACTTTATCAAAACCGGCCATGAGTCACTCCTCATTCTGTGCTATATAATTATTGTGCGTGTAATGCTGCAGAAACCTTGCTAGCAGGTTGTTTGTTCAGTGCACTCGTAATTTGCCAACCTGCCTCAGCAAGCCTTTGTAAATCAATTCCATGCTCAATGCCAAGCCCTTGCAGTAAGTATACAACATCTTCGGTGGCAACATTTCCTGACGCGCCTTTGGCATATGGGCAGCCACCAAGGCCGGCAACAGCACTGTCAACCGTTGCTATACCAAGGTTTAGCGCAGCGTAAATATTTGTGAGCGCTTGCCCGTATGTGTCATGAAAATGTACAGCAAGTTTAGATTTATCAATATGTTTAAGTAGCAATGTAAGTAGCTCTATTACTTTAGCGGGTGTGCCAACACCTATGGTGTCACCTAGGCTAATTTCATAACAGCCCATTTTTAAGAGTTTAGCAGCAACAGCCAGTACAGTATGAGGGTCAACATCTCCCTCATACGGGCAACCTAACACACAACTTACATAACCGCGTACGCGAATGTTATTCGCCTTTGCAAAAGCCATAACTTCACTAAAACGCGCCAAACTTTGCTCAATAGAGCAATTAATATTTTTTTGGCAAAATGCTTCGCTCGCTGCGGTAAATATTGCAAATTCTTTAATACCTACAGCATCTGCTGCCTCTGCCCCTTTTAAATTAGGGGTAAGGGCACTGAGATTAACCTCAGGTAAATTAAGTGCGCTTATTACTTCACTAGAGTCTGCCATTTGTGGCACCCATTTAGGTGAGACAAACGCACCAGCTTCTATGTCTTTTATGCCTGCAGCGGCGAGTGCGTTAATAAGCGTTATTTTATCAGCAGTTTCTACAGCGGCTTCATTTTGAAGTCCATCTCTGGCGCCCACTTCAACAATGCGCACTGCTTTAGGTAATAATGAACTCATATTAAGCGGGTTCCTCTGCAGTTGTGTCTTCAACTATGGCCAGTAAAGCGCCATGGCTTACCAGTTCACCCTCAGCAAAACAGTAACTTTTTAATACGCCATCATGTGGGGCATTAAGCGTGTATTCCATTTTCATTGCTTCAATTATAACCACTGCATCGCCTTTAGTAATGGTGCTTCCCACCTCTAACAAGTGTTTAACTACAGTACCATTAAGTGGGGCAGCAAGGGGTAATGCCTCATTTTCATGTGAGCTGATGAAATGTTTATCAACACATTCAAACTTAGTTTGCAGTGCTTGGTTCATTACAGTAATGGCATTATCAACGTGGCTAACATGCGCAGTGTGTTTAGCGCCATTAATCGATACGTTGCAGTAGCCATTAGTTAACTCACCTTGCACTTCAAAGGTGTTGTCATTAATGGTCATGCTATAGCCCTGCGCGGTTTTTATTGCGTTTAAGGGGGTATCGCTAAATGGAATGTTAACTTGTTGCGGCGCATTTAAACTAAACCCATGTAATTGTTGCCATGGATTTGCACTACTTGTATTACTACCAAGTGATGCTAAATACGCAAAACCTGCAATTAAGCGGCTAGTTTGTAATAAAGACGGGTCAATAGTAACTAACGCTTCACCTTGCTCTGCAATAAAGTGGGTGCTTGGAGCACCTTGTTTAAAGCGTGGATGAATCGCTAAATTATATAAAAAGCTGATATTAGTGCTAAATCCGGCTAAATGAAATTGTGTTAATGCTTGTTGTAAACGCGAAAGTGCTTGGTCGCGGTTATCATCATGAACAATAAGTTTGGCAATCATTGGATCGTAATACGGGCTTATTTCATCACCTTGGGCAATACCAGTATCAATACGTACATATTCACTGTTCGGGGGCGTATATAGTGCCTCAATAGTGCCAGAGCACGGAATAAAGTCATTACTTGGATCTTCAGCATAAATACGTGCTTCAAAGCTGTGTCCTTGTAGCTGAATATCTGCTTGCGCTAAAGGTAACGCTAAACCACTGGCTACATTAATTTGCCAATTAACTAAATCAACGCCTGTGACCATTTCACTCACTGGGTGCTCTACTTGCAAGCGAGTATTCATTTCCATGAAAAAGAACTCATCACCACAGAGTAAAAATTCCACAGTGCCAGCGCCTCGGTAGTCAATTGCTAGTGCACATCGTACCGCGGCTTCGCCCATTTCTTTTCGCAATGAGTCTGATAAACCGGGGGCAGGCGCTTCTTCAATCACTTTTTGATGCCGACGCTGCAATGAACAATCACGATCACCTAAATACACACAGTTGCCATAGTTATCAGCAAATACTTGCACTTCAACATGGCGTGGTTGGTCAACATAACGCTCAAGCAAAACCAGATCATTACCAAAACCGGCAATAGCTTCACGTTTAGCACCTTCTAATGCGCTTATAAACTCACTGGCTTTTGAAACTATACGCATGCCCTTACCACCGCCACCAAAGGCCGCTTTGATAAGCACAGGGTAGCCAATTTTTTCAGCCTCAGCTTGTAAAAAGCTAGGGTCTTGTTTATCGCCATAATAACCAGGCACCAAAGGAACATTAGCGGCTGCCATAATTTCTTTTGCACGGGTTTTAGAGCCCATAGCTTCTATGCTGCTTGCTGGTGGCCCAATAAAGGCAATGTTATTAGCTTCACAAACATTTGCAAATTCGCTGTTTTCAGATAAAAATCCATAGCCCGGGTGAATACAATCAGCACCACTCATTTTGGCAACGTTAAGTATTTTATCTGCAACTAGGTATGAGTCTTTACTCGGCGCTGCACCAATATGATAGGCTTCATCCGCCATTTTTACATGTTGAGCGTTTTTATCTGCATCTGAATAAACCGCAACTGTGGTCAAGCCCATTTGCTTTGCTGTTCGCATAATACGACAAGCAATCTCTCCGCGATTAGCAATCAGAATTTTTTGTAAGTGTACTGTGTTCATAATGCGTCCTAGAGTTGCCATTGGGGAGGGCGTTTTTCAAAAAAGGCAGTTAGACCTTCTTGACCTTCGTCTGATACACGAATTTTGGCTATACGTTCTGCAGTGAGCGCAATTATTTCGTTATCGATTTCTTTGTTTGCCACATCATTAATAAGCGCTTTAGCTGCTTTAACCGCTACCGGGCCATTATCTATCAGCGTTTGTAATAGGTTATCCAGTGCACAGTCTAAATTCCCTGTAATTTGGTGAACTAGCCCCAGCTGTTTAGCCGTATGCGCATCAAATACTTCAGCCGTTAAGAAGTAACGACGAGCAGCGCGTTCACCAATAGCTTTTATTACATAAGGGCTGATAACAGCAGGAATTAAACCTAATTTAACTTCACTTAAACAAAATTGAGCGTCGTCTTTACTGAGCGCGATATCACAGCAAGCAATTAAGCCCAATGCGCCACCAAATGCTGCGCCTTGTACCGCACAAATAGTAGGGTGTGGGCTTTGTGCTAATACTTGCATTAGCTTAGCCAGCTGCATCGAATCGGCCAAATTGTCGTTATAGTTGTTATCTGCCATCGATTTCATCCAGGCTAAATCGGCACCGGCTGAAAAGTGTTTACCCTCAGTTTTTAATACAAGGGCACGAATATCGAGCGTATTAGCATGTTCAATACATTGAATAAGCTCATGGATAACGTCGCTATTAAAGGCATTGCGTTTTTCTGGGCGACTTAAAACAAGTACAGCCACATTAGATTTTGTTATTTGTAGTGTTACTGACATTTTAAGCTCCCATTACATTCTAAATACGCCAAATTTTGATTCACGCTCAGGAGCATTTTTAGCTGCGCTAAGTGCAAGCCCTAGAACATTGCGTGTATCAGCAGGGTCAATAATTCCATCATCCCACAAACGGGCACTGGCATAATAAGGATGACCTTGCTGTTCGTATTGATCGATGATTGGCTTTTTAAAATCGCTAATTTGTTGCTCGCTCATGCTTTCGCCTTTGCGGGCTAAACCATCTTGTTTTACTTGCGCCATTACACCAGCGGCTTGTTCACCACCCATAACTGAAATACGGGCATTCGGCCACATCCACATCATGGTCGGTTCAAATGCTCGGCCACACATACCATAGTTACCTGCACCGTATGAGCCACCGATTAAAATAGTAAATTTGGGTACATCGGCACACGATACAGCCATCACCATTTTAGCGCCGTGTTTAGCAATGCCTTCAGACTCATATTTTTTACCAACCATAAAGCCAGTGATGTTTTGTAAAAATACCAGTGGAATGTTGCGCTGAGCACATAGTTGAATAAAGTGCGCGCCTTTTTGCGCTGACTCACTAAATAAAATACCGTTGTTGGCCACTATGCCTACGGGATGACCATAAATGCTGGCAAAACCTGTTACCAGTGTTTCACCAAAGTAGCGTTTAAATTCATCAAACGATGAGTCATCAACAGTACGTGCAATGACCTCACGGACATCAAATGGCTTTTTAAGATCAGTACCGACAATGCCGTAAAGTTCGTTAATATCATAACGAGGGGCTTTTACTTCTTCGAGTAATGGTGAGGTAGGGCGTGAATAGTTAATTCGTTCAATACATTGGCGAGCAATCGACAACGCATGAGCATCGTTTTCAGCGTAATGATCGGCCACACCTGATGTTTTACAGTGTACATCGGCGCCACCAAGCTCTTCTGCAGTAACTACTTCACCGGTGGCAGCTTTTACCAGCGGTGGACCAGCTAAAAAGATAGTGCCTTGCTCTTTTACAATAATACTTTCATCGGCCATAGCAGGAACATACGCGCCACCTGCAGTACATAACCCCATAACCACAGCAATTTGTGGAATGCCTTTACCCGACATACGCGCTTGGTTGTAAAAAATACGACCAAAATGCAGTTTATCAGGGAATACGTCGTCTTGCTCAGGTAAGTTTGCGCCACCTGAGTCAACTAAATAAATACACGGTAAATGACAACGTTCGGCGATGTCTTGAGCGCGTAAATGCTTTTTAACAGTCAGCGGGAAATAGGTGCCGCCTTTTACTGTAGCATCATTAGCAATCACCATACATTCAACGCCTTTAACGCGACCAATACCTGCAACCACACCGGCACAAGGAATATCTTGTTCATAAACGCCAAAGGCAGCAAATTGCGATATTTCTAAAAATGGCGAGCCTTCATCTAGCAAAGTGGTAATACGGTCACGGACAAACAATTTACCGCGGCCTTCATGGCGCTCTTTTAGCGCAGCGCCACCGCCTAAACGTATTGTTGCTGCTTTACTACGTAAATCATCCACTAGCGCCGACATGTTGTTGTGATTTTGCACAAAATTTGGATCATGCGGATTAACGCTCGATTTTAAAATCGTCATAACTAATCCTTAGCGGCTTTCAGTGAATAATTCGCGACCAATTAACATACGGCGTATTTCAGAGGTGCCTGCACCAATTTCATATAATTTTGCATCACGCAGCAAGCGACCTGTTGCGTATTCATTTATATAACCATTACCGCCTAAAATTTGAATTGCGTCTAATGCCATTTTAGTTGCAAGCTCAGCAGCATATAAAATTGCGCCAGCAGCGTCTTTACGGGTGGTTTCGCCGCGATCACATGCTTTTGCTACTGTGTACACATATGAGCGAGCTGCGTTCATTTGTGTATACATATCAGCAATTTTGCCTTGTATTAACTGAAATTGACCAATAGGGCTGTCAAATTGCTTACGCTCATGGATGTAAGGCACCACAATATCCATACACGCTTGCATTATGCCAAGTGGGCCGGCCGCTAAAACAACACGTTCATAATCAAGGCCACTCATAAGTACCTTAACGCCTTCGTTTAAGTTACCTAAAATATTTTCTTTGGGTACTTCACAGTTTTCAAATACCAATTCACAGGTATTTGAACCACGCATGCCGAGTTTGTCGAGCTTTTGTGCGGTTGAAAAACCAGGGAAAGTTTTTTCTACAATAAAGGCCGTAATCCCTTTAGCACCGGCGTTTAAATCTGTTTTTGCATAAATAACCAGCGTATCTGCGTCAGGGCCATTAGTGATCCACATTTTATTACCGTTTAAAATGTACTTATCGCCTTTTTTCTCTGCTTTGAGTTTCATAGAAACAACATCAGAGCCCGCGTTAGGTTCACTCATAGCCAGCGCACCAATGTGCTCGCCACTAATTAGTTTAGGTAAGTATTTTTCTTTTTGTGCTTGTGAACCATTACGGTTTATTTGATTAACACACAGGTTAGAATGCGCACCGTAACTTAAACCAATAGAGGCACTTGCACGGCTAATTTCTTCCATGGCAATAACGTGCTCTAAATAGCCTAAGCCAGCACCACCAAACTCTTCATCCACGGTCATGCCAAGCACGCCCATTTCACCCATTTGCGGCCAAAGTTCATTGGGGAACGCATTATCAAGGTCAGTTTTTTCAGCTAGTGGGGCAATTTCTTGACTGGCAAAGCTGTTTACGTGACTGCGGATCATATCTGCAGTTTCGCCAAGGCCAAAGTTCATTTCTTTATATAGTGAAATAGTGCTCATGATTAATTCCTGTGTGTTGATGACGTTGTTATATTTTATTCATCTATTTTGCTAAGCGTGTCGCGACAGCGACGTTCAGCGGTGACCAGTTCCATAAGAACCACTTTAATGTCATCCATCTGTTGTGAAAGATCGGCTTTTTTCTCACTGATAAGGTCAAGCATAGTAACTAACTGTTTTGCACTTGATTTATCAGCATCATACAGTTCAAACAAACGACCTGTTTCAGCTAAGGTGAAACCTAAACGTTTACCGCGCAGTATTAGCTTAAGGCGTACCTTGTCGCGCTTTGAGTAAATACGTGTTTGACCATTGCGCTCTGGTGATATTAACCCTTGGTCTTCGTAAAAACGGATAGAGCGGGTGGTAATATCAAATTCTTTAGCCAATTCACTAATGCTAAAAGTTTGTTCGTTTTTAGCCGGCTCGTTGGCTGAATTTGCAAAGTTTGTTTGATTATCTGATTTCATTGTAATGTTTACCTCATTCGAATAACTCCAATATAAGTGAAGTTTACGTAAAGGTAAAGTGCGATCTGGTTGTTATACTTTAGACGTATAAAATAAAAGCGGAAATGCAGCAGAAGTTGAGTGTTTATAAACGTTATAAGCCAGTTAGACAGTATGTAATAAATTTTTAGCAAGCTAACTTTACAGTTTTTACACTAATTAGAAAGTTGATTTTAGATTTACGTTGGCGTAAACGTAAATTTTATGTATGCTCGTATTTATCAGATTAGTTTAAACATTAAGCTAAACATAATAAAACATGTTTGCGTTAATTGAAAATGGAGCCTTTTATGTCTTTCGAAAGCGTTGTAATTGTAGCAGCAAAACGCACCCCAATGGGTGGATTTATGGGCGCACTAAGTGATGCGCAGTCTACCGAATTAGGTGCTACGGCCATTGCAGGCGCACTTGCTCAAACGGGTTTAAGCAATGATGCAATTGATGAAGTAATTATGGGCTGCGTATTACCAGCCGGTTTAGGCCAAGCACCTGCGCGTCAAGCAATGCTTAAAGCAGGGCTTGCACTAAGCACCGGCGCTACCACTATTAATAAAGTATGTGGCTCTGGATTAAAAGCAGCGATGTTAGCGAATGACCTTATTAAAGCAGGTTCTATTGAATCAGCAATCGCTGGTGGTATGGAAAGCATGACCAATGCACCTTACTTTATTCCTAAAGCCCGTGGCGGTATGCGTATGGGACATGGCGAAATTAAAGATCACATGATGAGTGATGGCCTAGAGGACGCCTACGACAATAAAGCAATGGGTTGCTTTGCTCAAGACACAGCCGATGAATATGGTATTGGTCGTGAGCAAATGGATACGTTTGCACTGGGTTCATTAAGTAAAGCAAACGCAGCCATAGACAATGGGTGGTTTGATAGCGAAATTACTCCGCACACTATTAAAACGCGTAAGGGTGACATCACCGTTTCAATTGATGAGCAACCTGGCAACGCACGACCTGAAAAAATTCCAAGCTTAAGAGCTGCATTTAAAAAAGATGGCACTATTACTGCCGCTAATTCATCGTCTATATCAGATGGTGGTGCTGCGTTAATACTAATGAGCGAATCAAAAGCAAAAGCTGAGGGTTTAACACCACTTTGTAGAATTGTTGCTCACAGTACTCACTCTCAAAAACCAAGTGAATTTACCGTAGCCCCAGTGGGCGCAATGAACAGCGTTCTTGAAAAAGCTGGCTGGACAACCGCCGATGTTGATTTATGGGAAATTAATGAAGCGTTTGCCATGGTCACTATGCTGGCTATTAACGAATTAAAGCTCGATGAAAGCAAAGTAAACGTCAATGGTGGTGCGTGTGCACTAGGCCACCCAATTGGTGCTAGTGGCGCACGTATTTTAGTAACACTCATTCATGCGCTTAAAAACCGAGGCCTTAAAAAAGGCGTTGCGTCTTTGTGTATAGGTGGCGGTGAAGCCGTTGCTATGGCAGTCGAAGCACTTTAACTGATAACAAAGCCGCAGCAACTATAACAATCACAGCGCTGCGGCAATTAAATTGACTCAATAGGATTTATTATGCACCAAGTACCCTTACTAATTAACGGCAAGTTCGTTCAGTCAACGTCAAATGAATTAATTGATGTTGTAAACCCAGCTAATCAAGAAGTGCTCGCGCAAGTGCCGTGTGCAACAGACGCAGAGATGGATGCGGCGATTGCATCAGCCAGCGAAACATTTAAAACGTGGAAAGATGTGCCTATTACAGAGCGTGCGCGCATTATGATGAAATACGCGGCGCTATTAAAAGAAAACCATGATGAACTAGCCACTATTATTTGTCATGAGCTAGGAAAAACGTTTGAAGATGCAAAAGGTGATGTGTGGCGTGGTATTGAGGTAGTTGAACAAGCTGCTAATGCGCCATCGTTAATGATGGGTGAAACCATGGAAAACGTAGCGCGTAAAATCGATACGTATTCTTACATGCAACCACTGGGTGTGTGTGCAGGTATTACGCCATTTAACTTTCCGGCAATGATCCCATTGTGGATGTTCCCACTGGCAATTGTGTGTGGTAACACCTTTATTTTAAAACCGTCTGAGCAAGATCCACTTACTCCTATGCGCTTAGCTGAGCTATTTATTGAAGCCGGTGCGCCAAAAGGCGTGTTACAAGTAGTACATGGTACAAAACCACAAGTAGACCGCTTATTAGAAGACAAAGCCGTTCGTGCTATTTCATTTGTGGGTTCATGTGGTGTAGGTGCCTATATTTACTCTAAAGGCACACAAAACTTAAAACGTGTTCAAGCGTGTGTTGGCGCTAAAAACCACATGGTAATTATGCCTGATGCAAGTAAATCGCATGTTGTTAATAACCTTGTGGGTGCCTCTGTAGGCGCGGCTGGTCAGCGCTGTATGGGTATTTCAGTGGCTGTATTTGTTGGTCAAGCAAAAGACTGGGTTGATGAAATTAAAGCAGGCTTTGAAGGTGTACGCCCAGGTGTTTGGGATGATGCAGACGCGGCTTATGGCCCACAAACATCACCTGCTGCAAAAGCACGTATTTTATCACTGATTGCGGATGGTAAAGCACAAGGCGCTACCTGTTTAATTGATGGCTCTGATTTTAGCGTTGAAGGTTACGAGCAAGGTAACTGGGTAGGTCCTACGTTATTTACTGATGTAACCAAAGATATGAACTTGTACAAAGAAGAGATTTTTGGTCCAGTATTGGCGTGTATGTTTGTTGATACCCTTGAAGAAGCTATTGCGCTTATTAACGAAAGCCCTTACGGCAACGGTACTTCATTATTTACCTCAAGTGGTGCGGCTGCACGTAAATTCCAACACGAAATTGAAGTAGGCCAAGTGGGTATTAATGTGCCAATTCCTGTGCCTTTACCATTTTTCTCGTTCACGGGTTGGAAAGGCTCATTCTACGGCGATACACACACGTATGGTAAACAAGGTATTCGTTTTTACACAGAAACCAAAACCATTACTTCTCGCTGGTTTGAAGATGATATCGCTTCAGGTCCAAATATGAGTATTAATCTTAAGTAACAGTTTAACCGCATAATTAATAAAAAAGAGGGGCACAACACATAATGTTGTCGCTCCTCACTAATAACTCCCTTGATGGGATGCACCGACAACAAACAAAACACAACAAGAGGTCTACCATGGACTTTAACTTATCTGAAGATCAACAAGCTTTTGCGCAAACGGCGCGCCAATTCGCAGAATCTGAACTAGCACCACATGCAGCTAAGTGGGATCGCGAACATATTTTCCCAAAAGACACAATTAAAGCCGCTGGTGAGCTTGGTTTTTGTGGCTTATACACGCCTGAAGAAGCCGGTGGCTTAGGTTTATCTCGTTTAGATTCAAGCATTATTTTTGAACAACTTGCACTGGGTTGTACAGCAACTACAGCTATGCTGACCATTCATAATATGGCAACCTGGATGATCGCAAGCTTTGGCACCGATGCAGTAAAAGACAAATACGTTGAGCAATTGGTAATGGGTGAATTACTGGCATCGTACTGTTTAACTGAGCCTGGTTCTGGCTCTGATGCTGCGTCATTAAAAACTAAAGCAGTTCGTGATGGTGATGAGTATGTTATTAACGGCTCAAAAATGTTTATTTCAGGCGCCGGTGAAACAGAAATTTTAGTTGTAATGGCACGTACAGGGGCAGATGGCCCAAGTGGAATCTCAGCGTTTGTTGTACCAGCAGATGCCAAAGGTATTGAGTACGGCAAAGCAGAAGAAAAAATGGGTTGGAATGCCCAGCCAACACGCTTAATCAGTTTTGAAGATGTACGAATTCCAGCAGCAAACTTGTTAGGCGCTGAGGGCGAAGGCTTTAAGTTTGCCATGCAAGGCTTAGATGGCGGCCGTATTAATATTGCCACTTGTTCTATTGGTACTGCACAAGCGGCACTTAATACCGCACGTGAGTATTTAAAAGAGCGTACCCAATTTGGTAAACCATTGGCTGCGTTTCAAGCGCTACAATTTAAAATTGCCGATATGAATACCGAGCTTGTAGCAGCGCGCCAAATGGTACGACTCGCGGCGTTTAAACTTGATACTAACGACAGTGAAAAAACTACTTATTGTGCTATGGCTAAACGCTTTGCAACCGATGTTGGTTTTACTGTATGTAACGATGCGCTGCAAATTCATGGGGGCTACGGTTACATTAAAGAGTACCCACTTGAACGCCATGTACGCGATGTACGTGTTCATCAAATTCTAGAAGGCACTAACGAAATTATGCGCGTGATTATTGCGCGTCGTATCTTAGCCGAATCAGCCAGCGAAGTTTTATAAGGAGATTAGTATGTCAAATCCTAGTATTGAATTAACTATTGAAGGCCATGTAGCTATTTTAACTATGTCGAATCCGCCAGCGAATACCTGGACGAAAGACACCTTAGTGGCGCTTAAAGACACAGTTAATCAGCTCAACACCAATAAAAATATTTATGCATTAGTACTGACTGGTGAAGGCGAGAAGTTTTTTAGCGCCGGTGCCGACCTAAATGTATTTGCCAGTGGCGACAAAGGTGTCGCTGCAGATATGTCATGTGTATTTGGTGAAGCGTTTGAAGCGCTAACTAATTTTAGAGGCGTGTCGGTTGCAGCCATTAATGGTTATGCAATGGGTGGCGGGCTAGAAGTAGCGCTTGCTTGTGATATTCGTATTGCAGAAGAGCAAGCACAAATGGCATTGCCTGAAGCAAAAGTGGGTTTATTACCCTGTGCTGGTGGAACGCAAAACTTAGCATGGCTAGTGGGTGAAGGCTGGGCAAAACGCATGATTTTATGCGGTGAGCGCTTAAAAGCCGATAAAGCGCTACAAATTGGCTTAGTGGAAGAAGTGGTTGCACAAGGTGAAAGCTTTGCAGCAGCACTAAAACTAGCAAACCAAGTAGCAGAGCAAAGCCCATCGTCGGTTACTGCATGTAAAACATTGATTCAAAAAGGGCGTCATCAGCCAATGGCGAATGCATTGCCACTGGAGCGAGAGCTGTTTGTTGGTTTATTTGATACCGAAGATCAGCAAGAGGGCGTGAACGCCTTTTTAGAAAAGCGTAAAGCTAATTGGGTGAATGGCTAATGACTGAATTAACCCGTTTAAATTCAGCTGATGCTGCCGTGGTATTTGAAACGGCAACCACAGACAATGGCCGACTCATTGGTTTTGCTACGCTTAACGCGCCTAAGTCATTAAACGCGTTAAATTTTGAGATGATCAGCTTACTCGAGCCGCAACTACAGCAATGGGACAAAGACGATAACATTGCATTAGTGGTTCTTAAAGGTGCTGGTGAAAAAGCATTTTGTGCCGGTGGCGATGTAGTGAGCTTACACACAGCAATGAGTGAGGGTAAACCGAACTCACTGGTTGAAGAGTTTTTTACTCAAGAGTATCAACTCGATTACCTTATTCATTGCTATAACAAACCCATTTTAGTCTGGGGTAACGGTATTGTAATGGGCGGCGGTTTAGGTTTAATGGCCGGTGCCAGTCATCGTGTTGTTACTGAAACATCACGCATTGCCATGCCAGAGCAAACCATTGGGCTTTACCCTGATGTAGGTGGCAGTTATTTTTTACATAAAATGCCCGCCCATGTTGGTTTGTTTTTAGGGCTTACCTCGGCATCTATAAATTGTGAAGACGCTAAGCTTGTATCGCTTGCCGATCACTTTATAAATGCCGATAAATACCCAGAGCTTGTTGAAACGTTACTCAATACTAAATGGGGTAAAACAGCAAGTTTAAACCACGACAAGCTAAGTAACTTGCTTATTGAGTTAGATAACAATTCTAGCCGTATGCCAAAAGGCAATTTAAAAACCAACTTAAGCTTGATTCAAAAGCTTGGCGAGTTTGACACGTTACAGCAGCAGGTAGATTACATTTTAAATCTAACCACAGATGACAAATGGCTACAACGCGCTCAAAAATCGTTGGCGCATGGTTGCCCATTAAGTTGTGCCTTAGTGAATGAGCAGCTCAAACATAGCAAAGGTAAAAACTTAGCTGAGTGTTTTAAAATGGAATTGGGCATGTCGGTTCGTGCTGGCGAAGTGGGCGAGTTTCAAGAAGGTGTACGTGCCTTACTTATTGATAAAGACGGTACGCCACAGTGGCAATTTAACACTCTTAAAGATGTGCCAAACGAAGTAGTAGAGAGCTTTTTTGCAAATCGCTTTGGCGATCAACATCCGCTAGAGCCGTACTTTTCACAACTAAATTTACAAGGGTAAAGCGATGAGTAAACTTAATATAGGATTTATTGGTTTAGGAAACATGGGCGGCCCAATGGCAGCAAACTTAGTTAAAGCAGGCCACAGTGTGCGCGTGTTTGACTTAAGTGCAGAGGCCGTTAAAGAGCTTGTGAATCATGGGGCTAGTGCGGCGCAAAGCGCAAGTGACTGTGCGCACGAGGCTGATGTGCTAATTAGCATGCTACCGGCAAGCAAACATGTTAAATCACTTTATTTAGGCACAGACGAGCAATCGGGTTTAATTAAAGTACTAAGTAAAAGCACTTTAGTAATTGATTGTTCAACCATAGATGCACAATCGGCTCGTGATGTAGGCCATGCCCTAAGCGAGCAAGGTATTGCGTTTGTTGATGCACCGGTATCGGGTGGTGTAGCAGGGGCAACAGCGGGCACGTTGACCTTTATTGTGGGTGGTGAGCAAACTGCATTTGATAAGGCGAATTCTGTATTAGTCGATATGGGTAAAAACATATTCCATGCCGGTGCTATTGGTGCAGGGCAAGTTGCTAAAATATGTAACAATATGCTGTTGAGTATTTTAATGGCGGGTACCAGTGAAGCTATTCAAATGGGCATTAATAACGGTCTCGATGCAAAAGTACTCAGCGACATAATGAGCGCAAGTTCGGGTCGTAACTGGACGTTAGAACTTTATAACCCCTGCCCAGGTGTTATGGAAACCGCACCAGCTAGTAACGACTATAAACCTGGCTTTATGGTCGATTTAATGGCTAAAGATTTAGGCCTTGCGATGGAAGCAGCGCAACAAAGTAATTCACTGACGCCAATGGGCTCAATGGCTAAAAATTTATACACTATGATGCAGCACCAAGGTGCAGGCAGTGATGATTTTAGTGCCATTTTTAAATTGTTTTCGAAGTAGGAAAGTATTGTGGAAATAAAAAATAATACCGTAGTTATTACCGGTGGCGCACAAGGCTTAGGTTTTGCAATGGCGCAAAAGTTTGCCTTAATGGGCGCTAATATTGCCTTAATTGATATGGCGCAAGCCCAGTTAAATGAAGCAACCGAGCAGCTATCTGCATTAGCAGGCGTAACAGGCACTATTAAAGGCTACAGCGCTAATGTAACCGTTGAGAGCGAAGTTGAAGACGTATTTAATACCATTAACAGTGACTTTGGTCACATTGGGGTATTAATTAATAACGCCGGCATTTTACGCGATGGCATGTTTATAAAAGCCAAAGACGGCAAAGTGGTTAAAAAAATGTCGCTTGATCAATTTCAATCAGTGATTGACGTAAACCTAACAGGCGTATTTTTGGCAGGGCGCGAAGCGGCTAGCCACATGATTGAATCAGGCAAAGGCGGCGTAATTGTAAACATGTCGAGCGTAGCGCGTGCGGGTAATATTGGCCAAACTAACTATGCAGCCTCAAAAGCAGGTGTTGTGGCATTAACCACTACATGGGCTAAAGAGCTTGGCCGTTTTGGTATCCGCGTTGGCGCCATTGCCCCAGGTGTTATTAGCACCGCAATGACCGATGTAATGAAGCCAGAAGCTAAACAGCGCATGCTTGCTGTAACACCAGTAGGGCGCTTAGGTGAAACCGGTGAAATAGCCCATACTGCTCAGTATATTATCGAAAACGACTTTTTCACTGGCCGTGTAGTAGAGATAGACGGCGGTATTCGTTTGTAAACTAATGTTTATAAACGTATGAGTGTAAGTTGATTAAAAAGCACAGCCCTTTGGGTTGTGCTTTTTTTGTTTTAAATCGCACCATTATAATTTAATTATGGTTAGAAACAGAGATTTCATAAACGATATTCAAATTAAAAATGGTACTGTGTATATAGACAGTGTGTGGTGATTTGTCTGATAACATTATTAAAAGTCGTTTTGGTATATTTTAACAACGATAATTTTATAACATACGTAATAACTTGTTTACATAAGAGTTATTTAGTGGAATTATTGAGCAATGTAATATACGCCGTTTTGGGGTGTTATAACCCCCTCAAAGTGGTGTTCAATAAGCTGTTAGCACTCTTTAGTTTCAGTTGAGTATAAGGATATAGAATGAATTTTGTTGGAGCACGATGGTGGAAATTCGATTTTCACACACACACACCAGCTTCTTTTGATTATGGAAAATCGGATAGTGCATTAAAAACTTCTAAATCTCCTAGAGATTGGTTATTGGACTATATAGACAAGGGAATTGAATGCGTTGCAATCACAGATCATAACACTGGTGATTGGGTTGACGGCCTTAAAGTTGCAGCAGAAAATTTAAGAGCTGAAAATCATTCAATATATGTTTTTCCTGGTGTCGAGATTACAGCAAGCTCAAACATTCACGTATTAGCTATTTTTGATCCAAGTGCTACTTCTGCAGATATTAATGCTGTTGTTGGTGCTTCAAAGTTTCGTGGCACTAAAGGTGATAGTGACTCAGTTGCAGAAGAGAGTGCTGAAAATGTAATAAAAGAAATACAATCCGCAGGGGGGGTAGCAATCCCAGCCCATATAGATATGAAAGCAGGGCTTTGCCAACAACCTTCTTCTCATACAGTCAAGCAAGTATGCATTCACGCTAATGCCGTTGAGATAGTTTTCCCAGACAGGGAAGTAGCAGCAACACCACTATCACGATATACAAATTTAAATATCGAATTACCATCTGTAATCGGTTCTGATGCTCATCACCCTAATGACATTGGTAGAGCATTTACATGGGTGAAAATGTCATCTCCTTCGATTGATGGTCTTAAGCTAGCACTAGTTGATGGTTCTTCTTCACTAATCCGTTCAGATAGTGAAATATCTGATCCTAACAGAGCTTCAAATACACTATTGCGATCAGTAACTATTGAATCTGCAAAGTATGCAGGCCGTTCATCACCGTTAGTTATTGAGTTTAACCCTTGGCTTAATTCTATTATTGGAGGCAGAGGAAGTGGCAAGTCTTCAGTTCTTGAATTTATCAGGTTAGGCATGGATAGAAGTAGAGATTTAGAGGATTTAAACCCTCAAAATGAAATTCGTCGATCCTTCGAAAGCTTTATTAAAGTAGCAGTATCAAGAGATACTGATGGAGTAATGCTACCTAACACTAAAATAAGCTGTGTTTATACTAGAGATGATGTTCATTACCTTTTGAGATGGACTAAAGAAAGTAACCGTGTATCAATTTTTCGTTCGGAGGGTGGTGAATGGCTGCCTGAAGATGGTGAGGCGCACTCAAGGTTTCCAATAAAAATATTTAGTCAAAAGCAAATATTTAACTTAGCAAAAAATCCGAATACCCTTTTGCGCTTGATAGATGAATCCTCAACTGTAGGGTTTCAGCAATGGAAAATGGAGTGGGAAGATAAATACACGCACTTTCAAACATTGTGTAGCCAAAGAAGAGAACTTCAGTCCAGATTATCTAATAAAAATGTACTTCTGGGGCAGTTATCTGATGTAGAGCAAAAAATTAAAACAATTGAACAGTCAGGTCATGCTGATATTCTTAACAGCTATCAGGCTTTTAGAGCTAAAAGAACAAGGGTCGCTCAATATGAAACCGATGTTGTTAACTTAAAAGCTCAGGTTGAGACATTCATTAATACTGTTGAAATACCGACAGCTGATGCTAGTATATTTTATAACTTAGTAGGAAGTGAGCAAGAAGTAGCCACAAAAATTAGTAACTTGATTCAAGCAGCTTCAAATTTCAAAGAGAATATTACTAACGCAATAACAGCTATTGATTCTGAACTTGCTAACTTTAAAGAATGGTATTGTCGTTCTGAATTTAATCAGGCACACATAGCTGCGGACGAAAAATATAATAAGTTAATTGAGAGCTTGCAAAGCCAAGGTGTTACCAGCCCCGCAGATTATTCAAAATTAATAGGCGATAGAGAAACAATCAATAAATCGTTAAAAAGTATGGAACTCATCGACAATCAGGTTGTTGAACTAACTACTTCGGTAAATGACTCATATCAAGAAATAATAGAATGTAGAAAAAGGTTGACGGTAAACCGACTTGCTTTCCTAGAACAATATTTATCTGACAACTCTTCAATTCAAGTTGAGATTACACCATTCTCTGACTCTGAAGATTTAGATACATCATTCAGGAAAATTTTAGGAAGGACGGATAGTGCATTTTCAGCTGAGATATTTGACTTAGATCGAGAATGTGGTTTTCTATTTAACCTTAATAAAGAGCTATCTACTATTACTAAAGCAACAGATCTAAATAACCTAGAGCAAGGGTTGAACCAAATTCATAGTTTTAAACAAGGTATTTTTAATTTTAATTCAGGCGAAGTTTTAAGTACAAAGTTAGGTAAAAGATTTATTGATTTCATGTCACAACTTCAGCCCCAAAACTTTGATGCTATGAATACATGGTTTCCTGAAGACAAGCTAACAATAAAGTTCAATGACGGGAATCGCTTTAAAGATGTATCTCAAGGTTCCGCAGGACAGAAAGCTTCTGCAATACTCTCCTTTCTACTATCATATGGAACAGAGCCACTTCTCTTAGATCAACCTGAAGATGATCTTGATAATGGGTTAATCACCAGTCTAATAGTATCAAAGCTACATGAAAACAAGGCCGATAGGCAGATAATAGTTGTAACGCACAATCCAAATATTGTTGTAAATGGTGATTCTGAATATGTGGTTGCATTAGAGGATAGAGGACAAATTAACTCACTTGCTTCTGGGGCATTACAGGAAGTAGATGTAAGGAAAAATGTTTGTGAAATCATGGAAGGTGGTGAGCTAGCTCTTCAGAAAAGATATAAAAGGATGTTTAATATTTAGTGTATGCAGAGTGCTAACAAGTCGTTTAAAAGGACAAAAAACAGTTGGCTTTTGTTCGTTCCTCACAAAGTGTAGCTAACTATTTTTCGCGCTTAACGAGGCGTTATGTGAACCTCAAGGTAAGGAGTACCAATGAAAAAGTGCTTATCAATTTTAACTATATTAATTTCTTTTATTTCAACAGCTACTTTAGCAAGTAGCGATTAATTTGATTACGATAGCTTTATTAAAAAATATCACCAAGCTATGACAAATACGCAAATTCCTAATGCATCTAAAGAAGACTTAGAACATTATTTGTCATTGTTGACTGACGATGTTGGTAACCAACACTTCCCAAATGCTCCAGATGATTCTAGAGAACCCGATGGAAAAGAATTAATACGTAAAGGTATGACTCGTTATTTAGGTGTTCATACAGAATATAAAGCAAAAATAATAGAGTATATCGTTGGTTATAATTCAGTAGCTCTTAAGCATACTTTTGCTGCTAAAGGCTTACGCTCAGACGGTTCAGAGTTTAGCTATAGCAAGGAAGTGTTAGATGTTTTAGAGCTTGAGAATGGTAAAGTATCTGTAATTCGTAGGTACGGGCAATAGTTCACATAACAATCTGTTTAATCAGGACAAAATACAGTTGGCTGTGTTTCGTTCCTCAACAATTTTAGCCAACTAAATTTTGCCCATTTACGAGGGCGTTAGCAATACAACAAACGGGGTTTCGCCAAATGAAGGGTCTACAAAAACTAGCTGGTATCGCAGCAATTTTCCAAGGGCTTATTTACATAGCAGCCTTTGTGTATTTTGGGGCTTTTTGGTCATATCCAGTTGATGGTAGTCCAGTCGAAAAAATGACCTACATGGCAGAAAATCAACTTCTATTTTCAATGATCTATTTTCTAATGTACGTGGTGTTTGGCATTTTTCTGGCCATACTCGTTATTGGTATGTATGAGAGGCTTAAACATAAAGTTAATCCCTTAATTACTATTGGATCTCTATTCGGGGGCATTTGGGTCGGTCTGGTGATCGCAAGTGGAATGATTTCGAATATCGGGCTTGATCATGCAATCGATCTGATGGATGCAAATCCAGAAAAAGCCCTTGATATGTGGATAATCGTTTCAGTGATAACAGAAAGTATAGGTGGTGGAAATGAATTAGTTGGCGGACTTTGGGTTCTATTGATTAGCGTAGCAGCTATACAAGAGGGCAGATTACCCCGGTCACTTAACTATCTCGGATATTTTGTAGGCATAGCGGGCATTGCAACGATTTATCCTGACAAACTATTTACTGAAATATTTGGCGTATCACAAATTGTTTGGTTTATTTGGTTGGGTATATGTTTACTAACCGAGGAAAATGCTAATAAATCAATCCAGCAGACCGCTAACGCGTCGGCTGATTGAGGCGTTGTACGCACAAGGAATTGATAAATGCGGTTAACTTTTTTACTACTCTTTTTTACTACTTCTGTTAGTCAATTTTGGCTGCCTTGCCTCATCTTGCATCGTCACCGATGAAATGCGCGAGAAGTTCCAAGCATGGTGAACCAAATGGGTCAAATCTTGACTTTAGGCATCATAAGAGCCAATTCTGCAAGCTTTGGCTAGTCTAAATCACTCGTCGTTCTCGATACTCTTTCATTTGCTGCTGTTTATTATTTTTAAAACACGTTAATTGTTTAAAACCAAAGGGGTCAAGTCTTGACTTCAGACATCAAAGGTCTAGATTTATAGTTTACTGCTTATTGAGTGAATCGCTATGTCTAGGCCGCTGCGAATAGAGTACGAGAACGAATTTTATCAAAACCAAAGGGGTCAAGTCTTGACTTCAGATATCAAAGGTCTAGATTTAAAGTCTACAGCTTATTAAGTGAATCGCTATGTCTAGGCCGCTGCGAATTGAGTTCGAGAACGCATTTTATCATGTGATGAACCGCGGAAGAGGGCGCGAAAATACCTTTTTGAGTGATGACGACTTTAAATATTTTTTATATTGCATTGAGCAAGCAAGCCTTCGCTTTAATATTGAAGTGCATTCATATTGTTTAATGACCAATCATTACCACTTGCTAATCAAAACCCCTGATGCAAATTTAGGCCGAGCCATGAAGCATATTAATGGCCTTTATACCCAATACTTTAATCGAACACATAATACGGATGGTGCGTTGTTTAGAGGGCGCTACAAAGCGGTGCTTGTGGATGCAGATAACTATTTATTGCATGTTAGTCGGTACATTCACCGTAACCCAATTGAAACGAGTAACCCTTTAATAGAAGAGCTTGTTAAATATAAGTGGTCTAGCTACCCAGCTTTCATTAGAAGGGGAGTGACGCCTAAATGGCTCGTTCGAGACTTTATATTTTCGTTGCAAGGCAAAAAGCGTAAATATACAGCTTATAAGCAGTTTGTGGAATTTGAAAACAACAAAGAAATAAGCGCTTTCTATGGTGCTAAAAAGTTATTGTCGGTGCTTGGTTGTGAGGACTTTATTAAAAGCATAAAGGACTATATTGCGACATCAGATAATGAAAGTAAGTTTGTTAGTAAAAAGTACTCTGCAAATGATGTAATTGCTTATGTAGCTAAACATTTTAGTGTTGAAGTAGATGATATAGTAATGGTTAAAAAGGGGCGCAAAGAGAAAAACTTACCCCGTTGGTTTGCTATTAAATTGTGCCAGGATTTAACGGGATTAAATTTGCAGGCTCTAGCAGATGTTTTTAATGTTGAACACTATTCGGCGATATCGAAAGCTGTCGGTAGGTTGAATACATTAATTGTTGAAGATAGAAAGGTTAAATTACAATTGGACAAGCTGCAAGATTGTTTGATGTCTGAAGTCAAGATTTGACCCCATTTGCTTTAACAATCCGCGTCATTCAGGGCCTTCGGGCCGGAATGACGCTCTTAAGTTCGCGCGCATGTGCGGAGCGCTATACACAAGGATGAGCAGTGGCATTTAAATCTACGATTTTATTTCTTTTTATATTTATGATTTCTGGTTGTGCTTCACGAAGTGCAGAAGAGATCGGGGGAAATTCACTTCTGGCTCTGACTTTACTTAGCATGACTAAGAAAGTTCTAGGATCGATAATTTTTTACCCTAAATAAAAGCCACTCAGACACTTGTAATCCCTTTCAAAACGCCGATTAAAAATATCAAACACTTCTTTATATGTTGCGTAAGAGTACAGTAATTGATTGAACCAAAATAGGAACTCAGCTATGGTTTGTTTATAAATAAAAACAAATAAAAAACGAGTTAATCTACAGGCTCGTTGGTCCCACAAGAGGAAGACATGCGTATTAAATTTATATTTATATTGATAACTTTATTTTCGAGCGTATCAAGTGCGCAAGACTTTTTTGTTAAGGAAGTGAGGTTCAAAAACATTGTTGCCAATCTCTATCTTCCTAATACCTCAGAAAAAGTTCCTGTGGTTATTGCAATCGGTGGTTCTGAGGGAGGAATCAGCACAGGTGATGCCAATGGTAAAATGATTGCACCACATGGGATCGCTGTATTAGGGCTCGCCTACTTTAAAGAAAAAGGGATTGCTCAGACACTAGATCAAATACCCTTAGAATATTTTTTAAGTGCAATTGATTATCTTGAGACTGTTTCTTCAATAGATTCGTCAAAAATTGGTTTTATTGGTGGTTCTAGGGGAGCTGAATTAGCGCTTTTATTAGCATCGATGGAACCACGCATCAAATCTGTTGTAGCGACAACTCCAAGCAAAGTAGCTTGGTACGGAATGACTACAGCAAGGTCAGCGTGGACATTTAACGGAAAAGATATTCCTGCTTTAAGCTTGGAACTTGATGAAAAGGCTCCTTTACTTAATCGATTTGAAGTTGCTTTAGAAAATAAAGACAATGTAGCAAACTCATTATTCTCTTTCGAAAAAATAAATGGTCCAATATTGCTGATTTCAGCAAAAAACGATCAAGTTTGGCCTTCATTTCAAATGTCGAACGAGATAGAGGAATACCTTAAAAAACATAATTTCAAACATTCCGTCACACATAACGCATATCCGACAGGTCATGGTTTTAGTCAAGAGACAGCGCCTGAAATAAAACAGTCAATAATTGACCATTTCATGCGTACTTTATAGTGCTAACATATATGAACCTTAACCGAGTCAATGGACTAGTTTTTTTACCGTTTTCATAAATTGACGTTTAATTCTAAATCAAAAAACAATTCGTTTGCTTCGTCTGTTAAGTAAGTAGCTTACAGCAAATTATGGATTCATGTTATTGTAAAAGTTCATTGAGCTGTCTCCTATAAGGTTGGTTACCCTTTCATCGTAGTTGAATAATCGCGATGCAGGGGAGGAGGCTTAATGAGAATCAAGCCATTACAACAGGACAAAAAATTGTTGGCTTTTCTCCTTCGTCACTTATTTAAATCAACTAAATTTGCCTATTATTTGGGCGTGATGGATTAGTTTAGTCTTTAACATAATAGGTTACAAAATGTATGAATTTTTAGTTGGCTTGGAAGTTTCGGACAATGGCGCGTATTCAGACTATCGAGCGGCTATGGCACCCATTCTTAGTGCTTTTGGTGGCGGTTTCGGTTTTGATTTTGTAGTTTCGGAGGTTCTTCTTTCAAAAGTTGATACTCCTATTAATCGAGTTTTTACAATTCATTTCCCAAATAAAACCATCTCAGAAAACTTCTTTTCCGATCCTGAATATTTAAAAGTAAAAGCTCAATTCTTTGACGTGTCTGTATCTCACGTAACAATCATTGCGGGCTATGAAAAAGACTCTCAAAATATCATCTAAAAAAATATTCTTACTTTGTATTTAAACCTTTATAACAGTTTTTGCGACTAAGTTTTAAAGCAAATAATAAAGGTTTTATATGAACTACTTAAAGCAGGTTTTAAATATAGCATTATTGGTATTAGTTAGTTTTGCGGGTATTAAGCCCGTGCAAGCTACTAACTTACCTTTTGAACAAATAATCACACCTCAACAAGCAAAGCGAGATATTGCGCAGTGGTCACAATGGCTGCACAGTACACACCCTGATTTAAAACACAGTGTGGCCGACATTGATGCTTTTTACTTGCAACTGAATACTATAACCGCAGCTATTACCGATGAACTTAGCGTGCGGGAATTATGGGCCCGTTTAGCGGTATTAAATTCAACATTGGCTGATGGGCATTTAAAAGTAGGGCATGCTTCTACGTCGCAATGGCGTAAATGGGTCAATAGTGGCGTGGGGCTTTTTCCATTTGAAGTTGCGATTGTAAACCAGCAACTTTATATAAAATCTAACACAGGCGGTACCAAGAGTGGCTATGCTGAGCAGCAAATAAAGGCGATTAATGGCGTGCCATATGAGCAAGTCGTAGCTCAGTTATTACGCCGCACACATGGTGATACTGATGAATTTAGACAAGAAGTATTAGCACGTCAATTTCATCGTTTATTATATTTAACGTTTGGTTACTCAGAACAATTTAGCATTACCTTAGCAGATGAAGAGCTCACGCTAGCTGCGAGCAAAACTTTGCCACAAAGCATGGTTGAACGCTCATTTGTAGATACTTTTAATGTTGAGTACACAGGTGAGACGGCAACCCTTACAGTTAATTCATTTTCATGGCCTGATTTTAAGCAATACCTTGCCTTTATGGACGCCACTTTTACTCAGCTAACAGAAAAAAACATAAAGCACCTAATAATTGATATCAGTAATAATGGCGGTGGCGATGATGACTTTTGGATGGCAGGAATTATGCGTTATATAACGGATGTACCATATCGTCACTTTTCCCATTATCGCTCTAAGGTGTTGTTAAAGTATCGTGATCCAGGCCAAATAGTAGGTGAAATTGAGTCTGGTGAAAACACTCGTTTTATACAGCCAGAACCTGATCTTGCTAACTTTTTTACCGGGGATGTTGCTGTAAAAATAGGGGCTTACACTTATTCGTCAGCAATTGTGTTTGCTAACACCCTACAAGATTTTTCAATTGCGCCATTGGTTGGCGAAGACACAACAGGAAGAAGCACTCAAACTGGGGGGATCCAGTTTTTAAACTTAATACATAGTAATTTGCAGATGGTCAGCCCGCGCTTTATTTTGACAAGGCCAAATGGTGAGCTGCAAATGACTGGCGTTAAAGTTTCTTCGTTGTGACGCTTAAACACCGAGAACTGATATTAGCATTTTGTTCGTTCACTAAAGTGGCTGTCGCTTTAAAACATTGCTTAGTATAAAAATCTAAGCAATTGTCTTTAATGCGTATTTTGCTAAACTATAAGCGCTGATACTCGAGTATAAATGTATAACTAACTTCGAGCCATATATTTACCTTTGAATATTTTTATTTATAAAAGGTATTCTATCTAAACTATTACAATTAAGGAAAACGCGTTCCAATGTTTAGGAAAAACATTCGTTGCAGCTTACACATTTTATCATTAAGCACATTATTACTTACCAGCCTACTACCACAGGTAAAGGCCGATGAAATAGATGACTTTTTACTAGAGAAAATGCGCACAGCTAATATTCCAGGATTACAACTGGCAATCGTGAAAGACAATAGGCTGATAAAAAAAGCCAGTTACGGCCTGTCGAACTTACAAGACCAGGTCACGGTACAAAACCATACCCCTTTTCCTATTTTTTCGATGACTAAAGCTTTTACTGGCGTTGCAATTATGCAACTTGCCGCTGAAAACAAGTTATCGGTTAACGATCCGATTTCAAAGCATTTAGATGATTTGCCTAAAGCATGGCAACCGCTAACTATCCGTCAGCTGCTAAGCCATACTTCTGGTTTACCTAAAATATTAAATGGTCATTGGGTTGATTTAATTTCCAATGGTCAGCCAGATCCTGCGTGGCAAGAAGTACTTACTTTACCAATGCGTTATGAAACCAATAGCCGCTTTGATTACAACCAAACAGGTTACATTTTGTTAGGTAAAATTATTGATAAGTTATCGGGTCAGCCTTTTTCTAATTATATTCAGAAAAATCAGTTGGCTAAACTAGATATGCCCATAACTTTGGCTGCAGGTTTTGCTCATACTGAATCTATTGTCCCTAATCAAGCTCGTCCTTACGTTACTGGCAATCAAGGAAAGCTAAAGACGGTACAAATAACTTTCGACCCATTCTTTAGAACTGCGGCGGGTATGAGTGCTACCGCAACTGAGCTTGCTAATTACGCGATAGCGCTTCAACAACGACAACTCCTTGATGAGAAGTACCTTAAAGAAATGTGGTCACCAACGCGTTTAAAGAGTGGTCAAACTGCAGGTTTTAGCAATTTAGAAAATGGTTACGCTCTAGGTTGGCAAACAATTGGACGAGAGCAGCATCCAGCAGTAAGTGCCAGTGGTGGTGATGCTAATTCAATGGTGATTTATCCAAAAGATAACTTAACCATCATTGTATTAACTAATAAGCTAGGAAGCTTGCCAATATTCTTTATTGATGAAATTGCTGGCTTTTATTACCCTGAGATGAAAGCTGAAAATGGTTGGGGGTTGTCACAAGACTTATTCAAACTTTTCCAAGGGATTAAAAAACAGGGCTTTAATCAAGCCATCACTTTAGCGGATGAGATGAAAGTAAGTGCAGCGTTTGATGTGCAAGAAATTAATCTTTTGGGCTATCGCTATGTGGCTAAAAATGAACTAGCAAAGGCATTAGAGATATTTAAGCTAAATGTTCATTTGTTTCCCGACAATGCAAATGCTTATGATAGTTTAGGTGAAACCTATGCTGCACTTGGAAATAAACCAGAAGCGATAGCTAATTACGAAAAAGTACTCGCATTTTTGCCGAATAATCAACATGCCCTTAAGCAGCTGGCTCGGTTGAACCAATAACCTAATAAAGCGTAGACAATAAATAAAATCGCGCTAAGGCAACTACCATACTTCGCGCGCTTTTAAAAACTATGCTGGTCGAACTATATGCGGTAAATCTTTACTTCAGACATCAAAAGCCCAATCTATAAAAGTATTAGTTACTCAAAGCCAGACGACCTCATTGTTCTTATATTTACTGCTGTATATTACTTCTAAACACGTTGATTTATTAAAGCAGTAACTTTAGGTTGCCGTTTTTTATTCCTACTATTTAAGTTTATTTTAAGCTTACTCAATTAATACTCAAATTCAAGAACCTTTAAACCATGCACCTGATTTACTAACTCATTTTATGTTTTAGATCATTAAGCAGTAAGTGATTAAAGGTTAGCCTGTAAACATGTACTCATACGCATAAATGAACTTTTAACTTTAATTCGTTTTTAGGAGGTATTATGAATTTTAAAAATACAGATACTCATTACAATACACTCTCTGTTGCTTTGCATTGGTTGATGTTTATTTTAATTGTTGCTGTGTACGGTAGTATTGAGCTACGTGAATTATTTGATAAAGGCACCGAACCCCGTGATGCCTTTAAAATGTGGCACTTTATGTTGGGTTTATCGGTTTTAGCTTTAGTTAGTGTAAGGTTAGTTGCGCGTTTAGTGGGTGGTGCAGCACCTGCCATACACCCTGAGCCTGCGAAATGGCAAAATAAGTTAGCTACATTTATTCATATTGCGCTGTATCTGTTTATGTTTGCTATGCCTATAGCGGGTTGGCTAATTTTGAGTTTAGCAGGTAAATCCATCCCGTTTTTTGGCTTAGAGTTGCCTGCATTGGCCGCTCAAAACAATGAGCTTGCTAAAAGTATTAAAGAGATACATGAAACCGCAGGGGAAGTGGGGTATTACGTAATAGGTTTACATGCGGCTGCGGCTTTGTTTCATCATTATGTTTTAACTGATAATACGGTATCGCGAATGCGTTTACCTAAATAATAAAACTTAACAGTAAAAAGGGAGACAGAGTCTCCCTTTTTAATGTTTAATACGCTTAAATCCAATTCTAAACCCACCCCAATGTTTACCATTTACATATAATTGGCACCGATAGATCATGCAATATCTCGCCGGTATCGCGCTTATAGGTTTGTAATAAAAGCTCTTAGTATTGCTACCGCAGTGAATGCCTGTGGGGTCATTAAAAATTTGTTTAGTGCGATTATTATATATGGCCCTGCATTTGTTTTTCACTTTATTTTTAGCCTCTTAATGTGGCGTTGCGTCAAAGATAGCCTGTAAATCTCATTGAGAAATTTTCAATACAAGAACATATATGTGAGTATGAAAATCTTTAAAAAACATGGTGCCACGCCGTTAATTTCAAAATAGAAACTAGTCGTTCTAAGCTTATACGAGACCATGTCGTGTCAAGGACGTTGCTGAGGCTCTTAATCCTTTTTTATAACAAAAGGATTAACGTTTATTTACAATAATAGTGCATAGATTCTTATAAAAAGAGAAAAGCTAATGTATTATCTTGCGTCCAAAATTTAGAATCGGTACAAGCATGCCCATTAAAATTAAGTTATTACTTTCATTTTTGCTTTTAGGTTTACTCCCAGCAGGTATTATTTCTGTATTATCTTTATATATATCTGCACAAGGATTAGAGAAACAAACGTATAACCAGCTTTCATCAATAAGCCATATAAAAAGCAAGCAACTTTACGATTATTTCAAAGGTACAGAAACAGATTTAAACTTATTAACAAAAAATTGGGAAAGCCAATCAAAGCATAACTCTGATCTCTCAATATCAGAGCTTGCAACAGTAAATCATAATGGTTTGATGGGTTTATAACGGATAAAGGTTATTATGACTTATTTGTTATTAGCCCAGCGGGCTTTATAGATTACACCTTCGCAAAAGAAGCCGATTATTTAACCAGCCTTACAACAGGACCCTATCAAACTTCGGGTTTAGCCACTCTTTTTAAAAAAATAATGATAACTCGTTCATTTGAAGTGGTTGATTTTTCGAAGTATGCACCGAGTAACGACGAGCCAGCCGCATTTATTGGTCAACCAATAATTATTGATGATGAAATTGTTGGAGTAATCGCATTACAATTATCAATTAATGCAATTAATAATATTATGCAAACTCGTGATGGGATGGGAGAAACCGGTGAATCATATCTAGTAGGTGACGATTTACTGATGCGCTCTGATTCATACTTAGATCCAGAAGGTCACTCGGTTATTGCAAGTTTTGCTGGTAATGTAAAAGATAATGGCGTGGATACTGTTGCAGTTCAAAAAGCACTTCAGGGGTACACTAACACTGAAATTATAATTGATTATAACGGTAATCCAGTGTTATCAGCCTACAAACCTTTTAAATTTGAACAATTAAACTGGGTTTTACTTGCAGAAATCGATGAGGCCGAAGCGTTTGCCCCTATTTATTTTCTATACTGGGTTATAAGCCTTATTGCATTGCTTTCTTTGGTTGTTGTAATTATTGCAGCTTTAGGAATTACTCATTCTATAATTAAACCTCTAGGCGGTGAGCCTGCGCAAATGCAGACGATCAGCAAACGTATCGCAAATGGTGATCTTAGTCAGGAGTTTAGTTCTGATACACCTAAGATTGGTGTATACGGAGCTATGGCAAAAATGAATACCTATTTGCATCAAACAATAAGCACAATATCTCAAGTAACTGACAGGCTTGCATCTACAGCTGCGCAAACGAGCGCGGCCAGTACACAATCAAATGCCAGCTTACAAGAGCAACATGCGAGCATCGAACATGTTGCGACTGCCATAGCGCAAACAAATTCCTCTATCGAAGAGGTCTCCGAAAGTGCTCGTGCAGTAGCCGACTTAAGTGTTAGAGCAAGAGAAACATCACACTCTGCGGATGTTGATTTACAGAAAACTATCGTAAAAATGCACTCACTTGACAATACCATCACTAATGCTGAATTAGTTATTAAACGTGTAGAAGATAATGCACAAAATATTAATAAAGTACTTGAGGTCATTCGTTCTGTTGCTGAGCAAACAAATCTTTTAGCACTCAATGCTGCAATTGAAGCTGCTAGGGCAGGAGAACATGGTCGAGGTTTTGCAGTTGTTGCGGATGAAGTGAGACAACTTGCTAAAAAAACACAAAACTCAACAGCCGATATAGAGCATATGATTGAGCTATTACAAGCGGGCACACAACAAGCTGTTACCGGAATGCATAAATCAATTGATGAAACAAAATCAACGATTACCACAGCGAATCAAAGCGCAGAATTATTAAAAAATAGTGTTGACCAAATAGATTATATAGCCCGCCGAGCTGAAATTATTGCAACAGCAGCTCATGAACAAAGTAGCATGTCTGAAGAAATAGCACACAGTATCGATTCAATTAAACAAGCAGCTATCGATAATGCAGCGGGTGCTGATCAGGTATCTGCTGCGAGTATGGAGCTAGATCAGCTCAGTAAACAGCTACAAAAAATAACTAATGGTTTCAGGTTACGGTAGAAACATCGCATTGTAACTAAAGAAAACATCCATCTTTAATTATGTGCTTTCAATGGTAAAATTACATTTTTATTATTGTGGATAATGAACTGTGTATATCATTGCAATTGAAGCCAATGGGGTCTGTAGTCAAATGGATAAAATCTTGTCTGCAGACATTTTATAAAATCATTTAGCGTTAGTTGAATTGTTTTTTGTAAAAATATGGTCTTTGTTAGTCATTAAAGATTTAAAGGGCACACAATGAACTTAACATATGCAAATAACGCAATTACCTTTCTACTTGCACTTAGTTTTATACTACTTGGTGTATCGTTTGCGCTCGGTGCAAATCCAAACACACTAATAGCGACATTTAGCTTTTACGAGCTTGATAGCGTATTAAATACTAATACGCTAGGTCTACTAAGTGGTACAGCCATGATTATGTTAGTGGTAGTAACCCTATTGGCACACTTTAAATTAATACAGCCAACCTCAGCATTTATGCTAGCGCTTGTTGTTAGCATTGTGCCTTTACTAACCTTATTAGCAAGTAATCGCTGGATGACTCAGTTAGGGGGCTTTCCTATTATTGGTAGTGGGCAGGGAATAATTAAATACTTTGCTGTAGTGCCTTTATACTTATTTTTATTTTATAAAAATAAGATGAGCGACAAACAGCATGTCCTTTTAAACTTTATTCCTATGGCTATGGTTTTGCTATGGATTGGCGGTATGAAATTTTACGATTTTGAAGCTAAGGCCATTGTAGGCTTAGTCGAAACCTCGCCTTTTATGTCTTGGTTATATAGTTTATTTAGCGTACAAGGTGCGTCGAACGTGATTGGTGGGTTTGATGTATTATTTGCGCTACTACTAGGCGCTGGTATTTTATTAAATAATAAAAAACTAATTATAGTTAGTGGTTTAGCATGCTTGAGCGTTTTTTTAATGACCCAAACGTTTTTACTGTCTGCCCCTAACGCATTTAGCTCAAGTACGCTGTTGGCGCGGTTAGGGCAATTTGTAATTAAAGATTTATGGTATGTGGGAAATTTAATTGTTATTGCCACTTTAATGCTCTCTAAACCAGCTAAACACAGTTAAAGCAATATGCTTTGTTGCTACCAATACAAAATTATTAAATAAAATAATGTGTATAAATAAGCACGTTATTCATACACGAAAAAGCGCCAAAACAGTAAACCATTTTGGCGCTTTTAATTATCAATTTATACTGATTAGTTAGCTAATAACCATTCGCTTAGTAAACGTACACCAAAACCTGTACCACCTGGTGAAAGCTCATCTTTGCCTTTTTTCACTAATGCATTACCAGCGATATCGATATGTACCCAACGGGTTTCGCCAGCAAAATGCTCTAAGAAAGAAGCGGCTGTGGTTGCACCAGGGCCACCTGAGCCCACATTTGTTATATCGGCAATGTCAGATTTCAACATATCTTTATAACCTAACGGTAAACGCCATAGGTTTTCGTTTACTTGTTTACCTGCAAGGGTAAGTTGCGATACTAGCGTGTTATCATCAGAGAATACCGCTGCGTATTCATTACCAACAGCACGAATTTTAGAACCCGTTAAGGTTGCAACATCAATCATGATCTCTGGCTTGTAGTGCTCACGTGCATACCACATTGCATCACTTAGAACTAAACGACCTTCAGCATCGGTATTTAAAATTTCTACACTTAAGCCTTCAGCGGTGCGAACAACATCGCCAGGAGCTACAGCAAACTGCGATACCATATTAGCTGCCATGCCCATAACGGCTACCACGTTTTTATCGGCTTTAGCTAACGCCATTGCTTTTACAGTACCAAGTACTGCAGCAGCACCAGCCATGTCTGATTTCATACGTGCAATAGACGCACCGGTTTTAATACTGTAACCACCTGAGTCGAACGTAATACCTTTACCAACAAGGGCAATAGGGGCATCGTCAGAGCCTTTATAATGAGCAACCACTAAACGTGCACCTTGCTGGCTACCTCTACCTACAGCTTCTAATGCGCCCATGCCTAGCTCTTTTAGCTCTTTAGGCTCTAACACTTTGATAGTAACACCTAACGACGCTAATTCTTTTGCTGCATTGGCAAAATCAACCGGCGTCATTTCTGTAGCCACTTCTGATGTTAAATCGCGTGCTAAAAATACACCTGCTTGAATACTCTCTAATTGGCTGTAAAGCTTGCGAGTTTGCTTGGTGTTATCAACATCAAACGTATAGCTAACTGTTTCAGTGCTTGGTTCTTTTTTGTAGTTTTCAAAACGGTGATCGCGTAGGTTTGCACCGTGGGCAAAATTAGCAGCAAGTGCTGCGTTGTCGTTTGCACCCGTAACATCATCAAAAATAACACTGGCAGTGCCCGCTTTAGCTTTAACTAGGCGAGCATGAATATTACCGCCTAACTTAGCCGCTTTTGCTTTATTTAATTCGTCTGCTTTACCTGTACCTACAACCAAAATACGGCTGTAGTTACTTTTACTAGGCGCGACAAGTTGCGCGACTTTAGCGTAATCGCCAGTAAAGTTTTCTATATCGATAACACGTTGTAATTGGCCATCGAATTGTTTATCAAGTGTTTTAAATTGGCTGTTGCTGCCATCTTGGCTATAAAATACAACCAGCGTATTTGCGTCGCTGTCTACTTTTGTAGAAAAATTAAAGTCTGCTGCTTGTGCATTAATACACATACCCAGTGCAAGCGCGATTGAAGAGGCTTTTATAATACGTTTCATTTTTTAACCTAAGAATAATTTAAAGGGGTGTTTTACCCTATTTAGACTCTTATGGGTAAGTAGGATACGGTGAAACCGCAAATATCAGCGATATACGTCAAAATCATTAGTAAATAATATAAATTTGACTAATGGAAGTGACCTTAAAGGTTTAATAAAAATAACGGTCGCGTTACTATCAAACATAAAGGCATTACGCAGCTTTAAACCACCAACCTAGAGAATCTGCATTGAAAGCAAAAGAAATTCGCAACTTTTATATTAACGAAGAACAGTCTGTTTATTTGTTATCGCACCGTGATGCCAAAAAGCATCGCCAATGGCTTAACATTTGTATTAAACAGCTAACAATACTTGGCTATAAAAATGTTGAAATGATTGGTTCGGGTGCGTTTGGGTTTGTATTTGCGGGTGACGATGAACATGGCCTGCCTTGGGTGTTTAAATTTTCAAGAATAACGCTGGCACAAAGTGTACGAGATCGCCTTGAAGACGAGGCGTATATGTTGTCTCAAATTGATAATCCGCTAATACCAAAATTTTATGGTTTTGAGCGAATTAAAAAACAGGGCATTTTGATGATGGCCCGCGCAGTAGGTGAAGACCTCGAAAAAGTATCACTTAAGCAAGGGCGACTATCTGCTGCAAAAATAATGAACTTAGCGGTAAAATTGAGAAATGTGTTGCTTGATTTACGCCATCATAAAAACGGATTAAGCCCACAACCTATTGTCCATGGCGATATTAAACCCTCTAACTTGGTGTGGGATGAAAATGCCAAGCAGCTTTCATTGGTTGATTGGGGTAGTTCGGTATATGCCCAAGTAGATGAACAAGGCAACCCAATTGCCAGTAATTTTATGGATTTAATGTCGGGTGATTTAAGCACCACTAACGCGCGAATGGGTGATGTGTATTTTATTGGTGATGCGCAAATGTCTGGTGAAAAGTCATCCCCCCGTTTTGATGAGCAGGGGGTTGCATCAACCTTGTATGCACTTGCATCGGCTCAGTCTTGTCGATTTGGTGCTCAGGCTATTCCGGCCAGTAGTTTAATGCTCCCTAAAGAGCTGGCGAATGTAATTGACGGCATGCTTTCAAAAGAGCGTAGTGTAAGGGATAAAGCCGGCGACTATTTTATGCGTAACATAGAAACTATGGCAAAAGCATTTTTACCAGAGCTACCAAAGCAAGACACTAAAGCACGCATTCCTTTTTGGTTTAGCCAAGATCCTGAGCCCGAAACCGTTGTATATAGTTCCCGAAAACAGTTTTTACGCCAAGCCGACCATAAACAGCAATTACTCGATGTAAACGATGCCCAGTTAGATAGGTATTACAAAGAATTTTTGTTTGATACAGGGGATACCGAAAAAGCGTTTTTAGCGTCAATTAGTCGCTTAGCGAAATACCCAGTAGTAGGTGGGCTGAGTTTTCATTGGAAAGATGATTCTTTATATGTTGAGTCATCACTTATTATGCACGATGAAGCTTTAGCAACCGCGTTTACTGATGCGGTAAATAATACTGTAATGCTTGCACAAGCTATTAGTCAAAAGGGCTTATTTAAGTGTTGTTTATTTGATGCCCGTAAAACGATTCAGCTAGAACGCGATGGCACCGGTGCGTTTAAATTTAACCAGTTACCTGAGCTTGACTATGAAGTGGTTAATGTAAAAGCCAGCGATGTAACCCGTCCGCACTCATATTTTGAAGATGGTAAAGATCCCGATGAGCAACTGCAACTGCCTAAAAAGGTGATTAAATGTGTATTTGAGCTAAACCAGATACATCATACGGGTTGTATTATTTTTGAAGCACTACCAGATAGGATGAAGATTCACCATTACTATCGATTACTCGATGCTAGTAAAGAAGTTGAATTTAAACGTTTGCTAAATAAACTCATGCAGTACGCGGTTAATATTACTGATGTGGGGGTCGCTGGTTTTATGAAGTTGCCGTATAAAAATACTCGCGAGTTTAGTTTATGCGAGCAGCAATCCAGCAATTATTATCCTAAAAATCCAAAACAACTACTTAATTAATAAGTCACTCGCTGAGGCTGGTGGCTTAACAATAGAAAGAAAAAATAGAAAGTTAAATGGCAAAATCTAAACCACAAATTACATTAGAAAGCTACGGTATATATTCCAAATGGGACAAAGCTGACAAAGCGTTACCACAAATCACGCAATTCACTACGCAAGTAAAAGCAGAACTTGATATAGAATTTGGCCTGATAGTAAATATCAAAAAAGCCAAAGGCGAAAAACTACATTATTGTATTTATCATCCCGGTATTATAGATGCCGATGGCGAAGTGATGCTGCCTTTTGAGGGGAATGTATATGTTAAAGATAACGATTGGTCGTTTTATTTAGGGGATACGGTATGGGAGCCTATAGAAGATAAAATAGGTAACTGGCGTATGACCTTATCATTAGCAGGAAAAGTCATTGCGGATAAAACATTTAAACTTAGCGAAGAAAAAACCAAAACAGAAGACGACTTTTGGAAACACCGAGGCTATTAATTTCTTCATTAAGCAAAAAAGCTAACAATAAAGTTAGCTCTTTTATGAAATTAGCTTAGTTACCCCAAGGGTTACTTGAACTTGAACGCTGTTTACGAGTACGGGCACGTTGCTTGGCAGCTTTTTTCTCTTGAATACGCTTAGCATCAGAAAAACTTAACTCGCATGGTTCACCTGGCTTATCACCTTCAGGGATAATACGGTCGCGGGGTGGCAATTCGTATTGCACGTCATCTGGGCGTGGTAAGTTTTTAAGGCGGTACAAATAGAAATTATCTACTTTTTGTTGTGCCCACTCGGTTTTACGTAAAAATTTAACTGCTGACTTAATGTCAGGATTATTTTTAAAGCAGTTGAGTTGTAAGTAGGCATGCAGGAGTTCCCACCCATATTGCTCAACCAGTTCTTCAACCACTTGCTCTAATTTAACGCCTTGCAGTGGGTTATTACTGAAAAGTTCTTGGTTGCTCATAGGTGTTCTCTCGTTATTAAAAATACGGCTAGTATTATAAATTTAATAACGAGAGTTTAATAGCAAAAATGCTTAACTTTGACAATTAACCACAACACGACCACGAATTTGGCCCTGCATGAGCTGTTCAGCATTTTCAATAACCTGATCAAGTGTGATTTCGGTCGAAATTTTATCTAAGTAATCGCTACTAACTAGGGATGCTAAACGAGCCCATGCTTGAACACGATCCGCTTTAGGACGCATTACGCTATCAATACCCATCAAAGAGATACCACGTAAAATAAATGGCGCCACAGACGCTGGTAAATCCATTCCTTGTGCAAGCCCACAAGCTGTTACTACGCCACCGTATTTAAGTGAGGCACAAATATTAGCAAGTGTGTGGCTACCTACAGAATCAATTGCAGCAGCAAAGCGTTCTTTTTGCAGTGGTTTACCTGAGTTTGAAAACTCGTTCCTATCAATTACATTAGTTGCACCTAATGATTTTAAATAGTCAGCTTGTTCCATACGACCTGTTGCTGCGGTTACTTGATAACCTAGCTGGCTTAGTAAATAAATAGCAAAACTGCCTACGCCACCATTGGCACCCGTGACTAACACTTCACCTGAGTCAGGAGTGATCCCTTGTTTTTCAAGGGCAATTACGCTCAACATTGCTGTGTAACCGGCAGTACCAATTTGCATAGCTTGTTTAGCAGATAAGTTAGCGGGTAGGGGAATTAACCAATCGCTGCTAAGAGCCGCTTTTTGGGCTAGGCCACCCCAGTGTTTTTCGCCGACACCAAAGCCATTTAAAATAACCTTATCGCCAGCTTTAAATTCTTCACTGTCGCTGTTAGTAACTGTACCTACTAAATCAATGCCAGGTACCATAGGAAAGCTGCGAACTACAGGACCTTTGCCAGTAATGGCTAAGCCATCTTTGTAATTTAGGGTACTGTACAGTACGTCAATTAATACATTTTCGTTTGGTAGATCGTCACTGTTTATGCTGCTTAAATTGGCACTGTAGTTGTCGTCTTGCTTATCTATAACAATAGCTTTAATAGGATTGCTCATTAGATTTCCTTTTAGACCGATCGTCTTTAAATTGATAAAAAAATGCATTATCTGAGTAATGCGCGTAAAAACATTTCTGTGTATAAAGTCAGTGGTTTGCTTGATTGTGTTAGTTTAGCTCGCATTACAGCGCCTTCCCAACCAATCCAAAAATATTCACTCATTTGTGTAGTATCAACATCAGTTTTAATAGTATGTTGCTGTTGAGCTAAGTCTAAGCACTGTGTTAACTGTGCTTGCCAAGCATGGTAACTTTGCATTAGGCGTATTTTAAACTCGTCACTTAAATGATTGAGTTCTTGGTTTAAATTGCCTACTAAACAACCGCGTTTGTAATCATACTTTTGCATCCCAGCTATAGCACTTTGGGTAAAGTTAACAATGCGTTCTAGGGGCGGTACTTCAGGTTGTTCTAAATAAAACTTAAGTTTAGCTATAAAAAACGTGTCGTACGCATCAACCAAAGCTAAGCCAAATGCTTCTTTACTTTTAAAGTAATGATAAAACGAGCCCTTAGGGACTTTGGCTTTTTTTAATATGGTGTCGAGCCCTGTGGCACTAAAACCAAACTCAGTGAGGGTTTCTAATCCCACACGAAGGAGCAACGCTTTAGTGTCTGCGTTGTCTCTGGCTATTTTGGGTGGGCGGCCACGCCTATTTGTAACTGCTGATATTTTATTCATAACTTATATTAGACCGATCGGTTTTAAATAATCAAGTGTTTATTTGCAATCTTTATAAAACAACGAAATCTGTTCATTTTTCGATTACAAATTAATGAGGAACTTTAGCTTATATTGCCAGTCACAAATATGACACTTATGTGTTTTTGAGCCGATATGTCGGAACATTTTAATAAAGTTATATAGGTTAAAGTTGACTAAGTGTGAGCAATAAATTTATTTTTTAATTAATTTATCATTGCATCAGCAGCTTAGTTAAAGTCAAACAAATTAATTGTATTTTGTGTTTGAATTAAACATTTTTGTTGGCTATTTATTAAATGTAGATGAACTTTATGCTACAAAAATATAAATATAAAGGTGAGGATTTTACCGATGAAGAGACAGAAAAGAGATCGTTTAGAAAGAGCTCATTCTCAAGGTTTTAAAGCAGGTTTAGCTGGTCGCTCAAAAGAGCACTGCCCTTATCAACAAGTTGATCCTAAGTCTGAGTGGCTTGGTGGTTGGCGCGAGGCAATAGAAAATCGCAATATGTATAAAACATAAACTCATAACGAATTAAAGCAAAAAGGCCTCCAAATGGAGGCCTTTTTGTTGCGTGTTTTAAACTTAAAACGCGCTGGTATCTTGGAACAAGCCTACCTTTAAATCTTTTGCTTCGTAGATCACACGGCCATCTACTTCTACGGTTCCATCAGCCATACCCATAAACAATTTACGCTTAATAACGCGTTTCATGTCTAGACGGTAGGTTACTTTTTTAGCTGTTGGCAATATTTGACCGGTAAATTTAACTTCACCTACACCGAGTGCACGACCAAGACCTGGACCACCAGACCAACCTAAGAAAAAGCCCACAAGTTGCCACATAGCATCTAAGCCTAAACAACCAGGCATTACTGGGTCGCCTTTAAAATGACAGTCAAAAAACCAAAGGCTAGGGTCGATATCTAGCTCTGCAACTATTTGACCTTTACCATGTTCACCACCGTCATCGGTAATTGAAATGATACGATCCATCATTAACATGTTGTCACTTGGCAAACGACAATTTCCTTCACCAAACATTTCACCTTGACCACAAAGGATCAAATCTTCTTTTGTATAGCTATTTTTAGGTTCCATAACACTTTATCTTTGCTTAGAAATTGCCCCGTACTTTAGCGTACACTTGTACGCTAAACAACTCGGAGCAGTTAAAAAATGGTTTAATTATAAGCAATCAGTAAATGCAACTGATTTTAGTATGATTAAACCGCGCAATTACTAACAGAAATCATTATAATTGGGGCTGACTTTTAATCAGTTTAAAGGAAATTTATGACCCTTTTTGTTAACTCACTCACTGTGATTGATTTTTCTTACTTATGCAATAAACGCGGTGCAGTTGGCGAAAGTTGGATTGTTGATTTGACTTTACATGGCAAACTAAACGAAGAGTCTATGGTTTTAGACTTTGGCTTAGTTAAAAAGCAAATTAAAGGCATTATTGATGAGTGTATAGATCACCGTTTAGCTGTCCCTAACAACATAAACGGCAGCATCAACGAGTTTGCTGATCACAAAACATTAGATTGTACATTTGCTGATAACAAGCACCTTGCAATGAGTGCACCTCATCAAGCATATTGCTTAATAGATACTGATGAGATTAACGTTGAATCAGTAACAGAGTACTTAGTTGCCACAATACTGCCACAGCTTCCTGATAATATTGAAAAGATTGAGTTGGTGTTAAAGCCTGAGCACAATCAGAGCTTTTATTACCACTATAGCCATGGCCTTAAAAAGCATGATGGTAATTGCCAGCGTATTATTCATGGTCATCGCTCACAAATTGGTATAAGCCTTGGTGGTATTTCTATGCCTCGTTTGCAAAAACAGTGGGCTGATAAATGGCGTGATATTTACTTAGCAACTAGTGAAGATCAAATAAACGCCTCTGAATTAAAACATATCTCAGCTAAAAGTGATGATGTTTGTTTTGCGTATACTGCGGCGCAAGGTTACTTTGAAATGGCTATTAGTGAATCACGTTGCGACATTTTACCAATTGATACCACGGTAGAATGTATTGCTGACTACATTGCCAGCCAAGTGAAATTAGAGCACCCAGAAAAAGACGTTAAAATTACCGCCTATGAAGGTGTTGGAAAGGGGTCGATTAGTTATGCTTAAATCCTTATTAGTTTCTGCGTTAATTGTATCAACTAGCTTTAGTGCTATAGCGCTTGAGCTAAAAGGGCATTTAACTCAAGGCGGCCTAGTAACAGGGCAATTAGATAACGCTAAGTCGGTAAGCCTCAATGGTAAGTCGTTAAAACTTGCTGATAATGGGTTATTTGTATTTGGTTTTGGCCGTGATGCAAAACCTGTACATACATTAAGCTGGGTAGATAAAACCGGTAAAGGGCACAGCCAAGATTTAGTTATTACTCTTCGCGATTACGATATAGATAAAATTACCGGTGTTGCTAAAAAATACGTATCGCCGCCAAAAGCAGTAAGTGAACGTATAAGCCGTGAAGCGATCGCAGTACGAAAAGCACGGGCTGTTAACTCTGATTTAGAATACTTTTTACAGCCAGTACTTAGGCCTGCAAAAGGACGCATTTCAGGTGTTTATGGTAGCCAACGTTACTTTAATGGCGAACCTCGTAGGCCACACTTTGGTTTAGATATAGCAAACAAAACAGGTTCACCTGTGTATGCGCCGATCAGCGGAACCGTGGTATTTGCTGAACCAGATTTATATTACTCTGGTGGTACTTTGATTTTAGATCATGGGCATGGGGTTACTTCTACTTATATTCATTTAAGTAAGCTTGATGTAAAAGTAGGGCAGAAGATTGAACAAGGTACAAAGGTAGCTGAAATAGGTGCTACGGGCCGTGTAACTGGGCCGCATTTAGATTGGCGATTTAATTGGCAAGGTGAACGCCTTGACCCTGCATTATTAATGCAAGACACATTAGCTAACAAAAAGTAGAGATTATGACTCAAGTAGAGCGCGAAGCCATTATTGCGCAACGTATAAAAGATTCGACCACTTCGGTAACTAAAGCCGTATTTCCTGGGCGTACTAACCATCATAATACGCTATTTGGTGGTGACGCATTAGCATGGATGGATGAAGTTGCTTTTATAGCTGCCACCCGTTTTTGCCGTAAACCATTAGTAACTATTTCATCAGATAGAGTCGATTTTAAAGAAGCTATTCCTGCTGGTTCATTTGCTGAGTTGATATCAAAAGTATCGCATGTGGGGAATACCAGTTTAAAAGTGGATGTTGAAATATTCCTAGAAACTATGCACAAAGATAACAAGCACTCTGCTATTACAGGCAGCTTTACCTTTGTTGCTGTTGATGATAACCACAGGCCAACACCTGTCGTGTGTGACAAAATGCTGCATGGTTTTGAGTTATAACACCTAACAGGAAAAATAATATAAGCACCAATTATGGTGCTTATATTATTAACTATAAAGAACACATCATACTTTTTTTGACTAAGGGCCAACTTAGCAATTAAATAAAATAGAGAGTATTAGTTTATCAATGAGGAGGGCGTATTAAAGTAATAAATGAGACTAATAAAAAGGCGTGCAGTGCACACCTTTAAATAACTATAAAACCATAGCGGCTATCCAGCCAAACACCAATAACGGAATATTAAAGTGAATAAAGGTTGGCACAACCGAATCCCAAATGTGGTCGTGTTGTCCGTCAGCATTAAGTCCTGATGTTGGCCCTAGCGTAGAGTCAGAGGCAGGGGAGCCAGCATCGCCTAATGCGCCAGCAGTACCAACAAGCGCAGCGGTTGCCATTACTGAAAAGTTTAGCTCTAAACATAAAGGCACAAATAAAGTGGCAATTATTGGCACAGTTGAAAATGAACTACCAATGCCCATAGTTATAAATAAGCCGACCAATAAAATTACTGCGGCTGCTATGGGTTTATTACCGTCAAAAATGGCGGCGCTGCTATGGACTAGGCTAGCAACGTGTCCGGTTTCTTTCATTACAGCAGCAAAACCTTGCGCAGAAATCATAATAAAACCAATCATTGCCATCATGGCAACACCCTTACTAAATACGTCGCCGTTTTCTTCCCACTTAACCACACCAAATACACTAAATATAACCACCCCGACTAGGCCACCTAATATCATTGAGCCACTGGCATTTTGAGCGATCAGAGAAGCAAGCACGGCAAATAAACCAACCAGCATTACCTTTTTTGGATTTTCAACATCAGCTTGTTGGCTTTGAACTGTTAATGCTGTGCTTGTGTATTCGCGGCGTTTTCGATAACTAATAAATAGGGCAATCAACAAACCGACAAACATACCAATAGCTGGAATTATCATTGCTAAAGGGACACTGGTATTAACAATCTCAAGGCCATTATCAACTAGGTTTTTATGTAATATTGAGTATAAATAAATACCCCCAAAACCATACGGGAGCACCATATACGAGGTGGCTAAACCAAAGGTTAAAATACAAGCAATGGCACGTCTATCTAATCGCAGTTTATTAAACACAACAAGCAGCGGCGGGATCAAAATGGGAATAAAAGCGATATGCACCGGCACCAAGTTTTGAGAAGAGATAGCACAAATCAAAATAATAAACAGAATAAAGTAGCTTAATATGGTTTCACTAGAGCCTGTTTGAGCATTTACTTTAGCGAGTAACTTAGCGGCCAAAATACGCGTTAAGCCTGACTTAGAGATAGCGACGGCAAATGCACCTAGCATCGCATAGCTTAAAGCAATTTCGGCGCCTGATGATAAGCCAGAATTAAAAGCATCAATACTTTCTTTTAAGCCCATGCCTGCGGTTAATCCGGCAACAAGCGCACTTATTGTCATTGCAACAATCACATTTACGCGGACCAAAGTGAGTCCAAGCATTAAAATAACGCCTATAATAACTGCGTTCATAGATTTCTCTGTTTTATAGATTTAATTAATTTTATCAGATCTTTAGCCTGATTTTTACGTTCTTTGGTAAATGGTTGTCTCGCATAGCGCACTTGCTCAAATAAGTGACAAAAGGCGGTTATTTGTTGCTCTGCATAGGGGACTTGTTGACTAATGTGTTGTAATGTTTGAATAGGCGTAGCATTTTCAGGGTAGTTTATAGTGTGCTTATTAGCCCAACTGAGTATTTGATAATACTCTTTTACCAGCGGAGGTTGTTTTGTTGTTGCCTTGGGGCGGTTTATATAAATAAAATAAGCACTAAAACTTAAAATTAAAACAATAATAACCCCAAGCGGTACTAACCAAACATAAGTGTTACCAAATAGGGACGCTAATAAATCTTGTTGTTTATTTTTATCAAATCCCAGCACCCAACTAGACCATTGATAATCGAGGTTTTCTAATTCAAGGCGAAGCCAGTTTATGGCAGCATAATTACTTAAGCTAACTAAACCAAAATTAATATTATTTTTAAATTCATCATTTAATGCAGCACTTTGTGATAAAGAACCATTTAATCGTTCGGGCGCAACAACCGCTGTTGCATCAAATATTCTCCAGCCTGCATTAGTATATACCTCAACCCAAGCATGCGCATCGTATTGACGAACGGTAATATAGTCATTGTTTTGATTATGCTCTCCGCCTAAATATCCGCTTACTACCCGCGCTGGAACGCCAGCACTTCTAAAAATAAAGGCAGCTGCACTGGCATAATGACCACAAAAGCCACGTTTATTATTAAACATAAATTGATCAAGCGTATCATCACCGCGCATAGGTGTTGGCGTAAGAGTGTAACTGAAACTATTTTGCGAAAAATAATCTAGCAGTTTATTAAAAAGCTCATCAGCGTTAGCACTTCTGTTTTTTAACTGTTGCGCCAGTTGATAACTTTTTTGGTTATTACTCACCGTAAGCGTTTTATAAAAACGCTGCTCTATGTTGTTAAGTTTTTTACTAGATAATGGTTCAGTGCTAACAGAATATTGTAACACTTTGGATTTATATTGTTTTTTACGCAGCAAGCCGACTGAGTTGGAAACTACATTTTCATTGTTACTATTGGCATAGCCAAGCCCATATAACCAATCAGCCATTGCTGGCTCAGCAATTATTGAGTATTGAGTGGTATTTCCATTGCTGCTATTTTGGGTTGGCAACCTCATTGCTTGTTTTAAAAACGAAGATGTTTTCCAAGCGTTACCGTCAAATTCATCATGTACAATAGCGCGCCAATAATAAGGGGTAGAGGCTGAGTTATCATCAAACTTCGCTCTAAAAACCAATTCATCGGAGTTTGATAATTTTGCTATATCAAATGGGTCTACTTGTTCAGATAGGCCTGTTTGCGCCATTTTTGGCCCAGGTAATTGCCAAAATGCAGGGAGTTTTGGTAAAAATATTAAGAGTACAACTGCCAAAGGAAAAGCCAGAAATATTATTTTAGCACTTTGTTTTGATGATAGTTTTAAACTATGACTAGATTCGAGCAAACCCAGTACCGCAAAATTTAAAATATACAGTGTACTAATAATTAAAGTGGTAAAAATAGTTTGGCTAAACAAATACACTGCTGAAAGTGAGAAGAATGTGAGGGTGATGATCAATTGATAATGCTGCTTTGTTTTTGCCTGTAGTAATTTAAAAACGCATGACAGCAAAAGCATGGCAACAAACAGCACCACGGTATCTTTAAAGCCAATACTGCTGAGCATAATAATTAATGCTATTGCAGCGAGTCCGTTGGCCAGCCACGCATTGGGCTTTTGTTTGTATTTAAGGGTTAAATAAATATTCCAGCCACATAATATGCTAAGCATAATAATAAAGGGCAGGGGCAAGTGCTCTATAAAAAAGCTCACTAAACCTAAGTAAATAAATGATAGAGAAAAATTTATAACGCGTTGATTTTTTATCTCATTCATAATCAGCGCCTACATTACTTAAGGCTTGTAAGCAGCGTTGCAGATGAAGCTTACCTGATCCATTTTCTATGGATTTATTGGGCAATTTCATCGAGTAATTAATGTCGCTTTCAAACGCTTGGCATACTAGGTAACACAATTGCCCTAAGCGTTGCTCGGTATCGCCTGTCATTAAATTAAAGTCAAATTGTGTATCGGCAGATTTAAAATCACTAAATTGTTTTACTAATAATTGCTGAGTTTTTGCGTAGTGTTTCCACGAAACTCGCTGCAACCCCATTTCTGGCAAATGGGTAATTAAACTTTCAAATTCGTCATCGCCTTGGTGCTTTTCATTACCATCATCATTAGCAGTTATTTGGCTTAACTGTTTGTAATTTGGCGTTTTAATAATTGAAGGGTAAACATAAACGGTATGATCTGGTTGAATATAGCTCCATACACTCACCAAACCAAATGGATAATTACTGGCAATTTTTATTGGCTTTAGTAAATAGCGTCCGCGCTTTAAATAAGGCAATGGTAACTGGCATTGTATGGTATTGCCTTTAACACTCTCTATATAGCAGTCTTGTTCAAAATTATTGGGATAACTTAAGGTGATTGACTGACATGTGTCGTTTGATTTTATTTGCCACACTAACTGAGGTTGCTGTGGCGCATAACTCTCAATAGTATTCTTAAAGCTGACAGTTAACCCTTTTGCGTTGCTATAACCTAACAACAAGGCAAAAATAATAATCACAAACATTAAATACGCCATAAACAGTATTAAATTATTTTGATAATTAATTCCCATTACAAAATTTAATAGTGCAACAATCGTAAAATATACACCCAGTGTGGAAGGCAAAACATAAATAGTATTATGCGTTAACGTGATGCTATTTTTTTTGTGCTTATTTTTTAATAAGGTCGTTAAAATTGTACTTTTTATAGCATGAATAAAAGTAGGGCGTTTTAATTTTAAAATACCCATTGATCTAAACGGGCACTAAAACATGTTTTAAAATGTCTGCAATTTGGTTGTTGCCAGACTCACTATGCAAACCTAATCGATGCTGGCACACGCTAGAAAATACCGCTTTTACATCTTCAGGTAGAACAAAGTCTCGACCTTCAATATAGGCCCATGCCCTTGCTGACTTTGCCAGCGCCATACTGGCTCTTGGTGAAAGCGAAGCAGCTAACGATTGAGCCTCACGTGTGTAAGTCACTAATTCAATTATATAATCAATAACCGGAGCACTTAGCGTAATATTAGCTATAGATTCTTGTATCTGTTTAAGTTGTTGCTGGTTAATTCGCTCTGGTAATTGGGAGTAATCGCGCTTTTTATTGTTTAATAGTAATCTTTTTTCAGCGTTTTTAGGTGGAAAGCCTAAGCTTATACGCATCAAAAAACGATCTAATTGCGATTCTGGCAGCGGATAAGTTCCTGCTTGATATAAAGGGTTTTGAGTAGCAATAACAAAAAACGGAGTAGGGAGCGGGTACTTTTCTCCATCTACGGTCACTTGTTGTTCTTCCATGGCTTCTAATAACGCACTTTGGGTTTTAGGACCCGCACGATTTATTTCATCAGCAAGTACTACTTGGCTAAAAATTGGGCCTTTATGAAATGAAAAACTGTGTTCTTTATTATTAAAAATATTGGTACCAATAATATCAGCGGGTAATAAATCGCTAGTAAATTGAATACGCTGATACGATAAACCCAAAACAGCAGCTAATGCATGCGATAAAGTGGTTTTACCCATACCTGGTAAGTCTTCAATTAGTAAATGACCTTCACTAAACAAACAGGTTAATGCTAATTTTATTTGTTGTTGCTTGCCAAATATAACGGTAGATAGGTCATCAATAATAGTGGTAACTAGGTGCTGCATAATGTCCTTTAATCTATCAGTTCTAAACGTTTCATTACGGCATCAACTTTTTGCGCGTTGAAAGGCTTGGCAATAAATTCTTTTGCGCCAAGTTCCCAAGTATTTTGTACGGTCTCAAAACTATTATGGCCTGAGCACATAACCACATGAGCATATGGGTGCTCGTTATTAATCGACTCTAAAATTTCGATGCTTTCAGAATCAGGTAAATCAACATCTAAAAATATAACGTTGGGTGATTTTTCGCTAAGTAAGGGTTTAGCACAATCAAAATTATCACACTCAATAATGTCATCAAAACCTAAGCCGGCTAACACTTGGCTTAAATCAGCACGGATCTGTTTAACATCATCAATGATTAAAATAGGTTCGAGTGGGCGTACAAATTCCATATGAATACTTCAACATTTTTTACGGCTTGTGGTTTAATATTAAGCCAAGCATTAAGGAACCTCAAGGTGATAACTATGAATTACCGTAATAGTCGTTTAAATGCACCCAATGTCCGATACCGTCTAGTATTGGACTTAGCGAGCTTGAAGTTATTAAAATAGAGCACCGCACATACACTTAGATGCAACTACCTATAATTTATATTATGTTAAATAAGATAAGAGTATACTTTATCAAACCAACTATCGGCAATTAGGTCACTTATAAACACGGTATTTTAGCCCTTTTATCGCTTTGCTGATACTTTTCAACTTTGCCATGCTTACCTTGGCGCTTAGCTTTTTTAAGATCGATTTTATATTCTTCAATTTCTGAATTTGTATCATCTATTTTTTGTTGTAACTCTGCTTTTAATCCATCATTGGTACAATATGCGTTTATGTTATTAAGTGCTTTATTAAGACCTGCAACTTTGTGTGAATTACCTTGGTGTTTTGAAGCTAATAACTCGAGGTTAACTTCACAGGCTTTTTCGCACATCCCGTTAAATCTGCACAATCATCTTTGGCCAATACGACTGTTGAACCGGCTAATAAAAAACTTATTGTAATACCTTTAATAATTGTCATTTTATAATTTTTATTATCTCGCATTGTTCATTACTCCTACTTAATTAGTCGTTAGCGGCAAAATACAGATAACAGCCCTTGCAGCTCTTCATTTATAACATGTTGTTTTACAACATCTTGCATAGGAGTATTTGAAACTGTGTTATTTAAAATACCCACCATTTTAGCGCTTTCTCCAGCACATAAAACCTTAACACTGTGTACGCCTAATCTTATTGCTAGCATACGATCCGCAGCCGATGGGTTTCCGCCGCGCTGCAAGTGCCCTAGCTTGGTTACACGTAAATCTATACTTGGATTTACGGCAGTTATTTTTTCACATACATATTCAACACCATTTTCATCGCCCTCAGACACCACCACGATAAATGCGTGTTCGCTATGATAATCGCTAATCTTTAGCAATAAATCATCGATATCTTTGTCATTTTCAGGGATCAATACTGAATCGGCACCAGAGGTTAAACCGGCATAAGTGCCAATATATCCGGAATCACGCCCCATAACTTCAATAACAAACACCCTATTATGTGATTCTGCAGTATCTCTAATATTATCAATACATTGCATTGATGTGTTTACTGCCGTATCAAATCCTAAGGTGTAATCTGTGCCTGCAATATCGTTATCTATGGTGCCGGGAATGCCAATATAAGGGATATTGGTTATGTGTGATAACCATAAACAGCCTCTAAAAGAGCCATCGCCACCTATGACAATTAAGGCATCAATATTATTATGTTCAATTGTAGCTAAAGCTTGCTGTCTACCTGCCTCCGTTCTAAATCTTTCACTGCGTGCGGTTTTTAAAACGGTACCACCCAAGTGCATACTCTGTTGCAGGTTTTTACAATCAAGTGTCACTAAATCATTATCAATTAAACCCTCATATCCTTTTCGAACTCCTGACACTTTTATGCCTTGTTGTTGAGCGGTTTTTACGATGGCAAATAAAGCGGTGTTCATTCCCGGAGCATCACCTCCAGAGGTAAGCACGGCAATATGATGAATTGGTTGCATCGGTTCACGTCCTTAAAGCAAGCTATACATTAAAATGATAATAGCTGTTTATTGTTAGGCAGTGTTAACTAAGTGCAGTTAAGTTGATCTAGTTATGCGTTATTAAACAATATTTTTCATAACAATAGAGGGAAGTATTTATATTGGCATGCTAACTTGCTATCAACATGCCGTGGTTAACTATTAATGTAGAGCAGCAGTAAACGGTATATTTTTACAAATTTCTGCTTCTATTGTTAATAACTCTTCTAAACGATCATCAACTTCTTGTTTATCAAAGTATTCGTAAGCAAGTTCAACAAATAGATTTTTATGTTTTTCTTCTGACTTGGCTATCGCAACATAAAAATCTTTTTCTTTTCCTTCAGGTAAAGCTTCAGCAACTAAAGAAAAACGTTCGTGTCCCCTCGCCTCAATTACACCGCCAACAAGTAGCCTGTCCATTAAAAAACCATCGCGACCATGTCTAAAGTGTGCGCGAATTTGTTTAATGTAAGGGTCTTTTTTATCGTCACCTAAATTAGTATCACGCTCAATGAGTAATTTCAGCACTTGCTTGAAATGAATTAACTCTTCTAAGGCTAAGTCAGTCATGGCTTTAACTAATTTACGCTTATCAGGGTAATGTGAAAGCATAGACATAGCCATGCCCGATGCTTTTTTTTCAGCAGCAGCATGGTCTTGTAAAAAAGTTTCAAAGTCGGCTAAAACAACTTCGGTCCATTCAAATGGCGTGTGGTATTTTAATTCAAACATATGGATACAACTTATAAAATAATGCGTGGATTTTAGCGTATTTAAAAATAAAAATCTTTGCTCGCGGTTTAAATTTGTCTCTCATAAGGTAAAAATTTATCTATCCGCCCTTTCGCTGTCGATTCAATTTTTAATGGATGTTTTATATCATTCCACGCAGTGACCTTACCCCCCATATTCATTTTTTCAAAACCATTCAACTCAGAGGTAATATTTAAAAAATCACAAAGCTGACTAAAACTGTTAGGGTTGGCAATATCTATCGCTAAAAAATCATGTTCTCGATTACTAAAATAAGCCTTAGCATTATTAATGTGTACGTTATAACAATCAGTTAAATACTGATCGTTATTTATATTATCCAGTGAAAAATCTTTAAATGTATTTAAATAACAGCGCTTTAAATGAATATTAAAGCCACCATCTGCACGGGTTAAATTAGTGTGCATTCGCTGTAAAAGCTGTCTTATTGATGGTATCCATGCAGTAAGCTCTCGCTCTAAATATATAAATTTTGCGCCAGGATAGTATTTATCTAATACTTTAAAATCGTTAAATATGGGGGTGTCTGCAATTGCGACCGCATTATCAAAACAGGCGGTAGTGTATGCAGTATGAGCAGCAGGTATACCCAAATGTAAAAATGCATTGCATACACTGGTGGTACCGGTTCGCGGTAAGCCAATAATAAATATTTTTTGTTTCATGGGGTTTTACATGTCTTTTTCTGAAAACCAAAGTGAAGTATTCTCAAGTGGTGTTAGTAAGGGTAAGTTTTTGTTTTCTAATCTAATAATAATCTTATTTTTGATATCTGCGTGCTCAATGGCACTGCGATAATACGCATTAAATAAGCGGTCAAACTCACCGTTATTACGCATAATTGCGAGCCCTTTTTCAACAGCTTGTGCAATTTCTGGGTTGTCTTTGCTAAAAAAGAAGTAAATGGCGGTTGGATATTGCAACATTAAATGTGGTACTACGGTTAAGTTTTCACCAGCATCATCTTTAAACGTATTTAGCTCCATTTCAACCTCAAGCAACGAACGAGGAAATACATCGCCCCTGCCTTTAATTAACATATTAAACAAAGAGCTGTATTCAATTGATGTTACTACAGGTAAACCGCTATCTAATAATATTTGTGTATCAGGCCAATCATGTCCCTGTATAAAATGTACTTGTTTGAAATCGCTCAGACTATTCATGCTTGAAAAACTATTGAGCTTATTTTGTGTGGTTACCAATAAGCGCCACCCGTATAAACCTTTAAAAATAGGCACTCTTACGGGCAATAGCTCTTTTTCTCGCTGCTGTGAAGTCATAGTCCATGCAACGTTGACTTCATCATTATGTATAATTTGTTTTAATGAGCGGCTTTGAGGCATAGAAATACTCGATGCTTTTAATGTATATTTTGCGCCGCTGTATTGTAAGGCCGTTCTCAATAAAACTAACGGATAAAGAACTTCATCTTCACCAACTCGCATCGTTTTTGGATAAATATAATTTAAACAATCAATACTTTGATTGCTATTGTCATTTTCTATTGCCCATACAAATGACGCCAACGAAGTGGCAAAACATAAGCTTATAAAAACAATAGCGAATCGCATCTTTATTTATCGACTTAACAATAAAATTAAGGAACTTACAAAAAGAATAGCAAAAGTCATCATCATACTTAATACACGTGCTTTTAGATTGTTAGTACTAATAGCTGAGCCATGAAGTGCACGGCTTATAAATAGCAAACCGCCAAGTGCATGCATATAATGACTTGCTAAGCCTTGATACTCTAATAAGAACAGTAAAATTAGGCTAATTGGTACATACTCAATAAAATTCCCATGAGCTCGAGTTGCACGTTCAAGCTCAGGATGACTCCCATTACCAAGTGAAATGCCTTCAGACTTGCGTATTTTTACAACATTAATACTCAGGTATATATAATATAGTGCCAGTAAAGCCGCATAACTCGATATAATCACAGTATTTTTCCATTTAATTTTTAAGCAATAATAACACATAACTTAAGCTGTAAAATCACTTACTTTAGTATCAAATATGCTAGAGTGATTTATAGATTGGTATCGTAATAAGTAAGGATAATATGTATTTAAGAACAAAAATAACCAATAGCTACCGCGAAATAATTAACAGTATTGGGTTTTATCCCTCATTATTATCTGTTGCTTTTTTATTTTTTGCCGTACTGACAATGTCAGTCGAGTACTTAGCCCCCATCGAAAAACTTAAATCACTAATTTCATTTATATTAGTTGATAGCGCAGAAAACGCACGTACCATTTTAAGCACCCTCGCTGGCAGCATTATTTCGTTAACCGTATTTAGTTTTTCTATGGTGATGGTGGTATTAAATTCAGCCAGTGCTAGCTTATCCCCCCGAGTTGTTCCTGGGCTCATTACCCGTAAATCACACCAAATGGTATTAGGGTTTTATTTGGGTAGTATTATTTATTCAATAATAATGCTGATAAATATCAACAAACTCGATAATGGTAATACCGCGATTCCCTCACTTGGCGTATTGTTTGCGCTTGTTTTTGGGTTAATATCTTTAGGATTATTTGTATTTTTTATTCATTCTATTTCAAAAGCAATACAAGTAGATAACGTATTAAATGGCTTGTTTAGGCAAACAAAAAAAGAAATTCAAGACATTATCAATATGCAAGACGAAAACCCCGTTGATAACTTTCCCGAGTTTTCAAACTGGCATTCAATAAACAGTACAACCGAGGGTTACTACAAAGGGGTTCATTCTAATAAATTATGTGCCCTACTAGCAGATGAAAATATTGAGCTGTTTATTACGGTTAAGCAAGGTTATTTTACAGTTAAAGGTTACCCGTTTTTAAAGTGTAATAAGGACATATCTGAGAACGAAGAGTTAATTGAGAAAATTTTAGACTGTTTTATTTTTTATATAGAAGAATACATTAGCGACCATTACCGCTATGGGTTAACACAAATATCAGAAATTGCCGTAAAAGCTATGAGCCCAGGAATAAACGATCCGGGTACTGCCGTTAAATCTATTGATATGCTCAGTATATTATTAATAGAACGACTAAAGATTAATGCAATAAATTATTCATGCTATCAAAAAGATGAGCAACCATTGTTGTACTTTCATGAAACCAGTTTTGATGAACTGCTTCATGATAACTTCACCCCTTTACGCAATTATGCAAAAGCCGATGCCTATGTAATGACTAACGTTATTGAAGCATTTAAAAATATTTTATTTATTGCTAATGAGAATGTGGATGCACGAAACAGTGTGTTTAATTATTTAAATGCCATTGTTGATGATATTAATCAGCACATAGTTAACGAATACGATCGTCAAGAGATTAGTAATATGCTGTATGCCATTGTGCGTATTAGTGAATCACAAGGAAAGCAGTTGGTGGCACGATTTGAGCGCCACCCATCTATAAGCGCTTAATCAATATAATAAATTGCGTAACTTGATGCGCTTATTGTAATTTCACCAGCATGATATGCATCGGGTACATAGTTACTCGGTGCACCATCAGCCATCATTACTTTTTCACTGCGCATGTAAGGTACTGATGGCATATCAAGCGGACTTAAAGACGCACTATATAAGCCTTTCAATTCAACATCAAAATCAGCACTTAACTCTTTTGCCGCTGCTTTAGCTTGTTTAATAGCTAATTTTTGTGCTTTTTTGTGCAGCTCATCATAGTTGCTCGCTAAAAACTGCGTTTGTCTAATTTCATTAATACCGTTATTAACTAAACTTTGTAAAAGCTCAGGGTATTTATTAATCGCTGAGAGTTTAATTGTAAGCGTTCTGGATACTTTAAACCCGGTAAACTCTTGCTTACCTGTTTCGCGGTTATATTGATTATCACGATAGATTGAGATTTGACCAGCATTAATATCTGCATCAGCTACGCCTAGTTTTTTTACTAAACTAATTGCACTGGCCATCGTAGTATCAGTTTGTTTTTTTGCGGCAATTAAGTTTTTATCTATTTCCGTAATACCCACTGTTAATAAAACATGATCTGGCATAGTCGTTACCGATGCTTCACCTTTTACATAGATATGAGGCTCTTCTGGGGCATTACTTGCATAGGCTGACGTGCTTAGCAAAGCAGCCGTTAAAAGCGAAAGTGTTTTCATAAGTCTATCCTTTTAAGTTTTATTGCCTTAGTTAACACCTTATGTGGTTAATTGCAGATGAACAAGCATAAAAAAACAGGCAAAAGCCTGTTTTTTAGTAATGAAGCATTAAATGCTGCAACGCTTGTAGTTACGATACTTTGGTAACCAGTAGTTTCTGTCGATGGCTGCCCACAGAGCATCATCTGAAATCTCAAGGGCAACGCCCTCTTCAATTGCTTTTTTCGCGACTGCAAATGCAATGCGTTTACTTAATGTTTCAATTTCTGTTAGCGCAGGTAATAAGCTACCTTTGCCCGTATTAGCTAATGGTGATGACTCTGCCAACATTTCACTCGACATTATTAGCATCGCATCGGTAATACGCGTTGCTTTAGCAGCAATTACACCTAAGCCAATACCTGGGAAAATGTAGCTGTTATTACATTGGGGAATTGGGTAAGTAACGCCGTTATAAACAACAGGCTCAAATGGACTACCTGTAGCTACAATCGCTTTACCATCAGTCCATTTAATAACATCTTCTGGGTAAGCTTCTACTTGTTTAGATGGATTACTTAACGGGAAAATAATAGGTGCTTCACAGTTTGCGTGCATAGCGCGAATAACTTGCTCAGTGAATAAGCCCGGTTGACCTGATACACCAATTAAAATATCTGGTTCTGCACAGTGCATTACATCTAATAATGACGCGTATTCGCCGCTGTAAGTCCAATCGGCTAGGCAGCTCGTTGGTTGCGCTAACATTTGTTGGAAGTCGCGTAAGCCTTCCATGCCATCAGTTAATAAACCAAAACGGTCAACCATAAATACTTGGCTGCGAGCTTGTGCTTCACTGATACCTTCGGCCACCATAGTGCTAACAATTTGTTCAGCAATACCACAGCCTGCAGATCCTGCGCCTACAAACACAACTTTTTGAGTCGATAGTTTAGCGCCTTTAACACGACAAGCTGCTAATAAAGACCCCACAGTAACCGATGCAGTACCTTGAATGTCATCATTAAAGCTACAAATTTCATTACGGTAACGCTTTAATAATGGCATAGCATTTGGTTGTGCAAAGTCTTCAAATTGCAGTAACACGCTTGGCCAACGACGCTTAACCGCTTTAATGAATAAATCTAAAAACTCATCGTACTCATCTTGCGCAATACGCTTATGGCGTGCACCCATGTACATTGGGTCGTTTAATAGTTTTTCGTTATTCGTGCCTACATCAAGCATAACCGGTAATGTATACGCTGGGCTAATACCACCACAGGCGGTATATAAAGAGAGCTTACCAATTGGAATACCCATACCGCCAATACCTTGGTCACCTAAACCTAAAATACGTTCGCCATCGGTAACCACGATAACTTTAACTTTACCTTTAGTGGCATTACGTAAAATATCGTCGATTTGGAAACGATCTTCATAGGAAATAAACAAACCACGTGCACTGCGGTAAATATCAGAAAATTTTTCACAGGCATCACCCACAGTTGGGGTGTAAATAATAGGCATCATTTCTTCAATATGATCACGCACTAAACGATAGTAAAGCGTTTCGTTATTGTCTTGAATAGCGCGTAAATAAATGTGCTTATTTAAATTGTCATTAAAACTTGAGTATTGTTGGTAACAACGCTCAACTTGTTCTTCTATTGTTTCGTAACGAGGAGGAAGTAAACCTGCAAGATTAAAGTTTTCACGTTCTTTTTGGCTAAAAGCACTTCCTTTATTCAATAATGGGGTTTCAATTAGGCCTGGGCCAGAATAAGGAATATAAAGATAATTAGGATCGGTATTTGTAGTCATATTTCCAAGCTTTACTGAATCTTAAATAATGATCTGCCATTATCATTGTTAAAGGCTAAATTGCAATGACATTTAAGCTTGTCAGACCATTGAAAATGTTCAAATACAAGCGCTACTTTAGTATAAAGCCTCTCATATTTGGTGAATATGTTAGCTGCCGATTGTGGATTTAAAAATTAAACGCACATTAAACAAACGATTTATTTTTAATGGTAACAACACTGACGGCTATTTTTAGGTTTGCTAATTTTTTACGTTAGTTAACATGCTATTTTCACTCAAATAGTTATTAACTATTAATCTGTTATATTTAAAACAGCAGGCAGCAACCCTGCTGTTTATTATACATGGTTTAAAATTTAAATGAGGCTTTATTATTACTTAAATCAGATAACGCCATCCCTTCTCTGCGCGGATCGGCGGCGCCATACAAGCGGTTGTTTTTAACTTCTACCGCATGCAGCCCTGAGTTTAAGTCAATAACACGTACATCATGGCCGCGCTTTTTAAGCTTAGGTACAAGCGCTTCAAGTTCAGTGCCTTTTTCAAGGCTAGTATAATCATTACGATTAGTTGTACGCGGTAAATTAATGGCTTGTTGTGCATTTAAATCCCAATCTAAAACGCCAATAACAACTTGCGCTACATAATCAATAATACGACTCCCACCAGGAGAGCCCACCACTAAACGTAAGCTGCCATCTTGGTTAAATACCATCACCGGTGACATTGAGCTACGCGGGCGTTTATGCGCTTCGACCCTATTGGCCACTAATTTGCCATTTTTACGTGGCGAAAGTGAAAAATCAGTCAACTGATTATTTAAAATATAACCATTTACCATCACTGTTGAGCCAAACGCCATTTCAATAGAGCTGGTCATTGAAACAGCATTGCCTTTGCTATCCACAATTGATACATGCGAGGTAGAGGGCAATTCAAAAGAATCATCATTTGCATAGCTTAAGTAATCAACAGGGTTGCCTGGCAATGCTTTTTGATCTTTTTCAGTAATTAATTTTGCGCGGGTGGCAATATAGTCTTTATTTAATAACTCTTGAGTAGGTACTTGGGTAAAGTCAGGATCGCCAATGTATTTATTACGATCGGCAAACGCAATACGTGACGCTTGGCTAAAGTAATGAATTGCCTCTGCGCTATTGGCTTTAATGTTTGCCATGTTTTTGTGTTCAAGCAAGCCTAAAATTTGTAGTACTGAGATACCGCCACTACTTGGCGGCGCCATAGAGCAAACATTATAAACTCGGTATTTTATACAAACGGGTGCACGCTCTTTACTGCTGTAATTAGCAAGATCTTGCTCAGATAATTTACCAGGCGCAATTTTTGACTGCTGTACTGCTTTTACCATAGCTTTGGCATTATCGCCTTTATAAAACGCATCTATCCCTTTTGAAGCAATGTCTTTATATAAATTAGCTAATGGCTGATTTTTTTTAATACTGCCGACTTCAATTACTTTGCCATTAGGAAAAAAATACTCATTAATCACCGGCATACTCATTACGCCTGGGTTTAATTGTCTAACCAGTAAACCATGTAACCGAGGCGATACTTCAAACCCTTGTTCAGCAAGTTTAATCGCAGGTTCAAATAAGCTAGCCCAAGGTAAAGAACCGTACTGTTTATGGGCGCTGGCAAATGCATGTAAAATACCGGGTACGCCTACAGAGCGTCCACCTACAACCGCTTCAATCCATTTTACTGCGTTGCCGTGTTTATTTAAAAACAGGTTTTCATCGGCATTACTCGGCGCGGTTTCACGGCCATCAAAGCTGGTGAGTTTATTATTCGCTTTATTGTAATACATCATAAAGGTACCACCGCCAATACCTGATGATTGCGGCTCAACTAATGTAAGTACTAATTGGGTGGCAATAGCGGCATCAACCGCACTGCCGCCTTGCGCTAAAATGGCTTTACCAGCTTGTGAAGCATACGGGTTAGCGGCGGCTACCATGTACTTATCGCCAGCCACTAATTTCTTATGTACAACACCTGTGGCCGCTTCAGGTTCACGTGTTTCAATTGTGCTAGCGTTTTGTGCAAACAAAGGAAAAGACAAGGCACTTAGAGTCAGTGCGAATAAACAGTTGAGCTTAAAATTCATAATCACTTAATAAACTTAAATTGCATGGAAGATAATTGGCATCTTAAAGTTAAACAGGCACAATATGCAAAAATAAATATAAAAATGATCGCTAAATGCTTAATTTACCTCTTCAGCCGCGCTATGTTTTCCCTCCCTTATGTTTAATCGTATTAAGTACGTTCTTAGCATGGCTGGGGATAAACAACGAACTTGAATTTAATCGTCAACTGATTGAACAAGGCCAACTGTGGCGTTTGTTTACCAGCCAATTTGTACACGCCAATTGGGTGCACTTAGGGCTGAATTGTGCCGGTATAGCGCTTATTTGGTTATTGCATGGTGAGTATACTTCGCCAAGCAGATATAGTTTTAATATTGCCACATTGGCTATGTGGTGTGGCTTAGGTGTTTTTTGGTTTTGTCCCGCAATTACAATTTACACAGGGCTTAGTGCCCTATTGCATGGCGTGATCATTTGGGGAGCCATAAAAGATGTCACTGTTGGACTTAAATCAGGTTATGTGTTGTTTATTGGTGTTTGGGTAAAATTAATTGCAGAGCAAATAAATGGCCCTAGTGCTGATATAGGCGCATTGATCAACTCAACGGTGGCCGTTGATGCTCATTTAATTGGCGCGATTGGCGGCGCATTGTTGGGCGTTCCTTTAATTATTAAATTAATCAGCAAAAATAAAGAATAAAAAAACGCCACATTGTGGCGTTTTTTACTAATTTACCGCTATTTATAGTGTTTCTTTAAACAACTTATAAATACGACGGTATTCGTCTAACCAGCTCGAAGGCTGCACAAAACCATGCGGCTCTACTGGGAAGATTGCTGTTTCAAAGTTTTCTTTCTCAAGTTCTATTAAACGCTGCACTAAACGCACTGAATCTTGAAAGAACACATTATCATCAACCATAGGCGCATTAATTAATAAATGCTTTTTAAGCCCTTCAGCATAGTAAATAGGTGAACTACGCTCATAAGCTATTGGGTCAACATCTGGGTGATTCAAAATGTTAGCGGTATAGCCTGTGTTGTAATGTGCCCAATCAGTCACAGGGCGAAGCGCCGCTCCTGATTGAAACAAATCTGGCGCAGTAAATAACGCCATAAAGGTCATAAATCCGCCGTATGAACCACCGTAAGTACCAACCGCTTGAGTATCAACGTTGGCATTTTCAGCCATCCATTTTACGCCATCTGCTAAATCTTGTGTTTCAGGTGTTCCCATTTGACGGTAAATAGCAGTACGCCAATCACGGCCATAACCTTTAGAAGCACGGTAATCCATATCCATCACTACATAACCTTCATCGGCAAGTAATGAATGGAACATAAATTCGCGAAAGTAACCAGACCAACCCATGTGTGAATTTTGCAGGTAACCGGCACCATGGTTAAAAATAACCGCTTTACGGTTTTTACCTGTTTCACCTTCTTGGTAATCAGCTGGGTAATAAACTTTGGCGTATATTGGCTGATCTGTATGGCTTGAAGGCACAGCAACAATTTTAGGCGCCGTTAGTTTTTTAGCTAAGAACGCGTCAGATACCGTGTTAGTTAAACGAGTTGCGGTTGTGTTTGCTTTAGCCTCAGCTACATAAAGTTCAGTCGGCATGGTAATTTTAGAGTGTTTTAATAATAACTTAGACTGATCAGGGCTTAAGGTGTAATCTGTCATGCCATTTAAGTCTGTTACTTGCTCGCTATCACCTGTTTGTGGGTTTACACGGTAAATTTCGTAAAGACCTGGATGCTCAACATTCGCTTTATAATAGATAGCACTATTGTCATCAGCGAGGGTTAAATTAGATACTTCAAATTTACCCATGGTTAGCGCAGTCGCTTTACCATCAAGTGGCTTTTTATAAAGCTGACTATAGCCCGACTCTTCTGATAAATAATACAGAGTATTGGAATCATTTAACCAACCAAAGTCGTTAAACGCATACGCAATCCATGCGTCGTCATGTAGTCGATGTTGAGAAACAAGTTTGTTATTTTCAAAATCTACAGTAGCTAACCAACGATCTTTGTTATCCCATGCTTCAAGCATAATCGCTACTTGGCTACCATCATCGTTCCAGCTGATCGGTGATTGATTCCAACCCCAATCTGAAATAACGTTTATACCACGAGGTTGTTTTTTAGATTTATAGGTTTTACCTTCACGGGCGAAGTTTTCTTTTTTAACCTCAGCAAGTACATCTTCATCAAAACCAGGTAAGGTGTTAAACCCTAATGTGGTTTGGCTTTGATCTGCAAGGTTAATATAAACAAGCTCTGAGGTTTGCTCTTTAGAATCAGCTACGCGACGACGAACTTTTTTAGGCTCTATCGTCGCATCATCAGTAATGTAATTAGGCATAATATCGCCTTCACCACGCCATGAACTTTTTTCTTGTACTACAACAATTAATGCATCACCGTTTGGAGAAAGCTCGGCTTCATCAACCGTGTTGCCATCGCCTAAATAATAATAGGTATTAGCAATTGAGCTGTTATTAGCTTTTACTTGCTCTTTACGTGCATGCTTGTCTTGTTTATTTTTGTGCTGTAGTGCAATGTAATCAATAAGCTTATGTTGCTCTTTGGCGATATAAGTTGATGGTTCTTTTACGCCTTGTGGTTTATCAGCCAGTTTTAAGTTGGCAATTTCACGAGTTAAACCTGTGGTTAAATCTACTTTAAAAAAGATATTACCCTGACGATACGCTAAGTTACCGTCGTTTAAAAATTGTGGTTTTGACTCTGTCGCAGAACTTTGCGTAATTTGTTTAATTGCGCCTGATCTTACGTTTTTGATAAATACATTACCCTCAAACACATAAGCTTGAAGTGATTTATCGTTTGAAAAAACAGCTTTACTTGAACCAACACTGTGTAATTTTTCTAGTGCCACTTGCTCTGCTGTTTGTGAGTTTACAGCTTGAGCGAATAAATCTCTTAGCTCACTACCTTGCTGCTTACGCGCGTAAATGATGGTACTTGAATCTGCACTCCAAAAAGCGCTTTGCGGTTGGCGTCCAATCCAATCAGGGTGAGCCATCGCTTGTTCAAGGGTAATTTTTGATTCGCCCAAATCTGCGGGCGTGTTTACAACACTAGCAACGGTGGTATTTGTTTGAATAGATGAGTCAGTAGAAGTTGTAGCGGTTGCTGTACAACCCGCTAACATAACACTTGATGCAACAGCGATTGCAACAAGTGTTTTAGAAGATGAGAATTTAAAAATCATAGTGCTTCTTGACGGTTATTATAATTAACCATATTTAAGCAGAAGCACCTTTATAATTGCAATTATTTAAGATAAACAACGCTGATATCGGGGTGAGTAACCCGTTTATTCAACCGTTAAATCAAGCCAGACTAATCGGTGGTCGCTTGATGCATTTCTATCTTTAATTAAACGATATAATTCGCTTTGTTTTTTCGGCCAAAAAACTCCACCATCTTTTATGGTTAAGCCATAATTTGAAGGGAGTACGTAATCAACGCGTGCTTGCCAATTAGCGGTATAGTTTTTAGCATAAGCTTGCGGGTATTGCTCTTTTGCGCCCTCACTGGTTGGAATAAAACCGGCGTTAATCAATGGGCTTTTAAGTATTTGATCTGTAGTATTAGTACGCTTTTTATCACCTTCAGGTGCGGCATTTAGATCACCTAAAATCACAAATCGCGACTTTGCTGCAAGCCCACCCTTTTTACCATTATCATCATAAAGGTAACTTTCGTTATTAACGTAATCGGCAATAAGCCTAATTTCATCATGGTTACGAATACCGTTTCTGTCTTCTTCGCCATCAAACACAGGTGGTGTTGGGTGCGACGCTAGCATATGGACTACTTTATCGTTTACTTTTACGGGTATGTCCCAAAAAGATTTAGAGCTTAAACGTAAAGTATTCCACTCTTCATCGTTATACCAATTGGTATTAGTTTTTGGGTCAACCGGCATTTGTACATTAGGTAAATCTTTGTGCTTAAAGGTTTGCAGGGTTCTGATGTTGTCAAAATCAATCGGGTAGCGAGATAAAAACGCCATTGCGTAATGGCCTTCAAAAAAACCAAAGCCCTGTGCATCACCCATTACCCCAGTTTTTTTGCCGTTATTGTCTAAGTCAAACTCAGTTGCTAAGCCGGTATTAACGGGGGCAATGTAAACGTATGGGTAATCAATTGCTGCTTGATTATTTTGCCCTACATTTAAATAATGGCTTTTAAAATACTCGATACCTTGCTCTTTTGGAATGTAGTCAAACTCATTGAGTAGTACTACATCTGGGCGGACGCGCTGGATTATTTCAGCAATATTTTTAATTTGCTGGTGGTTTGAACGCAGTGCATTTACCAGTGCATCACTTTTTACTTGTTCATTTCTAGCGGTGTAATTAGTGGCATCCATACTGACATTAAAGGTTGCTACGCGTAGCGATTCAGCCAATACAGGGCTGCTAGAAAAAACAGCAAATAACACACTACTGATTGCTGTAATACTAAGATTACGTTTCATTATATGAATCCATCTATAATTAATAATAAAATTGTGCTGCTGACTATAACCCACAAAGTAATTGCCATCAAAAATGGCTTTATACCTGCTTGCTTAAGAACCGATAGTGACAAACCACTGCCAATTAAAAACAGTGTAACCACTAATAATTGCTTAGCTGCACTATTAATAAGTTCCCATGTCGATGAAAACGACGGCATATAAGTATTTATTAATGCGGCTAATAAAAAGCCCACAATAAATAAAGGAATACTTGCCTTTTCATCAGAGCGCATGAACACTCCCGCAACCGCTGTATAAGGAATGATCCACATCGCACGGGTCAATTTTACCGTAGTGGCAATACTCAGTGCCACAGCACCATAAGTAGCCGATGCCCCTACTACGCTGCTAGTATCGTGAATGGCTAATGCGGCCCACAAACCAAATTGCTGTTGGGTTAACTCAAAATAATGCCCAATTGCGGGAAATAATAATAATCCCACGCCATTAAGTAAAAATACAATCCCTAAGGCAACAGCGACTTCGTGATCTTTAGCTTTTATAACCGGTGCCATAGCGGCAATGGCGCTGCCACCGCAAATAGCGGTACCAAATGAAATTAGCACGCCTGTATTACGATTAAGCTTAAAAACTTGGGTTAAAATCTCTCCAAACCCGATTATGGCAGTAATACTAACAATTGTTAATACTAAAGAGCTGCGTCCTACCTCAATTACTTCATTAAAATCAACAGCAAAGCCTAAGCCCACAACGGCAAGCTTAAGCATCACTTTACTGGCCTGTTGAGAAAGCTCACTAAACGGGTTGCCTAAGGTAATAGCAAATATAGCGCCTAAAACCAATGCACTTCCAGCACCTAAAAAAGGAGTCATACACAAAGCGAGTAAGAGTATAAATATTGGCTTATGCAATTTAGTGATAGTCATCACTTTAAGGCCGAATAAGTTTATTTGTCAGTTTATGTACGACGGGAGCAACAAATATAACTGTAGGAAAAGCAATGCAAAAGGCAAATAACCAGGCTTTAAGCCATATAGCTACAATATTTTCGACCATTCCTACATTAAAAATTGAAATAACAAACGACATAAAGCCTGACATGAAAAGTGCCATAAAAAAAGCGAACACAATAGTACGAAACTTTGGGTGGATCATTGAAAAGAAACCTTTAGAAGGTAAAGCGATAAATTGAATTCAACTTACCGCTTGATTTTTTAACTTATAATAGCGATTTGCTAGTAGCTAATACGCCTGGGTAATCCTGCTCTGGCAAGCATGATGTAAGTTCAGCTAGGCGGTTACCTAATTGCTGTAAACTCTCACCCGAAACATTAATATGCCCCATTTTACGACCGGGCTTAACGCCTTTACCATACCAGTGACTGGTTACATCCGCCGTTTTTAAAACATCAGCAGGAATATGTGCTTGGCCTAATACATTGATCATAGCAGTAGGTTGCTTAATTTGCGTATTACCCAAAGGTAACCCTGCAACAGCACGCATATGGTTTTCAAATTGCGAGCAGTGAGCACCTTGCTGTGTCCAGTGTCCTGAGTTATGCACTCGAGGAGCTATTTCGTTAACTAATAACGTACCCTGTACATCAAAAAACTCTATGGCCAATACACCTACATAATCAAGTTCTTGTGCTATACGTGTAAATGCCGAGGTTGCTTGGCTCTCTACTAAACTATTATCTTTACCGGCTAGTGAAAGGGTTAACACACCGTTTGTATGTTGATTTTCTGTAAGTGGATAAATTGCAACGTTACCCTCTTTGTCCCGCGCGCCAATAATAGAGACTTCACGATCAAACGGGATCATTTTCTCAGCAATAATTGAATGAGGTGCATGCTCTGTACCTGAGGCAATAAAGTCAGCCATTTCAGCCCAAATAGTGTCTATTTCATCATCAGATTTTAAACGCCATTGGCCTTTGCCGTCATACCCAGCTTGGCAGGTTTTTATAACTAACGGCTTACCTAATATTTTAGCTGCTTGTTCAAGATGCGCTTTTTCAGTAATAAGTTGGTATGGTGCACAAGCTACTTCGGTTTTATCTAACAAGGCTTTTTCAAGCGAACGGTCACCACCGGTTTTTATTGCTTGTTTACCTGGATAAAACTTATTGCTATTGCAGCAAAGCGTTAATACATCATCGGGAATATGCTCAAACTCAGCGGTAATCGCATCTGCATCATTGATAGCTTGCTCAAGTGTGGTTGCATACACTTGGTTGGTTAGCGGGTGCACAATTTTTTGGCTGCCAACATCATAAGCAATCACATTTAAATTAAGCGGTGCGCCAGCAAGGCTCATCATTCGCGCAAGCTGCCCAGCACCTAAAATTAATATAGTCATTATTACTCTGCAGGATTTGGGTTAGCTAGAATAGTGTCGGTTTGCTCTTTACGAAACGCTTCAATTTTGGCGAAAATTTCAGGATTTTGACAGCCTAATATTTGTGCAGCCAATAAACCAGCATTAGCTGCACCTGGCTCACCAATAGCCAATGTGCCTACAGCAACGCCCTTAGGCATCTGGCAAATAGACAATAATGAATCAACACCATTTAATGCTTTTGACTTAACTGGAACGCCTAAAACTGGCAATGATGTAAACGCTGCAGCCATACCCGGTAAGTGAGCCGCCCCACCTGCGCCTGCAATAATTACTTTAATGCCACGCTCGCTTGCTGAACTTGCATAATCAGCAAGTAATTGAGGAGTGCGGTGAGCAGAAACCACTTTAGTTTCATAAGCAATGCCAAATTTTTCTAGCATCAGCGCAGCGTGTTCCATGGTTGGCCAATCTGATTTAGAACCCATAATAATGCCAACAGTCATAAATACTCCTCAGTAATGTATTTTAAAAATAGCGGACTTATGTCCGGTTTTATGGCGGGTATTATATACTTAAATACCGCAGTAATGCGACCAGCACGCAATAAAAAAGCCATGTTAAACATGGCTTTTTTTAAATGCTGAAAATACTTGCTGTTATGCTTCTTTACTCGCCAAGTATTCGCTGTAGTTTCCTCTAAAGTCGATAATTTTACCGTCTTTAATTTCCCAAATACGGGTAGCAACTGATGATACAAACTGACGGTCGTGTGACACAAACATCAAGGTACCTTCATACGCTTCAAGTGCTAAGTTAAGCGCTTCTATAGATTCCATATCCATGTGGTTAGTCGGCTCATCCATTAATAAGATATTTGGTTTATGCATCATGATTTTACCAAACAGCATACGACCTTGCTCACCACCTGAGATAACTTTTACAGATTTTTTAATATCGTTTTGTGAAAACAACATACGACCTAAGAAGCTGCGAACAACTTGCTCGTCATCGCCCTCTTGCTGCCACTGCTCCATCCACTCAAATAAGTTCATGTCTTTTTCAAACTCATCGGCATGATCTTGTGCATAATAGCCAATGTTAGCATTTTCAGACCATTTGAACTCACCGCTTTTAGGTGCTAAGCGTCCTGCTAAGGTGTTTAATAATGTTGTTTTACCCACACCATTTTCACCAATAATGGCAATACGTTCACCTACCTCAACTAAGCCTTCTAAACCTGAAAATAAAGTTTCTTCGAAGCCTTGCGATAAGCTGGTCATTTCAAGCGCGTTACGGAATAACTGTTTTTCTTGTTCAAAACGGATAAATGGCGACTGACGTGACGAAGCTTTCACTTCATCTAATTGAATTTTATCAATACGTTTTGCACGTGAAGTTGCTTGCTTTGCTTTTGAAGCATTAGCAGAAAAGCGCGATACAAACTGTTGTAGTTCAGCTATTTGGCTTTTCTTTTTGGCGTTTTCACTCAATAAACGCTCGCGAGCTTGGGTCGCTGCAAACATATATTCATCGTAGTTACCCGGGTAAATACGTAATTCACCGTAGTCAATATCGGCCATATGCGTACATACTGAGTTTAAAAAATGACGGTCATGCGAAATGATGATCATAGTACAGTCACGTTGATTTAGAACATCTTCTAACCACTTAATTGTGTAAATGTCCAAGTTATTGGTAGGCTCATCAAGCAACATGATATCAGGCTCTGAAAACAATACTTGCGCTAATAGCACACGAAGTTTAAAACCTGGTGCGATTTCAGACATAGGACCGTAATGTTGTTCAGTAGCAATACCAACGCCCAGTAATAGCTCACCCGCTTTAGACTCAGCAGAATAGCCGTCCATTTCAGCAAACTCAGTTTCAAGGTCGGCTACCTTCATGCCATCCTCTTCACTCATCTCTGGTAGGCTATAAATACGATCGCGTTCTTGTTTTATATCCCAAAGTTCTTTGTGACCCATTATTACAGTGTCGATCACAGAGTATTCTTCGTAAGCGAACTGATCTTGATTTAGTTTAGCAACACGCTCATTAGGATCTGTGCTTACATTACCCGATGATGGTTCAAGTTCACCGCTTAGAATCTTCATAAACGTTGATTTACCACAGCCATTGGCGCCAATTAAACCATAGCGGTTTGATTCACCAAATTTAGCTGAGATATTTTCAAATAATGGTTTAGCACCAAATTGCATGGTGATGTTAGCTGTACTAATAATAGCGCTACCCTCCAAGGGAGACTGAAGTATTTAAATTGCGCGCAGTTTAAACCAAATCAGCGTTTTTTTCTATGAAAGTTTATAGCATACCCTAAAGTAAACAGTGGCAATTTTTTTGCTAAATAAGGATTGGAATAGCCACAGTGGTAGACCGTGTTAAAGTAAAAAAGCTATGTAAAGTTCACTATTATTCTGTAAATGCGGTAAAAAAATGTTTAATAAAAAAAAAATTACAGTTATTGCTAATAAATAAAATTTAACGTGCTAAAACGCTATTTGGTCGCATTTTACTTTTATTAACATTTAATACGGCTATATTAACGTTTTTTATAGTATTAGAGTTTTAGCTCTACCTATGCCGATAGTAGCAACTATGAAAAAAACTCAACACTTTCTCTCCTGCATTTAAGCCTAATGTCTTATTCCAAAATTAAATAGCAGTTTATACGGCTACAAAATAAAAACAGTATTAACTTAAAGTGAACAAGCTGCGTATTTTGTATTAATTATCGTTGATAATTTTTCACTTTTGAGCCTTTTATTGCTTTGCTAGTCTGCACGACTTCGAATTTAGTAATTATAAAACGTCTTTTTTAGGCAAGGCACACACAATGAAAATAAAATTAGTATCGCTCGCGATTGCAGGTGTTTTAACAACACCGAGTGTTTCAGCAATTGAAGTATTTAAGGATGAAAAAAATACAGTCGCTATTGGCGGCTATATAGATGCGCGAGTAATTAATACTCAAGGTCAAAATGAAGTGGTTAATGGTGCCTCACGAATTAATTTTGATTTTAAACGTCAACTAAAGAACGGCTGGGAAGCAATGGCTTTAGTTGAATGGGGTGTAAACCCCGTTGGCAGTAGCGATATTGTATACAACAACCGTTTTGAATCAATTCAAGATGAATTTTTGTATAATCGTTTAGGTTATGCAGGACTTAAACACGATAAATACGGCCAAATTACTATTGGTAAACAATGGGGTGCGTGGTTTGACGTAGTATATGCAACTAACTACAGCTATGTTTGGGATGGCAATGCCGCAGGTGTATATACCTACAACAAAGACGACGGTGCTGTAAATGGTACGGGACGTGGCGATAAAACATTGCAATACCGTAATAGTTACGGTGATTTTGATTTTAGTGTACAAACTCAGTTAAAAAATAGCGCATTTTATACCTGTGATGTAAGTGATATTACAGAATCACAATGCCAGGCTAATTTTGAGTCAGGCGATACTGCGGCGCAACAAGTTGAATTTAACTATACATTTGGCGGTGCAGTAACTTATAACGTGACTGATAAGCTAAAACTGACTGCCGGTATTAACCGCGGCGAGTTTGAATTAACTTATGGCGACGGAACAACCCGTTCAGTTGACGATTTAATTTACGGTGCCGGTGTTATTTGGGGCAATATTGATGCGCCAGGTTTATATGTAGCTGCTAATATCAATAAAAACGAAAACCACGACACAGATAACATTGGTCGTTTAATTAAAGATGCAATTGGTATTGAAACGTTCGTGTCGTATCGTTTTGAAAACGATTTTAGACCATTTATTGCCTACAACTTATTTGATGCAGGTGATGACTACGTGATTCAACCAAACTTTAACGCCGATCCTAACGATGTATTTAAGCGTCAATTTGCAGTTATGGGTGTGCATTACTTAATAGATGAAAACACCCAACTTTATGTAGAAGCGCGTAAAGACTTTGGTGATTTTGAAAGTGATAATAAGCAACAGCAAGCACAAATGGAACAATCGGAAGATGACGGTATTGCTTTTGGTTTTAGATACGTTCTTTAATGGCCTGTTGAGCTTTCAAGCTTAAATTTGCAAAGTTAAACTGACTAAAGCCCTGCAAAATAGCAGGGCTTTTTTTATTGTTCTTGCAGAAGGTTTAACTACTTTCTCTTAAATGCTTTTTTTAACGCACGTGTTCCCTCTTGTGGCCCTAAAATAAGCCACAAAAACACAACCCCACCTGGGACTAAAACGGCTTTTAGGATTGGGCCGAGAATAAAAGAATAAAAATAAATAAGTGGAATAAAAAGTACATAACCAATAACACGTTTGATAAACTCCATGTATCACCTTTAGATTAATTGAGCATGCTCATAAATTTAATTGAGCGCGCTCAATTAATCAAGCGCTGATTTAAGCTCAACATCCAACAAAATTATAAAGCATTGAATACTATGAGTAAAAAAGAAAAAACACGGGATAAAATTTTAGCTTCAGCATGGGAGCTTTTCTTACTACAAGGTTATGACCACACATCAACAAGAGAAATTGCCGTTGCAGCTAATGTGGCCGTTGGTACTGTGTTTAGCCATTTTGAAAATAAAATTGATTTGCTTATGGCCGGTATGCAGCAACAAATTAAAGTTATTATCGAGCAAGCAAAGCAATCAGATACTCAGCGCCCTCCTCGATTGAAGTTACGCCACTACGCTCACCCCCTTTACTCCTTTTATTGTGAAAACACTGAATTTAGTAAATTACTAATTAGCGACATTATTTGGCGTGCTGATTTTTTTAAAGCACAAATGGATGAATTTAAAAAACTACTATTTAGTGAACAACCAGACTTTGATGAAATAAAAGCAAGTGTGATGATGGACTGTTATTTTATGACCCTGATCACCGGTTTAAACGACGAGATACCGAATGCAGAAGCCATGCTGAGACAACTGAGCAATAAAATTGCATTGTTGTAACGTCAATTATAAAAAGCTGGAGTTTAAGTATGTGTATTACTGAACCATTGATGGAAAAACCGATGTTAGCTGCAATTAAAATGTCTAACTTAGAACATCTAAATAATTACATTGTTGCTTTGTTTAATTTGGTTTTCCTGTTCCTACACAACTCACTTAATAAAACGCGTAGATATAAGTTAAAAAGAAACGGCCAATACACGCCACCAAAAACTCCCATCCCTGATAATATTTTTTAAAAATTCACCTATTGCTTAGACTTGTATAAATCAATTTAAGTATGATGTGTTCTTTAAGGTGTGTGCTCCACCAGCAGTAAAGCAATATAAATCAATGCAAACTAAATTTAATTGATCACCGTCATTAATTAATCAGAAGGCGTATTAATTTGCGAGCTCAAGAACGCCGTATAATTTAACAGTGCTTTATCGACACTAAGTGCAGGGTTTTGATTATGTTCAGCATTACTATTAATTGTACTTCCCCACTTAAGCCAGCTGTTTGGATGTTTTGCTAAACTAGTAACTAAATTATTATATGCAGCTAACATTAGGGAATGTTCTGCCCCACCAACAGTGATATATAAAAATGTTGGCTGTTTTATACTATTCACGTTTGTTTTTAAAAACGTGTCGAACCGTTTTGTCACTGTCATATCGTCATACCAAGCGGCTGGGCTAAACACAAAATAAGCATTAAATAGCTGCGGCTTACTATGTAAAGTATATAGAGTAAAGCTTCCACCTGCAGAAAAGCCTATTAACCCACGTTGACTAGTTAACTTATAATTAGCCGCTATATATGGCAGTAATTCTTGCTCTATAAAAGCTAAAAACAAATCAGCTTTCCCAAAAAGTTCAGGCGAAGTTTCATTGTTAGGTCGAGGATTTATATTAACGTCCTTCCTTGCATAAGGTGGCACAAGATCACGATTTCTAGTATCAGTAAAAAACTGATTTGGTATAGCAACTAAAATAGCCTCATTTAATGTACTTTCATGATTTAATGCTTTTAAGGCTTTATCCCAATTAGCTAGATTAAAATTACCATCTGTTTTTATAATAAGTGGATACGCTTTATTTTTGTCAAAACTATCGGGTAACCTTATAAATACTTTTCGTGACTCTTTAAGCACTTTCGAATCTAGGGTTACATCAACAAACTCTGAAACATCATTTTGATAATAGCTAAATCCAGTTATTGCAAGCCCAAATACACTAGCCGTAAGCAACATATTTAAAATAATCGCTTTTTTAATTCTCATGCGCCATCCATTTTAGTTAATTGCTTATGCCATACACCGTTATTAAGTTGCTGGTTAAATACAAAGCCAAGCTTAGTGAGTAAGTTATAACAGCGTACATTTTTACCATGAATTTCTGCGTATAGACGTTCAATGTTTAAAGAGCGATGTATCTCACTGACAAAACCTTTAAGTACTTCATGCATTAAGCCTTGTTGCCAATAAAAAGGATCAAGCTCAAAGCCCAAATAAGCAGTTTTAGTTTGGTTATTAATGTTATACAAACCACAAGTACCAATTAAGTCGCCAGACATATTATGTTCAATCGCAAGCCGAACACCTTCCCCTTGATAATAACTCGATATATCATCTTGAATTAATTGCTTAACATGCTCTTTATTTAGCGGCGTTTTATAATCGTTAAACTCATAAACGAGGGGATTATTTAAAATTGTTAATAGCGCTGCGCCATGTTTGTGGGTAATTAAACGCAAGGTAACGCGGGGTAATTTTATCGTTTTAAACATGCCTATGCCAAATAAAGTAAACGCGCTTTAAATAGCACTTTATAGAACGTCATTATTAACTTACCATATCGTATTCACAAGCATTAATTAAGATAAACTATGAGCGACAATTTTAAAGTAATACAGCCAACTACTACTGTTTACTGCCCAAAACGTGGTGAAGGTTGGACCCTTACCGGCATTACTAATATTGATGAGTTCACATCGGTTATGTTTGATGGCGTACGTTACACCTTACCAGCGAGAGAAATTGTGGAGGAGTTGCTGCCTAACCAATTAGCGCGTGAACAGCAGCAAAGCTAATCAAGTTGAATGTTATCTTAAGGCTGAAAGTATTTACAGCCTTCTGACAATTATCGCCCAAGTTTTCATTAAAACTAGAACCACTCTTTTGCTAATCAGTTACTATTCCTTTTTTTAATTTCCAAATTATCTTTTTCACTTAATTGGTGTTGCCCAGGTATTAAAATCATGATTAATATAGCAACAGAAATTAACAAAATTACTCTTAGTAGAGCTGAAGTTATAAAACCTTCTAGCATAATAACTAAAAAAACTAGCGGTACCGCAAAAAATACGCCTAAATAGCGGTGACGATTTGTGAACTCATATAATGAGCCACAACGAATACATCTATAACGAGTCGACATTAAAGATAGAATAAACCACGATAATGAAATTTTAGCATGGTATTTAAAACACTTTGGTATCATATACAACCAATATCATTAAGAAAAATTAAAGTTACTGAATTTTCAGCTTAGATTTGTGTAAAAGTTCGGTTCACCAACTTTCACTAAATATTCAAAACGCCTCATCTTCACTGTATACATTTACATTAAGTTCGTCGTTATCTTCAAATACGACAAACGAAATAGGCTTACAACACACTTGGCAGTCTTCTATGTATTGCTCATCAATATCAGCCACATCAATTAATACTTCTATGGATTCGCCACAGTAAGGGCAACTAATTGATTTTTCGGTTAACTGGTTCATATCTTACCTAATATTCGTATGACTGTATGCTCTCACTTTAGTAAACAACCCTATATAAAACAATGCTGATAAAGTGACTTAATAGTTCAAATTTAAACAGCGTTAGCTAAAATTTTGTTTAACTTAATTAAATCAACAAAGCCATATTGGTCCTGCTGTAAAAAATATTCACATTGCCAACGCTGTGTGCTTTTAGCTGCATTACTAAATACGCCTGAACCACTCAGAGCCCTACTTTCACTCCAAGGTGGAAACACCCTAAAAGCGGTTTTTCCCTTACGGTTCGTACCTGTAACTATGCCTTTTTTAACTAACAACTCAACCGGAAATATAAATAAGCCACTTTGTAAATTTGCTACTTGGTTGTTACTAGAGGTTAATCCATCACTTGAAACCGCCACTAATAAGTAGTCAAACTCATTGGTAAAAGGAATTGGCTTAGAATTACTACAATCCGCTGGGCGTTTCCATAGTGCTAAAAAAGCGCCAGGTCTGTCTGGTGTAACTTTAGCTTTTCTGTAAATTATTCGCTTATGGTTTATAGTGAATGCATACCCATGGTACTGAGCATTTTGATTATGAGGTATTAACTCATCAGCGTTTGGAAGTTTATACTCTGAGGAAACAAAGTTGTTTTGTAGAACGACTAGCAATTCATCATGCAAATTATCAGTCGTCATTAAACTTTTCATACATAGCATCCGTTTTATATAAAGTAAGTTCCCCCCCCCCCAGCCACATTGTAATGAAAGAGTTTTTAAAGTTAGCGGGTCTTACTATACAAGTATTTATTCATAACTACAGGTGATAAATTTTATGAAACACACATTAGCGCTAGCATTAACCTCTGTGGGGCTTTTGTTTAGCTCATTAACGTACGCTAAAACTGAACAAGCTATTTTAGCCGGAGGCTGTTTTTGGTGCATGGAAAGTGACTTTGAAAAACTCGAAGGTGTAACCGATGTGATCTCAGGTTTTACTGGCGGTGAAATTAAAAATCCTACTTACAATGGTAATCATCGCGGCCATTACGAAGCCGTTCTGGTTACCTACAACACTGACGTATTAAGCTATCAAGATATTTTAAACCATTACTGGGTTAACATTGATCCTTTTGACGCCAAAGGTCAGTTTTGTGATAAAGGCCCAAGCTACCGTAGCGCAATTTTTGTAGCTAATGAGCAACAACGAAAGCTAGCTCAAAAATCTAAACAAGCTGTTATTAGTGAGTTTACTAACCAAACAGTGGTAACCCCTATTCTTGATGCGAAAACCTTTTACCCGATAAAGGGCAAAGAAAGTTATCATCAAGATTACTATAAAAATAACCCTATTCGTTATAATACCTATCGCTGGCGCTGTGGCCGTGATAGCCGCCTAGAAGACATTTGGGGCGATAGAGTTACCCATTAAGTTTATTAAACCAAAAAGGCTGCAAAAAATGCAGCCTTTTTATTTATTCCCTTATCTCGCTAACTAAAAAAATTAATTTTTCAAGACGGTTAAATAGCTTTCTACAATGACGATTTCTTTTTTATAGGAAATACCATAAACGCCATTTCAAAAACAAAGCCAGCAATAATAAAAATAAATAAGCCAGTAGTGCTACCATACGAATAACACGTAATAGCGGCAAAAATTAATGCAGCTAAAATCAACCATTTTGTAAATATATTCATCTTTAATACCTTCGGTTCTGTTGATTTATCATGGCAAATTCCATTTAGGTAATCAGATCCTATGCATCATGATTATTCACCCAAAAAGTGTGTCTAGCGTAATTACTAGCTTATTGTTTGTCTATTAAAACGTTATAGTAAAATGTTACGGATTGTTTCTACTGAGTTTTTATTTTCAAAAACGCGCTATTTGTAGAATCTTTAATTACTAATACCTCAAGTAAGTACACCTTCGCTCACAATAATTTATTAAACATTCTAATACAAAGGTAAAATTTTTGTTGCCACAAAAGGGACTAATGGGTACTTTAAATAAATGATTAGTTTTATGAATCTAACCAATAATTAAGTACTAAATACGATTTTATACCTCAAATTTATACAGGAGATTTACCTTGCTTGATATCATCGCGCTTTTTATAAAAGTAAATGATTACAAAACATTTAATGAAGCGTCAGTAAAGTTAAATATTCCTTTGCCCACCTTACAAAGAAAAATAAAAAAACTTGAAGAAGACTTATCTTTAGCGTTGTTTTATCGTGAAAAAGGAAGTTTGCGATTAACTGAGCCTGGAAAAAGCTTTTATAGCCATTCCTTAGCTCACGTAGAGGGTTTACAAAGTACGCTGTGCAATTTTAAGAACTCTAGTGAAAATGAAGTGAGTAAAATTAAATTAATAGCGCCACAAAACTTTATAAAAAGTGTCTACTTCTCAGGCGTTATAAATCAATTCACCCTACTTTATCCAAATATTAAGATTCATATGATGCTATCAGATGAACGTCTTGATTTAAAAGCCACCGAGTTTGATTTAGCTATTAGAATTGGAAAATTAGATAGCTCACAAAATATATGTAAAGTCATTAACCAAATGAGCTTTGTTTTAGCTTGCTCATCGAGTTTAATTAAGCAATATGGTATGCCAAGTAATTTTAACGATTTGGCTGAACTCCCCCACATATCGTGCTCGCCATTCGAAAATTGGTCTTTTAAAGCAAATAAAAATGAGAAGGTTATTTTTAAACCTCAACCTAACTTTATTTCTAACGATATAGAAATGTGTGCCTTAGCTGCTATTGAAGGAAGAGGTGTTTATTATGGCCCAAAATATTGTTTATTACCTTATATAAAAGATGAAAGCTTGGTTGAAGTATTAACACAGTACACACCCGTTAAGCGAGATGTAAACCTAATATGGCCTGATAAACTAATCCCAAAAAGTACACGCTATCTAATCGATTTTTTAGAGTACTCTCTCAAGGGGATAAAAATGTAGCTACAACAGCACTATTGCCTTAATGATTTTTTGTAATATTTAAGCAACTAATATTTTTGAAAAATCAACTTTCATTTAACACTCTATAAAAATATAGCGAGTTCTTTAGAATCAAAATCGGTCCAAAATTAGATTATTTAATTAGGGCCTAATTAAAATATGATTTTAAAGGATGTAACTTAATGAAAAAAATAATACCTCTATTGCTGTTGTCACACACAAGTTTTGTAAATGCTAATACAACTGCAATTTATCCAGATCAACTTAAAAATGAAAGCTTAGGTGCAGGAGTATGCTCAGCTGATAATAGATTAATTACAAAAGCTGAAGCGCAAACTTACAGAAACGACCTTGTAAACAAAATGGGGAAGTGGCAAATAACGGGATTGGCTAACGGCTGGGTCATTATGGGCTCTGGTTACGCAGGTGAAATCAAACAAGGGACTGCTGCAAATTCTTGGTGCTACCCTACCGATCCCATTAATGAAATACCTACATTAAGTCCAGTAAAAGTATCGCCTGGCAGTCAAAGCCAAATTGAATGGGACTTAGTAAATCAAAAAGAGGGTTTTATAAAACCCCTTTCATACCTTGCTCATACAATGGGATTTGCGTGGGTTGGTGGAAATCGCTCAAGCTATGTTGGTGATGACATGGAGGTGACCAAAACGGGCTCAGGATGGAAAATACAAGGTTACAACGGTGGCAGTTGTGATGGTTACCGATGTGGTGAAAAGTCAGCTATTACTGTATCTAACTTTGAATATGTGATGGATAACGAATCATATAAAATAACTGGTGATATTGTTGCTGCCGACAAAGAACTCATTAAAACGCTAACAGTCCCTGCAGTAAATGACACGTCAGCAGCTCAAATGTCAGTCGTTACAATTGAATACGATGCAGCTACTAATTGGTCTAAAACAAATGACTACAGTATTTCTGAGTCTGTTACCTTATCTAATACATGGAAGTCTCCCTCTGTAACTGGTGGCTCAGACACTTCGTTATCGGTTACAATAGCAGCGGAGCAAGCATGGGGAACAAGTAATGGCGGCTCTGAAGCTGAGCGAGTTGTGGTACAAGCAAGAACCAATGTGCCAGCATTCACGAAGCTTAATGCAAAGGTCGATTTGTTTAAATCATCAATATCGTATCCTTATTCATTCGATGCTGATATTACCTACGATCTATCTATAAATGGCTTTATGCGGTGGGGAGGCAATGCTTTATTAAGCCACCCAGAAAATAGACCTAATGACACCGCTAATTTTGTAGTTGGCCGCTGGGCAGGCCAAGATAAGAGCATTGAATATCAATGGGAACACCGTTATATACAGGTGAGAATAAAAAGTGGGATTGGCCTTGGATGATACAACAAACAAGCTTATCAACAATGCAATACTATTTAAGCCATGTTTTAAGACCTAAGAAAACAACCCTAACTGGTCACTTTTATGCACAAAGCCAATTTGCTGGTAGCGTTTATTTTGGTGATGAAACCCCACTTGTCACTAACCAAAGAAGTAAGCGAAGTGTTTCAGCTAGTGATTATTCAAGTGCAGAAAAGTTAAAAAAAGAGTTTGAAGATGCTGGTTTTAAAAATGTAGTTGTTAATATTGAAATGATTGATTTATAAATCCCCGTGGGCTCTCATAACGAGAGCCCTATTTTATTAATTTACACAAAAATATAATTATCACTCACCTCTTTTACTATTCACTTTATTAAAAAACACATAAAGCAGAACCAACCTCGCCTTTAGTTTATTTAAACGTTATGCTTTGATGCACTAATAAAAGGTTTAACCTATTGAGTCTATTATCTAGATTTCAGTACAACATGAATATAAAAATAATAAGTGAACACAATGACACAAAATACAAACAACAGCGTAGTAATTTTAAGTGCTGTACGCACAGCAATTGGTGGATTTGGTGGTAGCCTTAAATATTTTAGCCCCGCTGAGCTTGGCACACTGTGCGCAAAAGAAGCACTAACCAGATCTCAGCTTACCCCTGACCAAATTGGCTCATGTGTGGTAGGCAAAGTTATTCATAACGGCTCTAAAGACGCATACCTTTCAAGAATCATTGGGCTAGATGCGGGTTTACCTATAAGCAGCCACGCTGTAACGCTTAATCGTTTATGTGGTTCTGGGCTTGAAGCAATCATACAAGCGGCACAACAAATTCAATTAGGTGATGTAGATGCAGCCCTTGCTGGCGGAGCAGAAAGCATGAGTAGCTCTGCCTACACCCTCGAAAGTAACCGCTGGGGGCAAAAAATGGGTAATAGTACCATGGTTGATGAGCTTACCACGACCTTACAAGACCCATGGGATAATAACCCTATGGGAATAACTGCTGAAAACATCGCAGAAAAATATTCAATTAGCCGTCAGCAGCAAGATGAGTACGCAGCAAACAGCCATAATAAAGCAGCTAATGCCATTAGTGCAGGCCACTTTAAAGAGCAGATTGTGCCAATAGAAATCAAGTCGCGAAAAGGGACGCATATTTTTGACACCGACGAACATGTTCGCGCCGATACCACAGTCGATAAACTTGCAACTTTAAAGCCCTACTTTAAAAAAGATGGAACAGTTACCGCAGCAAGCTCATCCGGTATAAACGATGGTGCAGCCATGTTGGTACTTATGTCAGAGCAAAAAGCTAATGAGCAGGGCTTAAAACCGCTCGCTCGTTTAGTGGGTTATGCCAGAGCCGGCGTTGATCCTACTTTAATGGGTATCGGCCCTATTCCTGCAGTACAGCAGGTATTTGAAAAAACGGGTTTAACTATTGACGATATGGATGTGATTGAGTCTAACGAGGCCTTTGCAGTACAAGCACTGTGCGTTGCTAACGAGTTAAACTTTCCTGCGCATAAGTTAAACCCGAATGGCGGCGCAATTGCCTTAGGCCACCCTGTTGGCGCAACGGGCGCCATACTAACCACCAAATGCTTGTATGAGCTTAAACGTATCAATGGTAAATATGGTTTAGTCACAATGTGTATTGGTGGCGGGCAAGGCATTGCAGCTATTTTTGAGGTGCTTTAGTTTTTGACCTCATTAGGTTTAAACATAAGGGCTTAATTCACTGGGAGAACTAACAGACGCTTTGCTTTTAGAGGAAAAAAATGTGAAAGGCTATCTTCACGAAGGGAGCAAAGCGCTGCTACACCTTATGGGTCAATAACAAACGCTTTACTTCAAAGCTCAGCAAGCCATTCGTCTACAAAACGTGTTTTGAAATTAATTTTCTTACGCCTAATAAAACACCACCAAATGAGATTAAAAATAATATTGGCAAAAACAGTAACATTTGTGTGTTTTCTATATTTATAGCTGGGCTGCCAATAACTGCAAGCGTATTAATTAACAGCAGTATTAAACTTGATTGCAGGTAACCCTTGTAACCTATAGCCCCTGCAAACAACAGCATAATAAATGAACCTGATATTGCCGGCGTAAAAGGTGCGGCGGCGAGTAACATGCAAACAAACGAAAATATGACAGCACATCCAATTATTACTTTAAACATAACAACCTCCATGGTAAATGGCTTTTAACCCACATAACTTTAAATACCTTACCGACATTTTAATCCACCAGCTATTTATAACCGTATTATTAAAAATCGTATTCCACCTAACAGGCTTAAACAAAATTTTTGGTTTATTAATAACCCCAATATAAAAACTACTTATTCCCAAACTGCCGTTCACAGGGCTCACCATCTCTATCACCGTCCATTTTGGTATTGGGGCAATGTTGAATAAAAAATAACGCCTCTGCATACGAGGTCATTTGGCTACAATGTTGGCGGCCATCACAGCGAAATACTTGCTGTGATTTATTAAGTGAGCTTGAACTAGCGGGCATAAATGATTCTATATTAGCGTTAGTGACTACAGGTGTTTGCTTGGTATTTAAAAAACCGGTTTTATAAACACTAAAACCAATACTAAAAATAATCCCAAACGTTATAAGTTTCATTAAAGGTGAGTTCTTACCTGAGGTTTTGCTTATTCTAAACGGCCTTGTTGAAGCCTTTATTTGTGGTTGTGCTAATACGCCCTCAATACGGCAATTTACTGCTTTGGTTTTACCGTTAGGCTCAGTCGCAACCTCAAAATAGATAATGTCACCCACTTTAGGTTTACGGCTCATATGTTTGAGCGATGATATATGTATAAAGGTATCGTGTTGCAGTGTGGTTGATTTAATAAAGCCAAAGCCTTTATCGTCATTCCACGATTTTAATAATCCTTTATTCATCCTTGAATCATCCATTTAATAGCTGTTAATTTTACAGCCTGTGCTTTTATCATGATAAAGAAAAATACTCTTTGTGTATGTTTCTTATTTCAAAAAACGACACTACTGTATATAAAAACAGTGAAAATCATTAACTCTACCCTTTATTCAATTATTAGTTACTTGTAAGTGCGAATACTCGTAATGCCGAGCCAGTACCGCCACGTATTTTAAGCGGAGGCACAATGGCAATAAACTCATAGACTTTTTCTTTTGCTAGCTCCTCAAGGAACAAGTTTTCTATTATGTAAATACCGTTATCTGCCAATAACATCATATGTACAGGAAAAACCTGAAATGAGGGTTCTGTGGCAATGGGTGGGCGTTTTTCAAAGGTAAGGGTGTCATTACCCACAACACTTACACCAGCCTTTATTAAAAACTGTGCACCACTTACACCAACACCTGCAGAATGATCTGCAATATATTGCTGTGGGTTATTAGCAAAGTATTGCCCCCAGCCCGTTCTAATAAACACGGTATCGCCTTTTTTAATTTTTACCCCTTGCGATTTTGCTGTTCTTTTTAAATGTAATGCCGTTATATCAAAACCAGCAGCTAGTGGCGTATTATCACCATTAATAAAGCGTGCCACATCAAGTAACACAGTTCGGTTACTCAATAAGTTTACAGGATAATGATCAATTCCTAAGTCACTCCCTACACCACTGCGCCCTATTCCTCTGCGATCATTGGTCGCTTGCGCCGCATCTACTCCACCATACAGTAAACCATCTCGACCAATATGACCTAACGCATCGATAGTAGGACCTCCATGATGACCACTCCATTGCATTATTTCTGATGTGAATGAGAGCTGATTGTTATCACCAAATGTACCACGCGTATCAGCATGAGTTGCATTAAGTGCCATTGAGTATTTTGGATTAACAGACGCTATTGGGGAATTTTCATCCCAATTATGAGACAAATCATAAGTTTTGGCTTGACTGACAAGAGTAATAAACTTTTCAGTTTGCTTAGATTTACTTAATTCTTTGCTATTGCTCGCTAAACTCGAACAACTAATTAGCAAAAACATAAACAATATCAACATTGCCTGTTTCATCGTATCTCCTTATTTTTATATGTTTAACACACCATCTAAAAAAATAGCGACTAAAATAAGCCGCTACATACATTCACACAATAAATATTAATCTATATTGTTCTTCTATTATAAGCGATGATTACTAATGGCCTGTTTCATAACTCATACGAGAAGTATTTGTCGTTTCATAGGTCCCATCTTTATACAAAATTAAAGCAGATGCACTATAGCTTCTGTAAGCTCTTACAGTCATATTACACGATGTACCGCCTGTGCAAGATGCATCGCCTTGCCAAATAACTTTGTTAATCGGTTTTGAAATATTCTGTAAATAGTACTTCCCTGTTGTTTGGTTACCAAAACTAAAATCTATGGTAAAGCAGTTTGATCTTCCGTTCATCGAGTTTCCACCTGAACCATTTGGATATACATCGCAAACTAGATCAGTTGCAAAAGCAGAGTTAGCTGTAAGCGCAGCACCACAAATAAATAGTGTTTTTAGTATGTTTTTCATTTTTAATCCTTAAATTTGATTATTATTCGCTCAACCGAGCATTTAAAAATTAGCATATGAAATTAAAAAGTAAACAAAAAAGGTACAAATATTTACAAAAAATTAACCGTTAGAAGTTTTATAAATTTTCGTTAAATCGCTATGGCAGTATAAAACTGGGTTTATGCCTTACATTTAGTTTTGTAAGTCATAGCTATAGTTAATTACTATTCTATTGGTTCTTTTATAACCTATGTATAAAAAACTGTGTATCCGTATATCTCACCTTTCCAAAAGCTAAAAGTTCTGTTTATTTAACAAGTTCAGGTGTCTAATTTATTTCAACTTAAATGAAATAATTAAATAGTTTCACCTGTCTTGTATCTTGAGGACCTGTTGATCTTTCAGACTTAAAATTTGTTCAATCTAAGGGGGATTTAATCGCGGTGTGAGATTGTAACCTAGTGGGCTAAGTATAAACCGAGTAACAATGAATAAATTTCCCAGAGGAAGACCCCTTCGGTCAACGCTTATTTGGTATTTATACTAGGTTATCGCCTATTTATGGTGAATAACCACACCACATAGGCCTTGCTAAAAGATCAAATAGACTGTTGCAAATTTAACCTGTAAAGATAAACAGACCCAAGAGTGAACGCTAATTATATAAAGTTTCATATGTTTTGTATTTTCAAAGCTATTGCATCTTTTTAAAGCGTTAAATATAAAATTATAAGAGGTATATAATGGAGTTTACGAATAAACGCACCATCCTAATTTCAGCATCTTTATTGTTGGTATTGGCTATATCACAGGCTATTTTTTCAGCCCTTTACAGTGCTGAAATTAGCTTTTCAAGGCAGTTGGCTTGGGGACTAGAAGCTCTGGTATTTACTTTGCTCGTTGCTTTTGCAGGTTCAGCTATGGTGCAAGCAAAAAACGCTCAACTAGGATGGTCGGCTATTACGTTTAGCGCGGTACTTAACATAGTTCAAGTGAGTATTGGCCTTACGTTATTTTCAACCTTTGGCAAAGTTGCAGGCTCAGTAGAAGGAGCACAACCTTTAATTAATGGCGTGGTTGCTTTGTCATTCATGATTTACTACGCAGCCAAAGTATTATTAGGATTAGCGGCACTTGTTTTTGGACTGTCTTATATAGCCAAAGGCGGTAAAGCATTAGGAGGGCTTACAGCTTTTGTAGGCGTGGTTGCAATGTTAGCCAATGCCATTTTAATTACTTTTGGACGTGATGGATTTCTGCCATCAGGTGTTGCAGGTGCCTCAGGTATGATTGCAACATTACTTTTAGCGATATGTTTGATAAGTCTTAACCGTAGAAAAGGTTAAGCCTGACTATCACAAATTGATGTACTCTTTTAAATAAAGTGTAAACATTGGCGGATATGAGCGGATATTAAATGTTAATCCGTCAGTGTTTTACTTTTTAAGCATTGCAAATAATACATATACTACCCTAATAACGGTGCAAAGGTAGCTACACCTAAAATAATTAACAATGGGCACACAACTAGCATAAACCAAATACGTTTAATTCCTTTAATAATTAATACCTTTCATAAAAACTTCCTTTTACCTTAAATTTAACTCAGAGATTAATTAGCCAGTGAGCCACCCGCATTTTATTTTAAAAGCAGCTTATAAGATTGCCGCATGAGTTTGATGTCTGAAGTCAAGATTTGATCCCTTTGGTTAATATTCATTAAATCTCAAACTTCACTGTTGCACCTCAAGGCTGAGGTTTAATACGACGGCGACTAAAGCCGTCGTATAGTTAAGCGTTAAAATTGTTTCATGTTGTATATCAATTTGAATATACAACATGACCTTCTTTAATGCTTTGCACTATTTTTATATCCTTAATAGTAAGTGGTTCCACTTTTAAAGGGTTGTTACTTAAAATGACGAAATCCGCGAGTTTTCCCTCAGCTAGCGTACCTTTACTTGCTTCTTCAAAGTATTGAATAGCAGCCCATTGCGTTAATGTTTTTAACCCTTCATAAGGCGTTAAACGTTGATCCGGCCCCAATACTTTACCCGAACGCGTAATACGATTAACCGTTGCATCGAGCACTCGCATTGAATTTGGAAATGTCACAGGGGCATCATGGTGAGAAGTAACCGTTAAACCAGCCTCAACTACATCTCGTGATGGCGAAATATAATCTGCCCTTGGGTGCCCCAAAACAGACTCTACATGCCAATCGCCCCAGTAAAAAGTGTGCATAGGAAACAACGATGGGAGGATCCCTAAATCGACTAAATCCGGGATTTGATCTTTACGTAAAGTCTGGCCGTGAATCATCACGCTACGGTGATCATCATACCCATAACTTTTTTTAGCCACTTTAATAGCTTTAATATATTGGTCAATCGCTGCATCACCATTGGTGTGAGCAATAATCTGCCATTTGTTTTTAAACGCCGTGTTTATATGTTTAATGGCCACCTCATCACTCATGATAGGATAACCTTTATAGTCCAGCGGTTTACCCTCAGGCGGCGTATGATAATGTGATGATAACCAAGCCGTTTTTCCTTGTGGTGAACCATCTAAAGTTAATTTAACACCCCCTATTCGGTATCGATTAACATAACTGCGGTCGGAGTTATAAAATTCGGGTTTAACAGCTGACTTATTCCAAACAATGTCAGGGTATGAAACAACATCAATGAATAGCGATTTTTCAAGAGCTGCTCTTTCTAATGCCGAAGTCGCATCCGCTGTTGTGCGGCCATCTTGAGCTGTTAAATATCCATTTTTAGCATACTCCAGCTGAGCAAGCTCAATGGACCTTTGCTGTACTTCAGCATCGGATTTAGTGGCAACAATAGGCAATAATAGATTAAAAAAAGCCGCTTCTTCAAGCACGCCATTAGGACTATTGTCGGCCAAGCGCCTAATTACACCGCCTTTGGGGTCTTTGGTATCCTTTGTGTAGCCACCCACTTCTAGAGCTTTTGAATTGACACTTGCTAGATGACCCGATTGATGCATTATAAGCACTGGGTATTTAGACGAAATTTTATCTAGAACATCTTTAGTGGGATGTTGTTTTTCGCTAAGCTGCGAATCGTCATACCCATTAGCTAACACCCAACCAAATTTTCCGATAATGAATTTCCCTTCAGCAGACTTCATCCACTTTTTGGTTGTTGTCACTAAACTATTAAAATTTGCACCGGGGCCATCGGGAGGAGGTAATAAATTTGCCAATTGCGCAATTAAACCCGTATTGTACATATGGCTATGGGCATCCAAAAAACCGGGTAAAAGTGTTCTCCCTTGAAGGTCTTTGTTTTGTAGATTGTCAAACTTTTCTCTGGCTTTCGCTAAGCTGCCAAGGTAAACAATCCGCCCTTCTGACTCAACTAAAGCTTCCTCATAATGCGGCTTTTCTCCTTCCATAGTGAGGATATCTCCGCCGTAATATAAAACCGGCTCAGCTGCTAGCGCGCTTGTTCCAAAACAAAATAATACTGATGGTAATAAAAAACGTAATCGCTTTGTCATTTTATCTTCCCTGTAAATATAGCTGTGATAAATTTAGCACATGATGTTTTAAACAAAAACATAAAGTGACACCCATAATTAATATATTAAAGCATCTCGTTTTAAATTAGTTAGTCCATTCAAAATACACAGTTAGGTAACGTGATGAGCGGATTCTCAGCTTTATCACAAGCATCAGGAGGTTCAGCTATGAAAATACCTCAGTGTGAATCTCCTATTCTCACTATGAAGTCAGATAAATCAGTTAGCGGATGGAGTGAAAGAACAACGTTCTTCATATGTGCTGTTCAATATCAAACAGGTTATCAAGTTGATGTATACTCCACATTCGAACAACAGTCTGGGGGGATCTCTGTCAATCAACTTAGTCAAAGCTTAGTTCGCTCAGTAGTTGGTGATACTAGCCAAAATATACCAAAAACTATGGCTCGATTAAAAGACTCACTCGCAGAACTAAATACTGAAACAAAAATAATCGACAGCTATATTCCAAGCAAATGGAAAGGTTTATTTGCAGACGATAGAAAGTCTTTAGAAGCTGAAACAGAGTAAATAATTTCACTAAATCAAAGTTCTTTCAAATAATGGAGTGATTAAGTACTCCATTATTTTTTTAAACTAATAACTACTCTAGCAAAATAATGAAGGATTTATCTGTGTGGCATAAGTTTTTCTTTGGTGAGTAAAATCGACTTCCATCATGATGATTTCTTTTTTATAGGAAACACCTTAAACCAAAACGCCATTTCAAAAACAAAGCCCGCAATAATAAAAAAAATAAGCCAGTGTGCTACCATACGAATAACAAGCAATAGCGGCAATAATTAATGCAGCTAAAATCAACCATTTTATAAATACATTCATCTCTGTGTGGTTGATTTAATAAAGCCAAAGCCTTTATCGTCATTCTACGATTTTAATAATCCTTTGTTCATCCTTGAATCGTCCATTTAATAGCTGTTAATTTTACACCCGTTTTAAAAGAGGCTCAAAACCAAGCAAACCTAGCGAGCCCACCAACAACCGTAGTTTCCTTATTAACCCCTCATTTTGCAAAAAAGCGTATTTTTGCTTCTTTTAATGTGCTTAAAAATACAGAAAACGCACAAATTCCGCCCCCCATAAATGCAATTTGAAAACTAGATAGCGAAGAAAAACTAAATTGCTGAGAATACATGTACTGCCCTAATAACTGTGCAAAGGTAGCCACACCTAAAATAATTAACAATGGGCACACAAATAGCGTAAACCAAAACCAAAAACGTCTAATACCTTTCATAAAAACTTCCTTTTACTTTAAATTTAACTTAGAAATTAATTATATAGTGAGCCACCAGCATTTTATTTTAAAAACAGCTTATAAGATTGCCGCATGAATTTGATGTCTGAAGTCAAGATTTGACCCCTTTGGTTGAAGTCAAGATTTGACCCCATTTGTTTTTAAGCGCCCAACAGTTTGCTAAAATGTGAAACGAAGTGGAACCGAGCAAACTGTGACGAGCCCGACTTGAAAACCCTTGTTATGTTTACACTACTTCCATGGAATCCACGATTTTGGTGCATGACCTGTTACCGCAACTTTTAAAAACAATAGGAAGCAATAAGGAGCTGATAACATACCGAATACAGCCCCAAAATCTAAGTTGTCAAAACTGACATTACCACGTTCAAAAAATGAAAATAACAAGCTATAGAAGGCAATAAGCCCACAGATAATAAATATTATTGCCAAAATTCTAATAAACAAACTAACTTTTTCACCGTTCCATGGTGCTTCCATAAAACCTCCTTGTAAACATAACGAGCTTGTAGATTTACTCGTTTCAAAATTATTTTTATTAATGAATCAACATTAGCCGAGTTCCTACTTTGGTTCAATAAGTTATCGCTTTACTTAAAATATAAAAAATGAATTTACGGTTGTTTTAATGGCTATTTTAGAGGGAATTACAGGTGCTTGAGTCGCCATATTTCGGCTTAAAAAGGCTCCCCTTTTTTAATGCAGCCTGTTTTGCAGCTTTTCAATGTTATAAACAAGACAGTACAGTTGCCATTGCGCATTCACTTTCGTTTGCCATTTCTTTGAAAAGCTTTTGATGTCTGAAGTCAAGATTTGACCCCATTTGGTTTCTTAAAATATAAAAAGAGGGTTTGCTGTTGTTTGAATTGGCGTTTTGGAAGGTATCACAAGTGTTTAAGTGGCTTATTTGCAGAGGTACGAGATCCCCTTTTTTCTATTAACCCTCACTTTGCAAAAAAGCGTATTTTTACCTCTTTTAACGTGCTTAAAAATACAGAAAAAGCACAAAAACCACCACCAATAAATGCAATTTGAAAGCTAGACAGCGACGAAAAACTAAATTGCTCAGAATACATGTATTGCCCTAATAACTGTGCAAAGGTAGCTACACCTAAAATAATCAACAATGGGCACACAACTAGCGTAAACCAAAACCAAAAACGTCTAATACCTTTCATAAAAACTTCCTTTTACTTTAAATTTAACTTAGAAATTAATTATATAGTGAGCCACCAGCATTTTATTTTAAAAACAGCTTATAAGATTGCCGCATGAGTTTGATGTCTAAAGTCAAGATTTGACCCCATTTGTTTCCATTTGTTTACTTTAAATTTAACTTAGAGATTAATTAGCTTATAAGCTACCAGCATTTTAAAAGCCGCATATAAGGTTGCCACATGAGTTTGATGTCTGAAGTCAAGATTTGACCCCATTTGGTTTTTACTAAGTCCGCATGCTTTATCTTGTTAGCCATTTGATGGTGCTGGAACCCAAGTTAAATTCAAATCAACATGGAATTCGTTGGGCTTTATTTTTGCTTGGTCGGCTATATTCACAACATTGGAGCCTGTATCAATTACGAGCTGTTCACCATTTTTAAATTGAATGAATAGCGCTTCACTTTGGTGAATCAGTTCGTGATCCTCTCGCAAGCCAAACCACACTTTTTCAACTGTTTTACCAACCATTTGGGTAGCTTGGCAGATCGAGTAATTGGATTCTATGCCGCCATCAACAATCTTTGGTAAATACTGCATAATCTCCTGCCTTCTTAGTTCATGTGTTGCAGAAACAGTGAACTCTTGCTCGATAAGTTTTAGCAACAGTTCAAATGACTCGACGGCCTGCTCTAAATCACGATTAAAGAGGCCGAAGGCATCACATGCTTTTGCAGAACTTCTTACACCGTGACTACTATTGCCACGCTCAGTGCTTATTAGACTTAAAACTTTGTACAACTGAGATTCTTTATCGAACTCTGTGAATACATGACGCAACAAAGTCGGTGGTTTCATATTCGCTGCTTCAAGTATATTTTTTTGACGCTTTTCAGCCAGAGCGAGTAGACATTTTTTAGACAGACCATCAACGAGAAAACCGTATAAATTCTTATGTGAATCTTCATAAGCGTAAGTATTCTGAGAACAAGGGTATGTAACAGAACTATTTGGGACTTTGGAATATAGGGGATGCCCAGTGAGAGCTTTACAGCAAGCATTGATTTTCTCGATTACTGCTGTAAGCCGCTTTCTTGCCCCATTTTTTACTCCCCAGCTACCCTGAATATTTCTATCAAACCACATGGTAAACCGCTCGTCTGAATCCGCTAAAGTATCATTTTTAACAATAAATGGTGACCATTTCTTTTGCTCTAAGGGCGCAGCATTAGCCAAGTCTGGGATGAAAACAGCCAAGCAGAGTCCTCCATCAGACTTTGCGTGATACCCGAATCTAATACGGATGGACTCATCACGCTTCCCAGAAGTATCAAGTTCCTCAAAATATTCTGCGGAGGTTTTTAGCTCACCTTCAAAGTAGTCAGTTTCTATGGTGTATTTATGAGGGTTCGAACTATATAGAGATAGAACATCTGCCTCAAAATATCCGATGACTATCTGTGTCATGATTTCTCCGTGATGGTTAACGCCCACGTTAATGGGCGGATAATGCTTGGCTATAATCGTGAGGAACGAACGTCAGCCAAGCGTTAGACGTGCACACCTTAAACTGCTTGTTAGGGTTACTTTTCAAATAACTCTCTATATTTTGCACTGTAACAACTTTCATTAAGATCTATAACTTTTACATGTTTTGAGGCATGTAATGCTAGTTTTCTGTCCATTGTAACTAAGCAAGCATCTTCAACTTTGGCAATACACGCGAATACTAAATCTGCGCCATACAGTTTATCAAAGCCATCAATAGTAAATAATTCATGAGCTTTATCTACTAAATTACTATCAACATCATACAGTTTAGAGTTTTCATTCAGTAAATAGAACTCTCTTAACATTGAACTGCCTTTACGATGTAATTTTGATAACGTCGCTGCGACTTCAAATACAGCTAAAGTAGGGAAAATATTTAAGTGTTCAATGTCAATACAGCCATCAGCAAGATCTTTAAATAAGCTATATCCAGGAGAGTAACCTTGCTCATTGGGCTCTCTTATATTTACTATTGCAGATGTATCCCAAACGAATTTTTGCACCGAACTCTCCTGTAACTCTATCGCCTAAATAACAGGCTAAAAATAGTGGGCTAAAATGGAGCGAAGCGAACAGCCCGCTATTTTTAGTCCTTGTTGATTTTCTTGTTATACAGCAACAGCTCGGTATATAAAAATTAAACACCTGCAATATGTGATTCAAGATCTTTAATATTGGTAGGTAATTCATAAATATATTCGAAAAGGTATTCCAATAGATCTATCATGGCTTTTGCTACTTCTTCATTTGGCTCTTTACTCTCATCAAAATGTGCACCTAAATTCCCACCTTTTCTGATAAGATGCGCCAAATTGTTTAGAGGCTCGACCCAATCTACAGAGCCTTTAGCAGCTTCAATTGCACTTGCTAAATTCTTTTTTCGTTCGCCTTCAGGAAGTAAGTAATAAAATATTCCTTCTAGTGTTCTCCTACAACCTACCGCCGTAGCTATATAGTTTTTTGAATTATAGGAAACTAGTGAAGACTCATATGCTATTTGTAATTGCTCAGGAATATATTTTGTATAGTCTTTTTTTGCACGTATTGAGCTCATTTCTGGATACATATAGAGGTTATCTAAATCAGTAACCTCGTCGGCTTTTGATTTAGGCCCCATACAGTAAAAATTTGCATCATGGTCACAAGAAGGACAAGGCGAAGAAAAATTAAAAGCCTTACGGAATTGCATGTCATTAAGAGGGTTTTCTAATTTAAAAATTACTTGTTCTGAGCATTCAGGACAATGTGTTTTGATTGAAAACGGCAAATAGTATTGATTTCCATACCAATGCCACCTTTTAACTGAGCTTAATGATAGTTTTTGCACGATAGTTCCTTTGATGCCTAACAATTTTGTCTACGACAACTGTCGTTTTATAAACCGAAAAATGTCCATATATTACATTGCATTTATCTTAACCCTCAAATAAACACCTGTAAACAACTAGTTAACTACAGCTCATACTTCATAAATGCAGAGATACCCCAAAATGGTGGAGATCAGTATTATTGGACAAAACACCACTACTGTATAAATAAACAGTATCGCTAAATATGCCATTTTTCGCTTATAAAACATTCAGCTCACTGGCTGGTAATTTAGCTAGGTGGTTTTAATTTTTGCCGCTGTTGATTATGATGTTCGTATTCCCTGCCTTTTTAAATCCATTAAGGTTTTTCAGTCATTTTAATAAGGATTATCTCATGTCTAGCTATAACGAATCTCCAGAGCAAATTGCACAGGCCACTGAGGGCTATGTGATGCAGCAAACTATGTTGCGTATTAAAGATCCAAAACCGTCGCTGGCATTTTATGAAAATGTATTGGGTATGAAGCTGTTAGGAAAGTACGACTTTCCTGGTATGGAGTTTACCTTGTACTTTTTAGGCTATGAGCAAGATATGCCTAAAGGCGATGATAAAGAAAAAACACAGTGGGTGTTTCGCCGCCCTGCGCTGATTGAACTTACCCATAACTGGGGCACTGAAAACGACGACAGCTTTAGCGGTTATCACAGTGGTAATGAAGAACCAAAAGGGTTTGGCCATATTGGGATTAGCGTGCCCGATGTATATGCAGCGTGTGAGCGCTTTGCTAAATACGATGTGGAGTTTGTAAAACAGCCAGATGGTGGTTCAATGAAAGGCCTTGCCTTTATTAAAGACCCAGACGGTTACTGGATTGAAATACTCTCACCAGAGGGCATCACAGACATTATTCAATCGCAATAAAAACTATTAAACATAAAAAAGCCTGCAAATGCAGGCTTTTTGTTTACAAGTACTGTGAAAAACTTGAATTTTTTAACGACGTAGTGCGTCTATACGTGCATCAAGCGGTGGGTGAGATGAAAACAACTCAGCCATGCCTTTACCACTGGCAATACCAAAGGCCATCATTGAGCCTTCTAATTGCGATGGGTGGTTTTGCTTTAATCGCTCAAGGGCTGAACGCATTTTGTCTGCGCCTACTAACTGAGCTGCACCGTTATCGGCTGCAAATTCACGCTTGCGGCTGTAATGGGCAACCACCACACTGGCTAATACACCAAATAATACTTGGAATAACATATCGAATAAGAAGTAAGTCCAGCTGCTGCCGCCCTCTTCTTCATCGCTATTTATAAAATTATCTACAATGCCCGCCAGCACTTTTGCGGCAAAAATAACAAAGGTATTAACCACGCCTTGAATAAGCGTTAGCGTTACCATGTCGCCATTAGCCACGTGCGATACTTCGTGCGCAAGCACTGCCTCGGCTTGATCTTGAGTCATGTTGTGTAATAAACCCGTACTTACCGCCACCAGCGAGTTATTTTTACTCGGGCCGGTTGCAAAAGCGTTCATTTCTGGGCTGTCGTAAATAGCCACTTCAGGCATATTAATACCGGCTTTTTTAGCTTGCGCGGCAACCGTGTTCACTAACCACTGCTCGGTTTCGTTACTTGGTTTTGTAATAACCTGCGCACCGGTTGATTTTTTCGCCATCCATTTCGACATATACAAAGAAATAAACGACCCACCAAAACCAAATACAGCAGCTATTAATAAAATACCACCCAGGCTACGATGGCTTAAGCCCAGCGCACTCATTATGATTGAAAGCACAACACCTAATACCAACATAACCGCTAAGTTAGTTAATAAAAACAAAAATACACGTTTCATACATGGTCTCCAAAAATAACATTTATTGCTGAGCGATTTCTTTTTGTTGATCGGCTATAGCAATCACCGCGTTATGACACACTATGTCATAACGTCAACGCTATTCTGTGACAAACTATGTCATAACGCAAGGGATATTTTTAAAGTTTTATATATATTTAATTAAGTTAAACTTTTTAGGATTTTTTCTGTTCAACAGTAAAAACTCACTTATAAAAATAATATAATTCAATAAGTTATTCCATTTTTATACTATACGCTTTTATATAAACCGTGATTAACATTTGCCATATCTGTGGGGAAGCCTCGCTCTTTTGCAAGTACTTGTGCAATTTTGCTTATATTTTCATTACAACTGTTCTCAAGGTAGGCCCATTGGTGATGCTTACGGTGGTTATTACTGTCGTGTTCTGTGCAAATTAAACCAAGCTTTACAAATTCAGCTACTATTTCGTCAGCAGCGATCAAAGTTGATGACGCTTTTACATTTTCGGCTCGTGCGTAGCTAATATGCGAATATAAACTTACGTCGGCAACGCGCAAGGTGTCGTCTTCGCCTGGGATCTGTTGGCCGCCAAACAAGGCATTGTTTTGCGTATTAGCGTTTTTAAATGCTGGTACAAACTCAGCTACATAATCAATCGCTTTTTGACCACGTGCTTTTAGCACCTGCTGATCCCAACCATTATTTATATAATTTAAGTACTTAGTAGGCAGTTGTGGCTGTGCCGTTTGCTCAGCTGTATCTGCTAGGCCATCGTTAAACAAGGTAATTGAGTTAGTCATACCATGAATTTGATAAAAGCCATTAGGGTACGGCGTTAATTGTGCCATGCCCTCGGGGGTGCCTCGGTTACCATAAATAATAATCTCGGGTATTTGCCCGCCAGCGCCTTTCCAGTGTGCAATGTATGAGGCTTTAAATTCGACCATACGCTTGGGCTTTACGCCTACCATGTCATCAACAATACCGGTTTGAAAGCCACAGGCGTTTATAAGGTAATCTACTTCTGCTGTTTGGGTCGTGTTGCTTTGGTTGTTTTGGTTACTTTGGTTGCTTTGGTATTTAATTTTCCATTTTGGAGTTTGATTGTTAGCACTACTTTGCTCAACTTTGCTGACTTGCTTTACCTCTGTGCTGGTAAGAACGTTAGCGTGTTCGTACTGGGCAAGCGCAAGCTGCGCACTTGCTGATAATCTAAATATATTCCAACCGTATTCTTGAACAACAATAAGTGGGTATTTTACTTTGTTTAAGTTTAAATGCTTAGCAACGGGGATCATCCACTCATCTAGCGTTTTAGGCTCAGTAACCTGCTCTTTTTTACTCAAGGTTATCATTTGCTCATGGCTATAAAGCTGATAGTAATTATCAGGCTCGCCAAGAACTTTATTATTATGATCTTGTTCAATTAAGTCTTTATATGCGTTAGTAAGCTTGTCTAACCTTGGCAGTAAATCATCCGGTGAATCATCATCACGCGTTGGCACAGCAAATATAGTTGGGCGTACATCTATGCTGTAAGGATATAGTCGTAAAATATCAATACATTGTTTAAGTAAATCTATACAGTCTTGATCTGGAATTTCACGGTATAAATTACCACCGGCGTGCAGATGACACATAGGAGGGCCGTCAATAAGTGACTTTTTTTTCTCAAATATAGTCGTTTTTATGCCCAATGCCGCAAGGCGAATCGCAATTGTTGCCCCTGCAGTTCCCCCACCTAAAATACCTACATGGGTTTTAGGCAGAGCACTTTTTGCTAGATCTGATTCGGCCTTAACCTGCGTATTATAAGCGTAGTTCTTAATAAATGGGTGGGTCATGGTATTTGTTATTTCCTTAGTAACAATAGCACTGTGTAATTAGCGTTATATATGCATACAAGGTGTGTATTTCAAGGCGCTAAACATATTTATTAAACCGGTGTATTTAATATATAAACTGCTTTGTATATTTATAAAATTACAAAGCAGTATAGTTTAGGCATTTATAGCAAGTGCAGTAAGCAGGGTTTTATAAATTTGTAATTTAGGGGTTTGCTCGGTATAGGGGCTTATAGCAAGCAACGGGAATGGTAAACGTGTTTTAAGCGAATCTAGATTTGCTTGGTATTCATCCATAGTGGCATCAACTTGGTTAGCAATCCAACCAATGCAATTAACACCCATACTTTGCATATGTGCTGCAGTGAGTAATGCATGATTTATACAGCCTAGTTTCATCCCTACCACTAATATTACCGGCAGTTGCTCTGCTTTTACCCAGTCGTATAAATATTCGTTATTATTAATTGGCAATGCCCAGCCGCCCGCACCTTCTGTTAGCAGGTAGTCTGCACCTTGTTGCTTCACATTTTTATAAGCGGTACGAAGCTTTTCAACACTTAGGGTTACTCCTACTTGCTCTGCTGCAATGTGCGGAGCTATGGCGGGCTCAAAAGCGAACGGATTAATAATGTCGTATTTAGCGCTCACAGTCGCGCTTTCCATTAGCATTAAAGCATCGGCATTCACAAGCTGTTCAAACGCAAGTTCACACCCTGATGCAATCGGTTTAAAGCCTATTGCGCGCTGTTTATGTTGAGCGAGTAACTTTAATAGCAAACTAGTTACGTGGGTTTTACCAGCGTCGGTATCGGTACCGGTAATAAAAAATTGCTGCATTGCCTTACCTTTAAATTTTTGCTTTTTCTAATGATAACAATACCACATGGTAAGATACATGGGCTTGGTTGTTTATAAGCGGATACGCCGCACATACTTTTTGTAGCGCCGATTTAGTTAATAAACCAGGGCGTTGGCTTGCTTTATTTTGCGAAGTTGCCCCAATGGCTTTAATTGAACTAATCGCTTTAAGCGGGCTTGTAAACTCATCAGTATAAATAACCTCTGTCGCGCTATTAATAATAAACCCTGCCTTTTTGACCGATTGGTTTATATTATCGCTACTTAAAAAGTTATTAATGTGGCTATGCGAATCGAGCGTGGCAAACGCCGTTTTTATTTCATGTAGTGAGCCTTCAACCACCGTACTTATGTACGCCTGCCCGCCAGGCTTTAAAGCTGAATGTAATGAATACATTAGCATTTCAAAATTAGCCGACCACTGCATCGCAAAATTACTAAATACCACATCAATACTATTTTGTTGAAATGGTAAGTTATCCATGTCGGCGCAAATACGCGGTGCGGTTACTGCACTATTTTTAAGCATGGTAAGGCTTAAATCCATGGCAATTACCTGTTTGTATATTCCTTGTAACGCTTGGGTATTCACTAACGGCCCTGCGCCTAAATCAACACAGTGTTTGTGCTTTGTGCTCGCATCAAGCTTAATGAGTTTAATTAAATCGATTGCAGCTTGTTTTTGTACATGTGCGTGGGCTACATATTGGTTTGCCGCCGTTGAAAACTTGCGTTGCGTTACCTGCTTTAAACTATTAACAGCTAAACAAGCTAACGGTGACTTTATACGCGAGTTAGCATTTGTAGCGTGTGCGCTTATCATGCAATGGCCTTTTTTAAACAGTTTACCAATGTTGTAATATCTTGCTCGGTATGGGCGGCGGTTAAGGTAATGCGTAGCCTTGAGGTATTATGCAGCACCGTGGGCGGACGAATAGCGGTTAGCCAAATCCCCTGCTGTTTGAGCTGCTCACAGGCTTTTAAGGTCTGTTCGGCACACCCTAAAACTAGGGGTTGAATGGCAGTGGTCGAATCCATTAAGGCAATTTTGTGTTCATTGGCTAAACGTTTAAATAAAGCAATATTAGCGTTTAATTTTGCACGCTTGTGATTAGCATCACGTATGGTTTTAATTCTTGATAATGTATGCGAAGCAATAAATGGCGACATAGCGGTCGAATAAGTGTAATCGCGGTTAAACTGCAACATGTAATCAATAAATTCACTTGAACCTAATACACACGCCCCGCTACTTGCTAGCGCTTTACCAAAGGTGATCACTAAAATATCTGGTAAATTATCTGCCGCTATAAGTGGCTCACAGCTTCCCAAACCCGATTTTCCCAGTACGCCAAAGCCATGCGCATCGTCTATCATTAACCAGGCGTTATGTGCTTTAGCTAAACTCAGTAACTCAGTTAATGGTGCTTGGTCGCCATCCATCGAGAATACGCCCTCACTCACAATCAATTTATACTTAGCATTGGACTTTTCCAGCCGTGAACGTAAATGATTCATGTCGTTATGGTTAAAGCGTACAAGTGCTGCGTTTGCATGCAGTGCACCGTCGATTAAGCTTGCATGATTGAGTTTATCCTGAAAAATCGCACTTTGCTGAGCAATGGCTTTATCTTGAAATAACGCTTTTATAACACTGCTATTAGCACTAAAGCCCGAATTAAACAGCATGGCATTGTTATAGCCCAACTGAGCACATAAGTATTTTTCGAGCTGTTGCTGCGCACCTTGATAGCCTGTAACTAAAGCAGAGCTATGACTTCCTAAGCTCTGCATGCCATCAAGCAAAGTGGGCTCATCGGCAAAGCCTAGGTAGTCGTTACTGGCAAAGTTAAGATAGCGTTTATTATCAACTATAATTTCACGCGCACTGGCTTGCTCAATAACATAACGCTTGCGGTTGAGCGCGCTTTGCTTGCGCGCTTGTAAATGGCTATTTATAAAATCAAATGACATAGCAATACACAATGTTAAGCAGGATAAAACAATTCTGAACTGGCTTTATCGGCCACTTTAGAAGATAACGACGCAGAAACGGCTTCATCTGAATAGTCTTCGGCTGTTTCAGGGTTCATACCCAGCTTTTTAATTAATTGCATATCGGCATCTGCTTCTGGGTTTTCGGTAGTCAGGAGTTTATCACCATAAAAAATGGAATTAGCACCGGCAAAAAAACACATCGATTGCATTTGCTCATTCATTGCGCTGCGCCCTGCCGATAAACGTACATAGCTATGCGGCATCATAATACGCGCGGTGGCAATAGTACGAATAAACTCAAACTGATCTAAGTCGTCTACGTTTTCAAGCGGTGTCCCTTTTACTTTTACTAGCATATTAATAGGGACGCTTTCTGGTTGCTGCGGCAAATTAGCCAATTGCATTAATAACCCATAACGATCGCTGGGTTGCTCACCCATACCGACAATACCACCAGAACAAACTTTCATACCGGCATCACGCACATGATCAATAGTGTTTAGTCTGTCTGCAAAGGTACGGGTAGATATAATTTGTTCGTAGTATTCAGGTGAGGTATCTAAATTATGGTTATAGTAGTCAAGCCCTGCATCACTCAGCGCATGCGCTTTTTCATTGGTGAGCTTACCTAGGGTCATACAGGTTTCAAGGCCAAGCTCTTTTACTTCTTTAACCATTTTTGAAATGTACGGCATATCACGATCTTTAGGATCTGACCACGCAGCGCCCATACAAAAACGGGTGGCGCCTTTTTGTTTTGCAAGGCGTGCTTGCTCTACTACTTTTTCTACTTCTAGTAAGCGCTCTCGTTCTAGGTCGGTTTTATAATGACCAGACTGCGGGCAATATTTACAATCTTCAGGGCAAGCACCTGTTTTTATTGATAGTAAAGTAGAAATTTGCACCTGATTAGGATTAAAATTAGCACGGTGTACGGTCGCGGCTTTAAAAAGCAGATCGTTAAACGGCATTTCAAATAAGGCTTTAACCTCGCTATGGGTCCAATCGTGACGAACTGTTGCAAGCTCCATAATACTCTCTTTTATTTTTTGCTCTTGGTGTTATTGGCTTAGAATACGTATTGCCGTACCATTGTCAATGAAACCCATATAGCTAAAGTTTACATATGAGCACAAAACATACAATAGACCTTGATTTTGACCGAAATCACATTTGGCACCCTTATACATCAATGACTCAACCAATTCCGGTTTATCCTGTTACACACGCCAATCATAACCTTATCCAATTAGAAACAGGCGAGAAACTCATTGACGGTATGGCCTCTTGGTGGAGCGCAATACATGGCTACAATCATCCCGTTTTAAATAATGCGATGACAGAGCAAATCAATAAAATGAGCCATGTAATGTTTGGCGGCATTACCCATTACAGCGCAGTGGAGCTTTGTAAAAAGCTAGTAGCAATAACGCCCGAGCATTTAAATAAAGTATTTTTAGCCGACAGCGGCTCGGTAAGTGTTGAAGTAGCGATTAAAATGGCGCTGCAGTATTGGTTAAGCCAAGGCATTAATACTAAACAAAAGTTAATGACTCCGTTTAAGGGCTATCATGGCGATACCTTTGCGGCCATGAGTGTGTGCGATCCGGTTAATTCTATGCATAGCTTGTACTCTGGCTTTTTACCTGAGCATGTATTTGTACCTGCACCTGTTAGCCAATTTCATGACGAGTTTAATCAAGCCGAGGCGGATGAACTAGAACACTATTTTTTAAAACACCACCAGCATGTTGCCGCCTTTATTATTGAACCCATAGTACAAAACGCGGGAGGAATGAACTTTTATCACCCTGAATATTTAGCCTGTGTGCGCAAGTTATGTACTCAATACGATGTATTGCTCATTTGTGATGAAATTGCCACAGGCTTTGGCCGTACAGGTAAAATGTTTGCTGTAGAGCACGCCAATGTACAGCCAGATATACTTTGTATTGGCAAGGCACTCACCGGCGGCACCATGACCTTATCAGCCACGTTAACGACCGACAAAATAGCAATAGGCATTAGCGAAGGTGAAGCCGGTGTTTTGATGCACGGACCTACATTTATGGGCAATCCACTCGCCTGCGCTGTGGCATGTGCCAGTATAGACTTATTGCTTGAACAAGATTGGCAAAAACGAATTTGTGAAGTAAACCAAGCACTTCAACAATTACATCAGTGTGGCTCACTTACTGATGTAGCTAATGTGCGCACTTTAGGTGCAATTGGCGTGGTAGAGCTGACAGATGAGGCCGGAATAGTAGATGTAGCTAAAATACAGGCTTATTTTGTTAGCCAAGGAGTGTGGATACGCCCGTTTGGTAAGTTAATTTACTTAATGCCACCGTATATAAGTGACGATATCAGTATTAAACAGCTTTGCGATGCTATATATAACGCCATAAAGGGTAAACATTACGTATAGATGGTTAATTATTTTAGCCACTAAAGTTAAAATTAAATTGATATTTCTATTTAGTTATTATTCCTCTGTAAAGTTTAGTAAATTTAACCCTTTGGCTTGATTTAGTGTGTTGATCTAAGGGATGTTTAGGGATATGATAATGACTATCATTTACAATAACATTTATGGACTCACTTGCTATGAAAATATTACTTAAGCCTGCCAAGACATTAAGTGCAACTTTTTTACTCGCTTCTGCGATTTTTGCACAACCGGCACTTGCTAACGGCCCAATTGGTGAGCATGTTAATCACCTTCAAGCTAATTTAAAAACCTACAACGAAGACGTTGAGTGGATGGTTTCAAAGGTTGATACCCTAGTAAGCGATTACGAGAAAAAAGGCGCTAAAGCAGTTAACACTGATGACTTAATTGAGTACTGGGAATCGGTTAAATTTCACAGCGCCATAGAAACAAATTATGTCCCTGTGTATGCCTCTATTTGGCAAGGTTTGTATGGCATAAAAATGGCTATCGACAACAAAAAACCAGCCTCAGAAGTACGTTTGCAGCAACAAGCATTGAACAATGCTTTATGGCAAGGCCTAGGCGCAGTTAAGTTAGCGGCTCAGTTTCAACAAAAAGGGTTATTAAAAAGCGTTAAAGCCACAGCAACAAAAGAAATGACGCAAAGCGCGACCATTGACGAAATTAAACACAAATTAGACCGAGTGGTTGCTAAATACGCAGAACGTTTAAGCGATGAAGCAACCAGCATAGTTCACGATACTTACCTGCATTTATTTGAAGGCGTTGAAGGCACACTCATTGAGCAAGACGCTAACTTAGTAGAAGTACTTGAAAAAGACTTTAACGTAACCCTACCGCAAACTATTTCAGCTAATAAAACAGTAGACCAAGTACGTGACGTGGTTGTTGATATGCAAACTAAGTTAACCCGTGCACAAGCGCTAATTGAAAAAGCTGAAAAAGCCCGTAAGGATGTATTTTAAGTGGAACGCAGAACCTTTATTCAAGGCTTAGCTGCGTTAGGGATAGCTGGCGCTTTGCCGCTATCTCTTTCACGTGCGTTTGCCGCTGATATTGCCAACCCCGTGTCGGTAGATACATTACCTAAACTTAAAGGCGCATTGACCCTTTATTTAGGGCGTGGTGAAGGTGGCTTATACGAAAACGTTTTACAAGCCATTCAAAAAAAGAACCCGGATTTAGACCTTGCTATTCGACGCGGCCCAACTGCGGCATTGGCTAATACAATTGTTGCCGAAGCTAAAGCGGGTGTTAAACGTGCTGACTTATTTTGGGCTGTAGACTCGGGCGCTATTGGTTTAGTAACCGATGCTGGGCTTGCTAAACCTATGCCTAGTGATTTATCTGCACAGCTACAGCCACAGTTTAGATACGATGAGTGGGCACCTATAACTGGTCGTATACGTACTTTGCCTTTTAATACTGAGCGTTTAACCAAAGAGCAAATTCCAACAAGCATTATGGGAATAGCCGACAGTGATTTAAGTATTGGTTGGGCACCAGCTTATGCTTCTTTTCAATCGTTTGTTACCGCAATGCGAATTTTAGAAGGCGATGATAAAACTGCTAAATGGCTTAAAAAAGTGCAAAAACGCTCAAAAACCTACGCTGGCGAACTCGGTGTAGTAATGGGCGTTGAACGTGGTGAAGTAGATATTGGTTTTGCTAATCACTACTACACGTTACGTTTGAAGTCTGGTAAGCCCGACGCTAAACTTGATCTTGCATTTACAGAGCAAGATGCCGGTTGTTTAGTGAATGCCTCTGGTATTTTATCGCTATCTGACGACCCACTAGCAACTAACTTTATGCGCTATTTACTCAGCGTTGAAGTACAAAGTTATTTAGCGAGTGAAGCGTATGAAATTCCGCTAGTAAATGACATAAAGCAACCTGATGGCTTGCCTAAATTAACCAGTATTTCGCCACCTAAAATAGACTTAACTCAGTTGGCTGACTTACGTCCAACTATTGACTTAATGCGCAGCAGCGGCGTTTTATAATGCGAATACCACCATCTTATCCTATGGCGCTGCTTGCAGCGCTTGTTACCCTTACTCCTATTTTTGTTTTAATAACGCTTGCCAGTGACGCAAGCTCTTTTTTTGATAGCCATAATTTAACCATTTTAGGAAATACCCTGTCGTTAATGGGCTTAACTGTATTAGGCTCAATTTTAATTGGTGTGCCACTGGCGTTTATTAGCGCTTATGTGCAGCTGCCATTTAAAAAGTTTTGGTTAGTAGTATTTGCCGCCCCTTTAGCTATACCAAGTTATATTGGTGCATTTACGCTTTATGCTGCATTTGGCCCTGGTGGTGAAATACATAACTTACTTGGTTTTGAAACCCCTTCTATGTATGGCTTAACTGGCGCCGCCATTGTAATGACCCTGTATACCTTCCCATTTGTAATGATGACAACCCGCTCCTCCCTACTTAGCCTAGATGCGAGCATGGTCAATGCAGCGCGTACATTGGGGATGTCGATGACACAAAGCGTGTTTAAAGTTATTTTGCCCCGTGTTGTAAATGGTATTGCTGCGGGCTCGTTACTCGTTGCCTTATATACGCTATCAGACTTTGGTACACCGGCAATGATGCGTCTAGATACCTTCACTCGCGTTATTTATGTAGAATATAACGCCTTTGAACTGAGCCGTGCGGCTATGCTGTCTATGCAGTTAATGGTGATTGTTGGCTTTTTACTAATGATTGAATCGCAAATTAAAACTGCGTCTGAACGCCAAGGCAGGCCCCTTATTTTATTCCCAAAAAAATGGCAATTAGGCGCGATGTTTGCCACCTTTGCACCAATTTTATTACTTGCTATTGGCTTACCACTCGCAGTATTTACACTTTGGCTAATGCGTGATGGTTTTAGTTCGTTTGATTTTAGTATTGCTTGGCACTCTACTTACGCTTCAGCCATTGCAGCTATTGTTACAGTTATTGTGGCTATTCCTGTAGCGCATGCAGCATTAACTGGAAAAGCAGGTAAAGTAATGGAACGCGTTACTTACTTTGGTTTTGGTATTCCGGGGATTGTTATGGGCACAGCGCTTGTATATGGCGGCTTACAACTGCCATTTTTATATCAAACACTGGGCTTGTTGATCATTGCTTATATGCTACGTTTTTTACCGCTTGCGGTTGGCTCTGTGCGTACCAGCACCGAGCACCTTGATCCAAGCTTAGTAAAATCAGCCCGTGTGTTAGGCGCAAGCCCACGTGAAGCTTTCACACGTATTACTTTACCACTGACTATGCGTGGTATTATTGCAGGGGCCGCTTTAGTCTTTTTAGAGTCGATGCGTGAATTAGAAGCCACACTATTATTGGGTCCAACTGGTTTTGAAACCTTATCTACGTATTTATGGCGTGTTTACGAAGCTGGTTATTTTGGCCGCGCAGCAATACCTGGTTTATTGTTAGTGGTGATTTCGGCGGCGGCTTTAGCTATTATGATGTCTGGCGAGAAACGCAACCAGTTTGAACATTAAGGATTTTATATAAATGCTATCTGTAAGTCAGTTGTCTATAGATTATGGCAGTAATCGTGTTGTTAGTGACTTAAATTTCACTTTAGGTGAAAGCGAAATTTTAATGCTTGTTGGTCCAACAGGTTGTGGTAAAAGTACTATTTTACAAGCCCTAGCTGGGCTTTTACCAATTAGCGAGGGTGAAATTAAAGTTGCTAAATGGACTGCTACACCAAAGCATACTGTAGCCCCTGAAAAACGCAGTGTGGGTATGGTGTTTCAAGACTTTGCGTTGTTTCCCCATTTAACGGTTGAGCAAAATGTGTGTTTTAAACTGAAAGACACAAGCCCTGCCGATCATTGGATAAAGCTACTCGGTTTAGATGCGTTTAGACATAAAAAACCAGCTACACTTTCAGGCGGACAAAAGCAGCGCGTTGCATTAGCGCGCACCCTAGCCCACCAGCCAGACTTTGTATTACTTGATGAACCACTATCAAATTTAGACGCGGCTTTAAAAGACATGCTACGTTGGGATATACGTAATGCGCTTAAAGAAGCCGGCGTACCCGCTATTTGGGTAACGCACGATCAAGAAGAAGCACTTTCGGTGGGCGATCGCGTGGGTGTACTAAAAGGCGGAAAAATACAGCAAATTGATAGCCCAGAGCAATGCTTTAGTGCACCCAATAATCGCTTTGTGGCACGCTTTCTAGGTGAAGCTAGTTTTATAAAAGGAACGCTGAATAACGGCCAAGCACTTACCGATATTGGTAATGTTCCCGCTCATGGTGTTGACTGTGAAAACGGTGAGGTAGAGGTGTTACTTCGTCCAGATGATGTATTATTAGTACAAAGCAGTGTAGGAAATAATGGCGAAGTAATTTGGGTTCGCTTTGAAGGCGGCAGCAGATTATGCGCCATAAAACTAGCCTGTGGTACTGTGGTTACAAGTCGCGTGAGTCATGAAGTAGTGGTAAATCCTGGTGATAACGTACATGTATCGCTTAGTACCTCTCATCCACTGGCGGCATTTAAAAGCTAGCGCTTTATATATTCTACTTTGGAGGAAACTATGAACGGACCAAATCCAAACAATCCATCACCTATGGAAGGGTTTCCTCAAGTAGGTTATTTAAAAAACTTTATCACCTCTGTGAATATAGACGTTGGTGATTATACCTATTACGACGACCCTGATGGCCCTGAAAACTTTGAAAAAAATGTACTTTACCATTTCGATTTTATCGGGGACCGTCTTATCATAGGTAAGTTTTGTGCGATAGCTAAAGACGTTACTTTTATAATGAATGGGGCTAATCATCAAACCTCCGGCTTTTCTACCTATCCATTTTTTATATTTGGTAATGGCTGGGAAAAATCTGCACCTCAACAAGGTGATTTACCTTTTAAGGGAGATACTGAAATAGGTAATGATGTGTGGATAGGTTACAACGCCACCATTATGCCAGGAGTAAAAGTTGGTGATGGTGCCATTATAGCAAGTAAATCTGTGGTAACGTCTGATGTGCCCGCCTATGGCATTGTTGGCGGTAACCCTGCAAAATTGATAAAAAAGCGTTTTGATGATGCGACAATTAATAAACTTCTAGCGATTGCATGGTGGGACTGGAGCAGTGAAAAAATCACCGCTCATTTAGATGCCATTACACACTCTGATATAGACGTATTAGCTAAAATTTAATAATTACCACTCAAACATGTAAGCCATTTTACTAATCGTTTTTAACGGTATGTTATGGCTATTGCGTTTTGCGTATAAGTGTTGCATTGATTTATCTTTCACTTCGCCAACAATCACTTCTTTTACCTGATAGCCTAAAGCAATGGCTGCTTGTGAATAGGCAATAAATTCCCACTTTTTAATATTGGTGTTATCCACTATTACCAGTTCAATGCCTTGTGCTAGGGCATTAATAAAACGCGCCAAGTTTAAATTATGATATTGCGATAATTTAAACTTATCAAAATGGTACTCACCCTGCTCGTTAACAAAGTAATCATCTGTTGAGCAAATAAAATATTGGCTTTCATCTGCACCGGAAAGTTCCTCGGCGAGATTTTGCGCATAATATGACTTACCACTGCCTGGTAGCCCTCGTAAAATAAAAACTTGTTTCATAGCATCCATTTTTTATTAATACGTCAATTCGGTTTATTTACTAATAATGCCACAAATTGATGAAATTTCAGAGCAACAAATGGTAATAGTGGTTATTTAACTGTAAAAATTGGTTAAAAAAACAACGTACCACTAAAAACTTTTAAAGAGTTGCCCACAACAGTTTTTTTATTTTACTTTACTAGGTATTATACAAGGTTCAAGTGCAGTGACCTCAAATGCTAAAAAGCATGAGTAACGCACAGTTAATTTATATAGTTAGGCAACTTATATCATTGGAGTGAAGATGAGCCATTTAGCGATTTCAGAGCTATTAAAAGGCAATGTTGCGGTAGACAGCCAAGTAACCATTAAAGGCTGGATCCGTACACGCCGCGATTCAAAAGCAGGAATATCATTTTTAGCCGTTCATGACGGTTCGTGTTTTGATCCTATTCAAGCGGTAGTTCCTAATTCACTGAATAATTATGATGAAGTTACAAGCTTAACAGCAGGCTGTTCTGTGTCGGTTACCGGTGTATTAGTACAATCAGCAGGACAAGGTCAATCTTTCGAAATTCAAGCTAACTCAGTAACTGTGTTAGGTTGGGTTGAAAACCCAGACACCTACCCAATGTCGGCTAAACGCCACAGCATTGAGTATTTACGTGAACACGCTCACCTTCGCCCTCGCACTAATATGATTGGCGCAGTAACACGTGTCCGTAACTGTTTAGCACAAGCAATCCACCGCTTTTACCATGAGCAAGGGTTTTACTGGATCAGCACCCCAATTATTACTGCAAGTGACTGTGAAGGCGCAGGTGAGATGTTCCGCGTATCAACGCTTGATATGCAAAATCTGCCAATGACGGACAAAGGCGAGATTGATTACAGCGAAGACTTTTTTGGTAAAGAAGCCTTCCTAACGGTATCTGGCCAGCTAAACGGTGAAACATATGCATCAGCTATGTCAAAAATTTACACCTTTGGTCCTACGTTCCGTGCAGAAAATTCAAATACATCTCGCCACTTAGCTGAATTTTGGATGGTAGAGCCAGAAGTTGCGTTTGCTGATTTAGAAGATATCGCAAAACTGGCTGAAAACATGCTTAAGTATGTATTTAAAGCTGTATTAGAAGAGCGCCGTGACGACATGGAATTTTTCGCATTACGTGTTGAAAAAACAGCTATTAGCCGTTTAGAAGAATTTGTTGAAAAAGACTTTGCCCAAGTTGACTACACCGATGCTGTAGAGATTTTAAAAGCGTGTGGCAAGAAATTTGAGTACGACGTTGAATGGGGTGTAGATTTACAGTCTGAGCACGAACGCTACCTAGCTGAAGAACACTTTAAAGCACCGGTTGTTATTAAAAACTACCCGCGTGATATTAAAGCATTCTACATGCGTCAAAATGAAGACGGCAAAACTGTTGCAGCTATGGACGTAGTTGCACCTGGTATTGGTGAGATCATTGGTGGTTCACAACGTGAAGAGCGTCTTGATGTATTAGATGCACGCCTTGAAGAGATGGGCTTAAACAAAGAAGATTACAGCTGGTACCGCGACCTCCGTAAATACGGTAGCGTGCCACACTCTGGCTTTGGTTTAGGTTTTGAGCGTTTAGTTGCTTATGTTACCGGTATGGGTAACGTACGTGATGTTATTGCATTCCCACGTACTAAAGGCAGCGCAACGTACTAAGCTAAGCTTTGTAACGTTAAATAAAAAAACCAACCCGCGGGTTGGTTTTTTATTGTCTGATATATTAATGTGCATAAATACTTGAACAATTTGCCTCCCGCTTAAGGAAGAAAATTGTTATAAATACTAAATCTTTATAAATATTTTTCGTTTATAAAGCATATTCGAAATTACCCAAAAGCCAATAACATGCAATAAAGCAAAGGTGAACGATGCCAATTTAGCGCTCATAACCAATGCGAGTTGCTGATACATCCAGTCCCCCAAGTTTAGCTCGCCAATATTTATCAGTGAATAGCTCAGTACCCACACAGCCGATAATACATATATAAACAGTGGGTTTGATCCATACACAATTAATGGATTAACAAGGCGCTCAGGTTTAACAATGTCGCAAAGCCAAACAAAAAATGCCAACACAATACAGGCAATCCCGGATGTGTAAATAACAAAGCTACTAGTCCAAAGTGATTTATTAATTGGCATCACCATTGAGGTTAATTGCCCAATAACAACTGCAACTACACCAATAACTAACAGCCGTTTAATGCTTGCCCACTGGCAACTTGTGCTCGTTAACAGGCGCGTTACTTCAAAACCAAATAAGACACTCACCACAGCGGGTAACGTGCTGATCAGCCCCTCTGGATCAAATGCGAGCCCTTTACCTTGCCATAAATGCGACTCATCTAGTACGGCAATATCAACCGCTCTAACTAGGTTATGTTCGAGTGTATAAGCGTTTTCAGCGCCAACACTTAACAGTAATAACCAATAAGCAACTAAGGTAATAATCGATAGCGTTAACACCCCTCGCCTATTTAAAAACAACACACAGATAGACGCTAAAATATAGGCTATCCCTATACGTTGCAGTACACCTAATATTCTCAAGTTTTCAATATTGGTAGTAAAGGGATAAATATTTAAAGCTAGACCAATGACAAATATAATTGCTCCACGCTTAACTAGTCTTAATACTTGGCTAGCACTGGCTGCACTGTTCGTTTTTTTGAGCGAAAAAAACATCGCAGAGCCAATAATAAACATAAAAAACGGAAAAATTACATCCGTAGGGGTACAGCCATGCCAATCTGCATGAAGTAAAGGGGCATACACATGGGACCACGACCCCGGCGTGTTTACCAGTATCATTAACGCTATGGTTAGCCCACGCATAGCATCAAGTGCTTTATACCTTGTCATTTTGGCTCCTATTTAATAATTTGTATTGCTACAAATGACAACGCTGTCACTTTGTAGTAAAAAAACTTAAATCGCAAGTAATTTAGATAAGTGGAGTTGTTGAATTAAAAAAGCCGCAGAATCAATAATGAAACGGCGGCTTTAAATCAGAATTTGTTACTTTAGGAGCGGTTTATTGCTGTACTTTATAGTGCTTGCTCTAACTGTGGTAAAACATCAAATAAGTCAGCAACTAAACCGTAATCAGCTACTTGGAATATTGGCGCATCAGGGTCTTTATTAATGGCAACAATAACTTTTGAATCTTTCATACCCGCAAGATGCTGAATGGCACCACTAATACCCACAGCAATATATAAATTAGGCGCGACAATTTTACCTGTTTGCCCTACTTGCATATCGTTAGGCACAAAGCCCGCGTCAACCGCTGCACGTGATGCACCAATAGCGGCACCGAGTTTATCGGCAATGCCATTTAATAATGCAAAATTTTCACCATTTTGCATACCACGACCACCCGAAATAACCACATCTGCAGCCGTTAGCTCTGGACGCTCTGATTCAGTTTGTTCAACACTAACAAAACTGCTTAACTGTGAATCAGAGACTGCATCTACAGCGGTTACATTAGATGGAGCTTGCTCGCCTTGTAAATCAAAGCTACTTGCACGTACTGTGATCACTTTTTTACTATCGAGCGATTTAACCGTTGCAATAGCATTACCCGCGTAAATTGGGCGCTTAAATGTATCTGCGTCAATTACATCAATAATTTCTGAAATTTGCGCTACATCTAATAATGCGGCAACACGCGGCATAAAGTTTTTACCTGTAGTAGTTGCACTTGCCACAACATGGCTGTAACTATCTGCAAGTGATAACACTAGATCTGTCATGCTTTCAGCAAGTTGATGCTCATAAACTGCATTATCAGCAAGTAAAACATTCGCAACACCCTCAATGCTCGCGAGTGACTCACTCATGGCGCCAAGGTTTATGCCTGCTAATAATACATCTACGTCAAAGCCTAATTTTTTAGCGGCATTAATCGTTTTTGAGGTTTCTGGTTTTAAGGCACCGTTATCGTGCTCTGCAATTACAAGAGTTTTCATTTAAATCACCTTTGCCTCTGTTTTAAGTTTTTCTACAAGCTGTGCAACGTCTTCAACAATAATCCCGCCGCTGCGTTTTGCTGGCTCCTCTACACTAACTAATTCAATGCGCGGGGCTAAATCTACACCTAGCGAATCAGCCGCAATAACTTCTAACGGCTTACGTTTGGCTTTCATAATATTAGGTAGCGACGCATAACGTGGCTCATTCAAACGTAAATCGGTGGTGACTATTGCGGGTAAATTAAGTGCAACGGTTTGTAAACCGCCATCAACTTCACGAGTAACATTTACTTTGCCATTTTCAATAACCACTTTAGAAGCAAACGTACCTTGACCACGGTTAGTCAGCGCCGCTAGCATTTGACCTGTTTGATTATTATCAGAATCGATTGACTGTTTTCCTAAAATAACCAGTTCAGGCGATTCTTGTTCAACTACTTTGGCAAGCAATTTTGCTATATGTAAAGACTCTAAATTTTCTTCTGTTTCAACATGAATCGCTTTATCTGCGCCCAAAGCCAGTGCTGTGCGTAATTGTTCTTGAGAGGCTTTAGCGCCAATAGTAACAACAACTACTTCGGTTGCAGTACCCGCTTCTTTTAAACGAATCGCTTCTTCCACAGCAATTTCACAAAATGGGTTCATTGCCATTTTTACGTTAGTTAAATCAACACCGCTGTTGTCAGGTTTAACGCGAGCTTTTACGTTGTAGTCGATCACTCTTTTTATTGGTACGAGAACTTTCATAGGGACTCCATAATTATTTAAACCTATAAGCTAACGTCTACGTCAACCTATTTATTTTATGAAATCAGACTACTTCCTGTTGACGTAAACGTCAACCTAAAATAACCTTAAACTATTCACAACCTGTAACGATTAATTTGCATAACAAAGAAACAGGTTGCTTAGCTTACTTTTTGCCAAATAATGCAAAGGTGAGTCCGTCATAGATAAAGAGGTTATTATGATTGAACGCGAAACCATGGAATTTGATGTTGTAGTTGTAGGGGCAGGTCCTGCGGGGCTTTCAACAGCAATTAAACTCGCGCAGCAAGCACAAGAAAAACAACAAGAGTGCATGATATGTGTAGTTGAAAAAGGCTCAGAAGTTGGCGCACATGTATTATCAGGTGCAGTTTTTGAAACCAAAGCACTTGACGAATTACTGCCAAATTGGCAAGAACTCGGCGCTCCTGTTTCGACTAAAGTGGTAAATGATGAGATTTACTGGTTTAACAACGAACATAAAGCAACCTCAATTCCTCACTTTGCTACACCAAATACATTTCATAACAAAGGTAACTACATTGTTTCTATGGGTAATGTATGTCGCTGGTTAGCAGAGCAAGCGGAAAACCTTGGAGTAGAAATATTTCCAGGCTTTAGTGCGCATTCAGTCATTATTGAAGATGATGTTGTAAAAGGCATCATTACTGGCGATATGGGTGTAGATAAAAATGGCAATGAAAAAGACGGTTACATGCCAGGTATGGAGCTACGCGCTAAGTACACAGTATTTGCTGAGGGCTGTCGCGGTCATTTAGGTAAGCAACTGATCAATCAGTTTGCTTTAGACGATGAAAGTTCACCACAGCATTATGGTTTAGGTTTTAAAGAAATTTGGCAAGTTAATGAATCTAAACATCAATTAGGTAAAGTTGTACACGGAACCGGTTGGCCATTAAGCGGTGACACTGGCGGTGGCGCCTTTATGTATCACAGCGAAAACAACCAAGTGGTTGTGGGGTTAATTGTTGATTTAAATTACTCTAACCCACACTTAAGCCCGTTTGATGAATTTCAACGATTAAAACATCACCCTATTTTCAAAAATACACTTGAAGGTGGAGAACGCATTGCCTATGGCGCACGTGCCATTGCAAAAGGCGGTTTACATTCATTACCAAAAATGCACTTCCCAGGTGGTTTATTAGTGGGTTGTGATGCTGGCACGCTTAATTTTGCAAAAATTAAAGGCAATCATACGGCTATGAAGTCAGGCATGATAGCCGCTGAGGTCATTTTTAATGCGCTACAGAACGATTTAGCTAATAATGATTTAACCCAGTACACCGCTGAGTTTAAAAAGTCATGGGCGTATAAAGAGCTGTATCAGTCTCGTAATTTTGGCCCTGCTATGCATACCTTAGGTAAATTTGCAGGCGGCGCATATAACACGCTTGATCAGAATATATTTAAGGGTGCCCTACCGTTTAGCTTTAAAGATAACGTACCTGACCATGCAACTTTAAAAGACGCTAACCAAGCTGAAAAAATTAACTACCCTAAGCCTGATGGCAAACTCAGTTTTGATAAGCTTTCTTCGGTATTTTTATCTAATACTAATCATGAAGAATCGCAGCCGTGTCACTTAAAACTAAAAGATGCATCAATTCCGATTAACGTTAACTTAGTTAAATTTGACGAGCCAGCACAGCGCTACTGCCCTGCCGGCGTTTACGAAGTACAAGAAGTAGAAGGCGAGCAATCCTTTGTGATCAACGCGCAAAACTGTGTGCATTGTAAAACCTGTGATATTAAAGATCCGAGCCAAAATATTACCTGGGTAACTCCCGAAGGTGCTGGTGGCCCTAACTATCCCAATATGTAACAACCTTTCTATAGAAATTATAAACTTATCCTAAATTGCAGGGGCTTCGGCCCCTTTTTTGCGCTATGCTGTTAAGTAATATGAATGAATGAGAGTGTGTTATGGCGTCGTCGAGTGTAATTTTTCGTTTTTTAGCAGAGCCAACCGATGTAAATTTTGGTGGTAAGGTACATGGCGGTGTGGTCATGAAGTGGATTGACCAAGCGGGTTATGCCTGTGCTGCGGGCTGGAGCGGCCACTACTGTGTAACGGTATCGGTTGCAGGCGTTAAGTTTAGCCGCCCTATCCTAGTTGGCCAAATTGTTGAGGTTGAAGCAAAAATTGCACACACCGGCAAAACCAGCATGCAAATTTTTATTCAAGTTCGCTGTGGCGACCCGAAAACGCAAAACCTAGTTGAAACCAATCACTGTGTTATTAGCTTTGTTGCTATGGATGAAACGGGTTACCCTGTGGCGGTACCAGAATTTAAATCGGTTACCGACGAAGACAAAAAGCTTGAGAACTACGCAATTAAAATGAAACAAATAGCCATTGAAACAGAAAACTTGTTAGATAAAGTTTAATTTAGTTGCTTTTATAGGTATGTAGAAACTACAACAACTTGTAAAAGCTACAATTTTTAATTTTTATGGATTAACTGCACGCTGAACACCTGATTGTTTTGCGTGCCAAAAAAAACAAAACAGCTCAACAAACACACATAAAGGCCAAATATTATGCGAAATAATACTTGGCACGCTCACTGCAATTAGTAAATCGACGTTTGATGAAATAATTCATCGATATTACTTTTTAAAGGAGCTATATAATGATTAAAACACTTTCTCTTTCTGCACTTGCTTTAGCAACACTGGGTTTTAATTCAGCGGCACAAGCTGATGTTACCGACATGGACTCTCCGCGTATTTACACTGGTATTGGTTATGGCCAATATTCATTTCAGTTTGAAGATAGCGAAAACGACACCGACTTTGATGACGACGCGCAAATGTTAAAAGGTTACATTGGTACCCAATTTAATGAACATTTAAGTCTTGAGCTTGCTTATCAAAATTTTGATGAAGTGAGTGATATAGACAGTAAAGCTGAAATTGATGGCGTATCGTTAGCAGCACGTTTTGCAGCGCCGATCACTGAAGACTTTTCTGTTTATGCAAAAGGTGGTTGGTTTGAATGGGATGCAGACGTTACTCAAGAACTACCGGTTGGCAGCATCAGCGCATCTCAAGATGGCGGCGACGTGTTTTATGGTGCAGGTATTGAATATGCATTTACAACCAATATGCAAGTGCGTTTAGAGTATGAGCGTTACGAATTAGAAGATGATATTGATCCAGAAATGGATGTTGCGTCAGTATCATTCCAATACATGTTTTAATAACAGCTCAATTATTTAAACGTTAGGTAAGGCTATTTTTAGCCTTACCTTTTTTATTTCACATTTAAACCTATCAGTCTAAAAATACCCCCCCCAAATTAAGCTAATGCCAGCAACGTCAATAAAAGGTAGAATAACGCTCTATTTTTTCTATAACCGAGCATTATGAGCGATTATCAAATTTCGGCTATTGGCCATATTCAATCTCCGTATAAACAAAAATTTGCCATTCCTAGGCAACCTAGATTAGTACCCGAGGCTAAAGCTAAACTGATTTTTGCCAAAGAATTTAATCGTGAAGAATTTGTTCGCGGATTAGATGAATTTAGCCATATTTGGCTGTTATTTCGTTTTCATGAAACTGCTGATAAAGGCTATTCAGCAATGGTTCGCCCGCCGCGCCTTGGCGGTAATGAGCGTAAAGGCGTGTTTGCTACTAGAGCAACTTTTCGTCCAAATGCCATTGGCATGAGTGCAGTAAAGTTAGAGGGAATTGAGTATAAAAACGGTCAGTTGGCGTTATTGCTCGCCGGTATTGATTTACTTGACGGCACACCCATCGTAGATATAAAACCTTATTTACCCTATTCAGACTCATTACCGAATGCAAGCGCTGGATTTGCTGATACGCGTCCAGAAACACAAATGAGTGTTGAATTTAGCCAGCAAGCTTTAGAATTTATAAATAAACAAAGCCACTACCCTGAGCTACAAGCGTTTATTAGTAATGTGCTAAAACAAGATCCACGCCCTGCCTACAAAAAGCAAAAACAAGGCGTGCAAAGCTATGGTATGAATTTGTATGAATACAACATTACTTGGCAAGTGACTGATTCTCATCATCTGGTTACTCATATTGAGCTCAGTTAAGCTAACTTTAAAGCCCTGCTATGGCTATAAAATTCGATAAAAAATCACTTAGCGCTTTAGTGTCAATGCAACCGCTGGTAAACTGAGCGCCTTAATTAAAAGAACATATCACTCTATTTCGGAAAAAACATGCGTACTAGTCAATATATACTCGCTACACTTAAAGAAACGCCATCCGATGCGGAAATTGTCTCGCATCAATTAATGCTTAGAGCCGGAATGATCCGTCGCGTCGCTTCGGGTTTATACACTTGGCTTCCCTCTGGCTTACGTGTGCTAAGAAAAGTAGAAAACATAGTACGCGAAGAAATGGATAAAGCCGGCGCAATTGAAATGCTTATGCCTGTTATTCAGCCTGCTGATTTATGGGAAGAGTCTGGCCGCTGGAGTGAGTTTGGTCCTGAGTTAATGCGCTTTACCGACCGTCATAATCGTGAATTTGCCATGGGCCCTACCCATGAAGAAGTGATCACCGATTTTGTTCGTAAAGAAATTAACAGCTACAAACAACTACCAATTACTTTGTACCAAGTACAAACTAAAGTACGTGACGAACGTCGCCCACGTTTTGGTGTTATGCGTGCCCGTGAATTTACTATGAAAGATGCCTACTCATTCCATTTAACCGATGAATGTTTAGATGCAACGTATCAAGTAATGCACAAAGCCTACTGTAATATTTTTGAACGTTTAGGCTTAGATTACCGCCCAGTAATTGCAGATACAGGCTCTATTGGCGGTAGTGTATCGCATGAGTTCCATGTACTTGCTGAATCTGGCGAAGACGCCATTGCTTTTAGTGATGCCAGCGACTACGCCGCTAATATTGAAAAAGCCGAAGCATTAGCGCCAACTGAAGCTCGCCCACAAGCAAGCAAAGAGTTAAAAGCATTCCCAACGCCTGATGCTAAAACAATTAATGAGCTTAAAAAACACTATGGCGTAAAACCCCATCGCGGTGTTAAAACATTAGTGGTTTATGGTACTCCTAATGAAGACGGCGTACGCGGGCTTGTTGCATTAGTACTGCGTGGCGATCACGAACTTAATGAACTCAAAGCTGAAAAGCATCCACTGGTTGATTCTCCACTTGAAATGGCAACCGAAGCAGATATTGTTGCTGCCATTGGCGCAAAACCAGGCTCTTTAGGCCCAGTTGGCTTAAACATGCCTATTATTGTTGATAGAACAGCGGATGTAATGGCTGATTTTGTAGCCGGTGCCAACAAAGATGATGAGCACTTTAGTGGCATTAACTGGGATCGCGACGTAACAGGCTACGAAGTTGCTGATATCCGTAATATCGTTGAGGGCGATCCTAGCCCGTGTGGTCAAGGCACGTTGCAAATTAAGCGCGGTATTGAAGTTGGTCATATTTTCCAGCTAGGTACTAAGTACTCAGAAGCATTAAAAGCAGGTGTACTGAGCGAATCAGGTAAAAACCAAATAATGACTATGGGTTGTTACGGAATTGGTGTATCGCGTATTGTTGCTGCAGCTATTGAGCAAAATAACGACCAATACGGTATTACATGGCCTAAAGCTATCGCGCCTTTCGATTTAGCAATTGTGCCAATGAATATGCATAAATCGCATCGTATTCCTGATATTGCTAATAACCTATATCAAGGTTTAAAAGATGCAGGCCTAGATGTGCTATTTGATGACCGTAAAGAGCGCCCTGGTGTTATGTTTAACGACATGGAATTACTTGGTGTACCTTACACTCTTGTCATTGGTGAGCGAAACCTTGATGAGAATAAGGTAGAACTTAAAAACCGTCGCACCGGTGAAAAACTTATGATTGATATTGATAGCGCAATTGAAACTATTAAAGCGCAATTTAAATCATAAATAGTAATCTCATTAAAAAACCGCTGTATGATTTTTTCATACAGCGGTTTTTTATTGATTGCTTATCTAGTAATTTTCAAACACAGAGCTTAAATTAAGCAAATAGCATTGTCTCATAATTAATAATTTATAAAAAAAGGTCGCTGTGCGACCTTTTTTTTATACTTTGCAATTTAGATGGTTATCTAAACAACACGTCTTCGCGGTTAAACCACTTAACACAAAATGCCAATAGTGCACCGGCTATCAGTGCCGTAGCCAAAAATATTAATCCCACCAGCGTGTAATCGACTGTGCCTTTAATAATTTCTTTAATCGCTAAAGCGACGTTAGTAACCGGAATAAAGGCTGTTTTAGCGGTCAGTTCCATATTAGGCATAATGGAGATAATAATTGGGAAAAATACCACCATACTTAATGGCGTCATGTAATTTTGCGCTTCTTTAAACGAACGTGCATAGATTGATATAGCCAATGCTAATGCAGAAAAAATAGCTGCAATTGGTAATAATAATACAAAAATCATCAGCAAGTCTGAAATGCCTAATGTACTAAACGCGGCTTTAATAAACTCTAGATCAGCAAATGCCAGTGCTAATGCAATCCAACACCCCATACTAATGACGGTGATAGTAGTTGATGCGATTGAAGTTGTGAGTAGAGTAATAAATTTACCCAATACTAGCTCAGTACGAGTAATGGGGGTAAGTAGTAAGGTTTCTAACGTGCCACGCTCTTTTTCGCCAGCGCCTAAATCAATTGCTGGGTAAGTTGCCCCCATCAGTACTAACGGGATAAGTAAATAAGGTAAAAAACCACCTACTTTTTCACCTAAGTTTTCACGTTTGTCTGCAGTATCAACTTTAACCACATTAATTGGCTTTAAAATAGATTGCTGAGCGCTTTTATCAATACCAAAGCTCAATAGTTTACTTTCTTGAAGTGTATCGCTGTACTCTTTAGCAAGCTCTTTTACTCGCTCAAATAAGAAGTTAATTGATTTTGAATCATTAAATACAACTTGCCATTCACTTTGCTTTTTATCATCTAATGTTTGCACTGCATCGCTTGGTAAGTATATGCCCATGTCGATATCGCCAGCAGTTACGCCTGCTTTTAGCTCCTCAACACTATTGAAGGTTTTATCGCCTTTATATAACTCAAAGCTTTTATGATAAAACACTTTATCAGTAAATTCTGGAGCAAAGTCGCCATTGATAATCGCATAGGTGTTTACCTTTTGCTCTGCATCAAGCGCGGCTTGTGAAGAAATAAACGCAACCACAGCAAATAACAACGGAAAAACCACTATCGGAAATACCACGACGAACAACAAGGTTTTTTTATCGCGTAGTAGCTCGGTTAATTCCTTTTTAAAAACTTCAAACATCTTGCTTCTCCGTTAATATGTTCATAAACGCTTGGTTTAATTCTTCGCTGTTACCGGCTTGTTTAAATTCACCGAGCGTGCCATCAAAACAACTTACACCTTCATTAATAACCGCTACACGGTCACATAAAAGCGCAACTTCATCTAAATGGTGCGTAGAAAAAATAACAGGAGTGCCTTGTGCTTTTAAGCCTTTAATAAAATTAATTACTGTTTGCGTAGTCATAATATCAAGCCCGGTAGTTGGCTCATCAAGAATAACAACGTCTGGGTGATGCACCACAGCACGCGCTATATTGGCTTTTTGTTTCATACCGGTTGATAAGTTTTCAGCGCGCTTATCAATAAATTTATGCATATCGAGTAAGGTAAATAACTCTTCACAACGTGCCTTGATCGCTTGCTTACTCATGCCATGTAGCTTTGCAAAATATTCGATATTTTCTTTTACCGTTAAACGGCCATATAAACCAGTAGAGCCAGACAAAAACCCAATAGATTTACGCCCAATGAGTGGCTTTTTAATTATGTCATTTCCGGCAATAGTAATACTGCCATCATCCGGTTTTAAAGCGGTTGAAATCATTCTTAAGGTGGTGGTTTTACCCGCACCATTAGGGCCCAGTAGCCCCAGCACTTCGCCTTTAGCACAGCTAAAGCTGACATTTTTAACCGAGTGAAAAAAGTCTTTATCTTCGCGTGGGTCTACTTCATCTGTTTTATTTTTTTTATGATCTTTAGTGAGCTTAAACTTCTTCTTAAGCGCTGTGACTTCTATCATTTTCGTGTCCTTCGTTTCGGTCTAAAATAGTCCGTGTTGTCGTAAAATGATGAATTGTTATTCTCCTCAAACCAACCAGGAACACCTAATAAGGGTAAGGGTGAAAGCTGTTTATTATCGGCTAAACAATCATCATTTTTAATCATCTCATAAAGTCGCTGATCTAGGTACTGGTACTGAGTTACTAAATCTTTACAAAATATTTCATCGGGTACATTCACAAATAATGCTTTTCCTGTGAGCCCAATATAAGGTTTGGTCAACATTTCGTAATTAGCGTGGCCAAACATGAATGGCGCTATAGTTTGACCCCACTGCTCTCTATGCGTTATAAATGCGGTTTTCCATTGATGGTCTCTTAAGCATGCTTTCCAATTAGAGTCACTAATAGCTAAAACTACGCCACACTCGTCAAACAGGGTTAATGCGTTACGATGTTTACTGCGTTGTTTTAAACCATGCACTGCTATTTCAGCTACATGACGCTGATTGATTAGGGCTTTTGTTTTTGGGAATAAACACCAAATAAAACCACCAAACAGATCATGCCAATTTTGCTGGCGAGTAGGTACTTCCCCAGTTTCAAAAATAACTTGTTCATAATAGCGCTCAGCAAAGTCAACCTTTGCATCATCGATAAAACGAATGGGGAGATTATTTGCGTTTATGGCATTTAAGTACGGGGCAAAATACGCAGGTTCTGGCCAGTCTGTTTGTTGATGAATTTTAAACAGCTGACGTAAGTGAGCAAATGCCCCTGTGTTTAGGCTCGTTACTTGGAATTGTTCTGGGGGAGTAAAACGCTTCATTGTTACCTTTACTGTACATTTTTATCCCTAACAGTTTACCGCAAAAACTGGTTCTAATTAACAGAAGTTCATATACTAGGGCCACTTAGAACAAAAAAAGAGCCAATATGAAACGTTATTTTTCTTTGACCTTAATCACAACCGCGATTCTAGCGGGTTGTGCAACAACAAGTATCACTTCTGACGATGTCGCGAAAGGCTATAACAGCATTCAAGCCGATGAAATTGCTAAGCATGTAAAAGTGTTAGCCTCTGATGAGTTTGGTGGTCGTGCTCCTTCATCTGAAGGTGAAAAGCTTACGCTTGACTACTTAACAAAAGAATTTACTGCATTGGGCTTTGAACCGGGTAACGGTGATAGTTTTTTCCAAGAAGTCCCGCTTGTATCATTAGAAGCAGGCTCTGACATGGTGCTTAATATTGGCGGTAAAAACTACCAATACAAAAAAGACATGGTAATGGGTAGTAGCCGTATAAGTGCACAAGAAGGGATTGAAAATTCAGAGTTGGTATTTGTCGGTTACGGTGTTAACGCACCTGAATATAACTGGAATGATTACGAAGGCCTAGATGTTAAGGGTAAAACCGTCGTGATGCTGGTAAATGATCCTGGTTTTGCAACTAAAGATCCTGATTTATTTACCGGTGATGCCATGACCTACTATGGCCGTTGGACTTATAAATACGAAGAAGCAAGCCGTCAAGGTGCAGCGGGGGCTATTATCATTCATGAAACAGCACCGGCGTCTTACCCTTGGTCAGTGGTTGAGAACTCGTGGAGTGGCGAGCAGTTTGGTTTTGTAAAAGATAATAACAACATGGATCGTGTTGCTGTTGAAGGTTGGGTTACTGTTGATGTAGCAAAAGAGCTATTTACTAAAGCAGGCCTTGATTTTGATACTGCTAAAGCAGAAGCAGCTAAAGGCGCTTACCATGTAGATATGGGCGATTTAGCTGCCACTGTGAATGTAAAAAATACCATCAAAAAATCGGTATCTTATAACTTTATTGCCACTCTTCCTGGTAGTAAAACGCCAGATGAGCATGTTATTTACTCTGCGCATTGGGATCATTTAGGAACGGATAAAAATCGTAAAGGCGATCAAATTTATAATGGTGCCCACGATAATGCCACAGGTACAGCCGGTATGATCGAAGTGGCTGAAGCCTTTACTAAACTAGGTAAACGCCCTGACCGCTCAATGACCTTTTTAGCGGTAACCGCTGAAGAACAAGGCTTGCTTGGCTCAAAATATTACGCCGCTAACCCGGTTATTCCAGCAAATAAAACCGTTGCTAATATTAATATGGATAGCTTAAACCTATTAGGAAAAGTAAAAGATATTAGTGTGGTGGGTATTGGGAAATCGCAAATGGATGAACTATTAGCAACTGCTGCAAAAGAGCAAGGCAGAACAGTATCAGGCGATCCTAAGCCATCTTCAGGTGGTTACTACCGCTCAGATCACTTTGCCTTTGCCAATATGGGTGTACCTGCTATGTATGCCGGTGGTGGTTCAGAAGCATTTGACGAAGAAACGGCTAATTATCGCAAGCGTATGAGTTTAGTATTGCGCGGTTGTTACCACCAGCCTTGTGATAGATATCGTGATGAGTGGGATTTATCAGGTGCGGTTCAAGATTTACAACTATTTTATAAAGTAGGTTTTGATATTTCACAGCAAACTCAATGGCCTACTTGGAATGAAAACTCAGAGTTTCAACGTAAATAAACGTTTTCAAGCAATTATCTAAATGATATTGATTATCATTTAATAAAATAGTACAGTGCGATCTAGTTTATTAATTAGGTCGTACTGTATGTTTTTAACAGAACATTTAGGAGTTATTTCGCCAGCTGCAAAACGTGTTTTTCATCAAAATAAACGCCTAATTTTACCCCTGTTAATTTTAGTTTGTTTAGCCCTGCCCAGCTTACGCACTATAACAATCACTGCACTTAGTGATGCTTTTTTTCAAGTCAGTGTGTTTGTTGCTGCGACCCTATTTATTTACTACTACGCGATTGATCATTTACCCCAACTAGAGCTTCGTTATCTAAATGCTAAGTCTCCTGTATTAGAGGTCAGCTTTGCTGCTTTTTTAGGTATGCTGCCAGGCTGTGGTGGTGCAATCATTGTGGTTACTCAATTTACCAAGGGACAAGCCAGCTTTGGGGCTATTGTTGCGGTATTAACGGCCACTATGGGTGATGCGGCGTTTTTATTATTAGCTACACGCCCTACTGATGGGTTAACGATAATGGCAATAGGCTTAGTCGTCGGAACGCTAACAGGCTTACTGGTTAATAAACTGCATAAAACAGGTTATCTATGTCCTACCAATCAAAAGCAAACACAACCAGTGACTGTATTGCCAACCAAAATAATAAAGTTGAGCAAGCCTATTTGGTTAATTGCTATTATTCCTGGATTACTGATTGCTTTTGTACTGGCGCTTAATATTGATTTAAGCCAATTTGGCAATCATGTAGTAAATGCGGTCAGTTTTTTTGGCGCATTAATGGCATTGTTTGTGGTGTTTATGTGGGCGCTATCATCAAAAGGTGAAAGCTATAAGGAAGTGACCTCAGAAGATGATGTATGCAGTCCGCCTTCAAAAATAACAAAAGTACTGCAAGATACTCATTTTGTAACTGCGTGGGTGGTTGCCTCCTTTGTGTTATTTGAACTACTGGTGAGCGTGTTTGGACTTGATTTAAAAACATGGTTTTTAAATTTTGCCTATTTAGCGCCGTTAATTGCGGTATTAATTGGCTTTTTACCCGGTTGTGGACCACAAATTATTGTCACCACGTTATACATTCAAGGCGTGATACCGTTTAGTGCTTTAGCAGCGAACGCGATTTCTAACGATGGCGATGCGCTTTTCCCTGCCATTGCTATGGCACCCAAAGCGGCCATTATTGCCACACTATATACCGCAGTTCCGGCGTTATTAGTTGGATATGGACTGTATTTTTTCAGCTAAATCGGTCTACCTTTTATTCATTACTTTTCAAGATATAAAAAAACCAGCTAATAAGCTGGTTTTTTATTAATGAAAAAAATTAGCGCATTGCCATCATCATTTTAGCTGGCTGCTCTAAGTATTCTTTCCATAAATTATTAAAGCGCGCTATCGTGCCGCCATCAATTACACGGTGATCACCTGACCAACTTACTTGCATAATTGCACGTGAAACTACCTGCCCATGCTGATCAAAGCGTGGAAGGTGCTGTAATTTACCAAGTGCAACAATCGCGACTTCTGGCTTATTTATGATTGGCGTTGCAATAGTGCCGCCAATTGCACCAATGTTAGAAATGCTAATAGTACCGCCCTTTAAATCATCAGGTGCAACTCGCCCTTCGCGAGCAGAATCAGTAAGCTGAGTTAAACTGTTAGCAACCTCTACAATGCTTTTAGTTTGACAAGCTTTAATATTAGGCACTAATAAGCCCACTTTAGAATCTACCGCAACCCCAATATTATGATCGTCATAGTAAGTAATTTCGCTACAATCATCATTTACTTTTGAGTTAAGTACTGGAAATTGACTCATTGCCAACGATAACGCCTTAATAAAGAATGGCATCATAGTTAACTTAACGCCCTGAGCTTTATATTGCTCTTTTAGATCTGCTCGAAGTGCAATTAAATCAGTTAAGTCAATTTCATCACTGTAGGTAAAGTGTGGAATAGTTGAAACCGACGCCACCATTTGTTTTGCCATTGCCGCTTTAATGCCTTTAATCGCTTCTGTTCGCGTTCCACCTGTGCTCGTTACATGTTCAGTGCTGCTGATTTTTTTACTCTCAGAAGCTTGTGGTTTATTAAGCTCAGAAGTATCCATACCAGATGGCACTTCATTTTTTATAAACGCTTCAATATCTTGTTTATAAATACGACCATTTTTACCACTGCCTGGTACGCAAGTTAAATCTACATCAAGCTCTCGCGCTTTACGTCTAACCGCAGGTGAGGCAACTGCTTTTTCGTTAACAATCGCAGTTTGTGGTTGTGTTTGTTTAGCCGGTGAATCGGTAGTTGCATTGCTTTGTGCTTTTACGACCGCTTGATTAACATCAACATCTTCTTTTGCGGCTTGACCTGCTATGGTCATTTGAAACAACGGGCTATGTACTTTGGCAATTTCACCTTTTTGATAATATAGCTTTTGTACAGTACCGGTATATTTAGCCGGTATCTGTACCAACGCTTTATCAGTCATTACATCACAAACAGCTTGGTCTTCTTCAATCTCATCGCCTTCTGCTACTAACCACTCTACAATTTCACACTCAACAATACCTTCACCAATATCGGGTAAGATAAAATCTTCTAAGTGTTCACGAGTAGATGTTGGTGCAGATGATGTTTCAGTCTTTTCGCTGGGTGCTTCCCCGGCAACATCCATTGCAAATAACGGCGCATGTACTTTAGCAATATCGCCTTTTTTGCAATGTAGCTTAGTGATCACCCCATCATGTACCGCAGGAATTTGCACTAAGGCTTTATCTGTCATCACATCACAAATAGGCTGATCTTCTTTTACTGTATCACCTTCTTGCACCAGCCATTCGACTACTTCGCATTCAACAATGCCTTCACCAATGTCAGGTAATATAAAATCTTTAGCCATGGAAACCCCTAAAAGTTCACTGATTGTTTAATTGCGGCCATTACTTTCAATGCATCTGGAACATATTCTTTTTCAAGCGCCAGCGGATATGGTGTATCTAAACCACAGACACGTAAAATAGGCGACTCTAAATGTAAGAAACACTCTTGAGCGATAGTTGCCGCAATTTCAGCGCCAAAACCATTGGTAATAGGTGCTTCATGACTAACAATAAGACGGCCTGTTTTTGTCACTGACTTAGCAATCGTTTCAACATCCCATGGTAGAATACTGCGAAGGTCAATTACCTCACAGCTTATACCTTGTTCGCTGGCTTGTTTAGCAGCTGCTTCTACAATTTCCATTTGTGCCCCCCACGCCAATAAAGTAACGTCAGTGCCCTCTTGAACCACTTCGGCTTTGCCTAGTTCAATGCTGTAATCTTCTTCTGGCACTTCACCCGTAGATGCACGATATAAGCGTTTTGGCTCAAAAAATAGCACTGGGTTATCGTCTTTAATACATGCGCGAAGTAAGCCTTTAGCTTGATAAGGATTACGCGGCACGACAATTTTTAACCCTGGCGTATGAGCAAAATATGCTTCTGGTGATTGCGAGTGATACAAACCACCAGCAATACCGCCGCCGTATGGTGTTCGTATTGTTAGATTACCCACGTTAAATTCATTACCGCTACGGTAACGAAACTTAGCAGATTCATTCACAATTTGATCAAACGCAGGAAAGATGTAATCAGCAAATTGAATCTCAGCAAGCGCTGGTGCACCAAATGCGGCCAATCCGTTAGCAAAACCTAAAATGCCTTGCTCTGTAAGCGGCGTGTTGAATACTCGGTGCTTACCGTATTTTTCTTGTAAGCCTGATGTTGCTCTAAAAACACCGCCAAAATAACCCACGTCTTCACCAAAAATACACGCTTGAGGGTGCTCATTCATAGTGATATCTAAAGCAGAATTAATTGCATGTAGCATGTTCATTTTAGCCATTACTTAATTCTCCCTGCTGTTGTTGGATAGGCATCAGGATGGGCTTTTATATGTGTTTTAAGCTCATCATATTGGCGTTGTAAAGATGGAATTGGCGTATCGTACACATCAGAAATCAGCTCTTCTAAGGCTGGTTTATCAATTACTTCAGCGCGTTTAAGTGCCGCTAAAATATCATCACGAATTGTTTCTTTGGCTTTTATATCTTCTGCGTCATCTAACCAGTTTTGTTTCACTAGCCATTTTCTAAAGCGCTCAATTGGGCACGCTTTATAGTTTGCTTCTTCGTCTTTTGAACGGTAGCCACTAGGATCATCTGATGTTGAGTGCGCCCCTAAACGATACGCTATCGATTCAATTAGTACAGGCTCACCTTGGGTTGCTGCAATTTCTCGGGCTTTTTTGGTTGCTGCGTAAACAGCGAGTGCATCGCTGCCATCAACACGTATGGTTTTAATACCATACCCTACGCCACGCGATGCAATACCATCACCTTTAAATTGTTCATCAGCTGGGGTAGAAATAGCATAACCATTGTTACGTGCAAAAAAGATAACCGGTGCCTTGTGCACTGCAGCCATGTTAAGACCTGCGTGAAAATCACCTTCTGAAGCGGCACCTTCACCAAAATAACAAATGGTGACGTTATCAATAGTGCTTGCTAGTTCACCTGTTTTAGCATCGATATGTTTTACTTTTTGACCGTATGCATAACCGGTGGCCTGTGGAATTTGAGTTCCTAAAGGCGATGAAATTGTCATGTAGTTAAGTGCTTTAGAACCATAATGGATCGGCATTTGACGGCCTTTACCAAGATCTAATTCGTTAGAAAACATCTGATTCATAAATTGGTCAAGCGTAAAACCACGGTAATGCAACGCCGCTTGCTCACGGTATTGCGCCATAATCATATCATCTTGATCAAGGGCTGCCGCAGAGGCTGTTACAGCAGCTTCTTCACCTAAACACTGCATGTAAAAGCTAACACGACCTTGACGTTGAGCACCCTGCATACGTTCATCCAATAAACGAATAAAACGCATGGTTTCGTATAATTTAATAGCGGTTTGTTTAGAAATGTCAGGTGCAGGAGCACTAGGATGAATGTCGCCGTCCTCAGTTAAAATACTAAGGGTTGGAATATTAAGTGCGTGGCCGTCGATGAACTCAAGCTTATGGTTAATATTCAGCGATACGTTATTGGGATTACTCATAACCTACCTTCTCTTGTTGTCGGTATCACAGTGCCCCTTTAAATTATTATTATGGGTGATTGTTGCTGAATAAACTTTGCAACATCTGCACTGTATTTAATTAAAGCTGCCAACACTTTACGTTAACGTAAAGTGTTATTCAACAAAACTGTGACCAAACAAAAGTAAATATTGAGCAAAAAACTGGCAAGTTAACTATACATATAATTAACCACTTATTAATCAGTTGGTTAAACTTTCATAACAAGTGGTCTGATGTGTTGAATTAGCTAAAACGACTATCCACCTGCATAGGCACAACCGTTAATAGTGCACGTTGTCCAATAGCAACTTGTGCGTTAGGAAAAATAATCGCTTCCCCTTCTACGTCCGCATAAATTGCATTATCACCATCAGTTGCTAAAAGCTCACCCTTTGCAAAGCCTGTAAAGTTCTCGGCATCATCAGAAAACGGGAAGCTAAAGTTTTGCTCTGTGCGGTTAATTGTGCGATGAACAGAAAACAACTCAAAGTCACTTGCATTAAATTTAGGGTATTCCACTTCTTTTTGACTAATTAATGCAGTTAATGTTTGCTTAGTTTTTGCAAAGCGCAACATGTCGTTTTCACCAAAGGGTTTTACTTGCCCAAGCTCAACGGTAAACGAATCAGCCCCATGCACAAACGATGAATAGTAGCTAAACGTGGTAGCGGGTGATTTCATCATTAATACCGTATTAACTCCGCAACTCAATAAAAACTGCAGTTGCGACTTTTTCCACGGCTTACCATGTAAAAATGGGTAAACAGCAAACTTTTCATTTTTAGAACCACGAATAGCGGTATGTAAATCATAATGACAGCGATACGTGTCCTGCTCTGAGCGTGCATAAAAATCGCTAACGTACTGTTCAAGTTTTGCAGCACGAACACGTTCGTCGTTCATCGCAATGCCATCAACAGTGTGGTGCCCATTAAATAAGCGATTTAAGTTCTCTTCTACAAAGCGTTTACCAATATTAATTGACTGAGGGTTACCAAAAATAAATAAAACCCGTTGTTGTAATTCAAGTTTTCCACTAATAATGTGTTTAATCAGTTCATCGCAAATTTCTATAGGTGCTGTCTCATTGCCATGAATTGCACTTGAAAGCACCACATTCTTTGACGTTATACAATCAGGCTCAAATTCAATTACACCGGTATCATGCACGGTTACTTGCGTATTATTATTAAGGGTAAATTGGCCTGCATCCAAATGCCATTCATAGTTTCGAGAAAGCGTTAAAAAATCACCATCTTGTTTTAATTGATTAATATATTCTGAAGTGGCTGACATCACTATAAAGCCCTTTTTGTTTTATAAATTGTAGATACAAAAACGGCTGAATAAATCAGCCGTTTTTAATTTTAATTGCAGACTAGCTAATTACTGAATCAACCAGTTTTTTAGCTTCTTTTTCTAATAAGGCTAAGTGCTCTTCGCCTTTAAATGATTCTAGATATATTTTATAAATATCTTCAGTACCTGAAGGACGCGCTGCAAACCAGCCACTTTCAGTTACTACTTTTAAACCACCAATTGCCGCATTATTACCTGGCGCATGAGTAAGTTTTTGTAAAATGGCTTCACCCGCTAAGGTATCTGCTTTTACGTCATTTGCACTGAGCGCTTTTAATCGTGATTTTTGCTCAGGCGTTGCCGGCGCATCTAAACGTTTATAAAGTGGCGCACCAAACTCTTGTTCTAGCTCTTTATATAACGCAGACGGTGTTTTACCTGTAACTGCAAGAATTTCAGCGGCAAGAAGCCCCATGATAAAGCCATCTTTGTCTGTACACCAAACGCTGCCATCAAAACGTAAAAAAGCAGCACCAGCACTTTCTTCACCACCAAAAGCCAATTTACCTTTATTTAACCCCTCAACAAACCATTTAAAACCAACCGGCACTTCTTTAACTTTACGGTTATTACGCTCAGTGACTTTATCAATCATTGAGCTAGAAACGAGGGTTTTACCAATTTCAACACCGGCATCCCAGTCACGATGCGTTAGTAAATAATCAATGGCTACTGCTAAAAAGTGATTTGGATTCATTAATCCATCAGGTGTTACTATGCCATGACGGTCATAATCAGGGTCATTGCCTATCGATAGATCAAAATCATCTTTAAGGGCAATTAAATTCGCCATTGAATAAGGTGATGAGCAATCCATACGAATTTTGCCATCTTTATCAAGTGGCATAAATGCAAAACGCGGATCAACACTGTCATTTACAACGGTTAAATCTAGATTGTATTTTTTTGCAATCACTGGCCAAAAGTTGATGCCTGAACCACCTAATGGATCGATACCTACTTTAATACCAGCATCACTAATCGCTTTTAAGTTAACAATATTTTCAAGATCATTAATGTACGGTGTCATTAAATCTTCATAGCGGATAAAACCAGAACGCGACGCTTTAGCAAATGGAAACAGTTCTACTTCAACTAAGTCTTCCATTAAAAGCTGATTGGCTCTATCTTCAATCCATTTTGTTACATCTGTATCTGCAGGACCGCCATTAGGAGGGTTATATTTGAACCCGCCATCTTCAGGAGGATTATGAGACGGAGTAACGACAATGCCATCGGCCAATTCATTTGGGTGATTTTTATTATAACTAACAATAGCGTGGCTAATTACTGGTGTTGGTGTGAAGTCGCCATTTTCTTGGGTGATCACTTGCACTTCGTTAGCAACGAGTACTTCTATTGCTGAGTTAAAGGCCGCTTCGCTTAATGCGTGGGTGTCTTTACCCAAAAATAATGGGCCAAATATATCGTTTTGCTTTCTGTAATCACAAATAGCTTGGGTGATTGATAATATGTGTGATTCATTAAATTTCACATCATATGCACAACCACGGTGCCCTGAGGTGCCAAAGGCAACACAATGCTCAGGGTTTTGCTCTAGATCAGGCTCATTTAAATAATACGCAGACACTAACTTTGGTACATTCACTAAAACCGATTGTGGTGCAGTTTTCCCTGCGCCGGAATGAATTGCCATGGTATTTCCTTAAAGATAATCACGAATTTTTTCAGCTTGCTCATTGCTATAGCCCAAGCTAAGTGCAACTTCATGCAGCATCATTTTTTTACGTGTAGTATTTGAATTTGTCATCACCCAATATTCACTATCGGTGATGTTTTTAGGGTTCATACTACTACCGCTATTCACTAAGTCTTCTTTACTGGTCGCAAAATAAACACGATCGCGGCCTTTGATATCAAGCACTGCTGAAAAGTCAGTTTTGTGCGTTCGGTAAAATGCACTTAATATAAATAAGAAACGACCAACAACACCTTTTTGCATTGCCAGTTCTTCTTTATTTAAAATATTAAATACGTTTGCATTCTTTTTATTTACTGGCACTTTCGCCACAGAGGCTGGCTGTTCAACGGCTGCGACTTGTTGTTCTTCAGATGAATTAGACACACTAACGGTTTCATTTTTATGATCAGTGTCTGATTTTGTGGTGTGAATTTTTTCGCCGCTGAGATTTAATAAACGACGTAAAATAGTCGATGCACTTTCACCAATACTCTGGGTATTGCTAGCAATGTACTGATATAACTCGTCGTCTATGTCGATTTGTTTCATGTTCTTCCTGTCATTACGGGCCACATTTTTCTTTCGATATGATTATACCCAATCCAGTTAGAAATGCGAGTTACAACCCACGCTACCCTAAACATATAATTAATAATGACCAAATAATCAGAGAGCTAGGTATTTTACATCCAGCGTTTAAATAATATCTGTATTTTTTGCTTTTTTAGTTAATGCTCGGCAAACTATGCGCAAAATTATGGGAGACGTTTATGCAATTAAATTACAAACAAATTGGTCAAGGTCCTGATGTTGTTTTGATCCATGGACTGTTTGGCTCATTAGAAAACCTTAATGTGATTGCAAAGCCATTAAGTGAACACTTTTGCGTAACCAATGTCGATTTACGTAACCACGGCCTTTCCCCACACAGTGATGAAATGGATTACCTAGCCATGGCCAATGACATTGTGGAATTAATGGCGAAATTGAAAATACAAAAAGCGCACCTTGTAGGGCATTCCATGGGCGGTAAAGTGGCTATGCAAGTTGCATTAAACCATAGCGACTTGGTCGATAAATTAGTGGTACTTGATATCGCCCCAGTTAGCTACCCGGCTCGTCATACCCAAATCATTGAGGCATTAAATGCAGTGAAAAATGCCGGTATTAATGATAGAAAGCAAGCTGATTTAGTAATGCAACCGTATATAGAAGAGTTAGGTGTACGTCAATTTTTACTAAAGAGTTTATATAAAAATGATGCAGGGAAACTTGTTTGGCGATTCAATTTATCAGTACTTGACAATAAATATTCAACAATTACCGACAACATTAATGCAAATAATTCTTGTTTATGCGAAACTCTGTTTATTAAAGGTAATGACTCTGACTACATATTAGCTGAGCATCGTGAAGCAATTAATGCGCTGTTTAAAAATGTAAGTGCAAAAATCATTCATGGTGCGGGTCATTGGTTGCACGCCCAAAAACCACAGGCTGTAAACAAAGCAATCAATGATTTTTTAATGGCAATTTAAAGTTATTTTTGTGGCGTGTTTTTGATTTATCACACTAAATAATTAAAGATTTATGTGCTATAGTACGCGCCGTTTAATTTAAAGGTTATACGTCGATGGTCAGTCAGTTTATTAACGAATTTGATACCTTAGGGTTGTATTTTGGCTTAGCAGGTATTTTTATTTTTATCGGCTTGGCAATTAAAGATGTACTGAAAAGCGGCAATGTGCCTAAATTTGGTCGTTATATTGTGTGGCTGGTACTTTTTTTAGGTTGCTCTGGCTTTATTGCCAAAGGACTTATTCAGGTATTTTGGCAAGGTGCGGGTGTAGGTTAAGCATGGCCAAGTCAGAAACAGATAGAACAACGCTTGATTTATTTGAATACGAGAAACGTCCAGGTAGACCGAAAACCAATCCCCTTCCACGGGATATGCAGTTAAAGGTCAATAAACGTAATCAAATAAAAAGAGATAAAGCACGTGGTTTAAAGCGTGTTGAATTTAAAGTTTCGTCACAGTTGTATCAGGCTTTGAGTGATATGGCAGATGCACAAAATATTAGCCGTAGTGCGTTGATCGAAACAATTTTACAAGAAAGATTGGCTATTGATAGATAAAAGGTTTAAATCCATGGCAAGTGTAGGCATTTTTTTCGGAAGTGACACAGGTAACACAGAACACGTAGCAAAAATGATCCAAAAAGAATTGGGTAAAAAGCTCGTTGCTGTGCATGACATTGCAAAAAGCTCTAAAGAAGAGATTGCTGAATTTGATCTGATCTTATTCGGCATTCCAACTTGGTACTATGGCGAAGCGCAGTGTGATTGGGATGACTTTTTTCCTGAGCTTGAAGAAGTAAGCTTTGAAGGCAAGCTAGTGGCTATTTTTGGCTGTGGCGATCAAGAAGACTATGCAGAATACTTCTTAGATGCAATGGGTATGATCAACGATATCGTAACAGAGCGTGGAGCTATTGTTGTTGGACATTGGCCAACAGACAGCTATGATTTTGAAGCATCAAAAGGCATGGCTGATGACAAGCATTTTGTAGGCTTAGGTATTGATGAAGACCGTCAGCCGGAACTAACCGAGCAACGCGTTAAACAATGGTGTGCTCAAGTATATGATGAAATGTGCTTAAGTGAGTTAGCAGATTAATCCCCCCTTATTATGCTAACTGTTTAAAATATTATCAAACAGTTAGCATTTTCCGCGTTAATATTGATATAGATCAATTGTTCTTTGCACTTCCTGCTAAGGCACGTTATCCTAACTATTATTGTGACGAGTACATCTTGCAAGATGTCTAGTATAACTAAATAAAATTGAGACAGATTTAATGACTGATCATAACTTGGAACTTAAAAAAGCCGGGCTAAAGGTAACTTTACCGCGTATTAAAATTTTAGAGATTCTTCAATCTCCAGATAACCAACACATAAGCGCTGAAGATGTTTACAAGGTTTTATTAGATCTGGGCGAAGAAATTGGTCTTGCGACTGTTTACCGTGTTTTAAATCAATTTGATGATGCGGGCATTGTTAGCCGTCATCATTTTGAAGGTGGCAAGTCTGTATTTGAACTTTCGGGCAGTACTCACCATGACCACTTAGTGTGTTTAAAGTGTGGCAAGGTTGTTGAGTTTGAAGATGACTTGATTGAACGTCGTCAACTTGAGATTGCTGAAGAAAACGGTATTAAGCTAACTAACCACTCTCTTTACCTATACGGTGAGTGTGAAGATAAAGATGCATGTAAGGCGTTTGCACAAAACAACAGTTAATTTTTATTAATTGCATAAAAAAACCTGCTAAAAGCAGGTTTTTTTGTGTCTAAAATAGAACAGAATTACTTCTGATCTATTTTAGCCCACGAGTCGCGAAGACCCACAGTTTGGTTAAATACCACATTCTCTGATTTAGTATCACGTGAGAAATAACCAGTACGCTCAAACTGAAAACCTTGCGCAGGCTGTGAATTTGCCAGTGAAGGTTCTAGTTTTGCATTATTAATAACAACTAACGACTCTGGGTTTAATGTGCTTTCAAAATCTTCTGCTGCTGCAGGGTTAGGCACACTAAACAGACGGTCATATAAACGCACTTCTGCTGTTACCGACTCTGGTGCAGATACCCAATGGATCACCCCTTTTACTTTACGCCCATCGCTTGGGTTTTTACCCAATGTTTCAGGATCGTAAGTACAGTAAATAGTGGTAATTTCACCGTTATCGTCTTTTTCAACACGCTCGGCTTTAATTACATAAGCGCCACGTAAACGTACTTCTTTATCAAGTACTAAACGTTTAAATTTATTGTTTGCTTCTTCGCGGAAATCTTCACGTTCAATAAAAATTTCACGGGTAAAAGGCACATCACGACGACCCATTTCTTCTTTATTTGGGTGATTAGCAACTGACAATGTTTCAACAGTGTCGGCTTGATAATTCTCAATCACGATTTTAACCGGATCAAGTACAGCCATCGCACGCGGTGCATTTTCGTTTAAATCATCACGGATACACGCTTCAAGCATACCCATTTCAACCATATTTTCTTGTTTAGTAATACCAATACGTAAACAAAACTCACGAATTGAAGCCGGTGTATAACCTCGACGACGAAGACCAGCAATTGTTGGCATACGTGGGTCATCCCACCCTTCTACCTTATTATTTACCACTAAGTCATTAAGCTTTCGCTTTGACATAATAGTGTATTCAAGGTTTAAACGTGAAAACTCAATTTGCTGAGGGTGACATTCAAGGCTGATGTTATCAAGTACCCAGTCGTAGAGACGACGGTTGTCTTGGAACTCTAATGTACATAATGAATGTGTTATGCCTTCAAGGGCATCAGAAATACAATGCGTGAAGTCGTACATTGGGTAAATGCACCACTTATCCGCAGTTTGGTGATGATGTGCAAAACGAACACGGTAAATAATTGGATCGCGTAGCACCATAAATGAGCTTGCCATATCAATTTTTGCGCGCAGTACACATTCGCCCTCTTTGAATTCACCATTGCGCATCTTTTCAAATAATGCGAGGTTTTCTTCAATCGAAGTATCGCGAAAAGGGCTATTCTTACCTGGCTCTTTTAATGTGCCGCGATATTCACGCGCTTGATCGGCTGTTAAAAAACACACATACGCTAAACCTTTTTCAATTAGCTCTACTGCATAGCCGTAAAGCACATCAAAATAGTTTGACGAATATTTAATCTCACCATCCCAATTAAACCCTAACCACTGTACGTCTTCTTTAATTGAATTAACGTAGTTAATATCTTCTTTTTCTGGGTTTGTATCGTCAAAACGAAGGTTACATAAACCGTTATAGTCTTTGGCGATACCAAAATTTAGGCAAATTGATTTTGCATGGCCAATATGTAAAAAGCCATTTGGTTCTGGTGGAAAACGGGTATGCGTTGTGGCATGTTTTCCACTTGCTAAATCTTCATCAATTCGGGTTCTAATAAAGTTACTTGGGCGATTCTCGATTTCCGCCATAGGAGTATAAACCTCTGTATATTGCGTGATAACAAAACTAATGCATTATTACAAAAACCAAGCGTAACATACAGTAATAGATACGGGTTTATGCTGGTAATTAACAAAGTTTGTTTAATAAGGGATAGTTTATGAACAAAATTTGTTTTAGCGCAATATTTAAGTCATCAAAGCATTCTATAGTATAAAAATAAACCCAACTTACAGGAACGAAAGATGGCTTCATTAAATCAACACCGTGTTTATATCCCAAGCAATGCTAGAGCAAACCATTATTTATTAGCTGAAATCACGCCAAACGATGAGTTTTATAAGAGCTTTAGTAATATTAATGCGTGTTATCAGCGTATTGCTCGCCAACTATTTGCCGCTTGTGATGAATATGAACTTCACAATGTGCATTTACTCGCCAATGATAAACTGCCGGTCGTGCGATTTCATGATGAGTCTTATCAACTTGAAACCGATAAGCAAATGTTGTTTTTCTATAACCCTCGTTACCATGAAGCACATAAACTTCATTACACCGAAGATCAGCAAAGCAAAAAGATTCGCTTACTGTTTTTAGCCACTGGGGATGATATTCGCGCTCACTCCGCCCAATTTCATAATAATGTACAAAAAGTATTGGATCTTTTACAACAGCAATTATTTGTAGAGCAACCAAGCTTTAAATTACGTGATCATCAGCATTTGACCTATGATTTATTCGCTAAAGAAAAAGGCAATAAAGAAAGTTATGGTTATAAATTAAGAAGTTTATATCCTCGTTATCAATCAAGACAATGCGAGATACCAAGCACACACGCAGAAATGACCTATGTCACTTTTTCGATACCGATAACTCGTAATATTAAAACGCAGTTTCAAAGTGAGGTTAACAGCCAAACTTATCAGCCGTTCTACACCCACTTTTCAAAACTATTTACTCAGTTATGTGAAGACAATAAACTCACCCACGCTGCAATGGTTGCTAATGGCGCAATGCCAATAATACGCAACAGCCAAGTCGATAGAAATGAAGGGAATGAAGAGCTACAAAAAATTAGTTTTGATATAGAAGATTCAGCACCACAAATAAAAGTATTCTTTGAAGCCGATAAATTAGTCGAAACACTGAATTTTGTCATTGTGGCAGCTGAGCATAATAAACATGAAATTGGCTATGGTCGCTTTATGAACCAAGTAGAAAAAACTATTCATGGATTATGCGATGAGTTAGCAATTAATAAGCAACGCCAAGACTTATCAGTACGCTTTTTTCAACATATAAGTTACCCATATTAATTAAACTGAACTGTGGTTAATTAGGTACCTGAACTCTAGATAACAAAAAGGCTCGCAATTGCGAGCCTTTTTTAAAGAATAAACGCTGATTACCAGCCTGTTTTTTCTTTAAGTGCTTTACCGATATCAGCAAGTGAACGTACAGTTTTTACGCCCGCAGCTTCTAATGCAGCAAATTTCTCATCAGCAGTACCTTTACCACCAGCGATGATTGCGCCAGCGTGACCCATACGCTTACCTTCTGGTGCAGTAACACCAGCAATGTAAGAAACAACAGGTTTAGTAACGTTAGCTTTGATGTACTCTGCAGCTTCTTCTTCTGCAGTACCACCAATTTCACCAATCATTACGATTGCTTCAGTTTGTGGATCTTTTTCGAACAATTCTAGAACGTCGATAAAGTTAGTACCTGGAATTGGATCACCACCAATACCAACACAAGAAGACTGACCAAAACCAGCATCTGTAGTTTGCTTAACTGCTTCGTACGTTAAAGTACCAGAGCGAGAAACAATACCTACTTTACCAGGCTTGTGGATGTGACCAGGCATGATACCAATCTTAGTCTCACCAGGAGTGATAACACCTGGACAGTTTGGACCAATCATACGAGTACCTGTTTGATCTAGTTTAACTTTAACGTCAACCATATCAAGTGTAGGAATACCTTCAGTGATACAAACAATCAGCTCGATACCTGCATCGATAGCTTCTAAGATTGCATCTTTACAGAAAGGTGCTGGTACGTAAATCACAGATGCAGTTGCACCTGTTGCTTCTACAGCGTCACGTACTGTGTTAAATACTGGAAGACCAAGGTGCGTTTGACCGCCTTTACCAGGGCTTACACCACCAACCATTTGTGTACCGTACTCAAGCGCTTGCTCTGAGTGGAAAGTACCTTGACCACCAGTGAAACCTTGACAGATAACTTTTGTATCTTTATTGATTAATACAGACATTATTTGCCCTCCGCAGCAGCAACAACTTTTTCAGCCGCGTCTGTTAATGATTCAGCAGCGATGATGTTAAGATCAGACTTAGCAAGTACTTCACGGCCTAATTCAGCATTAGTACCTTCTAAACGTACAACTACTGGAACTGTTACACCTACTTCTTTAACTGCGCCAATGATGCCTTCTGCAATCATGTCACAACGAACGATTCCGCCGAAGATGTTAACTAAAACAGCTTTAACGTTGTCATCTGAAAGGATGATTTTGAATGCTTCAGAAACACGTTCTTTAGTCGCGCCGCCACCAACATCTAGGAAGTTAGCTGGCTTGCCACCGTGTAGGTTTACGATGTCCATAGTACCCATTGCTAGGCCTGCACCGTTAACCATACAACCTACGTTACCATCTAGGGCTACGTAGTTAAGCTCGAAGCTTGCTGCGTGAGCTTCACGTGCATCTTCTTGAGATGGATCGTGCATTTCACGGATTTTAGGTTGACGGTAAAGTGCATTACCATCGATACCAATTTTACCGTCTAGACAGTGAAGGTTACCTTCATCTGTGATTACTAGTGGGTTGATTTCAAGTAATGCGAAATCGAAATCGTTGAACATGTTGCCAAGACCCATAAAGATCTTAACGAACTGTTTCATTTGTGTTGGGTTAAGACCCAATTTAAAACCAAGCTCACGAGCTTGGTAAGCTTGAGGACCTACTAAAGGATCAATCTCAGCTTTGTGGATAAGTTCTGGTGTTTCTTCAGCAACAGTTTCAATTTCAACGCCGCCTTCAGTAGACGCCATGAACACAACTTTACGAGAAGCACGGTCAACAACAGCACCTAGGTACAGTTCGTTTGCGATATCTGTACAGCTTTCTACTAAAATTTTAGCAACTGGCTGGCCTTTCTCGTCTGTTTGGTAAGTAACTAGGTTTTTACCTAACCAGTTAGCTGCAAACGCTTTAACTTCGTCGATAGTTTTAACTAGCTTTACACCGCCAGCTTTACCACGTCCACCTGCGTGAACCTGAGTTTTAACAACCCACATATCGCCGCCAATTTTTTCAGCAGCTGCTGCAGCTTCTTCAGGTGTATCGCAAGCGAAACCTTGAGAAACTGGTAAACCATATTCGGCAAAAAGTTGTTTTGCCTGATACTCATGCAAATTCATGATGCTTTATCCAATTTTTTATATTAAAAGAGCTGAATATTTATGCAAATAAACAACTATCCCAAATTGCGTGCCTAGTATAGATCTCATGGCGCTACATGAAAACCCCAGTATGACCTTAGGCGCAAAAAAAAAGCTGTGATTTTAACTCACAGCTTATATTTCATACTACTTAATTAAACATCTAGCAGTAAACGTGTTGGATCTTCAAGTAACTCTTTAATTGTTACTAAGAAACCAACTGATTCTTTACCATCGATTTGGCGATGATCGTAAGATAACGCTAAATACATCATAGGTAAGATTTCAACTTTACCATTAACAGCCATTGGACGATCTTGGATTTTGTGCATACCTAAGATTGAAGACTGCGGTAAGTTAATGATTGGTGTTGATAGTAATGAGCCGAATACACCACCGTTAGTAATAGTGAAATTACCGCCAGTCATGTCGTCAAGTGTTAGCTTGCCATCACGACCTTTAAGAGCTAGTTCACGAATACCTTTTTCGATTTCTGCAACTGATAATTTGTCACAATCTTTAAGTACTGGCGTTACTAAGCCACGTGGCGTAGAAACAGCAATACTGATGTCGAAATAGTTGTGATAAACAATATCATCGCCATCAATTGATGCATTTACATCTGGGAAACGCTTTAACGCTTCAGTTACCGCTTTCACATAGAAAGACATGAAACCTAAACGGATACCGTGACGCTTTTCAAATACTTCTTGGTACTGCTTACGAAGATCCATTATTGGCTTCATATTAACTTCGTTAAACGTGGTTAACATTGCAGTTGAGTTTTTCGCTTCAAGAAGACGATTAGCAATGGTTTTACGTAAACGTGTCATAGGCACACGTTTTTGAGTACGGTCACCCATTGGTGCTGCTGGTGCTGCTTCTGCTTTTGCTGCTGGAGCAGGTGCTTTTAAGAATTGATCAACATCTTCTTTAGTCACACGGCCATTTTTACCTGAACCTTTGATTTTTGAAGCATCAAGGCCTTTCTCAGCAATTAAACGACGAACTGATGGCGTTAGCACATCTGAACTATCGCTTGAGCTTTCTTCTTTGGCTGCTGGTGCATTCGCTTTAGCTTCAGATTTAGCTGGTGCAGCGCCTGCTTTTACCTTACCAATTACTTGCTCACCAAGAACGGTATCGCCTTCGTCATGGATTATTTCACCCATAACGCCGTCTTCTTGGGCAACAACTTCAAGTACAACTTTATCTGTTTCGATATCTACCAAGTTTTGGTCACGTGTTACCGCGTCACCTGGTTGAACATGCCAAGTAGCAATTGTTGCATCTGCAACTGATTCTGGAAGTACAGGTACTTTAATATCCACTTCTTTACCTTCTGATGCTGGTGCTGATTGCGCCGCAGGCGCGTCTTCTGATTTATCTGATGCTGAGTCATCTTCTTTTGACTCTTTAGTTGCCGGTGCTTCATCTGCATCGCCAATTAAACCGATCACTTGGTCACCAAGTACCGTAGCACCCTCTTCTTGTGAAATTTCAGTGATTACACCATCGTTTTGTGCAACCACTTCTAAAACCACTTTGTCTGTTTCAATATCTACTAAGTTTTGGTCACGGCTTACTTTGTCGCCAACACTTACATGCCATGTAGCAACGGAAGCATCTGCAACCGACTCAGGAAGAACAGGAACTTTAATCTCTGTGCTCATTGCTTATCCTTTCTTTTCTATAGTAAGCGCGTCGGCAACGAGCGCTTGTTGTTCTTTAGTATGTACTGACATATAACCACATGCAGGTGATGCTGAAGCTTTACGACCAGCATATTTTAATTTTGCATCTTGTGGAATTGCATCAATAAAGTGATGTTGAGAACAATACCAAGCACCTTGGTTTTGCGGCTCTTCCTGACACCATACAAAATCAGTAACATGCTGATAACGTTCAATAATCGTCTTCATTTCGTCATGTGGGAACGGGTATAGCTGTTCAACACGAACAATAGCAATGTTGTCTTGCTCAAGTTTACGACGCTCTTGTAATAATTCGTAGTAAACTTTACCACTACAAAATACAACACGTTCTACTTTCTTAGCATCAATATCATCAATTTCATCGATCACATTGTGGAATACGCCCTCTGATAGTTCTTCAAGCGATGATGTAGCTAATGGGTGACGAAGCAATGATTTTGGCGTCATAACAATCAATGGACGACGAAGAGGTCTAACCGATTGACGACGAAGCATTGCATAAACTTGTGCAGGTGTAGATGGTACACATACTTGCATATTATGATCAGCACACAGCTGTAAAAAGCGCTCAAGACGTGCAGAGCTATGCTCAGGACCTTGGCCTTCATAACCATGTGGTAGCAAACATGTCAGGCCACATAAACGACCCCACTTTTGCTCACCTGAACTTAAGAATTGGTCAAAAACAACTTGTGCACCATTGGCGAAATCACCAAATTGCGCTTCCCATAAAACAAGTGAGGTCGGCTCTGCTGTTGCATAACCATATTCAAACGCTAATACCGCTTCTTCAGATAGCACCGAATCAAATACTTCAAACGTACCTTGATCTTCACTAATGTTTTGTAGTGGTAAGTATGTTGCACCGTCTTGTTGACCGTGAACAACCGCATGGCGATGGAAGAAGGTACCACGGCCAGAGTCTTGACCTGTTAGGCGAATGTCAGTGCCCTCAGCTGCAATAGTTGCATACGCTAAAGTTTCTGCCATACCCCAATCAAGTGCTTTTTCACCAGCTGCCATTGCTTTACGATCATCGTATATTTTCTTAACACGAGATTGCGCTTTGTGATCTTCAGGGTAGCTTGCGACAATGTTACCGAGCTCTTTGAGTTTCTCTACAGAAACGCTCGCGTCGTAGTCAACATTCCAATCATGACCAACGTATTTAGCCCAATCAGAAGAATGTGATGTTTCTGGTTGAATTTCTTCAACTACGCAGTTGCCATCATCTAAGCCATTACGATAATCATCTGCAAGTGCTTTCACTTCGTTTTCTGTGAAAGAACCTTCCGAAATTAACTGATCTGCATAGATTAAGCGAGGAACTGGGTGTTTTTTAATTTTTTGATACATAACAGGCTGTGTAGCATTAGGCTCATCAGCTTCGTTATGACCATGGCGACGATAACAAACAAGGTCAATCACAACATCACGTTTAAACTGGTTTCTGAAATCAAGCGCTAATTGCGTAACAAACGCAACCGCTTCAGGATCATCAGAGTTTACATGGAAGATTGGTGATTGAACCATTTTTGCAATATCAGTACAGTAATCAGTAGAGCGTACATCGTCTTGCTTGCTTGTTGTAAAACCAACTTGGTTATTAACAACAATACGAATGCTACCACCACAACTAAATGCATTAGTTTGTGATAAGTTAAACGTTTCTTGTACTACACCCTGACCTGCGATTGCAGAGTCGCCGTGAATAGTAATAGGAAGTGCTTTGCTGCCCGTTTTGTCGTTTAGACGATCAAGGCGTGCGCGCACAGACCCCATAACCACAGGATTTACGATTTCTAAGTGCGATGGGTTAAACGCAAGTGCCATGTGCACATTGCCACCTTTGGTCGCGAAATCTGAAGAGTAACCCATGTGATACTTAACATCACCAGAGCTTAAAGTATCTTTGTGTTTACCAGCAAATTCATCAAATAATTCTGATGGATTTTTACCAAGTACATTCACAAGTACGTTCAAGCGTCCGCGGTGAGCCATGCCGATTACGGCTTCTTTTTGGCCACTTTCACCCGCGCGGTGTATAAGCTCTTTAAGCATAGGCACTAACGCATCGCCACCTTCAAGTGAGAAACGCTTAGCACCAGGGAACTTAGCCCCTAAATATTTTTCAAGACCATCAGCCGCTGTCAATCCTTTAAGGATACGAAGCTTTTCATTTTTATCGAATTTTGGCCTAGACTGAACAGACTCTAAACGCTGTTGTAACCAACGTTTTTCTTCTGTTGATGTGATGTGCATATACTCTGCGCCAATAGAACCACAATATGTAGTTTTTAGTGCTTGGTATAACTCACCTAAAGGCATAGTATCGCGGCCTACGGCAAACGATCCTACGTTAAATTCGCGGTCAAAGTCAGCATTTGATAAGTCGTGGTACTCTAGCTCTAAATCTCGTACACGTTCGCGTTGCCAAATACCTAGTGGATCTAGGTTTGCATTTTGGTGTCCACGAAAACGGAAAGCATTAATAAGTTGCAGAACTTTAACCTGTTTAAGGTCACCGCCACTGCCCTCTGCTACCACTACTTCTCTATGCTTGTTTTTAGCAAGCGCCGCAAATTGTGAACGAACTTCTGAATGTTTTACTTCAACATCCACACCATCTACTTTTGGTAATTGTTCGAACACTTCTCGCCATTCTTCTGGCACCGAAGTCGCATCGTCTAAATACGCTTCATAAAGCTCTTCAACATAAGCAACGTTACCGCCGTTTAAATGTGAAGATTCTAGCCATGCCTTCATCACACCTTCGTGCATTTATAAGCCCTTTTTTTTAGCGCAGAAATTAATAGTTATATAACAAGATGGCTAATAAAATATTAGCCATCTTTCGTCTACTTGAAATTAAACCGAGCGGTTTAATAACATAGATTTTATTTGCCCAATTGCTTTAGTCGGGTTAAGACCCTTAGGACAAACGCTAACACAGTTCATGATACTGTGGCAACGGAACACACTGAATGCATCGTCTAAGTCAGCTAAACGCTCTTCTGTTGCAGTATCTCGGCTATCAGCTAAGAAACGGTAAGCATGAAGAAGGCCTGCTGGACCTATAAACTTATCTGGATTCCACCAGAAAGAAGGACACGATGTAGAACAACATGCACATAAAATACACTCATAAAGCCCATCTAATTTATCACGTTCTTCGATAGATTGAAGACGTTCGCCTGCAGCAGGCTCGTCATTTATTAGATACGGTTTTACTTTTTCGTATTGAGTGTAGAACTGACTCATGTCAATAACAAGGTCACGAACAACAGGAAGTCCCGGTAATGGACGTACTACGATTTTACCTTTGCCATTTTTTTGTAGCGTAGATAAAGGAGTAATACATGCTAAGCCGTTCTTACCATTCATGTTTACACCGTCTGAACCACACACGCCTTCACGGCATGAACGACGGAATGATAGTGTAGGATCTTGCTCTTTTAATAATAAAAGTGCATCCAATACCATCATGTCTTGGCCTTCCTCAGTTTGCAAAGTGTATTCTTGCATACGAGGTGCGTTGTCAACATCCGGATTGTAACGATAAACTGAAAATTGTACTTGTGCCATCGTCTCGCTCCTAGTAGGTACGTGCTTTAGGTGGGAATGCTTCACGTAGCTTGGGCTCGTAGTTTACTTTACGCTTGCTCATTTCATCCGTTACCGGATTAAATACTGAGTGACATAACCAGTTTTCGTCATCACGATCTGGGAAGTCAAAGCGAGAGTGTGCACCACGGCTTTCAGTACGGAAGTTTGCAGCTACTGCAGTTGAGTAAGCTGTTTCCATTAAGTTGTCTAATTCTAAACATTCAATACGCATGGTGTTGAAGTCTGATGATTTATCATCAAGACGTGCATGCTGTAAGCGTTCACGAATTTCTTTAAGCTCAGTAAGACCAGTTGCCATTGAGTCACCTTCACGGAATACCGAGAAGTTAAGCTGCATACACTGCTGTAGGTCTTTCTTGATTTGTACTGGGTCTTCACCTTGACCAACTGTTGAGCTTTCCCAACGGTTAAAGCGAGCTAAAGACGCTTCTAAATCAGACTCAGAAGCCGCTTTAGAAATTTCAACGTCATTTAGGTATTTACCTAAGAAGTTACCAGCAGCACGGCCAAATACAACTAAATCAAGTAATGAGTTACCACCTAAGCGGTTAGCACCGTGAACAGATACACATGCAATCTCACCAACAGCAAATAAACCCTGTACTACTTTTTCGTTACCAGCGGCATCGATATTAAGTACTTGACCATTTACGTTAGTTGGCACACCACCCATCATGTAGTGACATGTTGGGATAACTGGAATTGGTTCTTTTGCAGGATCAACGTGAGCAAATGTTTTAGCAAGATCGCATACACCTGGAAGACGTAAATTAAGCGTTTCTTCGCCTAAGTGGTCAAGTTTCAACTTAAGGTGAGGACCCCAAGGACCATCACAACCACGACCTTCACGAATCTCTGTCATCATTGAACGAGCAACAACGTCACGAGATGCTAAATCTTTAGCATTTGGTGCATAGCGCTCCATGAAGCGTTCGCCATCTTTATTTAAAAGATAACCACCTTCACCACGACAACCTTCGGTTACTAGTGTACCAGCACCTGCAATACCTGTCGGGTGGAATTGCCACATTTCCATGTCTTGCATAGAAATACCAGCACGAGTCGCCATACCAACACCGTCACCAGTGTTAATGTGAGCATTAGTTGTTGATGCAAAAATACGACCTGCACCACCAGTAGCTAACACAACTGCTTTTGATTTGAAGAAAGTGATTTCACCTGTTTCAATTTCAATCGCTGTACAACCTACTACATCGCCATTATCGTTTTTAACTAAATCAAGTGCATACCATTCAGAAAATACATTTGTTTTGTTTTTAACGTTTTGTTGATATAGAAGATGTAATAATGCGTGACCAGTACGGTCAGCAGCTGCTGCGGTACGTGCAGCTTGTTCACCACCAAAGTTTTTCGATTGACCACCGAAAGGACGTTGGTAAACACGGCCATTTTCAAAACGAGAAAATGGTAGACCCATGTTTTCTAGTTCAGTAATAGCTTCTGGGCCTGTATTACACATGTATTCGATAGCGTCTTGGTCACCGATAAAATCGGAACCTTTGACGGTATCATACATATGCCATTCCCAGTTATCTTCATGCGAATTACCTAACGCTACTGTAATACCACCTTGAGCAGATACAGTGTGTGAGCGTGTCGGAAAAACTTTAGAGATTAGTGCACATGTTTTGCCAGATTCAGTAATAGCAAGAGCAGCGCGCATACCTGCACCACCGGCACCAATTACTACGGCGTCAAATTCACGAACAGAATATTTCACTTAAACACCCCATAAAACGATTAAACCTACAGCTACGTAAGCAACAGCCATTAGGTTTAGTACAAAGCCTAAGAAAGCACGCAATTTAGCGCCCTTTACATAGTCGGTTAGAACCTGCCAAAGGCCGATACGGGTATGAACCATAATGCAAACTAGGGTGATTAATGTCGCCCCTTTCATTGCTAGGTTAGAGAATAGGCCTGTCCAGGCGTCATATGTGACTTCTGGCATTGCTAAAAAATAGCCAATAATAAAAATTGCATATGCACTGATTATTAATGCCGTTGTGCGTAGAGATACAAAATCTTGTACGCCATCACGTTTAAGAGTTGCTTGATTTAAGACCATATCCACACCCCTGCCAATACAGCAAACACAACGCCAAGTGCCATTGCAATTTTAGCGCTAGTGTTGCCTGATTCAAGTTCTTCCCAATGCCCCATATCCATAATGATGTGACGGATACCACCGATAAGGTGATAACCCAATACAGAAAGGGTGCCCCAAGCTATAAATTTGGCAATGAATCCGTTAAACAGACCCTTGACGAATTCAAAACCTTCAGCTGAAGAAAGAGACTCTGACCAAGCCCAAATGACAAACGTTAAAGCAAAAAATAATGCAACACCGGTGACGCGGTGAAAAATTGAAGCTTTAGCCGTTGCCGGCATAGATATAGTTGTTAGATCTAGATTTACAGGTCTTTGCTTTTTCACAGTTACTTGCCCATCTTGCCCGCAGTGGGGCTCATCTACTTGTTTTTCTAAAACCCACCAAATGTTTCTGGTGGAACTATCAAAATAAACGTATTAATACTAATAAAGTTCACTTTTTATGAAAAATATTATGTAAAAAAAAGTTTACCCAAATACAAATCGGTTAAAAACCTCCGTTAGTATATATAGCCGGAGGCTCTTTTACAATTCTTGTTTACTTTGAGTCGTTTGCGAATTAGCCAATGGTATAATATTCAATCTATACCGAATATTTATTATACATATATGCATAATACTTATAAAAATTGACTTTAACCCCCTCTTTCACGTTAAAATGTAAAGATGTGCTTAGAATAGATTTTAGAATATAAAAATCAGAATAGTTATCTTAATAGGAGATACATAGATGGCAGATAAGAAAGCCACAGTCCATATTGATGGGCTAGATCCAATCGAACTTCCAATTTATCAAGGTACTGCTGGCCAAGATGTAATTGATGTACGTACACTCGGCTCACATGGTCACTTTACTTATGATCCAGGTTTCATGTCGACTGGTTCTTGTGAATCTACCATCACTTACATCGATGGTGGTAAAGGTGTTTTACTGCACCGTGGTTACCCAATCGAGCAGTTAGCAGAAAGCTCTAACTACATTGAGTTATGTTACTTACTATTAAATGGTGAGTTACCAACTAAAGAGCAGTACGATGATTTTGCTACAAAAATCACTCGTAGCACCATGCTAGATGAGAAAATAGCAAATTTCTTCCAAGGTTTCCGCTTTGATGCTCACCCAATGGCAATGCTTTGTGGTGTGGTTGGTGCTTTATCTTCTTTTTACCATGAAGATCTTGATATCACAGACGCAGTTCAACGTAAAACAAGCGCTATTAAATTAGTTGCTAAGTTACCAACAATTGCAGCAATGGCATACAAAACAAACATCGGTCAACCGTTTGTATACCCACGCAATGATTTAAGCTATGCAGAAAACTTCTTACACATGATGTTCTCTGTGCCTGCAGAAGAATACAAAGTAAACCCAGTAACAGCTAAAGCAATGGATAAAATCTTCATGCTTCATGCTGACCACGAACAAAATGCTTCAACGTCAACAGTACGTTTAGCAGGTTCTTCTGGTGCTAACCCTTATGCATGTATTGCTGCGGGTATTGCATCACTTTGGGGCCCTGCTCACGGCGGCGCTAACGAAGCATGTTTAAACATGTTAGAAGAAATTGGCTCAGTTGATCGCATTGACGAATACGTAGCAAAAGCAAAAGATAAAGCGGACCCGTTCCGTCTTATGGGCTTTGGACACCGTGTTTACAAAAACTTCGATCCACGTGCAACAGTAATGCGTCAAACGTGTCATGAAGTGTTAGAAGAGCTAAACATTCAAGATCCATTGCTTGATATCGCAATGAAGCTTGAGCAAATTGCACTTGAAGACCCGTACTTTGTTGAGAAGAAACTTTACCCTAACGTAGATTTCTACTCAGGTATTATCTTAAAAGCGATTGGTATTCCTACAAGTATGTTCACTGTAATTTTTGCAATGGCACGTACTGTAGGTTGGATCTCACACTGGGATGAGATGCTTTCTCAACCTGGCCACAAGATCAGCCGCCCACGTCAGCTTTACACAGGTGAAACAGCCCGTGATTACAAAGCAACTGACAAGCGCTAAGCTGTAAAGTTAGTTTTAAAAGGCCGCTTTTGCGGCCTTTTTTATTACATGTTACTTGAGAATTATCTTAAACCGATTACAATTCTTGCCCGAATTGATTAACTTTATGAGCCTATGTCTGTGTCCTTGTTTGATCCTAAAACAATCCGTAATGATTTCCCTACTCTAAATCAGACAATCAATGGCTACCCTTTGGTTTATTTAGACTCAGCTGCAACAACACAAAAGCCACAATGTGTGATTGACGTCACCACACAGTTTTACACCTCACAGAATGCAAATGTTCACCGCGGTCGTCATACGCTGAGTGAGCAAGCTACAGCGGCTTATGAGCAAGTACGTCATCGCGTTGCTGATTACTTTCAGGTAAGCGGTAATGAAATTGTCTGGACTAAAGGCGCTACTGAGGCGATTAACTTAGTTGCACATGGCCTAAGAAATACATTAACAACAGACGACACCATTTTAATTAGCCCAATCGAGCATCACGCGAATATTGTGCCGTGGCAAGAACTCGCGGCATACACTGGTGCAACGTTAAAAGCGTTGCCACTTAATGACAATGCCACTTTTGATATCAAACAGTGCTGTGACGTGATTAAACACACCAAACCTGCACTTCTTGCAATCACTCACGCCTCTAATGCGCTGGGCAATATTACCGATTTAACTCCGCTGATAACCGCTGCGAAGGCAGTAGATGCGTTAACTTTAGTCGACGGCGCACAAGGCGCCCTTCATTTAAGACCTAATTTAATCAAGCTTAATTGTGATTTCTACGTGTTTTCAGCTCACAAAATGCTGGGGCCAACTGGATTAGGCGGTTTGTATGGCCGCTATAGTGCGTTAAATGCATTATTGCCTTATCAAACAGGTGGTGAAATGATTGAAAAAGTGACCCTAACGCAAAGCACTTATCGTGACGCTCCCGCTAAATTTGAAGCTGGGACGCCAAATATAGCCGGTGTTTTAGGCTTTGGTGCGGCGCTTGAGTATTTAATGGCACTTGATCAGCAAACATTAAAGCAATATGAACAACAGTTGTTTATTTATGCAGCGAACGCACTGAATCAAATAGACGGTATTAGTATTTATAGCGACCTAAAATCGAACATTGGTACATTGTGCTTTAATTATAAAAATGAACATCCGTACGATCTGGCAACTTTACTTGACGGCTATGGTGTTGCAGTGCGAAGTGGTCATCATTGTACCCAACCGTTGATGACCCATTTGAAACTAAATGGCTCACTCAGAGCGAGTTTTGCTTTTTATAATACGACTAAAGATGTAGACCAATTTATTACTGCGCTTAAAGAATGCATCGCTTTATTAGACTAATTTGGATAAATAATGACTCACACATATCAACTGGTAAGTAAAAACATTGAAAACAGTGCAAGCTGGCAACAGAAATACCGTGAAATTATGTTGCTTGGCAAAACACTACCGCCGTTAGCCGATATACTAAAAACAGATGATGCGCTAGTCCAAGGCTGTGAAAGTAAAGTATGGATGTTTGTTGAGTTTGATTTGACAGAAAATGCATTGGTTGTAATTGGTGATTCTGATACGCGAATAGTAAAAGGATTATTAGCGTTAATTTTAGCGCTGTATAACGGTTTGACACCTGAAGAGGTATTAAGCGTTAATGCCTATGAAGAATTTGAAAAGCTCGGCTTAATTAGCCACTTAAGCGCTTCTCGCGGCAATGGGATAAAAGCTATGGTGGAAAAAATACAAACTTTAGCTAAACAAAAAGCGCGTTAAGCGCTTTTTTAACAATATGATGTGTAATCTGTAATTAAATGTTTAAGCGTGTACGCTTATCTAAATATTTTCTTACTGCTTTAGCGGCAACAAAAAAACCAAAACTACCGGTGATCATCGTCACCGAACCAAAGCCATTATTACAATCCATATTCATACTGCCATCTGCATTTTGTTTCGCATGGCACACACTGCCATCACTGCCAGGATAAACAAGCTGCTCTGTTGAATACACACAGTCAATATTAAATTTACGTTTTGGATTAGAGCTGAAATTATACTGCTTACGCAAAATATAGCGCACCTTTGCAAGCAATGGATCTTGAGTCGTTTTTGCCACATCTCCAAATGTAATTTGACTTGGATCAGTTTGCCCACCTGCACCGCCCGTGGTAATTATAGGCATTTTATTACGCTTACAGTGCGCGATTAACGCCGCTTTTTCTTTTACCGCATCAATGCAGTCAATAACATAATCAAAACCTTGAATATGCTGTTGAATATTTTCTAGTGTTATAAAATCGTCAATAACATTAACTATACACTCAGGGTTGATAAGCTCGCAGCGTGCCTTCATGGCATCCACTTTTGCTTCCCCAATAGTGCCTGTTAACGCATGAATTTGACGATTAACATTGGTTGCGCATATATCATCTAAATCTATTAGAGTAATTTTGCCCACGCCGGTGCGCGCTAATGCTTCTGCAGTCCAGCTGCCTACGCCACCTATACCAACAACACAGAAATGTGCCTGTTGTAACCATTCAAATTGCTGTTGACCATATAGTCGTTTAATACCACCAAAGCGGATATCAGTTACTTGTTCACTCATTTACCAATCCAATTTCCAAGGCGTTTGCCAAGAATCAAAATCTTGATGTTTTATTAATTGCGCATATTCCACTCCACACTCTGGCAACAGAGTGTGTTGTATTTGTTCCCCAGCCCACTCAAAGTCCAACGCAAATGCATGCAAATAGGTGCGATCAGCGGCACTCCCAGAATAACTAGCATCGCCTAATATAGCGGCACCTATACTCTTTAATGCCACCCTAAGCTGATGGGTTTTTCCCGAATAGGGTTTTAATAGGTAAGCTCTAAAACCGCTTTTAAAGCTAAACGAATAAAAACGTGTAATAGCGGGGTTACTCTGTGAGTTTAATAATTTATACGTGCCACGGCGAGACTTAGCCATATCACCTTTAACCCAGCCTTGCTTTTTTTTAGGCTTGGTATCACTAACCGCTAGATAAAACTTATTAATCGCATGCTGAGTAAATAATTGCGTAAATTCTGCTGCTGCCGCTTTGCTTCGCGCGAGTATAATCAATCCAGAGGTGACTTTATCTAAACGGTGTACCGCAAATAATTTTTCGTTTAACTGTTGCTCAGCTAGTACCACAAAACCGGGGCCTTCTTCAGAATGAAAATTAAGCCCATGCGGTTTATTTATGATGTAAAAATCATCATGCGTATATTGCACTTTTAATATAAGCGTTTGTGGTTTATTCACGCGCTTTTACTTTGAATATGGGCAACCACTTTAGCTAAATCCTCTGGTGTATCTACTCCTGCATGAGGGGTCACTAAAGCTTGTTCTATTTTAATTGCATAACCATGGTATAGCACACGTAACTGCTCTAACGACTCAAGAAGTTCTAATGGCGAAACACTTAATTCAATATATTGCTTTATAAATCCTGCACGGTAAGCATAAATACCTACGTGGCGTTGGAAAGGCGCTAAATTCAGTGGTTGCTGCTCTGCCATCATGGTACTTCTATCAAAAGGAATGCTCGCTCTTGAAAAGTACAAAGCATTTTTATTGATATCACTGACCACTTTAACCGCATTAGGATTAAACACTTCATCACGCTCTTCAATAGCAACGCTTAAGGTTGCCATTGGTGCCCTTGATTGCGCTAATAATGTTGCCACTTGTGATACGTTATCAGGCGACAGCAAAGGTTCATCACCTTGTACATTTACCACGATAGTGTCATCGGCTAAATTAAGTAAGTCCACTACTTCGGCTAAGCGCTCTGTGCCTGATTGGTGATCTTCACGCGTCATCAAAACATTACTAGTAAAACGTTTAGCAGCATCAAATACTCTTTGATGGTCAGTAGCAATAACCACCTTGCTGGCTCCTGACAAACAGGCTTTTTCATACACATGCTGTATCATTGGTTTGCCACAAATATCAGCGAGTGGTTTACCTGGCAAACGAGTAGAAGCGTAACGCGCAGGGATAACAACTACGAATTCCACTTTTCTACCTCTTCAAGAGTCAATTCACGGGCTTCATTTTCAAGTAGTACCGGAATATCATCACGTACCGGGTAAGCTAGTTTTGCTGCTGTGCTGATCAGCTCTTGGTTTTCTTTATCAAAGCGCAACTTACCTTTACACACAGGGCAAGCAATAATTTCGAGTAATTTTGTATCAAAGGCCATGGTGGATCCCTTTTTCTTTTAATAATAAATTTAATGTGTTTATTACTGCTGCAGTTGGTTGAGCGTCAACCGGCAAGTAATACCAATTTGGCTTGGCAAAGTCACGACACTTAACCGCATCTTTTTCTGTCATTAATACACAGTCCTCACCAAATTGAGCAAAGTCATTGGCGGTATAAGCATAATGGTCGCGAAAATGATGTGTTGATAACAACGCTATACCTTGTGCTTTTAATGATGCTTCAAAGCGCTGAGGGTTACCGATTGCACTTACAGCATGCGCTGTTTCTATAGCCGTTGTTATCTCAGTATTATCAGCAACACGTTTAATAATTGATGGCTGCAAGCGATAGCTAAATTCATGTTCAGAACCATTTTCAATGACTAAATCAACACTGTTTAAACGAGAAACCGTTTCGCGAAGTGGTCCTGCTGGCATTAAAAAACCATTACCAAATTTTCTTTCGTTATCAACAATACAACATTCAATACTGCGTGCCATTTTGTAGTGTTGCATGCCATCATCAGAAATAATTACATCAAGCTGAAACTGATGATTGAGCATTTCTATATTCTGCTGTCTATTTGGCCCCACAACTAACGGACATTGTAAACGATTAAATAAAAGTACCGGCTCATCCCCTGCTTCTAAAGTCGTCGTATTGGCAGTTACTAATAATGGGTAATGGGCTGCTTGCCCACCATAGCCGCGACTAATTAAACCAACAGATAAGCCTTGAGCGGTTAAGTAATCATGTAGCCACAATACAAATGGAGTCTTACCATTGCCGCCAACACTTATATTGCCAACAACAATTACTGGAGTATTACTAACAAATGGCTTAAAAACACCCACTTCGTAGCAGTATTTGCGCACTAGAGCAACACAGCCAAAAATAGCGGACAGTGGTAATAACAATAAGGTAATTAAGCTAAAAGGTTTGTACCAGCTTTGCTCTATTTTACTCACCCCTGCTCACCAAACTGCATTTTACAAAGAGCTGAGTAGGTACCATCGTTAGTCAGTAATTCAGTATGCGTACCACTTTCTATCACTTTACCGTTATCAATCACATAGATACGGTCACTATTTTCAATAGTCGATAGCCTATGAGCGATAACAATGGAGGTTTTATCTTTCATTAATATATCAAGAGCATGTTGGATAAGCTTTTCAGACTCAGTATCCAAGGCCGAGGTCGCTTCATCTAAAATTAAAATAGGCGCGTCTTTTAAAATAGCACGGGCAATCGCAATACGTTGACGTTGCCCGCCTGAAAGCATTACCCCATTCTCGCCAACCATAGTATTAAGTTGCTCAGGTAAGTCTTTTACAAACTCCCACACATGGGCTTGTTTTGCAACGTCATGAAGCTCTTCGATAGAGATTTCGCGTTGTAAACCATAACAAATATTATTGGCAATCGTGTCATTAAATAGCACCACTTGTTGCGACACTAACGCAAATTGACGGCGAAGATCAGTAAGCTTATATTCATTAAGAGCAATGCCATCGAGTAAAATTTCGCTTGGCGCTTCTAAGTCATAATATCGGGGTAACAAGTTAGAAATAGTCGATTTACCCGAGCCAGAGCGGCCAACAAGGGCAATACTCTCACCGGCTTTTATGTTCAGTGATAAATCGTTAAGCACGGCTTCATCCTTGGTTGGGTATTTAAAGGTCACATTTTTCACCTCAATATGCCCTTTTACCTTATCAACCGAAAAGGTGCCCGTGTCTTTTTCAATTTCTTCATCTAACACTAAAAAAACACTCTGAGCAGCTGAAATACCTCGCTGTAGATCACTGTTTACATTGGCAAGTTGCTTTAATGGGCGTAGTAACATCATCATCGAGGAGATGAGTACGACAAAATCCCCAGAGCTAATGCTGTCTATCATAGAGGGCATCGACACAACCCATAAAATAACAGCCATAGCACTAGCAGCCAAAATTTGAATAATAGAGACACTTAGCGCTTTAGTCGCATCCATCTTGATACGTTGTTGGCGGTTATGATTATTAATTTTAGAAAATTGATCAATTTCTTGTGTTTGCCCACCAAAGCCATGGATCACTTTGTGACCACTGAGCATTTGCTCTGAACTACGGGTAACTTGTCCCATCGCTGACTGAATATTTTTCGAGATATGACGAAAACGTTTAGATACCACAGCTACTATGATAGCCACAAGCGGGATAATAACTAAAAATATTAACGACAACTGCCAACTGGTATAAAACATCACAGCGAGTAAAAACACCACAAAAGCGCCTTCACGCACAACAATAAGCAGTGCTTTGGTGATTGCTTGTTGAACTTGCTCGGTGTCAAAGGTGATTTTAGAAATCAAATCGCCGGTTGAGTTTTTATCATGAAACGATACCGGTAAGTGTAAAATGTGTTCAAACAATTCTTGGCGCAGCGCCCTCACGACTTGTGAGCCTACATAGCTTAAACAGTAAGATGACATAAAGTTAAATACGCCACGCCCGATAACCAGCGCAATAACCACAAATGGCGCATAAGTAAGTACCTGGCTGTTACGCTCGTTTAAACCTTCATCGATAAACGGCTTCATCAGTTGAATGAATAATGCATCCATACCTGAATAACCTATCATTCCTATAATCGCGACGATGGCAATCGACTTATAAGCGCCAACGTAAGAAACAAGCCGTTTATATATTTGTGTAGTACTTTGTTCCATAACACTCTCTAAAACCAGTAACAGCCCCTATTGTATCCTTAGCAACAGCAAAACAAAACGTCAATCTTTGATAAACCAATAACTTTCCGCCCCTCTTGCGGTACTCAGCTCTAAGTGTTTAGCATAAAAATCAACCCGAATTTGTCCTACATCACCGGTGCTATATTGTTTGGCGTTTATTTTATTGTAACGCTTAACTACCGCTTTACTTGGAAATTGCCACTGGCCTTGATACGCACTTGAATGAATCACAAGTGTTGGGTTTACGGCCTCGATAAACTCGACACTGGAAGAGCTATCACTGCCGTGATGAGGACTTAACAAAACGGTACTTTGTAAATCATGCCCTTGTTTAATTAATTTAGACTCCCTCGCCTTTGATATATCACCAGTGAGAAGCACACTATGGTTTGCACTTGAGACTTTAACAACACAGGAATTATCATTACGGTTATTAAACTCATCTTTTGAAAAGGTTTGAATACTCAAGCCTTGAAAGTCTATTTTTGTCGCTATGCAGTCTTTATATACACCACTTGGATGAAAATAATCCAAGCTCCATGCATAACCGGCTTTTTTAAAGTACGCAACGCCTCCTGCATGGTCGTTATCTTGATGGCTTACAATCGAGTTAGTTACTGTTAGGTTATGAGCATTAATATAGGGTAGTAACACACTAGTGACACGACTAAAGCGATTAAAATAACTCGGGCCAAAATCATAAATAAACGCATGTTTATCTTTTTCTATCAGTACCATTAAGCCGTGGCCTACATCAAATACGTTTAACTGCCAAAGGCTGCTTTGCGTAAAGTAATAGTTAAAAAGCAAAGTCAAAATCGGAATGCAGGCTAGTAAGCGAAGCTCAATAAAATAAAGTAGAGGAACAACACTATAAAGCGCCACCACGGTGGTCATACTTATCTGTCCGACATTAAGCCAACGTACCTGCTGAGGTATTGCCTGCAGCATTTGGTAAAAATAGGCCAATGGAAAATCATATAATACGATAAATGCGTACCAATCGGTTAATAATCCCAGTAACACACTTAAAAATAAAGCAGGCATTAATACAAAAGATAAAATGGGAATAGCGACTAGATTTAAAACTAAACCCGCTAAACTCACACCATTAAAAAAGTATAATGACAAGGGTAATAAGCCAATAAATAATCCCAGTTGAATAATAAATAATGTTCGTATATTGGCTAGTAATGAGTTACCCCGAAGCGGAAATTGCTTTAAAACAATAAAAATAATACATACTGCTAAAAACGAAAAGTAAAGCCCTGGGTTTAATACACTAAATGGGTTAATCGCTAAAATAATGACCAGTGCGAATAAAATACTGCGCCACCTCAATGACTGCTTTGCCAAATAATAAAGTAGCAAATAACAGCCCAACATAATTAAAGCGCGGGTTGCAGAAATGATAAAATTACTTAAATAAACATAAATAAAAGCTACAACAAAACCAACAGCGCTATAAACAATAGAAACATTTAATGCTTGATTTAGTTCAGGTTTAACCAACTTAAGACAAAACCGTGTGACAAAATAACAAAAACCAAACACTAGAGAGATATGTAACCCAGAAATGGCTAATAAATGACTTAACCCAAGACTCTGCATTAACTCTTTATGCTCGAATGTCATTAAAGACTTATCGCCAGTTAACAACGTATAATAGAGCCAATTAAGCTCAGCATTATTTACCAACTTTATGACATAAACTCTATAGGCTGAAACGGCATTACTTTTTTGAGAGCTTTTAATATTAAGCTGTTTATTGAGCACTGTACCTTTAAACGCTATCTTTTGTGTAAAAGCATAAAGCTGATTATCAAAAACAGTAAAATTCTTAATGGATCTATAGTTTTTAAGTCTCACTTGAGCATTAAAAGCATCACCAGAATGAATTGGTTGTGCAAAATTGATACTTAATAAGGCATAAGGTGCCCTAAAGTGACTATATTCACTGTCTTCCAAACGCGTTAATTTAACTTTTACATATTGGGGAGGTGTAGCAGAAATAACCTCTTCTACAACAACATCGACTGAATAAGCATATTTTTCGTGCTGTTTAGGTAACTCAAATGAATAAAACAAGATAAAATGTGCTGCTACGCAGCAAATACCGCAAATAAAGCCTAACAATACAGTTAAAAACGGCTTAAAATACGTGCTCACAATGAGGATTGAAATTGTGATAATTGTAAATTCAAGGGTTTGATAATAAAACACGGTAATAACGACACCGACAACAAATCCAAGACTCATCCACACAGACGTAAATGGTTGCTTTAAATGGCTAAAAAAACGATCCAACGGTTTTTACCTGATCCAAATAAAATTAGACATCACAAATCACTAAAAATATTTGGTCGTCTTTTGCATGATGCTAACCTTTGGCATTTAAATCGACGCTCAGCACGCGGTGCTTTTGCCGTTGGACTTTTCTTTGCATTCATCCCTGTTCCTTTTCAAATGGTGCTAGCCGCTGCCGCAGCCATAATCTTAAGAGTTAATTTGCCTATATCAGTTGCTTTAGTGTGGATCACTAACCCACTTACAATGCCACCTATCTTTTACGGCTCGTACTTGGTTGGTACATTAGTGCTAAATCAACCTGAGCAACATTTTGCGTTTGAAGCAAGTTGGGCATGGTTTATAGAAAGTTTAACGACAATTGGCCCCGCTTTTTTAGTGGGTTCGCTTGTGTGTGCATCTATTGCCAGTGTGATTGGCTATTTTGGTATTGACTTGATTTGGCGCCGCTCAGTAAGAAAAGCTTGGATATCTAGAAATAACTAGCGCCTAGTTCTCCATAAAGGGCTGCTCTTTACCTTAATATAGACAAAAAAAAACCAACTTAACAAGTTGGTTTTTTATAAACGAATAGCATTACCTAGAAACGAAAAACGCGTCTTAATCCAACTAATGGCAGCAATAGTAAACCAAACCATGAGAAACTGGCTGAGCTACGTTCATAAAACTCTGTATCTGGAGCTTTACAGTTTTCAACTTCACCATTAGCAATCGGTGAAAGTTTTACCGCAACAGCAACACTTTCATATTGAATATTGCCATTAATATCAGTTACAACTTCGCCTCGTGAATTTAACTTTTCAACCGTTTTAGTTGCTACACCAAATACCTCATTGTTTTCGTTGATTGATTTCGCTTCTACCATTTTATAACTAAAACTAGTCTCACCATCACTGTCAAAACAAGGTAGTAAACTATTTAAGTTTGTGATTTTGTCATCGCCAATTTTATAAATAAAGGCTTCTGAGCGTCTTGTGCTGGCTGTATCACCAACCTCACCCTCACCTACGATGTAACCTTGGTTATTAATGTCATTCGCGTATGAGTTTGAGCTAGTAAAATAATCTTCAGGAAATACGGTCGTATTAGTATTTATATTATGATGAAAGAACTTGGCGATTAAACTACCTTCAATACCTTTTGAAGCATAACCAACCACAATGTCATTATCATTTATCGCGAATGCTTTACCAGCTTGCCAATCATCTTGCTGGTTTATAAAATCAACCACTTCACCGTCTTTAAAATAAGTCGGCATAGTTAAAATTGTCGAATCTCTATCAAAATAACGAGTGTTCGAAAAACCGACCGCTACATCATTTTTATTAACCGCTAATGCATTACTAATAAAAGGATTAGTGTCCTCATCTTCTTCTGGAGTAAGCGCTAAACCCAACAGCTCTGTTGAAGTCACATTATAGGCACTATCTAGAGTCCATTTAACCGCTGTTTTATTGAATAAACCACGCGTACTTCGACTGTTAAGTGATTCAATACAGGCCATTACCGGCTCATCAAGGCCATCACAATTATCAGTAATTGTGGTTTGTCTCTCAGCAGGAATACTGACCGATACATTACCAACAACAATGTAACCTGTGTCAGTGGCAACAATATCAGATGCTTTACTAGTCCCACCGTGTTCAGTAAATTCTGGAACAAACGGCACTTCAACACCATCTGCAGATATTAAAATCCCACGTTCTATGAAGTCACGGGTAAACCACGTTTCTTCCTCTGTATCGCCATCTGGTGTAAAACTCACTTTATCAAAAGGAGCACTGCCCCAGCCAACAGTCGTTCCGTCTTCTGCAACGCCATTATAAAAATTACTTGTCGAGCGGGTCAGACCGTCGTAATCAACAGAAGCGATATCAAATAAAGGCTGCTCAGTTATTACACCACTATTATAATTTGTAGCAATAATTGAACTGATTTTTTGATACTCAAAGTTAGATGACAAGTTTGATAAAAAACGAACCATAAAAGTATGCGCATCAGCATTAGTGTAAATCGCATCGTTATTTTCTATGTCATCAAGCGTAAAGGTTATTTCTTTGTCAATTTCTTTAAACCTTGCCACTTCCGCGTCGTAAGCACTATTGATTGAACTTTCTGTAAAATCAATATAACTAATATCAATAGGTAGGTTGTATAAGCCATTAGCAACGCCAATGACATGGCCACTTTCACTCACATCAGTAACATATGTATGTTTTGCAGCTTCAAAGTCACCTAATTCGGTTAACTGGTACGTTGCACTCAATGCTGATGTACTCAGTGTAGCCAAAACACTGGCCGCGAGTAATTTATATTTCATTTTATTCCTTACTACTGATTCTTTAATTCTTCAAGTTCTTCCCAACGCTCAAAAGCGGCTTCAAGGTCAGACTCAAGTTGGGCTAAATGGTTCAATTCCTTGGCTGTTATATCACTGTCTTGCTTGAAAAAGTCTTCGTGACTTACTCGTTCTTGTTGTTTTTCAAGCTTAGCTTCAAGTTGCTCCATTTTATTAGGTAGTTGCTCTAGTTCAAGTTTTAATTTGTAAGAGAGTTTATTTGCTTTGTTATTGCTTTTAACTGGCGTTGGCTCTGTTTTTTCAACTTTTTTGACTGGCTGCTTTTGCAACTCTTTGTTCTGCTCCGCCAAATAGTTGGTATACGCTTCATAATCACTGTAGCCACCAACTATATCAGTGACTTTGCCGTTACCTTCAAATGCCCAAACACTCGAACAGGTATTATCAATAAACTCTCGGTCGTGGCTTACTATAAGCACAGTACCTTGATATTGGTTAATAATATCCTCAAGGAGCTCTAATGTTTCTATATCTAAGTCATTGGTAGGCTCATCGAGCACTAATATATTTGAAGGTTTCAAAAATAACTTGGCTAATAACAACCTGTTTTTCTCACCACCTGAAAGTGCTTTTACCGGTGTACGAGCACGTGCTGGCGGAAATAAAAAGTCTTGTAAATAGCCTAACACGTGACGTGAGCGTCCGCCCATCATCACTTCTTGCTTACCTTCAGCAACGTTATCTTGAACGGTTGCTTCTTCATCAAGCTTCTCACGGTACTGATCGAAATATGCAAACTCTAAGTTAACACCTTGCTTTATTTCACCACTGTCTGCTTTTAAATCACCAAACAACAATTTTAATAGCGTTGTTTTACCAATACCATTAGGCCCCACCAAACCAATACGATCGCCACGCATCACTAAGGTAGAGAAATCATCTGCTATCACTTTGTCTTTAAATGCATGATTTAGGTGTTTAGCTTCAAATACTAGTTTACCTGAACGATCAGCTGTTTCGATATTGAAATCAGTTTTACCTACTTGTTCCACACGTTGTTTACGTTCATTACGTAATTGTTTCAGCTCACGAACACGGCCTTCATTACGGGTTCGACGAGCTTTAACACCTTGGCGGATCCACGCTTCTTCTTCCGCTAAGCGTTTATCAAACAATGCATTTTGTGTTTCTTCTACTTTTAAATCATGCGCTTTTTGTTCTAAGTAAGTGGCATAATCACCAGGATAAGAAATTAGCTTACCGCGATCTAAATCTAAAATACGTGTAGCAACAGCTCGAATAAATGCACGGTCATGAGATATAAATACAATGCCGCCTTTAAATTCTTTTAGGAATTGCTCTAACCACATTACACTTGTCATATCCAAGTGGTTAGTAGGCTCATCGAGCAGTAATAAATCAGGCTCACTCACTAAAGCGCGCGCTAATGCAACTTTACGTAACCAACCACCAGAAAGCGACTCAAGTTTCGCATCAGGAGTTAGCTCTAATTGAGTAAGTACAAGCTGAATTCGGCTATCAAAACGCCAGCCATCTGCCGCCTCTAATTTATTAGACAAACGCTCTAATTTATTTAATAGTTGATCAGTGCAATCTGTCTGCAGTTGTGTGCTTACATGATGAAAATCAATCAGTAAGTTAGCAATTTCGGGCATACCTTGGGCAACATAATCAAATACAGTGCCACTTGCCCCTTTAGGCGGATCTTGCTCTAAACGCGATATTTTTAAACTACCAACTTGGTTTATTTCGCCATCATCAAGTATTACTTGACCGTCGAGTACTTTTAAAAGCGTTGATTTACCTGCACCATTGCGACCTACAATACACACACGTTCGCCACTTTCGATTACTGCATCTGCATTATCAAGTAATGGGTGTGTACCGTAAGCTAATTGTGCTTTTGAAATTCTAATTAAATCCATAGTTAATCTTTACTCTTATTCTGCTTGCGCTAAAAACTGCTGCGCCTGAGGTGCAGTATAAGGCCAAAATAATTGTTGGCCTTGTTGATTTTTTAAAACCGGAATGCTTATTTGATACTCTAAAATTAATGCGTCATCGCTCATAATATCAATAAGTTGTAATTCATCAGTTGATGAAAGTAACGGTTTTAACAGCTGCTCTGCTTGCTCGCACAAGTGGCAGCCGTCGGTGTGATATAAAATCCACTTAGCCATGTTTAATTAACCAGCTATTGTGTATTTTTTTATTGCGTTTAAAGTCAGGAGATAAGGTTTTATCAGAGATATTTTCTGCTTTTAACCCTAAGCCCATTAAGCCAACTTCATCCATTACAAAACCGCGTTTATTATTAGAGAATATTAGCGTACCCGATGGGCTCAATATCTTTTTAACCCAAGTTAACAGCTTAATGTGGTCGTTTTGTACATCAAACGCGTCCTTCATTCGTTTAGAATTTGAAAAAGTAGGCGGATCTAAAAAGATCAGGTCATACTGCCCTTGTGCATACTCTAGCCATTTTAAACAATCTGCTTGCTCAAAACGATAACGCGTATTGCTAATATCGTTAAGCGCAAAGTTATCTTGACCCCACTTTAAATAGGTTTTAGACAAATCAACGGTTGTAATCGCTTTTGCGCCACCAATGGCTGCATGTACTGAGGCGGTTCCTGTGTATGCAAACAGGTTTAAAAAGCGCTTATCTTTAGCATTTTCTTGAATGTAACGACGCGCAAGGCGGTGATCTAAAAATAGCCCTGTATCTAAGTAATCAAATAAGTTAACTTTAAACTTAGCACCAAACTCTTCTACTACCATGGTTCTATTTTGCTTGGCCATGGGTGTATATTGCTCTTCACCTTTTTGTTTTTTACGTACTTTTACAGCAATATTTTCAGGTGCAATATCAAGTTGTTGTGCTGTTAAGCTAATAACATCTTGTAAACGCTTCTCTGAAGTTTTTTCATCAATCTCTTTCGGTGCTGCGTATTCAAAAATAACCGCCGAGTCACCATAAATATCAACCGCAACGTTGTATTCAGGAATATCTGCATCGTAAACACGATACGCATGGACTTGATTTTGCTTAAGCCAATTTTTTAAACCTTGCTTGTTCTTTTTCAGGCGATTAGCAAACGCCATCGAGCCTTCGAAGTTTAAAGCGGGTTTGTCATCAGAGGTAAGGCTGACTTGCTTGTCATCAAGCTGATACAGGTTTAATTCAACATCAAGGGGGCCATTTTTAAATTTATAGCGTTTTTGCTTCACTAATTTAAGTAATTTAAACAGACTTTCATCCATGCCCAGTAGAGCGAGTTTCCAATGATTAAAGTGCTTTTTAAAACCAACACCTAGACTACGATGCAGGTTTACAAGTTCAGCCATAGAACCAATACGCTCACCATAAGGTAAGTTAGAAATAACAACACCCGGCAATTTTGCAACGCTCGTCAGTTTTGTCGCATCGCTTTGCTTAAATTTAATCACCGTATCAAGCTCAGCACGCTGCGCATTAGCAATCGCTTTATCAAGTACTTGTGCATCGTAATCATGGCCAATTAACCATAATTTAGGGTCGGTGATATTCGCTAAAAGTTGCTCTTTAAGTTCTTTGAATTTTGCCACTCTAAAGCTGGGTAAACGCTCAAACGCAAATCCTTCACGGAATAACCCAGGCGCTTCATTACGTGCCATTCCAGCCGCTTCTATTAAAATAGTGCCAGCACCACAACATGGATCGAATAGTGGTTGATTGACATTTTCGAGCCAGCCACTACGTTTTATTATTGCCGCAGCTAAATGCTCTTTTATGGGTGCTTTGCCTTGACCTTGACGGTAACCACGCTCTGATAAACGCGGCCCTGAGTAATCAATATAAAGTGAAACGCCGTGACGGTTTAAACGTGCAACCACTCGCACATTGGCATCTTGCTTATCTACGTTTGGTCGCTGTTCAAATAAATCGTTAAAGTAATCAACAATCGCATCTTTAATTACTAAACCAGAAAACTGGGTATTTTTAAGTGAATCGTTTGTGCCATTAAAATCAACAGCAAAAGTTTGTGTTGGGCCAAACCATTCTTGCCAAGGTTGTAAGCGTGCAAATTTGTACAAGCTGTCTTTGTCATTTACGCCTTCTTTTTCTTCAATAAGCATAAGTACACGCGTAGCAAAGCGTGTAGATAAACACACTTTTTGCGCTAGCAATGAGTCAGCCTCAAAGCGAACAGAACCCACAGTTTGCTTTGACACCGTAGCGCCAAGTTCTGTAAGTTCATCAACCAATAAATTTTCGATTCCGATAGAAGTAAGTGCGATAAATTGCAAAGTAAAAACCCTTAATAGCTAATTGCGCGGGATTATAACATAGGTTTGCGTACAAATACGCCTTAAACAAGCCTCAAAGACTAAATTAGGCTAAGCTGTTTGGCTATCGTACTGTGAGGTAATTAAGGGGTGAACTCGGTTGTTTAAAACGCGGATAACTTCAAACTGGGCAAGTGATAGATTGTCATCTAGTGCAAAGGTTTCGCTTAAATTAATGCACACAGAAGCATCTGGACAATGCTCTATAATTAAAAACTCGCCAGTTTGTGATTCTGAGCTTAAATTAATAACCGCTTCAGTACTTGGTGTACTGCCAGTATACGGTTTAAAAAACCAACTTTTTGCCAACACTGGTTTTAATTGAAATTTAACTGCCGTTGCATTGAGCGCTATTTGGCATAACTGGGCAGGATTCCATAAATTAAACTGCGCAAGGTAATAATAAACTTGCTCATAAAAGGCTGCATCTTCAAGGCTGAAGTATGGGTTTTCAAAAGCACAATCGGTGAGCTGTCTAAGCTTATAAGGTGTACGAAGTTGCATATCGTCATTTAAATCAAGCAGTAAGCGGTTTTTTTCAGCACACGCTATCCACTGCCATTGCTTTGACGCTTGTAACATTTGCTCCTCCCTACTTAGTACTTAAAAAATAAAATAAGACAATAAGCTTAGAGTATAGCTGCTTTTGACCATTTTTAAAACGTCTTTTTAGAACATTTATCGAACGATCAAAAGCTTACATAACTGATCCTTATAAGTCGTTAATGATCGACTTGACCAATTGCGGTCCTTTGTATATAAAACCGGTATAAACTTGAACTAAATCTGCACCCGCATTAAATTTTTCTTTTGCTGATTGAGCATCATCAATACCACCCACACCAATAATAGGTAACTGATTGTTTGTTAAACGCTTGAGTTCAGAAACAACATGGGTGGAACGCTCCCTAACTGGCGCTCCTGATAAACCGCCTGCCTCATCAGCATACTGCTGACCTTGCACTAAGCTACGCTCTAAGGTGGTATTTGTGGCTATAACACCATCAATTTTATTATTTAACAGTGACTCGCTCACTTGTTCAATTTGAATTGGATCTAGGTCTGGTGCAATTTTCACCAACATAGGCACATGCTTATTATGCTTGGCAATTAAATCAAGCTGTTCGTTTTTCAAGCTTTGTAATAAGTCATCTAATGCTGCGCCATATTGCAGGTCTCGTAAGCCTGGGGTATTGGGTGATGAAATGTTTACAGTGATGTATGATGCATGCTCAAACACTTTACGCATACAGTGAATGTAATCATCTTTGCCCTGCTCATTTGGTGTATCTTTATTTTTACCAATATTGATACCTAAAATACCATCGTATTTAGCTGCTTTAACATTGTTAACTAAATTATCAACACCTTTGTTATTAAAGCCCATACGATTAATAATCGCATTTGACTGCGGCAACCTGAATATCCGCGGCTTATCGTTCCCCGCTTGAGGACGCGGTGTTACTGTACCCACTTCTACAAAGCCAAAACCCATTTGAGCGAATGCCTCAATACACTCCGCATTTTTATCAAGGCCTGCAGCAAGCCCTAATGGATTTTTAAATTCGAGGCCTAAAAAGTTCACTGGTTTATTTGCCACGCTTTGTGACCATGCAGCACTTAATGGCGTGTTAGCAAAGCGACGTAAGTTATTAAGAGCAAAATCATGGGCCCACTCCGCATCACGGGTAAACATAAAACGGCGAGCTAAATCGTAGAACATGAATATAATCCTCTTAAAATTGTAGACAAAAAAATACCTCAGACAAGGCTGAGGTATTATATAACAAAAACTGTTTAACGATTAGTTTTAATCATTAGCAGTTTGTTACTTTGCTGATGTATCACAGTTGTGACCAAGTAACATGAGCTCTCTTAATGCCACTGAGAACTTAGCAAAATCGTGACTTTGCGATGTTTTAAACTCTGTCAACATTTGCTTCCAACGTTGAAGTAACAGATCTTGACTATCCATCCATTGTTCAATTTGACCATCTACATCACTGCTTTCACCTTCAAAGCTGTTTAATACCACTTCTGACAAGGTGCGTTGCTGCCAATCTAACTCTTCACGATATGATGCACGCGCTAATGCCTGCCAATGGTTAGAAACCGGTTGATTAGTGATTTGATCTAAGAACCAATGTAGTCCCATTTGCGCACCTAATTTAAAGTAAGTGTGCGACACCATATCGATTTTACGATTAGAGTTTTGAGCAATTTGCGTTAAATCCATTACCGAGAACAAGCTTGATAACGACACAATGCGCTGTGCGATATCTGTAGGTACACCGCTTTGTGTTAGTTCTTCACGGGCACTTACAATACGATCGCTTTCTGTTTTAACGATGTATTTAGTTAAGTTTTCACTTAAATCGGCAAATGTTGGTGAGAAAATTTCAATCGCTTGCTCAATTGATTGTGCTTTGGTGCGATGACGAAGGAACCAACGTGTAGCGCGACGAACTGTACGACGTAACTGGTATAACATTTCTGTTTGTACGTTCGATGGTATTTTATTATCTAAATCACTAATAGATAACCATGTTTCACGCATTTGGAAAATTTCACTTGCGATTGAATAACACAATGCAATTTCAGCTTCGTTTGCACCGGTTTCTTCATTCATTCGCACCATAAAGTTTAAGCCCATATCATTAACAATATTATTTGCTAACTTAGTGGCAATAATCTCTTTGCGTAGTGGATGATTATCCATAGCATCATTAAACTTCTCACGTAATGGGCGCGGGAATGATTTAACTAATAACTGACGGTAATATGGATTCTCAGTAATTTCATCCGTTACCAAAGACTCTTTTAGCACCATTTTCGCGTAAGAAACTAATACAGATAGCTCAGGGCGTGTTAAATCTTTACCTGCAGCGGCGCGCTCTGCCAACTCTTCATCGGTAGGAATAAACTCAATTGCACGGTCTAACTTGCCGTCTTTTTCAAGTGCATGTATAAAGCGAATTTTTTCTTTAAGTGTTGAGGTTCCTTTAGATTGAGTAATCGATAAAGTGTGTGTTTGACGATAACAATCTTTAAGTACTAATTCAGACACTTCATCGGTCATTGAGTAAAGTAACTCATCACGTTGCTTACGCGTTAAGTCGCCTTCAGCAACTAAACCATTGAGTAAAATTTTAATATTTACTTCGTTATCTGAACACGCAACCCCACCCACGTTATCGATGAAGTCAGTATTTACACGACCGCCTTGAGCTGCAAATTCAATACGACCTAATTGGGTTGCACCTAAGTTACCGCCTTCGCCAAATATTTTAGCACCAAGATCTTTACCGTTAATACGCAACGCATCATTAGCACGGTCCCCTACATCGGCATCCGTTTCTTTCGAATGCTTGATGTAAGTCCCTATACCACCATTCCAAAGTAAATCATGATCCATCATTAATGATGCTTTGATCAATTCATTCGGTGTCATGCTGGCTTTTTTAGTGCCTAACATTTTCTTCATCTCAGGGGTCAGCGTAATCGACTTAGCAGCACGCGAGAAAATACCACCGCCGCTTGAAATTAGCTCTTTATTGTAATCTTCCCATGATGAACGTGGTAAATTAAATAAACGTTCGCGCTCTGGATAAGAAGCCGCTGCATCTGGATTTGGATCAACAAAAATATGTAGATGGTTAAACGCCACTTGCAAACGAATGTGCTTTGATAACAACATACCATTACCAAATACATCACCGGCCATATCCCCGATAGCAACTGCTGTAAAATCTGTGGTTTGACAGTTAATATCCATTTCACGGAAATGACGTTTTACAGACTCCCAAGCGCCACGAGCTGTAATACCCATCTTCTTATGGTCATAACCTACAGAACCACCTGATGCAAACGCATCACCTAGCCAGAAGTTATATTCGTTTGCGATACCATTGGCAATATCAGAGAATGTTGCAGTGCCTTTATCCGCTGCTACTACTAGGTACGCATCGTCTTCATCATGGCGTGTAACATCAACAGCAGGTACAATTTCACCACGGTCAATATTATCTGTGATATCTAATAAACCACGAATGAATATTTTATAACATTCTTGGCCTTCTTTAATAAACGCTTCACGTTCACTAGGTAGTTGTTTACATACAAATCCACCTTTTGAGCCTACCGGCACAATCACGGTATTTTTCACTTGTTGCGCTTTAACTAAGCCAAGTACTTCTGTACGGAAATCTTCACGACGATCTGACCAACGCAATCCACCACGGGCAACTTTACCAAAGCGTAAATGCACACCTTCAACACGTGGAGAATAAACAAATATCTCAAACGCTGGTACAGGTAGTGGGACTTCTGGAATTAAACTTGGCTGAATTTTAAGTGAGATGTAAGACTTAAATTTGCCTTCAGCATCTTTTTGGAAGTAGTTAGTACGTAATGTAGCAACAATCATATCAACGTATAAACGGATAATACGATCATCATCAAGGTTCGCTACGTTTTCTAACTCTGCATAAATTTCTAAGCCTAGTTTTTCAAGTGTTTTAGCACTTGCAGGGCTTTTTACAGAGAACTTTTTAGAGAATAAGTTAACAATTTTAGCGGCAATATGCGGGTAATTTGCAAAGGTACTTTCAATATACGTTTGCGAGAAAGTAACCCCTATTTGGCGCATGTATTTTGCGTATGCACGTAAAATTGATGATTCACGACCCGTTAAACCACCCATTAACACTAGACGGTTAAAGCCATCGTTTTCTAAACAGTTTGCCCATACACTGGTTAATGCAGCGCGAAAACGTGCAGAGATCTTATCAAAATCAGCCATCCCTTTGCTGTCAATTAGCATAGAGAAATCCATGACCCAATTTACGCCACCATCACTAGTTTTAACCGAGTATGGCGTTTCACCTACAACACGTAGACCAAAGTTTTCAAGCATTGGCATAACGTCAGATAAATGAATTGGCTCATCTTTATGGAATAAGCTTAAACGCACAATATTGCTGCTTGCTTCTTCTTGTGGGCGATAGAACAACATTTCTAACTTGTTATCATCGCTTAGCATTTCTAGCTTTTCAATATCGACCACTGCAGCGCTAGGTAATACTTCTTCTTTGTATGAGCGTGCAAAGGCATTGCAATATTTACGGTTTAATTCATTACCACGGGCCTCACCAGCAGATTCAAGTAAGGCTGATTGTAATTTATCTTCCCAAGTACGAGCGGCTTCTATTAGGTTGTTTTCTATGTCTTTCACGTTAAATTCAATATTGTTGTCGGTCACACGAACAGTGTAATGGGTACGCGCCAGTGTAGACTCAGAGAAATAGGTAGTAAATTCGACTTTAACGTCAGAATTAAATGCGTTGGCTAAAATAGCCTGCGTTTCGCGACGAAGCGCTGTGTTATAACGCTCTCGAGGTACATAAACCATGCATGATAAAAAACGACCATATGCATCTTTACGAACAAATAAACGACACATGTCGCGTTCTTGTATTTGCAATACGCCCATGGCAACTTCAAGTAACTCATTCTCTCGAGCTTGAACCAGTTCGTCACGTGGGTAAGTTTCTAATATATTTAATACGGCTTTGTATGCATGTGTCCCTTTAGCGAAGTCACACATATCCATAATACGATTAATTTTACTTTTAAGAACCGGTACATCAGCAGCGCTATTGTTGTAAAAGTTTGATGAAAACAAACCTATGAAACGATCTTCACCAATAACATTGCCTTTGTCATCAAAACGTTTTACACCCACATAATCTATGTAAGCTGGACGGTGAACGCGAGACAATGAATTAGTTTTAGTTAAAATTAATAGGTTGCTACTGCGTGCCTCTTGGCGCGCCACTTCAGGTAACTCAGAAAGCAAACGTGTATGCTCAGCATCAGAGTTTTTCATTAACCCTAAGCTGGTATCCATTTTACCCTTTAATTGATAGTCGCCCTGAACTGGTGAAAGTTCATATTGGCGATAACCCATTAATGTGAAATTGTCTTTCACTAACCAATCTAAAAATTCAACGGTTTCATTTATTTCGTTATCACTTTTATCTTTATGGCTTTTAGGCAAACTTTTGCTTACCGCGATTAATTTTTCGCGAATAGGCTGCCAATCTTCAACCGCAATCGATACATCAACGAGTACTGATTCAAGTTCTTTTTTGAAAGACTCAATAACAGTTGCATCTGTTTGACGGTCAATTTCTATGAAGAATACAGTTTTTGTTGATGTTGATTCTTGCTCTGCTTTTAAGCTTGATAACCCTGATATTTTATCGTTCTTATCACGTTGAATTTTCAGCGGGCTATGAAGAAGTAAATGAGAGGCAATGTTTTCTCGTGTCATGGCCATTCGTACAGAGTCCACTAAAAACGGCATGTCTTTAGCAATGATCTCTACAATGGTATGTGATGACTGCCAGCCATCTTTAGCCACTTCAGGGTTGAAAACGCGAATAACTGCGTCATCTGATGTATTTTTTTCTAGCGAATTCCAAAGGCTGAGTGCAGCACCATATAAGTCACTGTCGTTGCGATTTGCCAAATCCTCTTTAGACATATTGCTGTACAAGGCTTTGGCGAATTTCTCAACGAGTAACACATTATCAGCGCGAACTTTTTTCTGGATAAGCTTACAGACGTTATCTAAAATAACCGAGGCTTGGCCTTCATTTCGTGTCATTGTATGTTCCTTAATCTATCACTGCTAGTTTAGCAGAATATTTGTACAGCCATTTATTAGCGTGGAGTCAGTTAAATTCTAACCCTTTTAAAACTAATAAACAGCCTTTTCGATGAAAACATTTTAAGCATTTCAGCTATTTGGTCATCTATTCACAAAATATAGATATAAATGGCCATTACTGGCCATTTAGGAGCAAATTTATTCACCTTATTTTTTCTGGTCAGTCCAGAGCAAGCTGCCAATTGCAGGTAAAAGTAACACTGCACCCAACATATTTACTAAAAACATGAAGGTAAGCAGAATTCCCATATCAACTTGGAACTTCAAATCAGAAAAAATCCACGTACTAACACCAATTGCTAACGTAATACCGGTAAATAACACCGCACTCCCACGTTCAACTAATGCATTACGATAAGCAATACTCAGTGGCACGTTTTGTTTTAACTGCCCCATCATTGATGACAAAATATAAATACCGTAATCAACACCAATACCTACACCCAAAGCAATTACTGGTAAAGTTGAAACAGTTAGACCAATCTCAAGTTGTACCATAAGTGCTTGTGCAAGGGTTGATACTATGTACAAAGGTAATACCACTGCAATAGTTGCTTTTACGCTCTTAAAACTTAGTAAGCATAAAATAATCACCGCACCATAAACATAGAGCATCATAGGGATTTGTGCAGCTGAAACAGACTCGTTAGTTGCTGCCATTACACCTACAGGGCCTGATGCCAATTTGAAAGCAAGTTTATCTGTGCCCTCTTCTACAGCAAATTGTTTTACTTTTGCAATAACGTTATCAATAGTTTGTGCTTTGTGATCATCTAAAAATATAATCACGGGCATTACTGAACAATCACCGTTTAATAACCCTGTGCTGGTTTCAACGCGAGAGGTTGACTGCACCAAACTGGCAGAATTGCGCGGCAAACTTTGCCATTTTAAATTGCCCTCGTTATAACCGGCATTAACTGACTGTGCCACTGAACTTAGGCTGACCGCTGATTGTACACCGGCTAAATTTTCAACTTTATATTGAAAGCGTGATATACGCTCCATGACGTCATGCTCGGTACACGCTGCAGGGTAAGCCTCTACAATGACTTTAAGAATATCAGATGAAATTGTGTATTTGTCCGATATTAAGAAAGTATCTTGGTTGTAACGTGCATCTTGGTGCAAGGATGGTGCTCCTGCATGTAAATCACCAATACGCATTTTATCTGCTTGCCAATAGCCCAGTGCAAATAAAACCAAAGTGAAACCAATAATAACTTTTGCTGTTTTTGGATCGGTTGCTTTAACTAATAAATCGCGCATTGCATCAAGTATGTTCGGTTTATTAGCATCACCTGATTGAATATGGATGCTGTTTTCAAAGCGCATATACGATGCCCACACTGGCAACAAAATCAGATTAGTAAATATAATCACTGCCACACCTAAACTCGCTGTAATAGCAAGTTCACGAATAATACCGATATCAATGGTTAATAGGGTTAAAAAGCCAACCGTATCAGATAACAACGCAATCCCGCCAGGCACAAGTAAAGCTCTAAAGCTTGATTGGCAACATATTGTTGTAGACTTACCTTCAGCAACCTTTTTACCAATGGCGTTAATCATCTGCACACCGTGGCTTACGCCAATAGCGAACACTAAAAATGGCACTAAGATAGACATAGGATCAAGACCAAAGCCTAAACTAGAAAGCAATCCTAACTGCCAAATTACCGCAATAATTGAACACACAATCGGTAAAATAGTGAGTTTTAAGCTACCACAAAATAGCCATACCATGACAAAAGTAAACGCAATTGCAATGGCAAAAAATAATACAACCCCTTTTGCGCCCTCGGCTATATCGCCGGCCATTTTTGCAAAACCAATAATATGAATACTGATTTTTTCGGTACTTAGAGGCTCACGAATTTCGCTTTCTAATTTTTTTGCAAAAGCGAGAGTGTCTAATTTTTCTTGTGTTTGCGGATCAGTCTCTAACAATTGGGCGGTGACCATGGCACACGAATAATCGCTTGCTATCATACGACCCACTACTTTGGCCTTTTCAATGTTCTCTTTAACAATTCCTAAGCCTTGCTTATCGGCTTTAAAGTTGGCTGGTATAATAGGCCCGCCAGCAAAGCCGTCTTCAACAACTTCAACAAAGCGCGCACTAGGTGAAAATATTGAATTTACTAAAGGACGATTTACTCCTGGAATAAAGTAAAGTTGGTCATGTACGGCTTTTAATTGAGTAAAAAATTCAGGATTAAAAATATCACCACTGTCATCACATACTGAAATTAAAATACTATTAGCGCCACCAAACTGTTTCTCATGTTTGGTGTACACCTTCATATAATCATGGTTAAGCGGAATATTTTTATTAAATGACGCGTCGAGCTGAATTTGCGTTGCTTTAAAAACCAATAAACAGGTGATCAACACAAAACTTATGAGCACCACTAAGCGGTGTCTAAAAATCGCTTTTTCTAAAAAATCTAAAATTGCTTGCATTAAGGGGTCAACTCCTTCACTTTAATGCCGTTTTCTGTTGTCATGATCAGTTTATCTTTAACAATCACGCCATCAAGAATCGCTTTACCATCAGCCAACTGCTCGTAAGACAACACATCATCTTTAAGCTGAAAAATAACACCGCTATTAGCCAATAATAGCCATTGTTTATTGTTATAATTAATGATGCTATTTACAGTAGCTGTTTTATCATTGTCTAAGTGCTGCCACTGCTGACTATCGGTTTTATTTATAAAAATATTACCACGTAACCCTGCAACAATTTGTTGCGATGAATCTGAAGCAAAACCAAAAAATGAACCAGGGTAAATCTCATCTAAACGTTGCCATGTTTGGCCATCGTCATCACTTTTTGCCATTAAGCCCATCTCACCGACCAGTATTAAACCCGAACTAGTCGGTTCAATGCGATTAAAGTGAGGTAATATAGACGAGGTTTCTATTTCGTAACCCTCAGGATCTGTTTGTTTTAAGTCATTTAAATAATCTCTATCTTCACTAAATAACAGCGAATCTAAAAAGCGTTTTTGCCAATGTTTTCCGCCATCACTTGTTTGATAAAACATACCATAAGCGCCAACAGCATAGCCATTTAAGTCATCTTTAAAATAAATATCTAGACAGGGTTTATCTAAGCTTGGTTTTGCTTGTTGTAACTGCCAATTTTCACCACCATCGGTGGTATTAATAATTGTGGCGTCATGTCCACATGCCCAGCCATTAGAATCATTAGTAAATTCAACCGCTGTTAGTAATACTTGTGTAGGTACTGATTTCGCTTGTTGCCAATCGCTACCATCAATACTTTTAATGACCGTCCCATGTTTACCTACAGCAATAAGCCCAGCTGAAGTTTGGGTAATATCGGTAAGGAGTGTTTTATCTGCATTAATTGCGCTAATCGCACTTTGAGGTGCGTCTTGTGCAAAACTCGCACCGCTTAGGATCAGGCTGGCATAGACCAAATACTTCATAAATTAAATTCGCCTTGAACTGAGGATTTGTTTGTCTGTTATAAAGAGGAAAACCTGTGCGTTAATAGACAAACGCGATGTGAAAGAAAAAAGGCACCTAGGAAACTAGGTGCCTGCTTTTATACTATCTGCCAGCGCGACGTAAAGCGCTCGATGTAAACTCATTGTCATTAAATGACTGAGAAAAGTCATACATCTTTTCTTGGTTATCTAGACCAATGGCTAAGTAGCGACGTGAATTAAGATCGTGGTATACCTCAAGCGTACTCCACTGTGTCGGTACTTCATAGTAGTTAAGACCATAAGCCATTGCTACACGATAAAGTTGGTCACGATTATCGTAAATATCGGTAACATGAACTTGCCAACTGTCTTCGTCAATGTAGAAAACACGTTTTTTGTAAATATGACGGGTGTCATCTTTTAAGTTTGCTTCAACAACCCATACGCGGTGTTTTTCGTAACGAGTATGCTCAGAGTTGATATGACCAGGCTTTAAAATATCATCATAAGTTAGCTTGTCGCTGTGAAGCTTGTAGCTATTATATGGGATGTAAAGCTCTTGCTTACCTTTTAGCGTCCAGTTATAACGATTTGGCGAGCCGTTGAACATATCAAAATCATCAGTTGTACGTAAGCTATCTGCTGCTGTACCCGGTGCATCGTATGCTACATTAGGTGCACGACGCACACGGCGCTGACCTGAATTGTACGTCCACGCTTGGCGCGGCGTTAAAATTTGGTCCATAGTTTCATGCACCAATAACGCGGTCCCTGCTAAACGAGCTGGCTCTGTCACTTGCTGTTTAAACTTAAACAAAATATTAGAATCTTGTAGTTCAGCCGGAGTAGCACTTGGATCTGAATATTTAACTAATAACTGCTCATCAAAACCAACATAGTTATATGAACCCGATGCCGTCGGTGCTGCCTGACCGCCAAAACGCTCAATAGACTGACCACGGTAACGAAGTAAATGGTTCCAAATTGCTTCTAAACCCGTTTTAGGGATTGGAAATGGAATACCAATAGCTGTACTTTTAATACCATTTCCGCCTTCAACTAATTCAGCAGACGTTGCAAACTTTTTGGTTGCATCGTACACAAATTGTGGAAAAGACGCAGAACGACGGGTTTCGTACACTGGCATTTTAAACGTATCTGGGTACGCTTCAAATAACGCGATTTGTCCTGGGCTTAAGTTTTCTTTGTATTTATCAATATTACTTTTATCAATAGTGAATAATACTTTATCGGTTGCATAAGGGTCTAAGTGGTGCATACCCGGTTCATAACCTGCTGGAGCAGCAGTAATACCGCCATTCCATGCTGGGATTGAGCCATCAGCATTCGCTGCTTTTTCCGCACCAATTGGACTTAAGTCTTTACCAAGGCGCGCAGCTTCTTCTGGGCTAATTTTAGCCAGCGCTGCGTGGCTTGCAAACAAACTACAAAACGCTGTAGCAATGAGGGTAGGTTTTTTAATCATAATAATGTTACCCCTAGATAGAATATTTTAAGTTAAAAGAAACGTAATCTCGGTCAGAGAAAGTGTTGGTGTCGCCACCACCCCAAAATGAGTTGTAACTCACATCTAAAGACCATGCATTTTGGTAATTAAAGCTCATAGTTGCACCTAATGACTTACGATCTTCAATGAATAAGAACATTGGATCTGGCGTGTTACCATTTACATCATGAGAAAATACAAAACGTGGTGAGAAGTTAATACCATTGTAAAGGTTAAAGTAATCACCTTTAGCAATTAAGCGGTAGCCCCACGATGAAGCCGTAGCAAACGATTTTTGCTCAGGTCCATTAGATAATGCCATATGTAGTGAAGAGTAATCTGAACTACCAGGCCCCTGAATAACACCACTTCGGCCAGTACCAGAGACATTTAAACGGATCTCATCGTACTCGGGCATGTTATTAATACGAACACCACCAATTTCACCCACAACAGCCCAACTATCAGCGCCTAATGAAGGACCAAATAGATGTGTTGCCGTAAACTGTAATTGTGACGTATTGCGTTCGATATAACCTTTGGCTAACTCGCCTGGCCCAACAACACTTGCATCATCGCCTTTACTCATTTGCGAAATACCTGCAAACTCAGGGCGTAAACCAGCAATAGCTAACTGCTCAGGCATCGCAGCGTAAAGTAGCTCTACGTCATCGATTTGCAGCGGTTCGTCTTCACGAAAAGTAAACTCACCCGCAAAAGCAGTTTCACCAAGCGAGGTGTTAAAGCTTAAACCGTAAAGTTTAATATCTTCAGGGTATTCGTTAGTTGCTTTAGCAAATGCTTTTAAATCGGATACGTTATCAGAGGTAATTTCAGTACTTGCAATCATCGCTAAATCTTGTTGAATTGATGCTTGCGTAAAGTTTGATACGCGACCCGAAATAAGCGGACGACGATTATGGTAATTTACGTGATAAAGCGCTACTTCGGTATCATTCCACTCTGGTAAAAACATACCGAGTCGTAAGCCGTATTGGCCGCCATCATCTGGCTCTGTTTTGCCATCATAGCCTTTACCTTTGAGGGCAACCTTGGTCGGGTGTGTCAAGTACATATTAGCTAATAGCTGTTGACCTGCAGCACTTGATGGATCAATTCCCTGACTTGCAGCTACTTGAGAGTGAGTTGCTATCAAGTTATTTAAACTATTTGTTAAAAATGCTAAATCAATATCAGGATTTGAAGTAAAACCTAGCTGTACGTTTTGTTGATAACCGTTTTCTGCAGCAAAATCATTGGTAGAAAAATAAGTCCCTGCTGCCGGTAGACGAGTTTCATGCCACTGGTATTGGTAAAAACCTTCTAAGGTGATGTTTTCTGTAAGCCCTAACGATGCCCACAACATACCAACCGGAATAAACGCTTCTTTTAGCTCAGCACCTGGTGCTTTTAAACGGTCTATATCAACCGGATTAACGTTAATACCATGAGAAATTAACGTACTTTCACCCCAGTTTACTACTTGTTGACCAACACGAATTGAAAGCGGGTTATTACCATCGTTTAAATCAAAGTTCGCCCATACGTAGGCATCAAGTAAACGAAGGTCGGCACAACTTTGCTCTTTAGTATCATCGTCATCACAAGGGTCTACACCTTGCCCTGATGTTGGATTAACATAAGCACGATCGCCGTCCATTAATTCAAAATCGTAAAAATACATAAAACGAGTAAATAAGCCGTAGTTATCTTTACTTATTGATAAGTCATGCGTGCCTTTTAATAGCTTTGAGAAAGACTCACCGCTATCAAAATTTAAACCGCCCGCGTCACCGTTGTTTGAGTAGGACCCTGGTTGAGCCCAGACATCTTGGGATGAATAAATCGTATTGAGTGCTGGGTTGTAACCCGTCCAATCAAATGATGGATTATTACTCTTACCAATCATATCAAAATTTCGGTCTTCTACCCGAATACTCTGACCATATGAAAAGGTAGAATCGAAGGCGATATCAAAACCACCCACCTCAAATGTTGCAGCCTGTGTCTGTGCTGCAGTTAAACCCATAGCCGCAGCTGTTAAGCCAAGTGCTATTTTATTTTTAACAAAAAGCGATCTTCTTATCATTTTGGTTCCCCCCTGTCGCGGGTATTTTTGTGTGATCAAGTTATTGTTTTTAGTGTAATCGTAACGATAGAAGCGAATCAAACAAATTACAAATGGCCGCCTTCAATCAGTTATATTTTTTATTTGTTCAACGTTTACGTATTGGTAAGACGTCATACCAGATAATTTATACACGTAAATTAACAATAGAACAAACCGAAATTAACAAAAAAGCAATATTAATATGTATTTATAACACAAAAAATGACTGCTAAGCTACTCGTTCGAGACGGATGAACTTGTTTTCATTACTTAAAATGAGTCTAAATCGACCACGGATACCTAGGCTAGAAATAAAAGGTCGAAGGTGATGAGCGGAAAAACGAATTGTTTTACCGCTATCAGCTGTCACTTGGATAGAGCTATACCGTCCATGGTAATAATCCACGCACTTTGTATAGCTCAAATGCATACTAAAGTAATGTTCTATCATGATTTATTGTAAGGCTTTTTCAACCTTTTCAAATAAGTCGTCGCTTAACCCTTCTAAGTTAGCTAATCGCTCTAGTTGGGCCCTCATTGCAGTTGCACGGGTTTCATCATAACGACGCCACGACATAAACGGCGTTAACATACGAGATGCATTTTGCGGATTAATCGCATTAAGCTTAATCAATAAATCGCCAAGTAATGTATAGCCCGTGCCATCTAAACGATGAAACTGTGCGGTATTAAAATGAGAAAAGCTGCCCACTAATGCACGTACTCGGTTTGGATTCGAAAAATCAAAGCAAGGATGCGAGTACAAGGCTTTTATTTTCTCGATAGCATCTTCAGCAGAGTTCATCGCTTGCAAAGCAAACCACTTATCCATTACTAATACATCATGGCGCCATTGAGCGTCAAAATGCTCGAGTAATTGATCCGACAATGGGTGAGCTGCTTTAACCACACTGCTTAACGCACCGAGTACATTGGTCATATTTGTTGAAGATGCAGCCTGCTCAATTAAACTTGCCGCCTCAACACTGTCGGTTTTTGCCAAATAGTGAAGGCACAGCTGTTTGAGCGCACGTATTGCTACCGCTTGGGCACTCACACTGCCATCATCGGTAATGGCTTGGTAACAGCTTAAAAATTCACTGTGCAATTGCGTGGCAATTTGCTGTTCAAATAACTCAATATTAGCCGTTATTTGATCTACCGGTATTATTTCAAATTCAGCAGCTAAGGTATCAAAACTTGGCAACTTCAACAGTTCAGCAACTAGCGCTAAATCGCCCTCACGCTGAGATAGCAATGCGCGAAGTGCATCAATCACATCTTCACTCAAAGGAGTCTTACTTGCTGAAGTAACATTGGCTTTAAGTGCGTTAATAAATAACTGCTGTTGTGCATCCCAGCGTGAAAAGTCGCTACGCGCAAAACGCATAATATGTAATAAATCCGCTTCACTAATAGATTGATTTAAAATACATGGGGCTGAAAAATCTTCGAGCAATACAGCGGTTGGGTTACTGTGAATATTATCAAAGTGAAATGTTTGCGAGCTATTTGTTACATCCAGTACATGATCAAGCTGCTTGCCTTGGTACTGTAATGCAATACTCTGCCCTTGAGAGTCTAAAAGCTCAATAGCAAAAGGAATATGTAACATTGCATTGTCAGGCTGATTCGCTGGCGTAAGCTGCTCTACGCTAAGCGAAAACGTTTGCGCAGCTTCATCATACTTTTTAGTTACGTTCAGGCGAGGTGTACCACAATGGTTATACCAACGCTTAAATTGTGATAAATCAATGGATGATGCATCACTCATTGCTACAACAAAGTCATCACAGGTCACCGCTTGCCCATCATGGCGTTCAAAGTACAAAGCCATGCCTTTTTGAAAGTTTTGCTCACCTAAAAGGGTATGCATCATGCGAATTACTTCTGCCCCTTTGTCGTATACAGTCACAGTGTAAAAGTTATTCATTTCAATCACTTTTTCTGGACGTATCGGATGAGCCATAGGGCCTGCATCTTCACTAAACTGATGAGTACGCATCACTTTTACAGCATCAATTCTATTAAGCGCACGAGAGCCTAAGTCACTACTAAATTCTTGATCTCGAAATACCGTCAAGCCTTCTTTTAAAGACAATTGAAACCAGTCACGACAAGTTACACGATTTCCGGTCCAGTTATGAAAGTACTCGTGGCCAACAATAGACTCAATGGTGTGGTAATCTTTATCAGTTGCCGTTTCTTGATTTGCCAACACGCATTTACTGTTAAAAATATTTAACCCTTTATTTTCCATTGCTCCCATATTGAAAAAATCAACGGCAACAATCATATAAATATCAAGGTCGTACTCTAAATTAAAACGAGTTTCATCCCAAGCCATCGCTTTTTTTAGCGACGTCATGGCATGCTCTGTTTTTGGTAAATTTCCTTTATCAACAAATAACGCTAAGGTGACGTCTTTACCACTACGAGTTGTGTACTTGTCGTGTAAAACATCAAAGTCCCCTGCCACTAAAGCGAACAAGTAGCTTGGCTTTTTGAATGGGTCTTGCCATTTTACAAAATGACGTCCATCTTGCGTTTCACCGCTATCAACTTGATTACCATTTGAGAGTAAATGCGGGAATGTTGTATCTGCAATGATAGTAACATCAAAAGTTGAAAGGACATCAGGACGGTCCATATAATAGGTTATTTTTCTAAACCCTTGCGCTTCACATTGGGTACAGTAAGCCCCGCCAGATAAGTACAACCCCTCAAGTGAAGTATTGGTTTGTGGTGATGTTTGCGTCACTATGCTTAGCTGACATTCATCAGGTAAGTTATTAATGATTAATTGCTGATTTATAATTTTATAATCTGTGAGCTCTTCACCCTCTACCGACAAAGAGATCAAAGTTAAGTCTATGCCATCTAATACCAGTGGCGCATTTGAATCGCCAACGCGCTTAAGCGTTAATAAAGCATTTACTTGAGTTTTTAATGGCTGTAAATCAAATGTAAGCTCAGTGTGTTCAATTGAAAAATGAGGGGCTTGGTAGTCTTTTAGGTATTCTGCTTGAGGTTTTTGTAGTTCAGTCATGTTCACTCCAAAAAAATAGCCCCTTTTAGTGATAAAAGGAGCTACTTAAATTAAGCCGTTTTTTTAGGTTTAATACGTAGTATCTTAATTCCTAAGTAAGCGTAAATAACGGCTAAGAAAGGATTTATAAGGTTAAAGAAAGCATAAAGCGCGTAATCAAACGGATTGATTAATAGAACACTTTGCATATACGCACCACAGGTATTCCATGGTATTAGTGGGCTGGTAATTGTGCCGCCATCTTCTAGAGTACGAGATAAGTTAACAGGCTTTAAACCACGCTTTTTGTATTCTTCTTTAAACATCCGCCCAGGCACCACAATGGCAATATACTGGTCCGCAGCAATTACATTGGTACCAATACACGTTGCAATGGTTGAGGCGATAAGAGAGCCAGTGCTTTTTGCTATTTTTAGAATACTTTTAACAAAAATATCAAGTAGACCCGTTTTTTCCATAATCGCACCAAACATCAGTGCTGTCATGATCAACCATGTAGTGGTTAGCATACCAGACATGCCGCCACCACTCAGTAACGAGTCCATTTTTGCATCGCCCGTATTAATTGTGAAGCCATCAAAAAAGGTGGTCCAAACTAGTTTGAAATAACCGACAAACTCACCCTGAGTCATGTCTATTTGGCTAGCAATTAAGTCCGATTGAAATAACATTGCCCACACCGCGCCAATCACGGCACCAATAGAAATCGCCGGAAACGCTGGCATTTTTCGAATAGCTAATGCGAGTAATACAATTAACGGCACCAACATTTCTAAGCCAATGTTAAAGTTTTGCTGAAGAATTGCAGTTATTTGCTCTATTTGACCCGCCTCTCCCGCAGCAGTAGCGTTAAAGCCCATGAAAATAAAGATGATTAATGCAATGACAAAGCTGGGTACTGTAGTCCAAAGCATATGATGAATATGTTCAAACAAATCTGCACCAGCAACGGCTGGAGCTAAATTGGTGGTTTCCGATAATGGACTAAGCTTATCGCCAAAATAAGCGCCTGATATTACAGCACCCGCGGTAACTGTCGGCTCTAAACCCAGTCCTGAAGCAACACCGAGTAACGCAACACCTATAGTTGCAGCTGTAGTCCATGAACTTCCAATACTCATTGCTACAATGCCACAAATTAAACAACTCGCGGCGTAAAACCAGCTGGGATTGATAATTTGTAGACCGTAATAAATTAATGTCGGAACGGTTCCTGATAATAGCCAAGTTCCGATTAATGCCCCTACCATGAGTAAGATTAAAATCGCACTAAGAGATAAAGTGATCCCCTCAATCATTGCATCTTCTAATTTTTTCCATGTGTAGCCATTTTTTAAACCAATTAACGCCGCAGCGAATGTTGCAAATAACAAGGCAATTTGATTTGGACCTGACGATGAGTCATCACCAAATAAGTACACAGCGGCACCTAATAAACAAATTAATACAGCAATTGGAATGAGTGCATCAAAAAACGAGGCACTTTTAAGTGGTTTTTCTTCAATTGGCTTCAAAATATAGACTCCTACACACATTCGATGCATGTTGATTATTTTTATTAGCACGTACGCGCATTTATTGAGCACTATTGATCTAGCTCAACTTTTGGTAATCCGCGATTATAACAATTTAGCAAATTATCGATAGTAAAAAAGGCGCCTAGGCGCCTTTTTTTTTGCAAAGTGAAGCTTATTTTAGCGCTTAGCTACGCGACCATATTTAATATAATCTTGTGTAATAAGTGCAGCTTCTTCAAGAAATGGGTCAAGCTCTTCAATCACCTCTGGTACATCGTCCAGATTTTCTATTGGCTCTTTACCTAAACGATTTAAGCGCTCATTAGTACGGGCTAGTGCTCGCGCTTCATTTTCTTCTTTTTCTTTAATGCGCTTTTTCTCAACCAAAGAAATTGTTTTACGATCTTTTTCTTCGTTGTAGCGAGCGATATCTTCAAACACATAATTAAATTCAGGTTCGGCTTTAATACGCTCATTATGCTGCTTTTCAAGTACACTGATAATAGGGTTTAAACGCCCTATTTGCTTATACTTTGCTTTTACTATGCTATCCCATGGCAAGGCATTATCTTGTTTACTTTCACCCCATTCTGCAGGGTCAATGGCTGATGGGAAAGTAATGTCTGGGATCACCCCTTTATGCTGCGTACTACCACCATTAATGCGGTAAAACTTTGCAATCGTATATTGCACACTACCTAATGGGTTATCGTATAAGTCATAAGCACGCGCTAAACCTTTATGCTGCTGCACGGTCCCTTTACCAAAGGTTTGCTCACCAATGATAACGGCGCGGCCATAATCTTGCATTGCTGCGGCAAAAATTTCAGACGCGGATGCGCTGTACCTATCAACAAGCACTGTTAACGGGCCATCATAATAAGTAATGCCGTCACGGTCTTTTTGCTCTTCAATACGGTTGTTTAAAGTATGAATTTGTACTACTGGACCTTGATCAAAAAACAAACCTGATAACTGCGTAGCTTCATATAATGAACCGCCGCCATTTTGACGTAAATCAATAATAATTCCGTCTACGTTTTGTTCTTTGAGTTTAGCCAACTCAACTTTTACATCTTTAGATAAGTTATTGTAAAAACCAGGAATTTCTATTACACCAATTTTGCTGGTTAAATCAGAATAACTGGCTTCAAACACTTCTGATTTGGCAGCTCTGTCTTCTAGACGGATTTTATCACGGGTAATTTCAACCACTTTTGGCGTACCGTGAGCATCCGCACCCTTTAGGTATTGCAAACGCACTTTAGTGCCTTTGGGGCCTTTTATTAAATCAACCACATCATCTAAACGCCAGCCAATTACATCAACAAACTCTTCGCCATCTTGAGCCACACCAATAATGCGGTCATCGGCTTTAATTTGCTCAGATTTGTCTGCCGGGCCTCCAGGCACTAAACTACGAATTACCGTATAGTCTTCATCAGGCGTTAATACCGCACCAATGCCTTCAAGCTCAAGATCCATATCCATTTTGAACTGCTCTGCACGACGTGGAGATAAGTATGAAGTATGTGCTTCAATACTACGTGCAAGTGAATTCATTACAATTTGAAATGCATCTTCAGATTTTGATTGTACAAGACGCTTTTCTGCGTTTTTATAACGCTTGGTCAGCACGTCTTTTATGCCAGGCCAATCTTTACCTGTCATTTTTAACCGTAATGCATCATATTTTACACGCTCGCGCCAAATTTCATCTAATTCAGCTTGCGTAGTCGCCCATGGCGCATCTTCACGGTCATAAAAGTATTCATCTTCAGTGTCGAACGTCATTTCATTTTCAAGTAATGAAAGCGAAAATTCGTAACGTTCAAAACGACGTTTAAGGCTTAAGTTGAAAATATCAAATGTAAACCCTAACTTGCCGCTAATAAGCGCGTTATCGAAACGCTCACGATATTGCTCAAAAGAGTCAATATCGCTTTTCAAAAACACGCTTTTATTAAAATCAAGGGATTCGATGTAACGATCAAACACTTTACTTGAAAGCTCATCGTTAAATCGAACAGGTGTGTAATGCGAACGAGTAAATAGATTAGCCACTCGTTTACTGGCTGTACCGTGCTGACTTTCTTGCTTAAGCAAAGGTAAGTCTTTTAATGTTACCGGCTCTACTGCAGCCAATAATGAACCTGAAAACAGCGCAGCAACTAACGGAATGAGCGTAAACTTTTTACTCATACACAACTCCTTAATTTTTTTCGCAGCTTAAATAATGTATAAGCTGTCGGCTTTGGTTTTAACTTGCATACCGGTCACTAATTCAACGTGAACATCGTCTTTGTTTACTTCAGTGATTACTGCATTAACAAGTGCTTGGCCAAGTTTAACCTTAACCTTATTATTAACCTTGACCTCGCCTGCAGGTAAAGGTTCAACTTTTCCTGAACGCTTAGGTGCAGCGGCTTTTGCAGGTTTTGCTGCAGCCGGTGAGTTTTTAGCCGCATGAGCTGGTTTCTTTTTGAAAGATTTTGCATCTGAATCTTGACGAGGACGCTGCTGCTTTTTACGCTTTGCCATTTTAGCACGGCTTTCTTCCAACGCTTTTTGTGCGTGGTCAATATGCTCTTGCTCAACTTTTTCGCCTTGATTTCCGTCAAGATCGATTCTAAATTCAGATTTAGTAACTGCCTCAAGGTAGCGCCAGTTAGAGGTGTATTTTCTAAGTGCTTGACGAACTTGTGTCTTACTAACTTTTTCAGACCCTTCAATGCGCTCAGCGATATCTTTGAAAATACCTACTTTAAGCGGCTGAATGCCCTCTTTTTGTTTAAAACATTGTGGAAATTCTTGGTATAAGAACTCCAATACTTCATTAATATCTTTTAGCTTGTTTGTGGTTTCCATTTTAGAACCTATTTAATCACATCTTTTCATCAAGGGCAGAATCAACATAGTGGATACACCAATCAACTAACTCTTCAAAGTCAGCTTCAATCACAGCCATATCACCACGTAAATGTTCCCAAATACCATTTATAATTTCATCAATTGAATCACAGTCTAAATCATCAGGAAGACGATCCCATGCCATGTGAATCAAATCATTGAGCGTTTCCGCTACATGTTCTTCATCCCCTTCCCAATCACCAACATCTTGAACGGCAAAAAGGTAGTCTTGAACATTTAGCAAGTCTTTCATTACAGGCTAGCCTCTAAGCATTTTACAAGTGCTTCAAGCCCTGCTTGGTCATCAGTATCAAATCGGCCAATACTTGGGCTATCTATGTCTAGTACCGCAAATACAGATCCATTTTTCATGATAGGTACAACTATCTCAGAATTTGATGCTGCATCACAGGCTATATGACCGTCAAAAGCATGCACATCTGAAATTAATTGGGTTTGCTCGGTCGCCGCAGCAGTGCCACATACCCCTTTTCCTACTGGAATACGAATACAAGCTGGATTGCCTTGAAATGGACCAAGTACCAATTCTGATGGTGAATCCATAAAATAAAAGCCCGCCCAATTCACATCTTCTAAAGAGGTAAATAACAGCGCGCTTATATTTGCCATATTGGCAATTATGTTTGATTCACCGCCTATCAGCGATTCAGTTTGCTTAACTAATGACTGGTAAAAATCGTGCTTTTGCATACCAAACTACTTCTTATTAAACATACAGTAGCTAAAGGTACTCTTTGTCACTAAAAATTGAAACCTTTTGCGGGTAAAAAAAAGGAAATTACATGGTTTTACGACACACTTGATTAAATATTCCGCAATTAACTTTGTACCGATTTACGCAGGCCGAATAAAAACAGTCCAGCGGCAAACCCTGACATCACACTATTGATTAAAAAGATCTCGCCTGTAGTGGCGCTCAGTAGGTAACTAAAAATAGCCCCGCCTAGCAAGCCTAGTGTTAATACACCAGAATAATTGACCTTAGAATATTTAAACATAAGTAAATAACCAGGCACAACAAACGCGGCCATCGTTAACCCAACAATATGCGCATTAGATATGGCTGTCATCAATAATGACAAAAATATAGAGACAAATTCACCTTGTAACGTTAGTGAATAATAAATACCCAATAGGCTACCCACAATCACAGGAGAAAGTAATGAAAGCGCAACGCTTTTTGCTAATTGGTGTTTCATTTAATATTCCTTAACAACACTCTTAAACTCTTTTATAAGCATGCACCAAGTTCACAATGTTAGAAACAGAGACTATGGTCGTAATTTATAAATTAAAACAAATCACATTGCACTTTTAACTCTTTGCATTTATAGGTCCTGTAGCGCTGAGTTCAAAGTAGCTCAGTCGTTATAACTGAGCTATTTCGTTTGATAGTTGAAAATCACGAGAAGTCACTATTTTCTCTAGCACCGCTAACCTCTCATTTAACAATTTTGATTGGTTTTCCAATGCTTCAACCTTTGCAATGTGAATCGTACTTTGCAATTTTACTTGAGCTGCTACTTTAGAGGCCTTATAAGTAAAATAACGCTTGATAGTTGCTAATACCAATACGGGTGAACTAAATACGATAATAACCATTAATAATTCAAACATAACAATTCCTTTTATTATTTTAATTTGTTGTATAAACAAGACGGCTAGGACAGATGTTAAGCAATTTAGATAACGTTACTTCACGCTGTTTGCCTTTTTTTATTAGCATTTCGACATAAACAATACTCAACACTATAGCTGTTGCTTTAAATACATTGCCTTGTAAATCACCCGCAGCCCCGCCTGACATACCAAAAACCCCGTAAGATGCATTCATTAAAATATGCATCCACATAGGGAACCAAATACGGTAACCGCATTCGCAATATAACCAAGCAAACCAAGTACCTGCGATTGTTGTCACTGTAACGGCCATCAACACTGATAAAGGATCGTTACCTTGATAAATATGCCCCATGCCAAATATCACTGAACTAATCAGTGCTGCAGGGATAAAACCCCACCGACAGTATTTAAATAACACACCAAATAATGCCCCTCTAAATATAACCTCTTCAAAAAAACCAGCGTAAATTGAACCGGTAATTATGGCTGGTATTGAAAGGTTGAGTTCATTACTTAAAAATGCATACCCTAGTGTCATAGGGACACAGCAGAGCACCGCTGCGAGAGTGTAATTTGTGAAGCCTTCAGAGTTAAGCCCTACTATTTCAAATAATTTATCTTGCTTAAATAAAACAATGGCAGCGATAACCAAAGGTCCATACAAAAAGACAAATTTAGCGGGGATAAATAAAACATCGGTTTGGTTATCGATATTAGATAACCAGCTTGACCAACCCTCCCCCCAAAACTGCCTCATTATAAAGTGACAAAATACAAATATAGTAATTATTATTAGTGCGTTCATACCGTGCTTCATACCTATTTTCCTCGTTAAGTTGTTAAATTCAACTTAATCTTGGCAATAGCAAAAACATAAAGCGACACATTAGGGCTTAGTGGTAATTTAAGGTATAAAACTCACTTTTTTGGGGTGATTAACATGGTTTTGGGGTTAATAGCAAAGCATCTTTTATTGTTTTTACGTAAGTGCGAGACACGGGTATTGTTAAATCCGATTTAAAAATCTCTAACTGTAACCCTCCTGCGTTACCGCTATGATGTTTAACGGTTTGTAAATTAACAGCATAAGAACGGTGGCATTTTACTATGGGTGTATTTTGCGGTAGCTGCTTTAACAAAGCCATAAGTGAGGACCGTATTAAGCTCTGTTTTGTATTGTCACCATCAAATATGGTTATTTCACAGTAGTTGTCAGCAGACTTAATAAATAAAATATGAGGGTGCGAAACTTTCAATTCTTCGTTTTTATTCTCACCTTTAAGTGTAACTATTTCGGTTGTCGCTTCATTTAATGGTACTTGGTTTTTGTTAGCTGTAGGAGGAGGTGTTAGTTTTTTTACATGGCGGTTAACTAAAAGTAAAAAAATAAGAGGGAAAACACCAATACAAAATATATAACCTACAAAAAGTAATTGATTTTGCCAGTGCCATGCACCTAAAACTGCAACCACAAAATATCCGTGATTAAATATTGCGGTAATAAACAAATAAATAAAAGGAACAATAACTGAACGGCTGTTATGTTTAAGATTGATATTGAGTGATGCTATTTCAATGGCACCCGATAACAACAAAGCACAAAAGGTCACCAACCCATAACCCGATAGTCGTAGTAACTTATAGGGCTCACTATCGTTTGAAGTACCAAAGGGTTGAAAAATAAAAAGAACAAAAAGTGTGATAAACGAGAACATTACAGCACGATATAAAACTAACCTCTTTGATTCTAAATCATCTTTTAGCCACAACATCCTATTTTAATTACCTTTAGTTTTAAGATGATTAAAAGTAACACACATTAATATGTGCATTCTATTGTATTTAAGCTCTTTTTTTGAATAATTTTTAATTGGTAACGGAGTCAGAATATAAAGCTAAATAAACATTTTACGCAATATAACAAAGACGTATTGGCGCTCAATTAACTTTAAATATACTTTATACATAAAAAGGCAGGTCATAATTAAGTGGGGAGTTTTGTTTCAAGCACAGAAAAGCCCGCTAATAAGCGGGCTTTAATATAATGGTGGAGAGATAGGGATTTGAACCCTAGAGGGGCTATAAACCCCTGCCGGTTTTCAAGACCGGTGCATTCGACCACTCTGCCATCTCTCCGAAAGTGCATAAACTACAAGTAAGAGTGTACTCATAATTATTTTAATAAGGTGGTGGAGAGATAGGGATTTGAACCCTAGAGGGGCTATAAACCCCTGCCGGTTTTCAAGACCGGTGCATTCGACCACTCTGCCATCTCTCCGCACGGCCTGAATAATAGGGAAACCCTTGGGCTTTGTGAAGCTTTTTTTTCATTTTTTTGTTCAAGTGATTAAAAAACAACTAATTTGTTTAAACATAAAGCAATGAGAGCAAATCCTAACCGGCAAATGAACTTTTATTTAAATTTAGTTGTCTATTGATCTACAAAGGTTTGCCCAAACATATAAGAGTTGGTAATCTAATTTTAGTTAAATTACAGGAACTACTTAGTTTCACTTACAGGAGCTCTACAATGGCGTTTAATCAATCGTACAATACTGCAAAGCCGGTAATGTCGACCATTGAAACAAACAAAGTGCTTAAAAACACTTACTTCTTACTTGCAATGACACTTGCATTTAGTGCAGTCACTGCCGGTATTTCAATGGCACTGCACTTACCTTACTTTATGGGACTTGTATTCACACTAGTTTCATTTGGTCTACTTTTTGTTGTTAATAAAAAAGCAGATACAGCATCTGGTGTATTTTGGGTGTTTGCGTTTACAGGATTAATGGGAGCCGGCCTAGGCCCTCTGCTAAATCATTACGCACAATTACCTAATGGCCCTATGCTAATTATGCAAGCGCTAGGTTCTACGGCGTTAATCTTCTTTGGTTTATCTGCTTATGCACTTAACACTAAAAAAGACTTCTCATTCATGGGTGGCTTTTTAACTGTAGGCTTAATTGTGGTTATCGTGGCAAGTATTGTAAATATTTTCTTAGGTAGCTCGTTAATGTTTATGGTTCTAAACGCAGCAGTTGTATTAATCATGTCTGGCCTAATTTTGTTCGATACGAGCAGAATCATTAACGGCGGCGAAACAAATTATATCCGTGCAACTGTATCTTTATACCTTAGCGTATATAACCTATTTACTTCATTACTTGCCTTACTTGGCGCAAATAATGACTAATTAAATAGTTCTGTTAAAATAGCCCCTTTATTGGGGCTTTTTTATTGGAATAGTTTTGGCACGCTTTGTACTTTCTTTACATACTCCACCATCAGATCACGATACCACTCAACGTATTGTTAAGTTTGCTCATGCCTGCCTAGCGCAGGGACATAGCGTTGATGCGTTATTTTTATATCAGGATGCTATTTATCATGCTTCAACTCATTTTGAGTTAGCCTCAGATGAGTTAAGTACTCCCTCGCTTTGGCAGCAACTGGCTGAAAAAAATATAAATCTAATGTTATGCGTTACTGCGGCTGAAAAGCGAGGCTTAGATATAAAAAATACCGGCGCATTTGCTGTTGCAGGCTTAGCTGAATTTGCCATGCTGGCCAGTGAAGCAGATAAATGGATACAATTTAAATGATTAATGTACTCGTAATTAGTCAGTCAAGCCCATTTGATGACATGCATATCCGCGATGCACTTGATATGACCCTTATTTTTGCTGCCGTAGATCAAAATATTAGCTGGTTGTTTAGCGGCCCAGCTGTATTAGCGCTTAAAAAAAACCAAAAGCCAAATAGTTTAGGTATCAAAGATTTTTTTAAAAACATTAAAATGTTGGAAATCTATGATGTTGAAAATATTTACGTTTGTGAAAAGTCACTGATTGATTATGGTTTAAGTAAAAGTGAACTACTCATTGAGGCAAACATAGTAAACTTTAATGCCCAAAAACAGTTAATTCACAATCAGCAGCATGTGGTGACCCTATGAGTACTTTACATATTTTTTCAAAACCACTGAATTACTACAGTACCCACAGCTTAGACAATCTAATTATGCTCACAGACAGTGTTTTACTCGTGGGTGACGCTTGCTTTGCAAAAGGGCAATATAGACAATTTGCTGACTCACTTTATATTTTAAAAGATGATGCAGAAGCTCGAGATATATCATTAAATATGAACGACAAAGCAGTTAGCTATGATGAGTTCGTTACCCTCAGTTTAACTGCAAAACAATCAATTACTTGGTGAACCATGTTGGAATTTAATAATCAAACAATAGACACTGATAAACAAGGTTATTTGCTAGATCATACTGTTTGGTCAAAAGAGTTAGCCAATGTTATTGCAGAGCAAGAAAACATCACATTAACTGAGCAGCATTGGGAAGTTGTGAATTTTGTGCGAGAGTTTTATCTTGAATATAACACTAGTCCAGCTATTAGAATGTTAGTCAAAGCCATGGCTAAAGCACTCGGTGAGGATAAAGGGAACAGCATGTACTTATACAAACTTTTTCCTAAAGGGCCAGCCAAACAAGCAACTAAAATTGCGGGTTTACCTAAACCTGCACGGTGTATTTAATGAAGCATAAAACTGAACATCCGCCCTCCTCAAAGGGTAAGCGCAATACAGGCCGTACTTACTCTCGAAGTGGTATCAATAAAAGGACAGTAAAAAGACCAATAAAGCCGGCAATAGCCCAGAGCGATAAAAAAGTCATTTTATTTAATAAACCTTATGATGTTCTTTGCCAGTTCACTGACGATCAAAATAGGCAAACATTGGCTGATTTTATTCCTATAAAAGATGTTTACGCAGCAGGTCGTTTAGACAGGGACAGCGAAGGGTTGTTGTTATTAACAAACTGCGGGAAGTTACAAAATACGCTCACAGCGCCTGGTAAAAAAACCAACAAAACCTATTGGGTTCAGGTTGAAGGGATCCCAACACAAGCGTCTATCGATGCTTTAAATAAAGGTGTCGAACTCAAAGATGGCATCACCTTGCCCGCTGAAGTAACTTTAATGGATGAACCAGCGCTTTGGGGAAGGACTCCTCCAGTGCGAGAGCGTAAATCAATACCTACATCATGGCTAAGTATTACAATTAACGAAGGCAGAAACCGTCAAGTTAGACGTATGACAGCCCATGTTGGCCATCCTACTTTGCGTTTAATTCGCTACAGTATCGGTAAATACACGCTAGAGGGAATAAATAGCGGTCAATTCAAAGATATTGATAATTAACCATCAAGTTGCGTTAATTATCTGTAGCTAAAGCAATACAATTTCTTCCTTGTTTTTTCGCGTAATAAAGTGCGTTATCTGCTTGTTTAAAAAATTGTGCATGATCGCTATCGTGCTCATGCTCTATGGTGTTTATTCCCATACTGACAGACAATATACCTGTAAAGCTGTCTTTGTGGGGAATGGCCATTTTTTCAATCGATTTTTGTATTTGTTCGGCAATAAATAATGCCCCTTGCTTACCTGTTTGAGGTAACAGCACGACAAACTCTTCTCCTCCGAATCGCGCTACAAAATCTTCTGGCCTGCAGACGGTTTCAGCCAATTTTTGCGCAACTTGAAATAAACATTTATCTCCTTCGAGATGACCATATCGGTCGTTATACTTTTTAAAATTATCGATATCAATAATGATCATCGAAAGCTCACGATGCTCGTTCGATAACTTGTTAAATTCAGACGTTAGTTTTTCATCAAAGCGCCGCCTGTTGGCTATTTTAGTGAGTGAGTCTAAAAACGCCATATCACTGAGTATTTCTTGAGTTTTTAAACGCTCACTAGCATCGTTGAATATAGCAATAAATTCTCCTTCAACACTGATACCAGAAACTTGCATCACAATTTCACTGCCATCTTTACAAGAAATCCTGTAATCATTAGCTGGAATATCATCATTATTTTGATTGGCTTGCTCAAGTGACTCCTGCCATAACGTTTGTGCAAATGTTCTGTAATCTTTTTCAGGGTAGGCTAATTTCCACCAAACATTAAGATTAGGTACGTCTTGTAACGTGTAACCAAATACATCAATAAAACGTTGGTTCACTTTTAAAATATCACCAGTTACCATACAAACATCACATACCGGTAAGGGTAGAATCGTGAATAACCGCGCATAATGACTCAACTCATGCTTGCGCATAGGGTGTTGGGTAGTGCTTATAACATTATAGTCTTGTTCTTTGTTTTCACGTGCAAGCGATACATTCATTGAAGCGACAAAATGCCACTCTACCCACCATTTCTCTAACTGGCTTAAAATTGCCTTTTGTGATGATTTTAAAGAGCCTAAAGAGGATTCTATAAGCCTAAACAGCTCAACAATCGGATTAGGCTCTTGATAAAGATAGGGAGCTGGCACAGTTATAATGTCATAAAATAACTTATAAGCTGATTCTTTGAATTGCTGTAGTGAATAATCGTCTTCAAAAGTAAGATTTGACACCGTTTTTTCGGACGCATCCAGCACAAACGACTTAACCAAATGTGATTGCGAGGCGTAATTCATATATTCATTCCATTGATTATATTTTAGGTTATTTAAGTATTTACGTGTTTAGATACTAATTAAGATATGGTAGGTAATCTCAAATGTAAAGTTTTGTTAATGAAGAATAGCGCTACGTAATTAAATACGACAAAAGCAACTTACAAAGTATGAAGCCATCAATATAATTCATCCCTTTTCATTAGCCTAAAAATGAGTAAATTACACACCAAACTACGCCTTACTAACCATTGGATGGAAAAAGTTACAACAAAATCTATTCAATCCCCCATCCTCTCTTTAAGCACCAACAAAATACATGCTATAATCGCGGCCTTTCCAAGTTAACAGTAATCTGTATAAGCGAAATTATTCATGAGCGAAAATAGTCACATTAAAGTCATCGTTGGTATGTCCGGCGGTGTTGATTCTTCTGTATCTGCATATTTATTAAAACAGCAAGGCTACCAAGTAGAAGGCTTGTTTATGAAGAACTGGGAAGAAGATGACAATGATGAATATTGCGCTGCTGCTGAAGATTTAAAAGATGCACAAGCTGTATGTGACAAGTTAGGCATTGAACTTCATACCGTTAATTTTGCTGCTGAATACTGGGATAATGTATTTGAATACTTTTTAGCAGAATACAAAGCGGGTCGTACACCCAACCCAGATATAATGTGTAATAAAGAAATAAAATTTAAAGCGTTTTTAGAGTTTGCTGCGCAAGCACTTGGTGCTGATTTTATTGCAACTGGTCACTATGTGCGCCGAGAGCTACGCGATGACAAATACGTAATGTGCCGAGGCCTAGACGATAACAAAGATCAAAGCTACTTTTTGTATACACTAAGCCATGAGCATATTGCGCAAACACTATTTCCTGTCGGAGATATTGCCAAACCAGAAGTACGCCGCATTGCTGAAGAACAGGATTTAATTACCCATGATAAAAAAGACAGCACCGGCATTTGTTTTATTGGCGAGCGTAAATTCAAAGATTTTCTGCAAAAGTTTTTGCCTGCACAACCTGGAGTAATTGAAGACACCGATGGTAACAATGTAGGTGAGCATGAAGGCTTGATGTATCACACCCTTGGCCAGCGTAAAGGTTTATTAATTGGTGGCATGAAAGAAGGCTCGGGCGAACCATGGTACGTGGTAGATAAAGATATAGAACGAAATGTTCTTGTTGTTGGTCAAGGTAAAGATCACCCTCGCTTGTACAGTAACGGCCTTAATGCAAACCAATTACACTGGGTAGATCGCGTTGGCCCGCAAGGTACAACTCGCTGCACCGTTAAAACTCGCTACCGTCAAGAAGACTTAAGCTGTACATTACTCGTTGGAGAAGATGGTATGGCACGCGTATTGTTTGATGAGCCGCAAAAAGCCGTTACCCCAGGACAATCCGCCGTATTTTACGCTGATGAAGTCTGTTTAGGCGGTGGTATTATTGATTCGGTGATTAAGTAATGAATCAACATCAAGTCATGGCACTTGCTGCCATGTGCCAAGTAGCAAAACAAGTACAAAAGGTTGCTCAATACGGTCGTTGTGATGAACATGACTTATCAACGTTGTTATCAAGTATTGTGCAAACCTCACCCGCCTCTCCTGAGGATGTATACCAAGGCACACAAAATTTGCGTGATGGCTATAAAACATTAATGGCACAACTGAGTGCCGGTGCTCAAAAAGATGTTGAAATAGTTAAATACGTGGGTGGCTTAATGCAGTTAGAGCGAGCCCTTAGTGCCAATAGTAAGAGCCTCAATGAATTAGGTAAACGTATTGATGATATTCATCGTCGTTTAGATCATTTTGCTATTACTGATGACAGTGTTGTTGCCGGTTTAGCAGATATATACTCGTCGGTGCTAAGCCCCCTTGGGCACCGAATCCAGGTTTATGGTAAACCCGAGTTATTAAAACAGCAGCTCACTCAAAACAAAATCCGTGCGTTACTTTTAGCCGGCATTCGTAGTGCAGTATTATGGCGTCAAATGGGCGGCAAACGTCGTCATTTCTTTTTTGCAAAAAGAAAAATTCTCGCCATTGCTAAAACAAAAATTTAATTATCGTTCAAACTAAAATTTAGGAGTTATTATGGAGCTTTCAGCGTTAACGGCTATCTCTCCGGTTGATGGTCGCTACGGCAGCAAAACCACTGAACTACGCAGTATTTTTAGCGAATTTGGATTAATCAAATACCGCGTAACCGTTGAAGTGCGTTGGTTGCAAGCGTTAGCTGCAGCAAGCGATATAAAAGAAGTCCCAGCTTTAAGCGAGCAAGCAAACGGACTATTAAATGCTATCGTCGATAACTTCTGTGAAGCCGATGCGCAGCGTGTTAAAGACATTGAACGCACCACTAACCATGATGTAAAAGCCGTAGAGTACCTACTAAAAGAAAAAGTAGCTGATAACGCTGAATTACATGCCATTAATGAATTTATTCACTTTGCATGTACATCTGAAGATATTAATAATCTATCTCACGGTTTAATGTTAAGTGAAGCACGTAACAATGTTATTTTACCTTATTGCGATGAGCTATTAAGCGCAATTAAAGAAAAAGCTGTTGAATACAAAGCCATTCCAATGATGACCCGTACGCATGGGCAACCTGCAACCCCATCAACTATGGGTAAAGAGTTTGCAAACGTATACATGCGTTTAAAGCGTCAACGTGATCAAATTGCCCAAGTAGAAATGCTAGGCAAAGTAAATGGTGCTGTAGGTAACTACAATGCTCACCTAAGTGCTTACCCTGATTACGACTGGCATACTCACGCAGATAAATTTGTAGCTAGCCTAGGTTTAACACTTAACCCGTTTACCACACAAATTGAACCGCATGACTACATTGCAGAACTATTTGATGCTATTGCGCGTTTTAATACTATATTGCTCGATTTTGACCGCGATATGTGGGGATACATTGCGCTTAATCACTTCAAGCAAAAAACCATTGCTGGTGAAATTGGCTCATCAACTATGCCACATAAAGTAAACCCTATTGATTTTGAAAACTCAGAAGGTAACTTAGGTTTAGCTAATGCCATATTAGGTCACTTAGCGCAAAAGCTGCCTGTTTCTCGTTGGCAACGTGATTTAACTGACTCAACCGTATTACGTAATTTAGGTGTAGGTATGGGTTATGCTGTTATTGCATACCAATCAACACTTAAAGGTGTAAGCAAGCTAGAAGTTAACGAACAGCGATTAGCCGATGAGCTTGACCAAAACTGGGAGCTATTAGCAGAGCCAATTCAAACAGTAATGCGTAAATACGGCATTGAAAAGCCATATGAAAAGCTAAAAGATTTAACGCGTGGTAAACGTGTAAATCAAGAAATTATGGCTGACTTCATTGATGGTTTAGATTTACCAGACGCTGCAAAAGCAGAAATGAAAAAGCTAACCCCAGCCAACTACATTGGTCGCGCTGTTGAGTTTATTGATGATTTAGTTTAATTACTCAAATCTACTAATAAAAAGCGAAAGGTACCTGCCTTTCGCTTTTTTCATTTAGGTCTTAACGTTATAGGCATTCTATGTATCAATTAAAAATAAATGAATTATCTGAGCAAGCGTTTTTAAATCAATATTGGCAAAAAAAGCCACTGTTAATCAAAAGAGGTTTTAATGACTTTAAAGACCCTCTTGATGCCAATGAACTGGCAGGCCTTGCTATGGAAGACAGCATAGAGTCGCGTATTATAACCAACCATAACCAGCAATGGCAGTCCCATCAAGGGCCGTTTGAAGATTTTGAAATACTCACCGACGAGCACGCTACTTTATTAGTACAAGCAGTCGATCATTGGCACCCAGAAGCCGCACAATTGCTTGAACCATTTCGTTTTATTCCTAACTGGCGCATAGATGATTTAATGATCAGCTACTCAACCCCTGGCGGTGGTGTTGGACCACACTTAGATCAATATGATGTATTTATTATACAAGGTGAAGGCAAACGCCATTGGCGTGTAGGCTTACCTGACGCCTCATTAAAGCAATTTGCTCAAAATAAAAGCTTGCTACAAGTTGAAGCTTTCACCGCAGTAATTGATTGTGTTTTAGAGCCTGGTGACATTTTGTACATACCACCAGGTTGTCCGCATGAAGGCTATGCCATTGAAAATGCTTTAAACTACTCGGTCGGATTTAGAGCGCCTAATCAACAAGATTTACTGTCTAGTTTTGCAGATCATATTATTGACACAGAAAGCGGCCAAAAGCGTTACACGGACCATACCCTCGCGCTACGTGATTCAAAAGGTGAGCTTACGCAAAGCGAAGTTGATAAAGTAAAAACGTTAATGCAGGCTTTAATAGAAAACGACAACTTATTTAAAAACTGGTTAGGAAACACATTAAGTCAACCTAAGCATGATATGGATTTAGCGCCTGAAGAAAACCCGTTTAGTACAGCTGAAATTATGCAACAACTTGAAAATGATGTGACATTTGAGCGTGTTGGTGGCACGCGTGCAATTTACCAATGCATAGGTGATGAGCTGCTTTTAAGTGTTAATGGCGAAAACTACCCTTTACCGCTATCTGATTTAGAGGCTGTAAAACAGCTAACTGATTTTATTGAATTTGATAGCAGCTTGCTGAATTCAACCACACCTAGCCTAGATTTTATCGAAACCTTTACTACACTGGTAAATGAGGGGATTTGGTTTAGCTAGGAGGAGGCTATGGTTTATACTGTTGACAAAGTTGATTGGCAAAGTGAAAAAGATCAACTTCAACAAATAAGAGAGCGTGTTTTTGTTTACGAATTACATATTCCAAAGAATATTGAATTTGATAGCTTAGATGCGTTCGCTCAACATATTCTGGTTACCGATAATATGCACTCACCTGTTGCCACAGGTCGATTATGTAATGATGGTTTAATAGGTAGAATTGCCGTACTACCCCAGCACCGCAATCGCAACGTTTATAAATCTCTACTTAATTTCATTGTAAAGCTTGCCGAAGAGCAAGGTATTGAGGCTGTCAGTATTAACTGTATTTTAAATGAAGTAGAACGATTCAAAAATAACGGCTTTACTGTGCAAGGGCACGTTTTTATGGAAGCTGGCATTCCAAGACAGCGAATGGAATGCCCTATTACATGCTTTGAAACACGGCCATTTACCTTAGTGCATTAACCAAAAAACGAGCCATTTGGCTCGTTTTTTACTTTATTCTTGTCGGTAATCTTTGAAGAACCGCTGCATTTTCATCATTGCACTGCTTAGATCATCTTTATTAGGTAAAAACACCAATCTAAAATGATCGGGATCTGGCCAGTTAAAAGCGCGCCCATGTACTAATAATATTTTTTCTGCCTTTAACAAGTCAAACATCATTTGTTCATCATTTTTAATATTAAACAATTTTGTATCAACTTTGGGAAATGCATACAGCGCCCCTTTTGGCTTTTTACAGCTTATCCCCTCAATTGCATTTAATCCACGCCAAGCAATATCTCGTTGCTCGTATAAGCGACCTCCGGGGTCAATTAAACTGTCAATGGATTGTACCCCACCCAATGCTTGCTGAATGGCATATTGAGCAGGGACGTTTGCGCATAAACGCATTGAGGCAAGAATATCGAGGCCTTTAATTAAATCTGTCATTAAGGCAGTGCGCCCGCTTAGCACCATCCAACCCATTCTAAGACCAGCGGCGCGATATGTCTTAGCTAAACCGTTAAACGTAATAATGGGAATATCGTCGCACAATGCACCAATAGAGGTATGGGTAACTCCGTCGTATAGGATTTTCTCGTATATTTCGTCACTTAATAGTAAAAGTTTGTGCTCTCGGGCAATGTTGATCAATTCTTCAAGCAAGGCATCACTGTACACTGCCCCTGTTGGATTATTAGGGTTTATTAACACCAATGCTTTAGTTTTCGAGGTGATTTTGCTTTTAATATCATCAATATCAGGAAACCAATCTTGCTCTTCATCACATAAATAGTGAACAGGGTTACCGCCTGCTAGCTTTACCGATGCAGTCCAAAGCGGATAATCGGGTGCAGGAATTAATACTTCATCGTCATTATTTAACAACGCTTGGGTAACCATTTGAATAAGTTCACTCACACCGTTGCCAATGTAAATATTATCAACGTCTAAGTTGTGTAAACCTCGCTGTTGGTAATGCTGATAAATAGCAACACGCGCAGAGTAAAGCCCTTTAGAATCACAATAGCCTTGAGCAGAATATAAATTACGGATAATGTCACGGTGCATATCTTCTGGCATATCAAAACCAAATGCCGCGGGGTTACCAATATTAAGCTTAAGTACTTTTTGGCCCTCGTCTTCCATTTTTTTAGCTTGCACTAAAACGGGACCACGGATGTCATAACAGACGCCGTCTAATTTATGACTCTTTTTTATTTCTGACATTGTTACCTCTAAAGAGCAAGTTAGTCTTAAGACTAACTCAGTAAAGCCGTGAATTACTAGGGAAATTAAGCGCTTAAAACTGAAAAAAATTCACGTTAACATTCTATTCTGTTCTTTTTAAACGAGCTTACCGCTGAGCTTGCCACTCATTTAATTTTGCTTGTGAGCCAATAACTTGCGCCATTAAATTATTTGCTGCATCAACAGCCTGTTCCTCGTTATCATTATTTAAATTATATTCAATTAAACGTGCCACTTCGGCTAAACTTGCCGCTCCAAACTGAGCTGCATTTGATTTAAGGCTATGAGAATGGCGAATAGCAGCCTCTTTATCTTGCCCAAGCGCTGCAATAGTTTCGCTTCCTAAGCGCTCAAATTCCGCACAACAAAATTCCAACGTATCTGGAAATTGTTCACCTAATAGCGATTCCATACTTTCTAAAGCGGATTCGTCGATACTGATCTCTGTCATATTAATGCCCTTTAATGCGGTCCTGCGATTTCTCTTTCATCTCTTACTCTATATCTAAGCACAAAAAAAACCAACTTTATTAATGCAAAAATGTATAATTAGGTTAAATGTATTAATCGAATGGTTAGCTTATGGCACGTGCACTTTGTGAACGCTGTAATTTTTCGCTAAGCACCTGTATTTGCAATGCAATCACCTGTGTTGATAATCAAACTCAGGTTGTTGTGTTACAGCACCCCAGTGAAGCAAAAATTAGTAAAAATACGGCACAGTTATTGGCATTAAGTTTAACGCGATGCAAAATAATTATAGGCGAAAATAATCAAGATTTTGCTTGCTTGCAAAAGCTGCCGCTCAGCTCGACCGTGTTACTCTATCCAAACGAGGACGCAATTGAGTTAGATGTAGCTAATGACAATGAAAACGTGCGATCCATTACACATTTAATAGTGCTCGATGGTACATGGAATAAAGCCTTTAAAATTTTGCAATTAACCCCATTATTACAAAAGTTTAAAACAGTAAGCTTTCGCCAAATTCCCACGAACCGTTATACTATTCGTAAAGCCCCAAGAGCAGATAGCTTGTCAACGCTAGAGGCCGTAGCGCATAGTTTATCGCTTATTGAAGCACTTAATCCGGCGCCGTTGTATGATTTATTAGATGAATTAATTACCAAACAAACCCAACATATGCCCGCTCACGTAAAAGCACGTTACCTGTAATTAAAAATGAAATAACCAATGCGTAATATCCCTTCTCGATTAAAGCGTGGATTTTCACGCCAAGGCCCTGACTATCGTTTTGACGACCAAGTTAATTTTAGCGATATTAGAACGACTTTTGGTTTTCGTTCAATGGTCGTTGGTAAGTGGGTGACTAAAGAAGAGCGCTTTATTAGTGCCAATTTAATTTATGATGCACTAGCTGATTTAGCGCAAATTTTACATTTACCGCCAACAGCAATTGGCCTTCGCGGTAAGCTTAACTTTGCCTTTGGTCACGGTGGGCAAAAAGGCGTGCAAGCACACTATAATTCTTACGATCAAACTCTCGCACTGGCAAAAAACGCAGGCGGCGGTGCTTTAGCCCATGAGTGGTTTCATGCATTTGATCATCATATTAGTGAGCATTTATTTAAATCAAAAACCCGCTTTAGTTTCGCCTCTAAGTTATGGTTATCAAACTCTCCCGATTTGAGCCATCCACTTAATGATGCACTTAATCAATTTTATAAGCAGGTATTTTTAGAACAAAACGGGGAAGATGCGAATGAATTTGTACAACGCTGTATCGCGTTTGATAAGGCACACAAGCAGCAATACATGAGTATGCCAGAGGAGCTTGCAGCTCGGTGTTTTGAAGCCTGTATAAATCAGCACCAAACAATAAAAAATAGCTTTTTGGTCAGTGGATTAAGCAGTAATAATTTAATTTACCCTGAGCTTAGCCAAACGCTACAAGCCAATGAAGCACTTAACCAATATTTTCAATTATTAGGTTACGCGCTTCATCAACGAGAAAAATAATCTATTCCTTAGATTGGTTATTTATCGTCACTAATACGACTTGCCACCGCGCTATTTTGATCTTTATATTTTGCATCAACACGGGTGTTATACGGGTTTTCACATGGGCCGGTGAGCGTTTCAAAACTCATTGCACCAATCTTCATCATAGGCCTGAGCGCAAGCGGCAGTTTACCCGAGTTGTAAAACTCTAAGACAATATTACCACTCCAACCAGGATCGATTCTGTGAGCGGTAACATGCACCATTAAACCTAAACGTGCCAGTGACGAACGTCCATCTAACCAGCCAACAATATCAGCAGGTAACGTTACTTTTTCATAGGTTATTGCTAATGCAAGCTCACCAGGGTGTAAAAAGAATGCTTCACCTTCATCTAATACAATTTCGTCGCTCATTATTGATTCTAACGCTTTATTGAGCTGATTTTTTGGTCCACTTAAGTCAACGTAAGCAGCATTATGGGCATGAAAAGTTCTAAACTTATTACCCAAACGAAGATCCGCAGTCACCCCTGAAATCATTTCACTGGTTGGCGCTGGCTCAATAACAATCCGCCCATCGTTTAAATATTCTTTTATATGTGTATCTGAAAGTCTCATTTTTAATCTTCCGTAATCACAACTTCAATCGAGTTGTGATGTTGTTGATAGTAAAGCGTGCTTGCAATGAGCCGTGCGGCTGCACTGTAAGTTTCACTTATAGCGGCACTTGCATCATTGGCAATCAATTTACCTTGTTCAGAGGATTCTCTGATATTAATCGCAAGCGGAATGTGCGAAAGCACAGGAACACCATGCTTCATGGCTAATTTTTGTGCGCCATCTTTACCGAATACATGATTAGCTTCGCCGCAATGACCGCAAATGTAATGGCTCATATTTTCAATTAAACCAAGCACTGGCACGTTTACTTTATTAAACATAGCGATGCCTTTTTGCGCATCAGCTAGCGCTAAGTCTTGTGGCGTAGTAACAATTACAGTGCCACTGGCTGGAACTTTTTGGCTCATGGTTAATTGAATATCGCCAGTGCCTGGGGGCATATCGACGATTAAGTAATCAAGCTCACCCCAATCGGTTTCATTTAATAGCTGACTAAGCGCGCCTGAGGCCATAGGACCACGCCATACAGTTGCATCGTCGCTAGGCACTAAAAAGCCAATAGATTGCGCTTTAATACCGCTGGCATCAAATGGTTGTAATTGTTTGTTGTCTTTAGTGACAGGCTCACTGCCTACCAAACCGAACAACATAGGAATAGACGGGCCGTAAATGTCAGCATCTAAAATACCTACTTTAGCGCCTTCATTTTTAAGCGACCCAGCAATGTTAACAGCAGTAGTTGACTTACCCACTCCGCCTTTACCTGAGGCCACTAAGATAATATGTTTTATAGCTTTAAATTTTGCTGGTTCTTTAAGTGCAACCACCGCGCTTACATTTACTTCAGTTTTAAGTCGCTCAGCTAAAAATTTAGCGACATAGGGCATTTCAGATTGCGCGGCAAACGGAAGAATGAGTTTAACAGTAATTGATTTATCGGTGTTTTGAGTAATATCAGCAATAAAATCTTGCTCAATACCCACAGCAAAAGCGGCGCTGCGATAGGCCGCTAAAGCAGAAATAATCGGTTGTTTTTGCACCGATTTAGCAGAGAATAGTTTCGACAGTCCAAACATAGCAATAAAATAGCGTTTCTTTGATGAAAAGTGCCACGGAATTATGTAACATTCAGGGCATTAACACCAGTCAATTAGTAAATATCCATAAGCAGTGTACTCTGTTAGCACCCCGCTTATCGATAATGTAATAATTTTCATCTGTTCCTGACTAGGAACGCTTAATTCGGAATGATTATGGCACAGCGAAAGATCCTGATTACTAGCGCATTACCTTATGCCAATGGCCCTACCCATTTAGGGCATTTATTAGAGTATATTCAAACTGATATTTGGTCACGTTTTCAAAAACTACAAGGCCACGAAGCATACTATGTGTGCGCCGATGACGCTCATGGCACACCTATTATGCTTAATGCGCAAAAGCAAGGGATCACGCCTGAGGAAATGGTTAAAAACGTTAGCATAGAGCGCCAACGCGATTTTGCTGATTTCAATATCAAATTTGATAACTACCACAGCACTCACAGCCAAGAAAACAAAGAATTTAGTGAGCTTATTTATAACCGCCTTAACGATGCCGGTCATATTAAAAAGCACACTATTTCTCAGTTATTCGATCCAGAAAAAGGTATTTTTCTGCCAGACCGCTTTGTTACTGGCACCTGCCCTACCTGTAAATCAGAAGATCAAAACGGTGATAGCTGTGATGCCTGTGGCGCAACTTATAGCCCAACAGAGCTAATCAACCCACGCTCTGTCATGTCGGGTGCTGAGCCTATTTTAAAAGATTCTGAGCATTACTTTTTTGACTTACCCGCCTTTGAAGGCATGCTTAAAGAATGGCTACACTCAGGCACAATCCAGCAAGAAATGGCGAATAAGCTAGATGAGTGGTTTGCCGATGGTCTTCAGCAATGGGATATTAGCCGTGATGCACCTTATTTTGGTTTTGAAATCCCAAACGCACCAGGTAAATATTTTTACGTGTGGCTAGATGCGCCTATTGGTTATATGGCGAGCTTTAAGAACTTATGTGACAAACAAGGCATCGACTTTGATGCTTTTTGGCAAGAAGGGTCTGACGCTGAGCTTTATCATTTCATTGGTAAAGACATCATCTATTTCCACAGCCTGTTTTGGCCTGCAATGTTAGAAGGCGCTCAATTTAGAAAGCCTACTAACGTATTTGCCCATGGATTTGTTACGGTTAATGGCGCAAAAATGTCTAAATCAAAAGGCACGTTTATTAAAGCGCGTACTTATTTAGATAACCTAGATCCTGAATTTTTACGTTATTACTACGCAGCTAAACTAAACAGTGGCATCACCGATTTAGACTTAAACCTTGAAGATTTTGCACAGCGTGTAAATTCAGACTTAGTGGGTAAAGTAGTTAATATTGCGAGCCGTTGTGCTGGCTTTATTACTAAAAAGTTTGACGGTAAGCTAAGCGATACGATTATGGAACCACAGCTACTTGCGGAATTCCAAAACGCCTCAGCCACTATTACTGAACATTACGAAAATCGTGAATACAGCCGCGCAATCCGTGAAATTATGGCGCTTGCTGATAAAGCAAATCAATTTATTGATAATGCTGCGCCTTGGGTGCTTATTAAAGACGAGTCTAAGCAAGAAGAAGCGCATCAGGTATGTTCGTTAGGACTTAACTTATTTCGCGTGCTGATCACTTACTTGAAGCCTGTACTGCCTGGTATGGCGACAAATGTTGAAGCCTTTTTAAATGATGAGCTTACATGGCAAGGTGTGCAAACTGCACTAATAAGCCACCCTATCAATAAATTTAAGCCGTTAATGCAACGTGTTGAAATGGACAAAGTGAATAAAATGGTTGAAGAATCAAAAGAAAGCTTAATCGCTGAAAAAGACAAAATCGATCCTAATAGCCCACTGGCAAAAGAGCCTATCGCAGCTGAGATTGAATTTGATGACTTTGCAAAAGTAGATTTACGCGTTGCTAAAATTGCTAAAGCAGAGCACGTAGAAGGCGCAGACAAACTGCTTAAGTTAACTCTTGATTTAGGCGGCGAAACACGCCAAGTATTTGCAGGCATTAAATCAGCTTACGCACCAGAAGACATCGAAGGAAAGCTAACTGTGATGGTTGCTAACCTTAAACCACGTAAAATGCGCTTTGGAATGTCTGAAGGCATGGTACTTGCTGCAGGCCCGGGCGGTAAAGAAATATACATTCTTAACCCAGACGATGGTTCAGAGCCTGGTATGCGAGTAATGTAAGCACTGTGCTTGTTTAAAAAGCCGCTAAATATTTAGCGGCTTTTTTATTGTTGACGTTATTTAGCTAAAGCGACTACTTTTGCTAAATGAATCACTAAGCATTGGGAGCTAATATAGATAAACCAATTTATATAGCGCACCTGAGGATAAAAACCTTGTCCTTGGTTACCATAAATCCAAAAAGCACCAATAATGGCATCAGCCAATGCAGCTAGTAAAAGCCCTAAGCTCACCCATATAATTGGTTTAGGAGCATAAAAACCACCATAAGTAACAACCAACACAAGACCCATAAGCCCCACGGCAGTTACCACCACACTATAAAAACCTGTCATAGCTAAAATTGGTATACCAGCTCCATCAAGATACATAGAGGCGAGTGACGTAGCACTTACAACCAGTACCGCAACTATGAAACAGGTGCTTTTTAGTCGCGATATAGCTTGCTGCCTTTTATAGGCCAACATACAGGCTAAAAATAAAAGGCTATAGCCAGGTGCAAACAATAAAATTGAATCAATTAAATAGTCATGCTTTATTAACGTTGCATAGCGATGATAGTGCTGGGATAAGTTAAAGTTAATTACATCCCCTACTATGCACAGCATTAAAGCTACGCTACATAGAAGCGCTATAAAGCGTAACTGCTTATCTTTAAACTGATGAAATACCCAAGCAGAAATTGCCACACTATTAAACATCAGCAAACACAGCGAGCTCACTGTTAATAGCAATAAAATTTCTTTATTGTTAGGTGATATTAGCCCTATCAACAGCACAACTAAGGCGCATAACCAAGCAATAAAGGAAATAACCTGATGAGGGTGTTTTATAGATAAGGAATTGATTGCACTATCCGAAGTTTAAGATTCATAAATTTAATTTAGCAAATTATTATCGCTTAGGGTTTATTTTTTTAAGATCAGCTTGCACTTCTTTTTGTGTTTTTAGCCGACATTGTGCCAACTGCTCAAGTCGAATAGCCTTAATTGCCGCCAAGGGATCATCAGCACTAAGCCCACCAGCATCATAGGTGTTTTGTTGATTTATTACTTTATTATCATCTTGTCTAGTATGCATATTATTCTCACTTGGGACTGTTTATCGATTTTAGGCGCGGTACATCAAAAAATAAAAAAGTGCTGAAACACTGTACGATTTAGTTGAAAAACACCAGTTCATCTGTATATTAGATATTACTAATATATAGGGGTGTATTATGCGCATTATTTTACTTTTTTCCAGTTTATTTATTTCATCCGCTGCTTTTGCTAACAATACCGACGAGGCACGACAAACCATCAAGGCATTTTCAACTGATTTAAAACAGGTACTGGTTAGTACTATGAAGCAAAGCGGCCCACTAGCGGCAATAAGTGTATGCAATATAGCAGCACCCGCTATTGCTTCACAACACAGCAATAGTAAGTGGCAAATTAGCCGCAGTGCGTTAAAAACTCGTAACTCAGATAATCAACCCGATGCATGGCTCAAAAATGTTTTATTAAACTTTGAACAACGTAAGCTCAATGGCGAGCCTATAGCAAGCATAGAATATCAAGAGCAAAGACCGGATGGCTGGTATTTTGTAAAAGCGATCCCTACTCAAAAAGCGTGTTTGGCATGTCATGGCAGTCACATTGCCCCCGCAGTTTCTAAAAAAATAGCGACTTTATACCCTAATGATCAGGCAACTGATTTTAAACTGGGTGACATTCGTGGCGCCTTTATCGTTAAAAAGCCGATTAAAAAGCACCAACAGTAATTACGTCATTAAGCACTCGCTGCGTTTCGTTTTTTGTGGGCAACATATAAAGTATACGGCAACATTACGAGCTGATTTAATATGATAGCTAATATTAGCGCAAACAATAACGCACTGGTGGTTAAAGGAATACCTAACTTAAAGTTATCAAGTGTATTTTGTAATCTGTCGAAACGCTCAGGGGAGAATATATACAGCAATTTTTGCACTAAATTACCTTGCTCGAATAGCTTCATACCTTGATTTAAGTCAGCAAATAGCATCAAGGTTTGCTGTTTTTGTTCTGCATCTGCTCTAACACTCGGTTCAGTATTTGCTAAATGACGGTTTATCATTGCTTGTGTACTAGAAAATTTATATTGCTTTGCTGTGTTTGCATAGCCATCAACTTGCCACTTTGTCGCATGATACAAGCCCGCTAAATGTTGTTGGTAATGATCACTCAACTGCGGTAGTTGCAATGAAATAATAAAAGCACAAGAAAATATTAATTTATCAAGTATGTTAACGATCATCATCATCCTTTGTGCTACTTTGATTTAAACGTTTAGATGGTGTTTAAGGCCAGTTGACCTTTTGAGGTTAAATTTGCAAGGACCTAGGTATGTCACAATATAATAATTAAGTAGTATTGTAGATAGGTGGTACCATCACCCTTTGCTCAATCGCTTTGCAAGCACTAGTATTCTCTACATAAGCTCAAAAACCATAATACTTAACGTGATAAAGTTTATATAGGTATGGCTTCAATAGCAAAGCGCTTGAAGTGTTATAGGTATGCTCTTTACTTTAATGTTGCCAAAATAGCAACAGCTTTATAGATAAACCGGAGCTTATAACTGAAAAAACTCACTATAACCAGCATAAAGTATTAATTACCTCTCCTAAATCCCCCCTTTAATTCTAGTGATTTTTACACTATATTAAAAGATAATTAAGTGTCTGTTAATATTGAGAAAGAGTTTGTGGAAACGAATAACAATAACACCACTGTTGAAGATAATCCAACCGAAGACCAAAAGAAGTTTTTCCTCGATTTACTTCCTGGAAAGATGATCGATATACAATTTAACAACCCTATTCAAGTTCGCTTTAAGCTTACTTTAATTGGCTATGACACCGGTAAATATTTAATATTAAAATACCCTGCTCAAGCAGGTAAGAACGATTACAGCGATATTTTAGTTGAAGGCAATGGCGCTATTGTACGTTATATCATTGAAGATGAACGCGGTGAATGTGTGGCTTTTTCAACCAGCATATTAGCAATTTCATTTCGCCCAGAACGATTAATTTATTTAGCTTACCCTAAAAAAATTGAAAGCCGTCAGCTGCGAGAAACAAGCAGGCTACCAACTCATATCCCAGCTAAAATAAGTTTACACAAAGGTGATGTAGACGCCGATAGTAAGAGCTTATTGCATGGGTTAATCATAGATATTTCACCCAGTGGCTGCCGTTTTGCGATACATGTGAGCTCTGGATTTGTAGCGCTTAAAAAACGCCAAGTATTTGTGCATATTTTGTCACCGATAGACAATAAGTCTGTCATAGTCACGTCCTATATCAGAAATAATCAAATGAAGGGTAATCGCCTAAGTGTTGGTATCGAGTTTGATGCATCAGAGCAAACGAAGCTAAATGAGCTACTCGAAGCGTATTCAATTGATATAGATTAGAAAAACCACAAACGAATTAAGGCTAACATATGCTTGGTTAGCCTCTATACCCACTGTTTTATTACTCTAAAGGTTTTAAGAACCGCTCTGTCCTAGGTAAGTAATAGTTATCGTAATCAAGCGATACAATCACACGCTCGGCTTTACCTAGTAATTCATCACGTGGGATAAGCCCTATTACTCTAGAATCTGCACTATTATCACGGTTATCACCCATGGCTAAATAGTAGTGTTCAGGAATTGTTATTTCGTCGAAGCCCGATAAACGTGATGGTATATTAGCTACGCGGATTGAATGCTTATAACCATTTAAGTTTTCTATTTTATCTGAAGAAGTCGTATTACTTTGCAAATTTGTGTAATTAAGCTTTTTACCGTTGATTATGAGTTCATTATTTTCAAGTACAATAGTATCTCCAGGTACACCTATTACGCGCTTGATCAAGCGGTTATCCGCTACTTTCGAGTCAAATACAATAATATCGCCAGTTTGTGGGTCCGCCATTCTCAAAAGGGATACATGCGTGAATGGTATACGTAAATCATACGCCATTTTATCGGTAAGGATTCGGTCGCCTTCTTCAATAGTCGGTTTCATTGAACCTGTTGGTATTTCGTACCAATCGGCGACGGCACTACGAAATACACTCATTAAAATAATGAATACAATTAAAGAGCGATTATTTTTCCAAAATTTATAAAGTCGCTTCATGTTTTTTCTCTGCTATGGGTTAAGTATTTATTTGACTGTATAAACGCAGAGCCGTTCAAAGGAGTGTGTAACAAAACATGTTTAATGATAGAGACATGTATAAAACATGTCTCTAAAGATGGTTTACTGCTGATTTAACTTGTCTTTCGCTTCTTGTACTTTTGCAAAATCAAGCCCTAATTCATCAGTAGCTTCTTTAATCAAATGCGGTTGAGTCATCACTACAGCCATTAATTGCTGAAGTTTTTCTGGTGGTATACCCAGCTCTTGCACTAATGCCATAGCCATCATTGGGTTTTGGGTAAATGCTTCAAACAACGCGGCTACTTTTTCATCACTGACGTTGTGCTCTTTTAATATTGCAATAATTGGATTCATTATTTGCCTTAATATTTTATAGTGTTCACTAAATTATATGGGCGCACAGCCTAATTAACAATATTAATCCCGCTCTGCTTGCTTATATCATTCAACCAGTAGCACAACTTTACCTGAGTTTTCATTACCCTCTAAAATGGCATGAGCCTCACTAGCTTGTTGCCATGGCATAGTTTTATAAATATTAAAGTCATAGTTCTCGTTGGCAATATCATTGTAAAAACGCGCGACAAATGCATCTCTCAGAGCACGTTTAAACTCAATACTGCGATTACGAAGTGTTGATGCATGAAACGAAATCCGCTTTTGTAATAAACGTGCAAAGTCTACCTCTGCAAAGCGCCCGTCTAAAAATGCCAGCATAATAACCTGACAATCCATTGCGGCCACCATGGCATTTTTATTTAAATAGCTACCAGACACAGGGTCAACAATTGCGTTTGCAGTGAGCTTATGTGATTTCATATACTCAACAAAATCAGTGGTCTTATAATTAATTACGTGGTCAGCACCCAACCTTTTAGCATGTTCACACTTTTCATCCGAACCTGCGGTAATCACTACTTGTGCACCAGCACTTTTTGCCATTTGAATAGCAGCCCCACCAACACCACTGGCACCGGCATGAATAAGCGCCGTTTGCCCTGATTGTAACTTGCCTAATTCAAATAGCGCACCAAAGGCAGTTAAATATACTTCGCTTATAGCAGCACCTTGCGCCATAGAGATATGATCAGGCAATATCATTAACTGCTGCGCATCTACTGCGACATATTCACTGTAAGCGCCACCAGCACATAAAGTAAAAATACGCTTACCGAGCCATTTAGGGTCTACCTCACTGCCAAGCTCACACACGGTGCCTGCACACTCAAGTCCTAAAATAGGGCTATCCCCTTCAGGGGCAGGATACTTACCTTGACGCTGCATACAATCAGCGCGGTTAACCCCAATCGCTGCCACTTTTACCAGCACTTCATTATTGTTAACCTTCGGTTTATCGGTTTTCGAAAACGCTAACTGCTGCTCATGATGTGAAATGTACTGCATAAGTCTCCTTGTATTGGGTTTATTTGATTTTTCGCCACACTTCGGCTTCAACTAGCTGGCCATTTTCTGTAAGAGAATGATGCCACAAATTCCCTTCAACTTTATAATCAAAAGCCATGGTTTTACCCATCAATGATGCAATATTGCCATACTCAAAGGTTTCAATAAATTGCCCATCGTTTAATTGGTACTGGCCACCACCAGCATAACTAAATTGGCCATTTTTTTCTGTGATATAGCTAAAGTGTGTTGCTGTTACTAATTTAATTGAAGTTATCTCTGGGGCTTTAGCGCTGACAAACCCATCTTCTACCGCGTATTTTCCTTGAACAAACTCCCACGTACCTAATAGGGGATTGGCAAATACAGAGTATGGCAATAAAACTAAGCAAGCGAGTATAGTAAATTTCATCATAATCCTTATCGTGTTAACTGTGCCTGAAGAAACAAACTCAGCGTTAATTTACTGACATAGTATTAAAACGCCAACTTTGCTTATAAGGATATACATCCGGAAGCTGGCCTTGCTCAATTCCTTGCTGGGTCATTTGCCAGTACTTTGCTGTAAATAAGTCACTATGGTAATGATTAAAGTGGTTAAACGCGCTGTTACTGGCACTAAAAAACACTTTAAATTGACTGGGAAATATATCATTTTGATCTATATCAAAATAGCTGTGTGAGCTTAATTCTTCTAACGCGTTTTGTGTATTTGGCACGTCTCTAAAATTGCAATCGGTAAGAGGGCAAATTTCATCATAATCATAAAATACTACTCGCCCCCAGCGCGTTACGCCGAAGTTTTTCATCAGCATGTCACCAGCAAAGATATTAGCACTGGCAAGCTCTTTAATCGCTTTACCATAATCAATCATCACCTGCTGCAGTGATTTACTATTACACTGATTAATATACAAATTAAGCGGTGTCATTTTTCGTTCAACGTAAACATGTTTTAGTATTAAGGCTTTGCCGGAAATGACTAAGCTATCGCCAATGTGTTTTTTCATTTGTATTAGCAGTTCTTCACTAAAACGACTTAAGTCAAATGCAAGGTATCTAAATTCATGAGTATCGACTAAGCGCCCTACTCTGTCGGCTTGTTTTACAAAGTTATATTTATCTTTTACTTGTTGTTTTGTTGCTGTTTTTGGGGCACTAAACTTATCTTTTATCACCTTGTAAACATAATCTAGGCCATCAATAGTAAAAACCAGCATCACCATACCTGGAGTCCCTGGCGCTAGATGATACGTGTATTCCTCGGGACTACTTTTAGTCGTATCTACCTTATAACGATAAAACTCGGTTTTGGCATGTTTGATGAAACCAATCGCATTGAATAATTCAAAACGTTGTTTGTGAGGCATTAACACACTGAGGTAGTCAACATAACGGGCAGGTTGGTCGGTATCTACCATAAAATAGGTACGTGCGAAGCCAAATAATAAGCTTAGTTGATCAGCCCCCATCATTACAGCATCAATTGTAAGCCCGTCAGAGGTATTTAAAATTGCAATTGCAAAAGGCATGTTATCGCCATTTTTGGCAATACATCGCCCTATGACATAACAGGCCTTATTGCGATAAAAATGCGAGTTAGCATATTCAATATAACCATCATTTAAGTTTATTAATTCGTATACTTGTCGACATTGCTGCTGAGCACCTTGCGTTAATGTTGCTTGTAACTTAGTTAAATCACTACTTAAATCTTTAAAGGGGACTCTAAACACTTGCTCATTTAATAAGGCTTTAATTGCCTGATCAAACCCTTCTTTTAAGGAGATACGACTTACAAGCCCTTCATAAGAGCGCGGCTGCCCTCGGTATTTTGCTTTTAATACAAATAAGTGAACTGTGCGAATTTTTTTATCATCCCAAATAGCGCCAAAAGTAGAATTAAAAAATGTATGCGCAATGGGCTGGTTTTCATGCTCTTTTACCATCTCACCATAAATATTTTTAGCCCGTTGCCATGTTTGAGGGCAATTCAATTCATCATAAGCAATCACTCTAACAGCTTCACTAACTTGCTTTACTTGGCGTTCATACACTTGTAAGCGCTCTCGCATTGCTGCTTGCACCTCATGATACTGGCGTTGTTCAAAGCGACTTTGTGCCCCTAAGGTGATATTTAAAAATTGTGCAAACATAGCCTCAAAGCCTGCAAATATCGCTCGGGCTAACTTAGTGGCGACCACGGATTGTACCGAATTATGTTGAGAGGTTAATGGCGTGCTTGGCATGATTTAGGCGCTTCTATTTATAGCAATTATGCTGATTATTTTTTATTAGAGGTTTACACCTTAGCAAGCACACTTTAATTTAGGTAATTAATACAGCAAATAAATAAAATTGATCATATGAATATAAGAAATGTCGACCTCAATTTACTCGTCTATTTAAATGTATTAATAGATGAAAAAAGCGTATCAAAAGCAGCTAATAAGCTTGCTTTAACTCAACCAGCGATGAGTAATGCGTTAAAACGTTTAAGAGATTTATTTGATGATCCTTTGCTGGTAAGAGCTGCGGGCTCTATGACTCCAACAGCCAAAGCACTGTCGCTCAAACCTGAAATTGAAGCGCTGCTTAAAATGGCAGAGGAGATCACTCAACCAAGCGAGCAATTTAACCCAGCAACTGCGCAAGTTACATTTCGTATTATGGCAAACGATTATTTAGAATCGACCCTCATCGCCCCCTTTATTTGCGAGCAACTAGCTAAAAACCCGGGCATTGACTTTGATGTGCTCAGTCCCAGTGATGTAAATTTACAAGATATGGAAAAAGGCACTATCGATTTGGCAATAAATCGTTTTAATGGTCTGCCGCGCTCTTTTCATCAAGCGACTGTATGGCGAGATAATTATTGTTGTTTAACCCACCCAAATAATGATTTTTTAACGCATGCTAACTTAAATCAATACCTACAAAGCGAACATATATGGGTTAACCGCGCAGGCTGGGGGCCAGAGCCCGCAGTGACCAATAAGTCAGGAAAACAAAAATTAGGCTGGGTAGATGAAGCTTTGTGGCAATTAGAACAAACTCGTAAAATACGCGTATTTACTCGCCATTACATGATTGCCAGCTTACTGTGTCAATCTGAGCAACTCATAGCTACGCTACCTCGTCGTCAAGCAAAGCTATTAACCAGTCATACTAATTTAGTGATTAGCCCAGTACCATTTCAAGTCGTGCCCATAGAAGTAAAAATGATTTGGAGCCCGTTATTACACCACACACCAGCGCATCAATGGCTTAGACGTGAGTTATTGGCGTTCGCAAATACAGTGGTTGATAGGTAACATATTAAAATATTGATAAAATCAATATCAGTTATTGAAAACAACAATTTCATTAATATTACACTTAGCGCTACAGTGAAGTTAAGCCAACAAACTAAGAGTAATAATTATGCAAACATCAGCAAGCTTCACACAACAAGACGGGTTATTCATTGATGCAAGTTTACATCACTTCATTGAACAACAATTATGCCCAAATACGCCGCTTGAGACGGGTCACGTTTACCAGTCACTTGCCACATTAGTAGATGAATTCGGCTGTAAATGTCGTAAAAATAAACATCAAGAAAACGATATACTCGACGTAAGCACTTTATTAAGTGCCTATCAACGTAAAAGCCACCCTCATTGCCATGTTGATGCACAAACAACTGAAGCCGTATTAGATGAATACTGCTGTCAAGTACCAGCCATTATTGTAGTTGCGTTAATGGATACGCTCAGTGGCACTGTATGTGACGAGCCAAGTGCACATGAGCTTTATCACAGAGCAGCAGAGCTAACAGAGCGTCCATGTGTTCATCGTCAAGCAACCGCTAACGCTTCAGCAGCTTAACATGCAGTCGTTTAAAAGTGCTCGATAACCTTACTAGCAAATTGTTTGCAGCTTAAGGTTGTCGAGTTATGATTTGAATGAGCCAAATCAAAAGTTACCTGGCCACTGGCAAATGTAGTTTCTAAGGCGTTTTCGATTAAACGTGCCGCTTCATCCCATCCCATAAATTTTAGCATTAGCACCGCGCTTAATAAGCTACTACTTGGGTTTGCCTTATCTTGACCAGCTATTCGCTCGAACGTGCCATGGGTCGGCTCAAAAAAAGCCACCTCTGTATTTAAATTGGCGGCAGGCATAATCCCTACCCCCCCAACCTGTGCACTGAGCATATCGGCTAAAAAGTCACCATTTTGATTTGTGGTAGCCACCACATCAAATTGCGCAGGATCCATCAAGCATTGCTGCAACATATTATCGGCAATCACTTCTTTAATAATCAAAGGGGGTAAATCGGTTCGTTCTATTTCAAGCCAACGCCCATTTTCATGTTCTTTGGCATTATATTCTTGTTTTGCGAGCGCAAAGCCCCAGCGTTTAAACGCCCCATCGGTAAATTTAAGAACATTACCTTTGTGCACTAACGTAAGTGACTCTCTCTCATTTTTAAGAGAATAATTAATGGCAAAGCGTATTAATCGCTCTGACCCTTCTTTAGATATATTTTTAATCCCTATACCACACTCTTGAGCGAAACGAAGACGGGTTACGCCCATTTCTTCACACAAAAAATCGAGCACTTTTTCACTTTCAACACTCCCCGCCTGCCATTCAATTCCTGAATATACGTCTTCACTGCTATCGCGCAACACAGTAATATTAGTGGTAAAAGGGTTTTTTAATGGCGTGGGTAAAGCACTAAAGCCTTTTATAGTGCGCATATTAACAAATAAATCCATTTCATGGCGAAGCGCAACATTAAGAGAGCGAAACCCGCCGCCTAAAGGTGTGGTTAGCGGCCCTTTTATAGCAATTTTGCATTCACGTACCGCATTAATGGTTTCTTGAGGGAACCAGTCACCATCATAAAGCTTGGCCGCTTGTTCACCATTATACACCTGCATCCAATGTATCTTACGTTCCTTGCCATAACAATGCTCTATGGCAGCATCCACTACTTGACGCATTACTGGCATCACATCTAAACCAACCCCATCACCGTCAATATAGGCAATAATAGGTTGCTTGGGTATATGCCACTGTCCTTGATCATCAATGTGAATATTTTCGCCATTGTCTGGCATCTTAATATGTTGATACTGCATACGTCCTCCTACAAGAGAATATATTTAAGCATGCATAACCCTACTTGTCTTCATAACAAAGCGTATAGCGGTTATTCAACGATAAAATGTAAAGTTTAAGGTGCTTTTTGAACGGTTAAAATAACGTCAATCGCATTGAGTAGAGCCTCAACTTGTTGTATGTCGAAAGCGTCAGGTGAAGACTTTAAGTTTGTTTCAAAATCAACAGCCTGTTTATACAAAGCTTTGCATTCAAACATTCCAGCCGTTCCTTTGATCATATGTACGCTGCGTGCAAAACCCGTTATATCACCCTGCTCAAATTGAGACACTAACGTGTCTTTTTGTTTATTTAACCCTTTAATATATTCTTGCTTGAGTTGTGAAAACTCCTCATCGGGTAGCTTAATGTTCTCGCATATATCAATATCAAGATAATTTGCAATTTTACTACTAAAACAGCGTCTATCTATAGGTTTGGCAATATGATCAGTAAAACCTTGTTTTAAATAGCGATCAATTTCATGCTTCATCGTGTTAGCAGTGAGCGCCACAATAGGTGTTGTTACCCCTGTTGCTTGTATAATCTTAATTGCTTGTTCACCATCCATAATTGGCATTTGAATATCTAATAAAATTAAGTCGAAGCTTTCATCCATCGCTGCTTGAGCTGCATCTCGACCATTTTCAACAGCTAAAACGGTTAACCCCATCCGCTCTAAAATTCGCTTAATAAGCTGACGATTTTCTGGATGGTCTTCAGCCACAAGCACTCTACCCACTAAATTCCGCTGAATATTATTTAAAAATAGCTCTTTGGTTTGTGGTTTACGTATATCGTCAAATGCGTTAACCCATTGCGTATGTTCGGTTGTATTTAACTCCATAGTAAAGCAAAACTCACTACCCCTACCTACCACAGAAAATACAGTAATATCGCCATTTAGTTTATTTGCTAAGCTTTTTGATATATTTAAGCCAAGTCCAGTACCACCGTATTTACGAGAAATGGACGAGTCAGCTTGGTGAAAGGGAGTAAACAAGTCTTTTTGCTCACTTTCAGTCATTCCAATACCGGTGTCTTCAACTTTAATTATTAGTTGCTTTTGATTGCAACTCACCGTCAGCATTATGTAACCCTGGGTAGTAAATTTAAGTGCATTGGTTGCTAAATTTAATAATATTTGCCTAAGTCGAGTTGGATCTGAGACTATCCAATCTGGTAATGGAAATTGATAATCAACTTTGAATTTTAAGCCTTTATCGCGGATTTGCTTTCCTAGTAATGATTCAATTTCAGCAATAGTGGCAAACAAATCCGTTTCAACTAATTCTATCTCTAAACGGTTAGCCTCAATTTTCGACATATCCAAAATATCGTTAATTAGCCCAAGTACATGACGACTGTTTTGCAAAATCACCCTGATCCCATGATTTCTTTCATGAGGCTGTATATCACCTAAAATTATCCCATCAGCATAACCAATAATGGATGTCATTGGGGTGCGGATCTCATGGCTCATGTTAGCTAAAAATCGACTTTTAGCTTCACTTGCATCACGAAGCTCTTCCGCCAATTGTTGTAACTCTTGGGTACGCAGTTCGACCTTGTGTTCCAAATTTTTAGTCAGTTCAACATTCTGATGATGCAAAATACTGAATTTATTTGCGACAGCAAAAGCAAGTAATACTGCATCGAGCGCTGTGCCAATAAGTCCAAGTAAATAGAGATCCATTTTTATTGGCTCAATAAGTCCTAGATTAGTTAAATTGCCAACCATATTAGGAATGGCCATAGCCAAATAGGCGAGAACAAAATAGCGAGCTGGTTTAAAGCCACTGATCCAGCTTCGTATACCAACAACCATACCTAGAGATAAAGTTGCCCCTGTTACTAAAGTGGCCCAAATAAAGCCAAAACCAGGCCAAACCATTGCAAAAGGTGCGCCTGCTGTGGCAATAATGCCTAGGTAGATTGATAATCGAGATAGCTTAGGAGACGTGTCTTTTAATTTAAGTAAGCTGTTAAAAAATAAAATATTTGTGATGGGAATTAAAGTAAAACCTAACCAATGAAAATGGGCATTGTAAAAACCAAAAATTTGGTCCGGTATATGAAAAAACTGACTCCAAGCCAACACCCAGCATGCAGTGAACATGGCGTAGTATAAATGGGTTTTATCTCTATCACCCAAGTAAATAAGAAAATTGTATAAACCTAATGCAATACCAACCCCAAAGCACAGCAACATAATCATGTTGTCTGATGTTTTTCTTACAAAAAAATCGTCATAAGATGAAAGTACTAATTTTGGTGGAGTATAAAAATATTCACTTTGAAATTTTGCAATTAGTATGTAAGAACGATTAGGCGCCAGCTTAACTTTATTACCATAGTGAAATGCAAACTCATTTGGGTAAAGTCCCCCTGTTACATACTGCTTTATTGGTTCATCAAAGTTCGATATATCATAAATCCGGGTTTCGATTTTTGAAAGTAACGTGTTATACGGATAGAGCACCAGTTCATCTAAATCTGTTTTATTTTCAAGTGCTATGACAAACCAAAAACTACCACCAAAAAACGATGTTCTTGATTGTGGTTGTTTATCTTCAAGCCACATTTCTATTTCACTGTGGTTACGGGGAAAAGTACCACTCGTTACCTGAAATACATGACCCTGATCGAGCAAATCAGTATCTTGTTGTTTTAAAGTATAAACAATAGGAGCGAGTGTATCTGCCGGCGCTAAATTGCTAAAGCACAAAAATACACAATATAAAAATAGCTTTAGAACTGCCTTCATTGGCATACTTCGCACCTTAATTTAAAGACTAAAATTAAAACTGATAACTAACATCTAAACCAAAACGCCTGCCTTCACCTTTAAAGTCCTCAAGCATGCCAAGGAAAGAGCTTAAATCAAATTTTAAGTGACTATATTGCGTACCAAAGAGGTTTTTCCCCCAAATAGCAATCGCCCAGTTATCATGTTGATAATGTATGTTTGCATTAAAAATACTATAGCCATCTTGCATCGCATAAGGGTTTTGATTCTGATCAAAATAATAGTCGGATTGATAATCAACTAATAATTGCGTTGTTAGTGGGTGATTAGCCAGCACGTGCGTGTATTCAATGCCTGCACTGAGGTTCCATTTTGAGGTAAACGGCAAGCGATTATCTGATAATGCGTTACCTAAAGGATCAACATATTCTTCAAACTCTGCATGGGGTATATAACCCATAGCAAACTTAACATTCAAATCACCGGTCAGCCAATACTCAAAATCAGCCTCTAGGCCATATATAGTCGAATCTGCCACATTTTCTAATAATTGAATAGGCGGGCTCTGATCAGATACTGAAGGCTGATTCATAAACACCTGCTGGTCATTATAATCATAATAAAATGCAGCCCAATTAAATCGCATGCCCAACTGTGGCCACCAAGACTTTGAGCCAATTTCATGTGAGTTCAATCGTTCTTTTTGATAATCAGCAAGCTGTGCTTGTTCAACCGATGATAAAAACCCACCGTTATAGCCTCCGCTTTTTGCGCCATTAGCAAATCGATAATAGCCATAGGTCGCATCATCCAGCTTAACGTTCACAGCCAACTGACCAGAAATGCCATTATCTGATTGCTCTCCCTGAACACGATAAAATGGCACCTTAACTCCGGTTAAATCGTTAGGGTCTAAAATAATATTAAGCTGGGATGTTGAGTCGTAATCTAAAGACTCATAAGAATAACGAAGCCCAGCGGTAATTAGCCAATCTTGGTTTAATTGATAGTCAAGTTGGGTAAACGCTGCAATGCTCTTTGTTTTTATCCTATTATCATAGAAAAAAGTAGCGGTTAAATCTGTCTCTAAAATGCCTCGATAATCTCGCAAAATATCATTTACATTGTCTTGAATAATAGACTCATCAGCATAATAAATTCCCGTTGTAAGAAAATGCTCTGCGAGCTGAGATTGCAACCGAAACTCTTGCGTTACTAAATCAGTATTTAAACCTAAATTGCCTTCACATAACCGTGCTGGAGAGCCATCACAGTTAAAGGCATGATCACGCTTTAACTTGTTATAGCTAGTTAGTGAAATAAGCTCATTGTGTGTATCCAATTGCCAATTAACATGGGCACTCCCTCCCTTACCATCGGTTTTATGTGGCGAATTATTATTAACGCTTACTGTATAAAAATCATCACTGCCATCATTAAATCCAAAGTTATCAAAACAGGTGGTTGAACCTGCTTGTGCTGGCGAGCATCGCTCTCCTGTTAATGGGTTTGCAATAACCCCAATACTGCCAACAGGCTGAACTATGCCATCCCAATCAGAAATATGCCCTTTTATCAACAACTGGACAGTGTCAAAGTCAGCTAAAAAAGATACTCGACCATTTGTTTGCCGCATGCCCGCTGTTGGTGAATCAGCAAAAATATTGTTTGTAGAATAATCATAATTTTGATGGTTTAGCGCAACACGAACGGCTGTGTTTTCTCCAATAGCTGAATTAAACATAGCATCAACACTGGTTGCATTATTATTAGCAACACCTGTACTTAAATAACCACTTTGTTCAAACTCAGGGCGTTTAGAGCGGATTAAAATAGCCCCACCAGTGGAATTACGACCAAATAAAGTTCCTTGAGGGCCGCGCAAAATGTCAATCTGCTCAATATCAAACAAGTTAACAATTTGGTTACTGGCAGAGCCCACTGCTATTTCATCAACATACATAGCCACCGGCGATGTATTAGCTGTATTGTAATCAACTAATCCAACACCACGAATATTAACCGCTGGCGGTGTACCTTCCGCTGCGTTTTGGCTAATTTTTAAATTAGGGGCAAATACAGATAACTCTGTTGAGTCTTTAACCTGTTGCGCTTTGAGATCATCCCCTGTTACTGTGCTAACAGAAATGCCGACTTCTTCAATTTTTTGCGCTCTTTTTTGCGCATAAACCTCAATGATTTCCATATTAGGCTGATCATCACTTTTACCCTCTACAACAACTTTCGCCTGCAGTGGTAGTAAAAAACCTGGTAAGCATACCAACCATATATTTTTATTCAGAAGCTTGCCTTTATTTTTCATTTCACGTGACCTTTACGCTAAATAAATGTAAACAACATGTTTAACTATATACTAATCAACCGATTAAAGCTGTGCTAGAAGGGTATTTTAATTTTTGATAACTGCAAATGCATTTTCGCCACTAATGTGTTGTGGGTAACCCACCATTGCTCTGGCTGTTTGCATACCCGCCATAACAGCCGCTTCAACACAACCGGCATTAACACCCGTTTTAATCCAGTCTCCGGTAATAAAAAGGTTTGTAAATTTTGTTTCATCTGTCGCCAGTCGATACTTACTTGAACCAGCAACTGACAAAACATAACGCTCACTTGGGTCAACGTTTACTCGCCAGTATTGAGCATTTAATCGTTCATCCCCTGATGACGATATTTCATATAATACAGACCAATCAAACTCATTATTTTGATATGCAAGCGGCCATAAAGACTGCATGTTTTTTTCTAGTATTGCTTCTAGGTTTACCTTTACTTGCGATTTAACCTGTAGAGGAAATTGATGTTCACTTTTTGGTGGATAGTGCTCACAAGGAAAAACACTGCAAAAATAAGCAATGTTTTTAGGAGGACAATCAGTAGGCCATTGCTCTTTGTCGACTAAATTCATCATTGCCGCCCACGTATCAAATGGTTCGCTAAAGCCACTTAAAATTGGGCCTTCTTTACTCTTTGGAATATATTGCCAGCCTAATTGCTCGTCTGTTTTATTAAGCCATAGTTGGGCAGCTTGGGTTGCCACCGTTTTGACTTGCTTTGCTTGTGCTGCAAATTTAGTATCCCACGCTAATAATGAAGGGCATACGTGCTCAAGTGACGCCACAGATACACCCAACACAATTCTGTCAAAATCTTCTTTGTAGTTTAATTTTTTTATTGGCAGTGGCTGCCCAAAATGGTTTTCGTATTGAGACGGCCAGTCTGACCAAAAAGATTCTAAGTTAATATCATGCTTCTTTAATAGTGCGGCTTGTTCACTATTAATTTGCGCATAAAGTAGTTCACTTGGCCAACAAGGTAGTTTTTTAACATTAACCAGTGGTTTATACTCTGCGTCTGAGAGCAAAGAAACTTGTTGCTGAAGCTCAATGCTCTCGACAAAACTCTCTCCTTGCTCACTTAGGCTGGGAGTCAGGTTTTGCAATTGATGAAAATACTCAAACTTAACCCCTCTTTTTTTAAGTAATTCGTACAAGGGAGCAAAGATGACATCGCCCATCCCCGCTTGCATTTTCCACATGACCCCTCCGCGGTAACACAGCGCGATGCGTAACATAGCCAGTGATGCGACACCAGCCTCAACATTGGGCTTACTTAGGTCACCCGCAGGGTACGCAAACACCAAATCATAAAACCCTCGTATGGGCGCCGAATTAGCACTGTATTGCTCGTTTGCCCCATTTCTTATAAGCCATTGCCTAAAATCAAATTTATTTATAACCTCAAACCCATCTCGATATACTTTGTCTTTTACCAAACCAACTAGCATTGCAATAGCAAGGTCTGCGCAAATATATAATCGTCTAAGCTGCGCATTATTGTCTAACAACTCAATCATTTCGCTATTAAGCCAGCGCTTTAGTTTTCTAACTATATACCAAATAACAAGGCCATCTTTTTTCTCATGTACTTGGGGGTTTAATGTATTGTCGGCGTGTGCAAACTTATTTAACGTATTAATTAATAAGCTTGGAGTAGAAGCAACTTCACTCGAATATTGTTTTATATCATCAGCAAATTGTTGCCAAGCATCTTCGGTATCATCAACCAAATCTGTTATTTGTTGGTGCAAATGCCGTAATAAAGATTGATCTCGTGATTTTTTTGTACTTAGTTGTATATTTTTGTTGGCTTTTTTTGCTGCTGACTGTAAATCAAATATCCACTTTTTTAGCCAAGCTAGGGTCATTTTAATAAAATCCCATGGCGTTATATCTAAACTTCCATCAGCAGGATTCCCTGCAAGTAATGGGAAATCAATTGGCCATGTTTGCCATTGGTCATCAATATATTCTTCTAAGGCTATAAAGCTATGCGGTTTTAATGCTTGCTGCCATGTAGATAAAGGTGAATCGGCTGGCCGTTGTAATTTAGTGTAAACCGTTTCTATTGTTTTAAAGCTATTTACATAAGCACCAAACCAAACATGTAAGCCATGCTCTTCAATACGCTGCCCGCTAGCCGCATTACGACCACTTGCTCCTTTACCACCCAAACGCCAGCCTTGTTGGTATACTGTGATAGTTCGATGCTGTTGCCAGTCACTTTGCTCAGTCAAATACAATGCAGCAGTCATTGCTGATACACCGCCACCAATTATCACGATTTTTTCTTGGTTCATGGTAAATCCTTCTAAGCAATTTAAATTTTAGTTGCGGCTAACTGGTCAAAGTCCATTTGCACATAAAAAGGTAAATGCAACGCTTGACTACCTAACTTTAGACCAAACATGTCGGCAAGTGGGAAACTGTCTAATTTATTGAGGTGTAAAGTAAACTCTGGCTTTAAAAATTTAAAATGGTGTATTTTTTTAATCTCAGAGGGTGAGTGCATTACGCTTTGGTATACCGCTGAATCACCGCTGCCATCAGGAAATTGTTTTAACAATATTTGATCCATTTGTGGATTAACAAAGCCACTCAATAGCTGCTTTAATAATGAAAAATCAATACCTAAATGTTTGCGAGAAAACAAATTTGCTACTTGCTCGCCAAAGTCATCAATAATAGATAAGAAATCGCTATCTTGGTGTTTAGAGTTCATAGTAATTGAAAATAACTCATGCATTTGTAGCTTAGATTCAGGAGAAAAATATTCGAAGCACTCTAAAGATATTGAAAAATTCGATAGCTCCGATACACAGCTGGGCATGGTGTAGTCACACAAATACTTATTATAGCCCCATGTTTCGCGACCATTAATAAGTGCATAAATGTTGTTAACACAGATAAAAGCTGGATACCAATATAAGTAGGTTATATCTTCATCCTCAACCTTAGCGACAGGCAACCAAATGATAATATCTGTTTCTTGCATCCAACCATGCTGATCGAATGGCGAGGTCATTGAGGCTATTTTTTCAATATCCGTAAATGTAATAAGTGCAAACTCGCCAAGTATTTTAAAATAAATATTACCCTCACCCCCTATGTTTAACGTTGAATCAATGTACTTTTGTGCTTTCTTAGATTCTATTTCAGCAAAAAAACCATACATATTCGCATTGTGCATACGACAAGGCGGCTTTGCTATTGGATTAGATAAAAAATGTTGATATGGCGCAGATAGTGAACTCATTTGACCCCCTCAGTTAAAAACTGAGTATAGTCAGATATATTTGAGTCTGTTGATCTTTACGAATTAATATTTATGGCTATTCGTGAATTCCACTCAATTCAAAGTATTTTAATAAATTGCTTGCAAAGAAAAATATTGTGGCGTATTATTGCTGCTTGGCTATAAAAAGCCCTAGCGGTTAACCTCTTTACCCTGATCCAGTAAGCCCCGCAAAACGTATATTCAAAAGCTAAGTTATTGTACGGCGAGAACCCCTATTAATACCTTGATGATTTATTTTAATATCATCGTAAAAGTGTCATAAAGATCGTCAACACTGTAATGAAGCTAAACACAATTAGATTATTTATCATCTGTAATGTGCTTTAAGAAAAAGCCCAGAATAAATAACAAAAATAAAGTGAGTTTTATTATGTCATACAAATATAACGGATCTATGATCCAAATAGCACATCCAGTGCAATCAATTTCGGTTAACAAACATCGTGTAATCTTCAGCGATACACAAGGTTTGAAAAATGCATTGTTTCAAAAAGCAAGTGATGCACGTCAATTTGTAAAATGGCTGAAAGCCAGTTAATTATTATTTATAAGTGTTTAACTTATAAATAAATTAAAATGCCAGCTTTATGCTGGCATTTTACTTTTTGGTGTATTACTGACTACACTTAAATCCATGTTTATTTATTTGTTGTAGTGAAAATGCGGTTTTCGTGGATAATACTGTTCGTCTGTGTATTTTTAAGCACAAAGTGTGATGCCAGAACAATAAAATGGATAACGCATGACTTTGCGCCCTATTATATATTGAGCGGTCCGGATAAATCTCAGGGCCGTGATGAAAGTATTATTTCGCTATTAGAGCAACAACTTCCGCATATTAACTTTGAACGTATCATTATTCCCTCTGGTAAAGTTATTCAGGAACTCGCTAACCTGCAATCAAATGCATGCGCATTATCACTTTATAAAAACAAATATCGAGAAGAACGTGTTTATTTCACGCATCAAAGCTCTACAGCTGGTCTTTCTCCATCTATTGCCATGCATCAAAAGCTGAGCATTGCGCTAGGTATTGAAAGCAGTAAATCAGTGTCGTTAACTAATTTATTAGTAAATAAAAAGCTCACCTTGGGTGTATCGATGAATCGCTCATACGGCAGTGAAATTGATAAAATAATTAATACCACACCTAATACAAATATTGTCATTAGACCTACTCGCGATACCCTCAGTACATTAACCTATATGCTTAACTTAGAGCGAATTGATATTTTATTAGGCTACCCCAGTGAGCATTATTATTTAGCAAAAACGATGGGGTTTAGTGACAATTTAACGCAGCGCATGCTGACTGAGGCACCAAAAATTAGTTACGGTTACATTGGCTGTACTAAAAACGAGCAAGGCGCAGAAGATATTGCCACACTCAATCAGCAACTCAAACTAATTAAGCAAACTGAAGACTATAAACAAGTATTAACTCGGTGGTTACCAAGTCACTTAAAATCAAAATTAGAAGCGCATTTACAATAAAAAAGCTAAGCGTGATAACGCTTAGCTTTAACTATAAAACGGTATTATTGACGAATACCTTCAATAAATAAACCAATATCAACGTGCGTTGACGCTGGGCCTAAATCGTAATCAATACCGTAATCGGCTAGTTTTAAGCTGGTTTCACCTTCAAAACCAACACGGTAACCACCCCATGGATCTTTACCTTCACCAATCTTATCAATTTCAAAACTAATTGTTTTAGTAATACCATGAAGGGTAAACTCACCGGTTACTGTGGCTTCTTCACCGTCTTGATCAAACTTAATTGCTGTACTTTTAAAGCTAGCCTGTGGGTATTTGCTTACGTTTAAAAAGTCACCACCGCGTAAGTGTTTATCGCGTTCAGCATGGTTTGAATCTAGGCTTGCTGTGTCGATATTTACACTAATTTGAGATGCGTTTGGATTTTTAGGGTCGTAGTTAAACTGCCCATCAAAGGTGTTAAAACGCCCGTGCAACCAGCTGTAACCTAAATGTTTAATTTTAAAATTAACAAAGGCATGTGCTCCTTTGGTATCAATAACATAGTCTGCAGCACTAGCATGGGTAGCTGTCATAAACATCGCTGCTGATAACGCTGAAGTTAATAGTAACTTTTTCATTTTAAGCTTCCTTTTGTAATTTGATCATTCTAATTAATGTTTTATCTTTATCTATAAAGTGGTGTTTTAACGCACCTAAAATATGCAGCACCACAAACCCGATCAATAAGCATGCGCTGTAATAATGGATCTGCCCTGCTATATCTGCCTGAGAATCAAAGGTAAAGTCGATGGCTTTAACATAAAACAAACCAAACACTTCGATTGGTCGCCCATCAGCAGTAGAGATTAGATACCCAGACACCATAATAATCACTAAAAACAGATACATTAAAATGTGTGCGGTTTGGGCCAGCTGATTTAATTGAGTGTTGGTCCCAATAGGGCTAGGTTTTACATTAAATCGACGCCATAACAGTCTAAAAACAAATACAGCCGCTAAACTCAGCCCTATGCTTTTATGCAAATCTAATGAGCCTTTATACCAGCTATCATAGTAAGTTAGCTCAACCATGTATAAGCCTAAACCAAACAAACCAAAGACAGTCAACGCCATTAACCAGTGTAAAAATATAGCCATCAGGCCATAACCGGTTTTTGAGTTTTTAAACATTGCTTATCGCCAATCTCTAATCTAGTAATAACACTACGATATAATGGATGAGTGGCGATTAAAATAGCATATGCAAACACTTATCGTGCGTATACGCACAGTAAAGTCTATTAATTTAGTATAATTGCAAAAAACTTTATGGGAGGTTAACTTTCGGCAGCCTGATTAAGAGATACATATATTTGGCTATCAGACTCAACTTGTAAGCAAGCAATTAAACCCTCTTTTATCAGTTCTAACATGGCGATAAAACTAACAACAACTCCACTGCGGCCCTCTTCAAAGGTGAACAGTTGGGTAAACGCAACAGGTGCTTTTGCTTGGGATAGTGTGTGTAAAATTAAACTCATACGTTCACGAGTTGACAGGGTTTCTGCACTAATTAAATGATGCTCAAATGTTTTAGCACGCGCCATTACGTCGCTTAGCGCTAACAATAGATCTTTGATTGCCAGTTCAGGTAAGGGTTGGTTTTTTTCTTCTAACTCTGGGAAAGTTGCATTGGCGATAAATATATCGCGACCAACGCGGGGCAAAGAATCGATATTTTCGGCCGCTTTTTTAAATTGTTCGTACTCTTGTAGACGTTTTATAAGTTCGGCGCGGGGATCTTCCTCTTCTTCTAATTCCTCATGCACTGGCAGTAACAACCGCGACTTAATCTGCGCCAGCAATGCTGCCATTACGAGATATTCGCCGGCGAGTTCTAACTGAAACTCACTCATCATTTCTACATATTTTACATACTGCTCAGTAATGCTAAATATAGATAATTCGAGAACATCTAACTTGTGCTTTTTAATTAAATAAAGCAACAGATCTAACGGGCCTTCAAAGGTTTCTAAAATAACTTCAAGCGCATCAGGCGGAATATATAAATCTTCAGGCTTTTCAACAACGGCTTTCCCATGCAAAAATGCCAGTGGCAGCTTTTGCTGCACTGGCATATCTGTAGGTATTAACGAAACCGTGTCAGGCTTTTTCATTGTTATTCAAATGGAGCCGTATCACCGCAGCCTACACGTAAAATTTGAATATCGTCCTCTGATAAATCAATTACCGTGGTTGCTTGCTCTGTGAGGTATCCGCCATGAATAATTAAATCGACATGCTTATCTAGACGATCCAAAATGTCATCGGGGTCCGCTTGCGTGTATTCATCACCCGGTAAAATAAGTGAGCATGACATTAATGGCTCCCCCAATTCAGCAAGTAACGCACAAGCAATTGGGTGTTCAATAACACGAATACCTATGGTTTTTTTCTTATCGTTTAATAAGCGTTTAGGTACTTCTTTTGTGCCTTTAAAAATAAACGTATAAGGCCCAGGGGTATTATTTTTGATCAGCCTAAACATTTGGTTATCTACGCGAGCATAAGTAGAAAGCTCAGATAAATCGCGGCACACTAAAGTAAAATTATGGTGTTTTTCAATACCACGAATACGCTCTATGCGCTCTTTTGCTTGTTTGTTACCTAAATTACAGCCAATCGCATATCCCGAATCTGTTGGGTACACAACTACGCCGCCCTGTTTAATAATATCAACAGCTTGAGAAATTAGTCTAGGCTGTGGGTTATCCGGATGTATATGAAATAATTGACTCATAATGCAACTCCTTCGTGCTTTTCCCATGTTTGCCAAACCCCTTGACAATCTTTAGGTAAGTATAAATTTTTTCCAAGTTCTAAATAACTAGTCGGAAAATGAAAATCAGAGCCTTGAGAGCAAAGCAGGTCGTATTCTTGACTCAACAAGCCTAAAAACTGACGTTCACTCGGGGCCTGTTGCGGTTGGGCAACTTCCATTGCATCACCGCCCACTGATTTAAACTCTACGAGTAGTTTACGCAACCACTTATTCGACATTTTATAGCTACTTGGGTGCGCCAAAACAGCCACCCCACCGGCGGCATGTATCGCTGAAATTGCCGTTTGCATATCACACCAGTTACTCGGTACGTAACCGGTTTTTCCTCGCCCTAAGTACTTTTTAAATACCCCAGGAAAATTTTTAGCCACACCTCGCTCAATTAAAGCTCTGGCAAAGTGAGCGCGAGTAATTTGCGCATTTTCAGCCAGCTCGCGGGCTTGTTGATAAATACCCTCAAAGCCATTTTTAGTTAATCGGTGGCCTATTTCAATTGCACGGGTTTCGCGCTTTTGCTGTTGCTCGCTAAGTAATGTATGCAAAGTGCGATCATTGGTATCAATGTTAAGCCCAACAATATGTATTTCAAAACTCTCCCATTTGGTTGATATTTCAACCCCATTAATCAGTTTAAGCGGCAAGTTTTCACGTTTGATAAAAGCCTGCGCAGGCTCAATTGCGGCCACAGTATCGTGATCGGTAATGGCAAATACATCAATGTTTTTATCGACTGCTCGCGCTAATAGTTCCTCAACGGTTAAATGTCCGTCTGAGTGTGTTGTATGGCTATGTAAGTCGTATTTTATCAAATGAAAACTACTTTAATTAATGGTTTAATGGTGTTTCACACAGTATAACAAGTTTTTTAACGAAATTGTTTTAAATAAACACTTGACACAAAAGCAGTTGATACGTTTTACTGTAGCCACTTTTAGACATTAAAGAATAAATAACAATGAAAAATACAATTCAAAACATCATCTGGTGGTGGCACTCTTAAAACAAAGGGTGATGAATTGTCGTGTCTAAACAAAAAATTCTAACCCGCTACCATGCGGGTTTTTTTATCACTAAATTTTGCAATACAAGATTAACAGGAATTAAAAACATGAATAACGTAAACACTCTTACACATCATTGGTGGCGCCGCTTGGCATAGCGGGACGGTAATGGTCTATCTATAATTTAGACATCGTTATTCAAACCCCGCACTGCTTAGCATTGCGGGGTTTTATTTTTTTAGGGGATGAGGTTTGATTTTTAGTCATATAATAACAACACCAGGTGAAGTGACCAGCATAACGCAAGTACGAGACTACATAAGTAGCCCACTTGCCTTGTATGCGGCACTTGATAAACCTAACTCACTATTGCTTGAATCTGCAGAAATAGATTCAAAAGATAGCGTAAAAAGCTTAATACTGGTTGATTGTGCATTACGTATTGTTTGCCAAGGCAACCAAGTGAGCATCAGTGCGCAATCAAACAACGGCCAACAACTACTTAACTATTTGCAGGCTAATGTACAAAACTGCGCTTCACAGTTAACCGATACCACACTCACACTTGAGTATCACCCAGCCGATGACACCATTGACCAAGCTAGCAAACTGATTGCCGATAACGCTTTTAGTGCACTACGCACTTGTTTAAATAGTATTAGAAGCACCACTGACAATCCGTTCTCAGTGTTTTTAGGCGGCGTATTTGCCTACGACATGGTGGCTAACTTTGAACAACTATCCGATGTGCCTGACGGTGAAAACACCTGCCCAGACTACGTATTTTATTTAGCCGAAACACTGGTTGTTATTGATCACCAAAAACAAACAACCGAATTAATTGGTAATGTGTTTAATGGCCCTGATGTTCACGCTAATTGTTTTGAAGTGGGCAAACAATTAGAGCGCCTTAATACATTGTGCGACCACGCCGCAGACTTTAGTGCCCCAAGCCAAACAGGTGACTGCCCTGTAAATGTTGATATTAGTGATGAGCAATATTGCCAACAAGTGATAAAACTTAAGCAACACATAGTTGATGGCGATATTTTTCAAGTGGTGCCCTCTCGTACTTTCTCATTGCCGTGCCCTGACTCATTACATGCTTATAGCCAGCTTAAAAAGCAAAACCCAAGCCCGTACATGTTTTACATGCGTGATGAAGATTTCTCATTATTTGGCGCTTCTCCAGAGTCTGCGCTTAAGTATGAGGTTAAGTCTCAACAAGTTGAGGTTTATCCGATTGCAGGTACTCGCCCACGGGGTAAGTTTGCAAATGGACAAATTAATCCCGATTTAGATAGCCGTATTGAACTTGAGCTCAGAAACGATCAAAAAGAACGTGCCGAGCACTTAATGCTAGTTGATTTAGCACGTAACGACGTTGCTCGTATTAGCGTGCCTGGTACACGCCATGCCAAAGAGCTATTAAAAGTAGACCGCTATTCACAGGTAATGCACTTAGTATCACGTGTAGTAGGAAAATTAAAACCCGAATTAGATGCTCTGCATGCTTATCAAGCCTGTATGAACATGGGTACCTTAGTCGGTGCCCCCAAAGTCCGTGCGGCAGAATTAGTGCGCAAAACTGAAGGCAAACGTCGCGGTAGCTATGGTGGCGCAGTTGGCTATTTAACCGGTGACGGTGCCATGGACAGCTGTATTGTTATTCGTGCCGCCTTTGTTAAAAATAATATTGCGTATGTGCAAGCCGGTGCTGGGGTTGTATTTGATTCAGATCCAATGTCAGAGGCAAACGAAACGCGCGCTAAAGCCCAAGCGGTGATCACCGCGATTAAATCGACGTATAAGGCAGTATAAAATGAGTGAAGCACACCCTATTAAAATTTACTTTTTAGATAACTTTGACTCATTTAGCTACAACCTTGTTGATGAGCTAACAATGCTAGGTGCTGAGTTAGTAGTTTACCGAAACAACATTAGCGCAGAGATCATATTCGAAAAAATGCAGGCAGAGCGTGGACAAGTACTGCTGGTATTATCACCAGGCCCTGGTGCGCCTAGCGATGCAGGCTGCCTTATGGAGTTAATTAACCTGTGTAAGGGCCAATTTCCAATGCTAGGTATTTGTTTAGGCCAACAAGCGCTAACACAAAGCTATGGCGGAGTAATCGGTCACGCTGGTGAGACCGTACATGGTAAGTCATCAATTATTGAGTTAGACGATCACCCGGTGTTTAACGGGATGGGTAGCACTATACCAGTGGCGCGTTATCACTCATTAATGGCCACAAAAGTGCCTGATAACTTAGCGGTTATTGCAAAGTATCAAGATATTCCAATGGCTATTTATCATCATCAAGACAATGCACTGGGCTATCAATTCCACCCAGAGTCAATTTTAACGCCCAACGGCGCAATGCTACTACAGCAAAGCGTTGCTTATTTAACACGTGCCAAATAAAAGGAACATTATGACTAATCAATTACACAGCCCGCTTAATGTTCAACACGCCATTGAGCACATCATCACAAAGCAGTCACTTAGTTACGTGCAAGCAAAATCGCTATTTGATCAAATTATGCAAGGCAATATGAACGATATTGAACTCTCTGCGCTGCTTATTGGCCTTAAAATGAAAGGTGAAGTAAGCGATGAGATTGCCGGTGCAGCCGCTTCAATGCGTGAAAATGCCATGGCCTTTACCACTAATAAAACGCTACTTGCTGATAGCTGTGGCACCGGTGGCGATGGTTCAAACACTATAAATATTAGTACCACGGCCGCGATTGTGGCGGCCGCGGCAGGTATTAATATGGTAAAACATGGAAATCGAAGCGTGTCGAGTAATTCTGGGTCTGCTGACTTGCTCAAAGCACTGGGGATCAATATCGATATGACCCCAGAGGTCGCTGCTCGTTGTTTAGAGAGCACAAATTTTACCTTTTTATTTGCACCGCACTACCACAGCGGGGTGCGCCATGCGATGAACGTGCGTACCAGTTTAAAAACCCGAACCATTTTTAATATTCTTGGGCCACTGGCTAATCCAGCAGCTCCTGAGGTGCAATTACTCGGCGTGTACGATGAATCTTTATGTATGCCAATGGCACAAACGCTTAATACTCTAGGCACTAAACGCGCTATGATAGTGCACGGCTCTGGTACTGACGAAATCGCCTTACATGGCCCAACACAGGTTGTAGAGCTTAATAATGGTAAAATTACTCAGTACACACTCAGTCCAAGTGATTTTGACCTTGCAAACTATTCACTTGAACAATTAGCCGGTGAAGGCCCACAATACAATGCAAACGCCAGTCTTGCTATTTTACAAGGTAAAGGCACTGAGGCACACAACGCCGCAATTGTTGTTAATGTGGCCGCATTGCTGTACTTAACCGACCAAGCAGAGTCGTTAAAACAAGGTGCGCAAATAACAAACTCTTTATTACGTTCAGGCAAGGCCATGGACACATTAAATGCAATTATTGAGGTAAGTCATGGCTAATGTATTAGACAAAATTATTGCCGATAAAAAAATAGAACTAATCGAGCGTAAGGCTGCACGGCCACTAGAGAGCTTTAAACACCAAGCCAAACCGACTGAGCGTAGTTTTTACAAAGCACTGGCAGCACCTGGTACTCAGTTTATTTTAGAATGCAAAAAAGCGTCGCCCTCTAAGGGGTTGATTCGTCAGCCTTTTGATTTAACAGAAATCACCCAAGCATATAAGCAATATGCCACTTGTATGAGTGTGTTAACTGACGAAAAGTACTTTCAAGGCAGTTTTGATTACCTTGAATTTGTGCGCAGCCAAGTAGAACAGCCGCTTATTTGTAAAGACTTTTTTATTGATGAGTACCAAGTTTATATGGCACGTCTTTATGGCGGCGACGCTATTTTACTTATGCTATCTGTGCTTGACGATCAGCAATATAAAACACTGCATGAAGTGGCCGACTCGTTAAATATGTCAGTATTAACTGAGGTAAGTAACGAAGAAGAAGTTCACCGTGCGCTGGCACTAAATGCACAAATAATTGGGATTAATAATCGAGATTTACGCGACTTAAGCACCGACTTAGCCACTACAGAACGACTACGTAAACTTATTCCTGAAAATAAAGTGGTTATTTCTGAGTCAGGTATTTACACCCATCAAGATGTAAAACGCTTAGCCCCTTTATGTAATGGCTTTTTAATTGGCAGCTCATTAATGGCTGAAGCTGATCTAATACAAGCATGTCGTCGCGTTATATTAGGCGAGAACAAAGTGTGCGGCTTAACCCGCAATCAAGATGCTATTGCAGCCTATAGCAATGGCGCGGTGTATGGCGGGTTAATTTTTTACCCTAAATCCCCCCGCTTTGTTGATTTAGATTGTGCTAAAGAAATCAGTCAAAGTGCGCCTTTAAAATTTGTTGGCGTATTTGTTAATGCTGCTATACCTGATGTGGCTGAACACGCTAAACAACTTAAATTATCAGCCGTTCAATTACATGGCCAAGAAGACGAACAATACATTGCGTCATTACGTAGTGAATTACCACGTAATTGCCAAATTTGGAAAGCACAGGCAATAAAAGATGTTTTACCACAACCCATAGCAGGCGCAGATCGCCATTTATACGACACCCACAGTGATTCACACGCGGGTGGCACAGGTAAAACATTTGATTGGTCGGTACTGCGTGATGCGACCACCCCATTTATGCTTGCTGGCGGCTTAAACCCAGACAATATTAGCGATGCCCTCTATCACGGAGCTTTAGGACTTGATTTAAATTCAGGTGTAGAGCAGTCTCCTGGTAAAAAGTGCGCAAAAAAATTAAATCATGCTTTTTCAAGCATCAGAAACTATTGAGGTTAAAATGCAAAATCCAGCTTATTTTGGCGAGTTTGGCGGTATGTTTGTACCGGAACTGCTTGTCCCTGCGCTTAAGCAGTTAGAAAACGAATTTAATAAAGCACAAAAAGATCCTGAGTTTCAGGCAGAGCTAAGTAAATTACTTAACGAGTATGCGGGTCGCCCTACGCCGCTTACGTTAACGCGTAACTTAGTTAAAAACCCAAAAGTAAAACTGTACTTAAAGCGTGAAGATTTACTCCACGGTGGTGCGCACAAAACAAACCAAGTATTAGGCCAAGCACTGCTTACCAAACGCATGGGTAAAAAAGAAGTCATAGCAGAAACCGGCGCCGGCCAACATGGTGTAGCCACTGCACTTGCCTGTGCATTGCTTGGCTTAAAATGCCGTATTTACATGGGTGCAAAAGATGTTGAACGCCAACAGCCAAATGTATTCAGAATGAAACTCATGGGCGCTGAAGTTATTCCAGTAACGGCAGGCTCGGGCACACTAAAAGATGCGGTTAATGAGGCATTGCGTGACTGGTCAGCAAATTATCAAGAGGCTCATTACCTTTTAGGTACAGCCGCGGGCCCTCACCCTTTTCCAACAATTGTACGTGAATATCAAAAAATAATTGGTGAAGAAGCAAAACAACAAGTACTTAAAGCCGAAGGCCGTTTGCCTGATGCGGTTATTGCGTGTGTAGGCGGTGGGTCAAACGCCATTGGTATGTTTACTGATTTTATTGACGAGCCAAGCGTTAAGCTTATTGGCGTTGAACCTGCAGGTAAAGGGTTAGACACGCACGAACATGGCGCAACCATCTGTAAAGGCACTAAAGGTATTTTACACGGTACTTACACTTATATTATGCAAAATAAAGATGGCCAAATTGAAGAGTCTTACTCTGTATCGGCGGGATTAGATTACCCTGCTGTAGGGCCACAGCATGCCTTTTTACACGAAACTGGCCGTGCTCAATATGTAGGCATTACCGACACCAAAGCACTTGATGCCTTTCAAGCACTGGCAAAGCACGAAGGTATTATTCCGGCACTAGAATCAAGTCATGCGCTAGCCTACGCCCTCGAATATGCAGAAGAGCAAACGCAGGACAGTATTATTGTTATTAATTTAAGTGGTCGTGGCGATAAAGATTTAGCCCACGTACACAAGGTATTATCAGAGGAAGGTCAACTATGAGCCAAGTAAAAACTGACCGTTACGGACAAATGTTTGCTGCACTAAAAGAGCAAAACCAAGGTGCGTTTGTACCGTTTGTGACTATTGGCGATCCGGGTAAAGCGCAAAGCATTGAAATTATTAAAAGCCTAATTGATGGCGGCGCAGATGGACTAGAGCTAGGTATTCCGTTTTCAGACCCGATTGCCGACGGCCCTGTTATTCAAAAGGCCAATATTCGTGCTTTAGATGAGCACATTAATACACAAGATTGTTTTGATATTATTAAAGAAATACGCCAGTACAATGCCGACATCCCAATTGGTTTATTACTGTATTCAAACTTAATCTTTAAACGTGGCTTAGAAAAGTTTTACACTGATGCAAAAGCAGTAGGCGTTGACTCTATTTTAGTGGCTGATGTGCCATTACACGAGTCTAAAATGTTTAGAAAAGCCGCCATGGCAAACGGTATTGACCCGATATTTATCGCCACGCCGAACGCCAGTGACGATACGTTGCGTGAGTGCGCATCGTACGGTCGCGGTTACACTTACTTACTGTCTCGTGCAGGGGTAACAGGCACCGATACTAAAGCACAAATGCCTGCAACACACGTGGTTTCGCGCTTACAAGAGTACCACAGTGCGCCTGCGTTATTAGGCTTTGGTATTTCAACACCTGATGATGTAAAAGCCGCGCTTAAAGCCGGTGCTGCGGGTGCTATTTCAGGCTCTGCAGTAGTAAAAATCATTGAAGCAAACCTAAATGATTTAAATGCAATGACCACACAATTAAAAACATTTGTAAGTGAGATGAAAGCCGCAACAGCGCTTTAATCAACGGTGTTTTTAATCACTAAAAAAGGGCATGTAACATGCCCTTTTTTATTTAAACTGCAAACTTAATGGGCTTGATGCTTACCCTCAAGAATCTCTTCTATAAACTTAGCATTAAACGCGTCTAAATCTGCAGGGCTGCGACTAGTCACTAAGCCTTGATCAACACACACCTCTTGGTCGACCCAGTTAGCACCGGCATTAATTAAATCACTTTTAATACTCGGATATGAAGTGACCTTTTTGTCTCTGAGCTTGTTAATCTCCGCGAGTAACCACGGCGCATGGCAAATAGCGGCAACGGGTTTGTTTTTCTTTGCTCCAAAAAAACCATCTACAAATGCCTTAGCATCCGAGTCTTGGCGTAAGCTATCGGGATTAAACAAGCCACCAGGCAGTAAAAGCGCATCGTAATCACCGGCATTTGCATTGGCTGCTAATTTATCAACAGCAACTTTTTCACCCCACTTGTCTTCATCCCATGCGGTGATCTGCCCTTCTTTAATAGAAACAACATCTATATCGGCGCCAGCCTCAAGTAATGCAGCCTGTGGCGAGAGTAACTCGCTTTGCTCAAACCCATCGGTGGCTAAAATGGCAATTTTTTTACCTTTTAAACGGTTACTGTTATGTAAGTTACTCATTAAATACTCCTTATTTTATTCAATACATAACCGTATTTGCATATCACATACCAAACATAACACGCTGAATATAATAAGATTTTATAAAAGGTAATATACAAGTAATGTAAATTATTTACACTGATTGCAGATACTACAGGCAAAAGTAATAAAGCAAAGAGCCTGTAAGCTAAATAGTGGCTTTTGGGGAAGAAGCGAACTTAACAGGCACTAAAGTTTTAAATTAAAGGCGCTCTTTTAACGCTTTTGCTGGTTTAAATACGGCTTTATTAGCCCCTTGTATTTCAATCGCTTCACCAGTTTGGGGATTACGACCAGTACGCGCTGGGTAGTAACTAAGTGCAAAAGTACCAAAGCCTGAAATTTGTACCTGATCGCCTTCAGACAGCGACTTTGTAATCACTTTTTGTAAGCTGGTTAACGCAGCTTGTGCGTCTTTTTTTGTTAATTCACTCGCATCCGCAATAGCTGAAACCAATTCTGCTTTATTCATTTTTTGCTCCTAAATACACGCCTAGGCTTAAACCTATTAACGTGGCAATACAATGATGTAAAAATAAAAGCAGGCAGGCTAAGGGTTGCAAGGGGGTAAGTCAACCTTAACTGGGAACCAAGTGCCTTACTAAGACTCATTGGGTTTAAATATAATCAGCTTGACTGTTTTATAGTCATAAAGATGACTTAATCGTTTGCTAAGGTGAAATAAAAATCACCGTGAGCAAACGTGAACGCTAATCAATACCGCTGGTTTGAATTTACCTTTATTTTTATTATTCTGCCTTTAATTGGCTTTAATATTCGCCAATATTTATCTAACTGGCTTATTCCAGCACTGATCATCCTCATGAGTGTGTGCTGTATGTTGTTATTAAACGACAGCCACTTTAAACGTTTTAGATTAACTAGCTTGGGGCAGTTTTCTGCTGTGAAGCGCCGCATGTTTAGCTTTTTCTTTATTGGCGCGTTATTTTCGGGGGTATTTTACAACTTACTTTACCAAGGACACTGGTTTACTTTACCTCGTGAAAATCTCACCGACTGGCTAATGCTATTAATGCTCTACCCTTTATTGTCGGTGATCCCGCAAGAATTAATATTTAGAACCTACTTTTTTCATCGTTATAAGCGCATTATGCCCAGTAAATGGCTACGCATTATTATAAGTGCGAGTGTATTTGCACTGGCACATATTGTTTACGCTAATTGGGTTGCAGTAAGTTTAGCATTTATAGGCGGATTACTATTTGCATATACCTACGCACAAAGCCGCTCAACCTTTGCCTGTGTTCTTGAGCACAGCTTATGGGGAATATGGATGTTTACCCTAGGGATGGGTGACTATTTAGACTCTGGCGCACTGAATTAACAAACAGCAATAAAAAAGCCGCGACAGGCGCGGCTTATTTAGATTTAGTTTAAATTAAAAACCAAAAATACTGATATCAAAAAACTTCGTTGCAACGGTATTTACAAAAATGATTAATAATATCGCTGGAATAAAGGTTTGCAGTGAAAAGTTAACGTACTTTTCCATAAAGCTATTAGCATAATTAGGAGAGCCTTGTCTTAGCTCTTCGCTTAAGCGAACTTTTTTCCATTTATACATTACAAACAAACACACCATTAAACCATTTAAAGGCAATATTGTGTCGTAAAATACGTCATAAACAACATCAAAAAAGCTCTTATTACCACTACCGTAGCTAGTAAAAGTAGTTAGGCTGTCAATCATACCAAACGACATAATACACAAAATAGTTAATATACCGGTTGATAAAGTGAGTATGCCCAGCGCTTTTTTACGGCTAATGCCTTTACGATCGCTTAGTGTTGCTGTTGGTACTTCAACAATAGATACCAGTGATGTGATAGCAGCAAAAAATACCAATAAGAAGAAAATAAATGCCACGGCTGATGCGCCAAAATAGCCAATATCATTTTGTAACGCTAATAAAATTTTTGGAAGGTAGACAAAAATCATTGAAACTGACGAGTCAGATAACTTAGCCGGATCGGTATTTGGGTCAAAGCTAAAAATAGCCGGTAACACCATTAAGCCTGCTACAAACGCAACCAGTGAGTCGGTAATAGCGACCATTTTAGCACTGCCTACAATGTCATCTTTTTTCGAGATATAAGATGCATAGGTAATTAAAATACCCATACCTAACGACAATGAGAAAAACGCTTGGCTCAATGCGCCATTCAGCACGCTGGCATTCATTTTACTAAAATCAGGAATAATGTAGTACTTAACACCGGCCATGGCGTTATCAAGAGTGAGTACGTAACCCACCAATATAATAAGCATGACAAATAAAGCTGGCATTAAAAATTTAGCTGCTTTTTCTATGCCGTCTTTTACGCCACCGACCAAAATTAGGTTAACAATAACTACTACCAGCGCCATATAACCAAACACGGTATAGCTATTTATAAACTCACCAAAGTGTCCAGGGTTTGCCAGCATATCTAAATTACCCAGCGCGGTTTGGCTCAAGTAACCAAAAATCCACACCGTGATCACCATATAAAAAACAGCAATCATAAATGGCGTTAATACCGCTAAAAAGCCAGCAAATTTCCATTTTTTGTCGTTATTAGCTAATTTTTTGTATGCACCTAGCGGGTCTTTTTGTGCATGCCGACCCATGGCCATTTCGGCCATCATTACAGGTAAACAAATGAATGCGACAAACAAAGCATAGACGAGCAAAAATGCACCACCGCCATTCTTAGTCGCAGAAACTGGAAAGCCTACTAAGTTACCAATACCCACAGCAGAGCCTGCCGCTGCCAATATAAATCCTAAGCGGGAGCTAAAGTGCTCTCTATTTTCACTCATGTAATAACCTTGTTATTATTTATCTTATCCAAGGGACTCTACCAGTGTTACGCAACGCTTTTCAAGCAATTACCGTGTAAAAAAACATTCTTGCTGTAAACATCGCCATAAACACTTTTAATTCACCATTTATCAACGCTATGCTAGTATGCAGTTAATTAAATTTAACAAGTTTTGAGAGTATTTATATGTTGTATATGATTTATTCAACAGACGTCCAAAATAGTTTAGAGCACCGTAAAGCGGCTCGCCCAGCTCATTTAGCGCGCTTACAAACGCTAGAAGACGAAGGCAGACTATTAACCGCAGGTCCACTTCCAGCCATTGATAGTGAAGACCCTCAAGATGCAGGCTTTACGGGTTCTTTAGTGATTGCTCAATTTAATTCTTTAGAAGACGCCAGAGAATGGGCGGCAGATGATCCTTATGTTGCCGGTGGCGTATATGAAAACTCTATTGTTAAACCATTTAAAAAAGTGTTCCCTGCTTAATTAAACTATGACCACCCTGTTTAACTGCAACCAGCAATTCAGGGTTTGTTCACTCATTTTTAATTAAACTTTGCTTAATAAAAACTTAAATACACCGCAAGGTATTAAAGTTTTAGTAGCTTAGTTTTTAAGCTAAGCAGGTCTGTTCTAGGAGTCCCGTAATGCGTGTATTATTAATACTCAATTTAATCGCGGTAGTGTGTTTGGCTAATTTTGCCCATGCAAACAATACCAAAAGCAAAACCGATAAAGTTGAGGTAAGTAAAAAAAAAGCAGTAATACTTGCAAAACAAACTACAGACGGTACAACGTTAAAGATTTCTGAAGAAACACTTTTTTTTACTGTACGAATTTTAAAAGCTGACGGCCACGTCGTCGATTTGAAAATAAACAAGAAAACTGGCGAAGTGAAAAAGGATTAACCAATGCGAATTTTAGTAATAGAAGATGATTTACATTTGGCAGACAATCTGCGCAATGCATTAGAAAAAGAGCGTTACAGTGTTGATTTATGTCACGACGGTGAAGCTGGCCTTTTTCACATCACTGAATACCCTTTAGATATGGCTGTAGTTGATTTAGGCCTACCTAAAATAGACGGTATTGAACTAATAAACAAAGCACGCGCCCAAGGGGTGACTATTCCTATTTTGATTTTAACCGCGCGCGATCGCTGGCAAGACAAAGTAGAAGGCTTAGATGCCGGTGCTGACGACTATCTAACTAAACCATTTCATGTTGAAGAACTGATTGCTCGTTGTAATGCGCTTATTCGTCGTAGTGCAGGTAAAGCAAATCCAGAAATGACAGCCGGCCCTATTAAAATTCATACGCGTTCACAACAAGTATGGGTAAACGACAAAGAACTGAGCTTAACTGCGTATGAGTACAAAGTACTCGAATACTTAATGGTTAACCCACAAAAAGTAATTTCAAAGTCTGAGCTTACAGAGCATATTTACGACCAAGACTTTGACCTTGATTCGAATGTAATTGAAGTGTTTGTACTACGTTTACGTAAAAAACTCGACCCAGATGGCGTGCTTAACCCAGTAGAAACACTGCGTGGGCGTGGTTACAGGCTTAAAAGCCAGTGGTAGGACCGCAAGTTTCGTTAAAAATAAGGCAAGGATTTATCCTTGTCTTTGTTTTGTTAGTCGCCCTACCCATTTTGTTTTACTCCATAGGTAAAGCGTATTATGAGTCACTTGTTGATGCCACCGAAAAAAACCTCGAAGCACACCTGTATTCACTTATTTCCGAAGTTGATTTTACCGAGCGCGGCATTATTATGCCCAGCTCTATATTAACCCCCGAACTCAACAATTTAAACTCAGACACCTACGCCATGATATACCGTGACGACGTGCCTATTTGGCATTCTGAGTCGGCGGTTAACGTTAACTTTGTTCCCCAATATATAGAGCCCAAAGCAGGCGCTGCCGACTTTAGACGTGTGGTGTATAACAACACTGCTTATTGGCAATTAAGTTTAACGGTAATACTTAATAATATTGACCAATCAGAGCAAGCACGCTTTATTTTATTAAAACGTAACGATGCCCTACTGCGTTTAATGGATGGCTTCAAGCAAACTTTAGTCGATTGGATGTTTATTATGGGGATTGCCATTGCAGGGTTAATGGCCATTGGTTTTATTTGGAGTGCACGACCTCTGCAACGTCTAGATAAAGAAATAAAAGCCATTGAATCAGGCGATATTCAAGAAATTAAAGGCTTATACCCCGTTGAACTGCAAACCATTAAAGCCGACCTAAATTTACTATTAGAGTCGCAGCAACGCCAAAAAGAGCGATACCGCGCCTCTCTTAGCGATTTAGCCCATGCACTTAAAACGCCGTTAGCTGTTTTAAAATCAAGCCCATTAGCTAACGATGCAGATGCACAAGAACAACTCGACAGAATTAATGTGATGATCGAGCACCAATTAAAACGTGCAGCCACAGGTGCTTCCGATACATGGAAAAAGCAAACCCCTATCAAGCCGGTTATCGATTCTATCTTAAGTGCGATGAGTAAAGTATACCGCGATAAAGACATTATATTTAATTGCCAAGTGAGCGATAAAGATTATTTTTTAGGTGATAAAACCGATTTAATGGAGTTATTAGGCAACTTAATAGATAATGCCTGCAAAGCCTGTCGCTCCCAAGTCAGTATTAATGTTTCACAAGCTAGAACGCTCAGTATTAGTATTTGTGATGACGGCCCTGGGATCAAGCCTGATAAACGTGAATCATTGTTACAACGCGGTACGCGCCTTGATACCTACGAAAGCGGACACGGTGTTGGAATGGCTATTGTATCTGACTTAGTTAAGTCGTATCACGGGCTGTTAACTATATCTCAGTCGCAACGTTTAGGCGGTGCAGAATTTATTCTCGAGTTTAATTATCATGAAAAAAAATAACTACATCCTTTGTTTTAGCTTAAGCCTTTTATTGTTATGGGCACAGCAAAGTATGGCTGCTGAGCAACAATGTACATTGCAAAGCAACGCCCTGCCAGAGCAAATTAAAGATTACACACAATGTTTAGATGCCAAATTAAATAAAGTGCAACAGCAACAAGACAGTTGGATCCAAAAGCGCACTTTTGAACTGGCCGAATTAGAAAGTGAAACTGGTAATACCATCATTTTATCACTGTTTAAACAAAGTATTAACGCCAAAGATAAGTACATACAAAAAAGCTGCCAGTGGCGTTACATGTTAAAACAACCTAATTCACTGGAAGCTGTAGTAACTTATAAAGAGTGTGAAATAGCAATGATAGAGCAATTCATTCAGCAGCTTAAAATGGGGCTTTAACCAACTCTTAATTAAACATTATTTGTTGTTTCTTGTTAATTTCGTGGTTAGTATTTTGGGAAGTGCAGCCTTAAAGGCTGCATTTTTGTAGTTATATACTTTGTAATGTGATTACTCTGACCACACCGCAAATTCATTTCCATTTGGGTCGCTAAAGTGAAATCGTCTACCACCTGGAAATGAAAATGTAGGCTTAATTATTTTGCCTCCAGCTTCCTCAATTTTATTTTGAGTCGCTTCAAGGGCATTACTATATAACACAATTAACGGGCTTCCGTTTTTAGTAGAAACAACCAAGTCAGATTTAAAGAAACCACCATCAACACCTTGCCCTGTAAAACTACAATATTCTGAGCCATAATCCTCAAATGACCAGCCAAACACGTCACTAAAAAAGGCCTTAGTAGCTGCAATATTTTGTGCAGGAATCTCAATATAGTTAATTTTATTATTTTGAGTCATTTTAGTTTTTACCCTTATTCTTGTTTATATTATTTGCGACTTGGACTAGTAATATACAAAGGTAGAAGCAATGCTCGATAATCATAAGCAAACTTCAGGTATTTGAATTGCACTACTCAACCTGTGCTTTTTCCCACCATGGTTTGGAAAAATCAACTTTATCCTCTGGAATAACCATTGGGTGTTTTCTCAAATAATACGCCCAGAAAGCTTTTTCATATTTTGGGTTATAAATTTTAAAATTCCCTTGGGCTTGATACTCTTCTAGAAGTTTACGATAGGCACCTACAGGTTCATGAGGGTTTCCTTGTTGGAAAATAACTGTACCTCCATACGTTTCATAAAGATACTTACTAATTTTGTAAGTTTTAACGACGTCTCTATTTGCTCTAAATGAAGCTTCTTTCATTTCAGAAGTTAATGTCTCAGTTGATGACTCTGAGCTAAATCGATGCATAGCTTCAGTAAAACTTTCTACTTCTTCGGCTGTTGGTTCTAAATTATGTTCATCAGGTAACTTTTGGATAATTCGTTTCCAAATTATTGAAGTTAATTTATCTGCTCGCATTTTATCAAGCACATTATCTTCTGATAAACCAGGATAAGAGCGCTTATATCCTTTTAAAAACCTCAAATCTATTTCTAGATCAGTAACATGTATTGTATTCCCTAATATCTGGGCTACTTTTGCTGAGCTATCCTCTTGAGCAAACGCATTCAAAGAAAACGTTAATAAAAAAGAACACACAATAACCATAAACTTATTTTTCATAATCTACCTCCTTGTTTAATAACGCCGCCTCTCCGACAAATTTGGAGCACAACGAAAATGGTGATACAGCAGCGCCTTTTTATAATTAAACATTCTCTGAGATCAGCTATTAATTCATTTTCTTCAATAGAAAGTTTGATGAGCTCTTTCGCTACTATATCTAGAAATCTATTTGCATTTTCAAGCAACTTTAAAACTGAATATTGCTCTTGAAATTCATATTGTTGGCCGTGAGCTATATCACTTTTAAGCCCAAACAGCTTACTCCAAAGCTTTGGATGCCCTATGTCTCCAAAATACTCTTCATGCTTAAAATGTTATTCCGCTAGATTCCATAAGTTTCCTTAAATTCTAACAATTTAACACTGCGCGATCCGCATATATCTATACCAGCGCTACGTTTAATTTTTCTACTAGATATAGTTTTAACAAATTAGCTAACATATTACTATCATTAAGTTTTTATTATTTTAAAGCGGAGTTCATTAGCACTCTGTTCCCGCTTGGCTCATTTTCCTGAATATAGAGGCGCACTCAGCTTATTCACTTAGTCCATAAAACGTTTTGACAAATCTGCATAAAAACCACAAACTACCTACCAGTAGATTGATTTAGCTGAAGTGATTTTAAAATGCATAAACCTGTGGTTATTATTGGTGGTGGCTTAGCGGGCTTATATACTGCTTACAACCTTAAAAAACGTGATATTCCGTTTTTATTATTAGAGGCCAAAGCCAGTTTAGGTGGCAGAATTGCGTCTCATTATTTACCGACTAGTAACACCATTAGCCACGATTTAGGCCCTACCTGGATATTTCCGCACCAGCCTAATATTCAACAATTAGTTGCTGCTTTAAACATCCCCGTGTTTGAACAATACAACCAAGGCGATGTGTTGTATCAAGCATCGCATACTGCCCCTGCACAGCAAATTGCAGGGGCTGGCGAAATGCAGTTATTTAGAATACAAAACGGTATGAGCAAGCTTATCAATTTGCTTTATCAGCAGCTTGAGCCAAACACCGTTAAATTAGAGCACGCTGTTAGCGAAGTAAAAACGCTCTCCGATGGCTGGCATATAAGCGCTAATTACCAAGGGAGTACGCAACACTATACTTGCGATCAGTTACTATTGGCGTTACCGCCTAGAATGATCAGCCAACATTTAACCCCGCATTTATGGGCTGATAATGGTTTAGCACAGCGTTTAGCGTCGGTGCCTACGTGGATGGCAGGCCAAGCAAAGTTTATTGCCACTTTTGAGCACGCTTTTTGGCGAGATAGAAATTTATCGGGACAATGTTTTAGCCGTGTAGGCCCATTGGTAGAAGTTCATGATGCGTCAGCCAGTGAGCATTCTTACCCTGCTCTGTTTGGCTTTATTGGCGTGCCTTACTTGCAGCGCAGTAAAGTGACCAGAGAACAATTAACCCAAGCTTGCCTTGATCAGCTCAGCTATTTTTACGGTGAGCAAGCCTATTCAGCGAAAAGCTGCATTATAAAGGATTGGGCTGAGGATGAATTTGTTGCCAACAGAGATGACCAAATAGGTGTATCGCAGCATCCTGAATTCAATTTTTCAGGGCTTAGCGAGCAGCTTAAACAGTTAAAAGTGCATTTTGTGGGGAGTGAATTTGCACAGCAAGATGCAGGCTATTTAGAGGGGGCTATAAACGCTGTAGATAGCGCCTTAGCTAATTTAATGAATCCTTAGCTTTTTAAAAGGCGTGCAATGTAGGCACGCCTTTATAAGGTATCAGTCTTCTGATTTGATAACGGTTTCTTCACCTGTGCCAAGCATAGTAGCTAACCAACGCCCTTCATCACTGGCTTCAAGTGCTATTTTTACAATCATGGTTAACGGCACTGATAGCAGCATACCCACAGAGCCTAATAACCAGCCCCAAAATATTAATGATAAGAACACCACCAAGGTAGAAAGCCCGAGGCCTTTACCCATGTATTTTGGCTCTACAATATTCCCCATAACGGTATTAATAGTTAAATAACCCGCGCCGACGAGCCCTGCCACTAATGGACCTTGCGTAATAAGCGCCAGTAACAGTGCTGGCACAGCCGCAATGATTGAACCAATGTTAGGAATGTAATTAAGCATAAATGCCAATACGCCCCATAGTACAAAATAATCAACATCGAGTATCCACAGGTAAAAACCAGCAATTACACCGGTAGCTAAACTCACTAAGGTTTTAATGGCTAAATAAGAGTTAATAGAGTCTAAAAAACGGTCAATTTGCTTAATTTTGCTGTCGGGATCGTCCAGTGCTAAATGAATTTTTTTGCCAAGTATCGGCCCTTCAAACAGCATAAAAACAACCGTTAAAATAATTAAAAACATATTGGCCATTACGCTACCTAAACCCGTTAGCATATTGGTGGCAACATCAACCATTTTGCCAGGGTCAAACATAGACAAAATTTGTTCTTTATTAATTAAAATATTGTATTGCGAGGCTACATCAACCAACCATACAAATTCTTCTTTTAATTGTGCTTTATATTCAGGTAATTGTTTTGAAAAATCGTTAACCGACTGCCCTACTAAACCGCCTAAGCTAACCCCTAAGCCCATAATAATAAGCACCACAAGCACTACCGCTATGCCTTTTGGAATACGGTAACGAGCAAAAAAATTAATGAGTGGGCTACAAATTATGGCTATAAATGCTGCCAAAATAAACGGAATAACAATAGCGCTTGCGGCTTTAATACCCGCCAGCACAATGACCAAAGCGGCAAAAATTATTAAGCTTTTATTTACCCCAGTTAAACTTGCCAATACTCTTATCCTATTACTGTTATTTGGCTTTAGTGTAAGGCAAAAGCTAATAGAATGAAATGTTTAAGGGTGATCATAAAAATTATTGGTACGTATAAGTTTGCAAATCGTTGAGCTGGAGAGTATAAATTTTAAACATCCTGCTTTTTTTATAATTTCGGAGTTGCAATGCATATATTTTTTACTGGCGCCACAGGCTTAATTGGTAGGCACCTTTGCCCTTTCTTGTTGCACCACCACGATGTTACTGTACTGAGCAGAAACCCAACCAAAGCAAAAGTATTGTTAGGGCACCAGGTTAACGCTATTGATAGCCTTGAAGATGTTGATTTTAATACCGTTGACGTGGTTATTAACTTAGCCGGTGAACCTATTGTAAATAAACGTTGGAGTAATAAACAAAAAGCAGTCATTTGCGATAGCCGAATCATTGTTACGCAAGCGATTAGTGATGCTATTAAGCAGTGCCATACCCCGCCACATACTTTTATATCTGGCAGTGCAATTGGTTATTATGGTCGACAAGGCGACAGACTAGTTGATGAAAACAATACAGAGCCTCATGATGAATTTAGCCACCAACTGTGCAAAGATTGGGAGCAAGCAGCTTTAAAGGCTGAGTCTGACGAAACTCGAGTGTGCTTATTACGTACCGGTATTGTATTGGCTAAAAAAGGCGGCGCGCTTGGTAAAATGTTACCAGCATTTAAGCTTTGCGTAGGTGGTCCAATTGGCAATGGTGAGCAAGGTATGTCGTGGATCCATATAGATGATATGGTTCAGCTCATTTTATTTTTAATTCGCAATAAAGAAATATCTGGTGCTATCAACGCTACAGCCCCTGAGCCGGTAAGTAACAAGCAGTTTAGTAAATCATTAGGAAAAGCATTATCTCGCCCTGCGTTTATGCCTATGCCTGCTGGGGTGCTTAATATATTAATGGGTGAAATGGCCGACTTACTTACTACCGGCCAGTATGTGGTACCTAAAAAAGCATTAGACCATAACTATCGTTTTCACTTTACTAAAATTGACGCTGCATTAGAAAGTTTAGTCTAGCTACTGGCCTTAACGGATTAAGTTTGTAGTAGGGGGTAAAAGTTAATACTTTTTACCCTCTTGCTATTTTTGTGTTACTACCTAATACTTATAGCTGTATAAACGCCTTCAATTAGCTAAAAGAGCCCCTTAAACATGCTTCATTTACCTACATTAATTAGCCTCTGTTTTATTCTTAACTTGTTTATTGCTGTGTTCTTTTTTTCTGTTTATAGATACAAAAAACAACCTTGCTATTTATTTTTTGCTACCGCCTGTTGCTCGTTTATTACCGCAATTGCACTAATTGGTTTAAGAGATTTTATTGAGTTTCCATTATTAACCCATTTTTTTGCTTACGTTTTTATTATTTTAAGCCCATTACTCATTATTTTAGGGTTAATACCACAAAGCCAAGCGCCCGCGATAAAATTAACGCCTTTATACTATGCAAGCGCCATGTGCTGCACGCTTTTACTTGCAGTGTACCTTATTGATGCAGGGCAAATTATTACCAGTATTATTACTGCTGTATTATTTAGTTACGCTGCGTATTTAATGATTAAAACTCCAAGTGTTGCTGTAGTCCAACAACGCTTACTCGTTGCCTGTTTTGCAATACACAGTGTGGTGATGCTGTTGCAAGTTGTACTCCTTGTTTTGCTCTACTCAAGCCAAATAAGTCAAGCCAGCTTAGCTTTTGGATTACAGTTGTTATTGGTAACGCATTTATTTTTAACTACCGCTACTGCGCTAATTTTACCGTTTATTAAGTTTGCTAATGCTGAGTCTAGACTAATAAATTTAGCGAATCACGATCCTTTAACGCAGCTTTTAAACAGGCGTGGATTTTTCCGTTTATGTAAAAAAATAACTAAAACCGCGCCTCTTAACAGCAGAGTATCGTTGATCATGCTCGATATTGACCTGTTTAAACAAGTGAACGACCAATACGGCCATGAAACTGGCGATGAAGCGATAAAGTGGATTGCACAACATATTAACGAATTGTTTTTTGAGCTTGGAGTTACTGCTCGAATTGGCGGAGAAGAGTTTGCTATTTTTCTTAATCAACAGAACTTAGCGCAAGCTAGGCTGTTAGCTCAAAAGCTTTGTAGTAGCATTAATGAATACCCGTTTTATTTTAATGGTAATAGCATTGCACTGTCTGTAAGTGCTGTGGTAAGTAGCATGTTAGTGCGCGAACTAAATATGCAAGAACTGTTGTTGCAAGCCGATAAACGGCTTTATCTTGCTAAAGAAACAGGCCGAAATAGAGTGGTCACCCACGATGAAAAAAGCTTGTTAGCAAAAGCCCCCTCTGCCATCATTTAATTTAGTCATAAAAAAAACGACATCATAGTTGATGCCGCTTTTATACGTTTACCATTTTTATGGTTACTTACTGATCCAAGGCGTTACTTTAACAACCTCGTTAATATCAGCTAATATGGTTGTGTTATCTTCCCAGCTATCGGTTACTTCAAAATAACACACTGACTTTTCGCATGTTATACGCTCATCATCAAATTGCTTTGGAGTTTTAAAGGTAACAACCACGCCTTTTTGTTCAGGCAATAAAAACCACATTAGTTTGCTAACAAAAAAGCCAGATAGGTCTGTTAATAGCTCTTCAAGCTCATTATTAATAACTAATAACGATTGCTTTGATAACGCCAGTCCATCTAGTTCATTAGCTTCTATTTGTAACTTTAACTGACAGTCGTGAACCGGATTTTTTGGCTGAACTACAATCACCGCTTTATCGGTATCTAGCTGTTTATCGAACGGTAATAGCAATTGCGCTTTGTCGGTATAATTAAGCGGGTACTCATTTTTTTCAGTTAAAATAGTACCACTCTTAATACTACATACTTCGTTAGTACCAATATCGCTAATATAAAAGTTTACGCGGGCGTACTGAAAGTCCCCTTTGTTTACCACTTTTAAACGGTCGTAAAAACCGTCGTACGACATTACAAACTCTTTAGCAACCGCACTACTAGCGGCTATTGCAAAAAAGCTGGCTGTAACTAATTTTAATACCATTTTATTCATTAAAGTACGCTCGGTTTTGATTTATCATTGTATTTAATTCTTCAATGTACGCTTCACCACGTTCAGAGTAAGACATTAAACCATACGTTAATTTAGTCGCTAAAATAGGTTTTTGTTGTGCGCGTAAGTCTTCGCGTATAGTACGTAACTCTTTGTAAGCATTGTGGGTATTAATATTTTTAAAATAAGAGCTTACTGCTGCACGTACCGATTTAAATGCAGCCACTTCATGCTCGGCTTCACTATTACGTCTTCTTGGTACCATGCCACAGCCTTTTTTGTAGCACCATTGGCCAAAAAAGTTTAAGCCAATTCGTGCAAAACGCGAAGTACCCCATGCAGACTCATTGGCTGCCTGCATTAAGGCCATTTCTTTAGGAATGATGTCTACGCGGCGCAGTGCTTGGCTTAAAGTAATAGTATCTAAGGTTTCAGATAATCCGTACGACTTAAGTATTTTTTTAATATCACCCGTTTGTTTTTTACTGAGCGGTTCACTGTGCTCTATCATCATGCGTGCAATTTCAAGGTTTGCACGTTGTTGTAAAATCTTTTTGTTTTCGGCTTCTACATGAGGCTTAATAAAGTTAAAAAACGCATGTTTTTTCTCTTTCACATCAGTGAATTCTGAGAACTTTGGCAACTTAACGTTGTGCAATGGTTTTTCTTTCTTCTTCTGTTTTGTAATATCGTTAGTGCTGGTTTGCTCGTCTGATACTAGTTCATCAGCATCAATAAACGGAAGGGTCAACGCCCAAATAACAACGGCGGCTAACAACAACTGAAAAATAGTTTTTAACATGTATTATCTCAATTTAACTCTAAGTTATGTATGGTGTAGTCACATACATACGAAACATCATTATACCTAAGCCACTTTATAAACGCGAATACTGAACAACCGAATAAAATTCATACACCTATTGCTTACAATTTATAATATACTAAGTGCTAAAGCCGAAGACGAATTGATAGGTTGAGACATGGATAAACAGTGGCAAAATAGAATAATTGAACAATATAAGCACCGCCCTAACGATAACCGCTCTCCTTGGCAAATAGACCGCTCACGAATCATTCATGCTGCTGCATTTAGGCGTCTTCAAGCTAAAACCCAAATAATGGGTATTGGCTTAAACGACTTTTACCGTACACGCCTTACCCATTCATTAGAAGTCTCGCAAATAGGCACCGGCATATTGCGCCATTTAAAGGCCCAACATCCAAGCTTTGAACATTTTCCATCTACTGGATTGCTCGAAACCTTATGTTTAGCGCACGATATAGGTCATCCACCGTTTGGGCATGGTGGCGAAATTGCACTTAACTATATGATGCGTGATCATGGTGGTTTTGAGGGTAACGCACAAACACTGCGCATTGTGGCAAAGCTAGAGCCCTACAGTAACGGCTACGGCATGAACTTAACTAGACGCACCTTGTTAGGATTTATTAAGTACCCAGCTTTTATTGATAACCTTTGGCATAACATCCCACAAGAAAATAAACAGTGTGCGTTTATAAAAGCCGATGACTGGCGACCAGCCAAAGGTATTTACAATGACGATGCCGCGATATTTAATTGGATTATTGAGCCTCTTAGCGCAAGTGATAAAGCGTTATTATCTAGCCAAGAACATGCAGATGCTTACCGCGCTAAAACCCGTTATAAATCACTCGACAGTGCTATTATGGAACTGGCTGATGACATTGCTTATGCCGTTCACGACCTTGAAGATGCCATAGCGACGGATGTGCTCAGTTTAGACGATTGGCAAACCCATGCATTGCCGCATTTACAAGCACTTGACTATGACTGGTTAAACACTTTGCTGGAATCACTCTCCAAGCGGTTATTTTCAAAGTATGAACATGAGCGAAAAGACGCCATAGGCGAACTGGTGAATACCTTTATTATTCATATTCATTTAGATACCCAAAACGATGAATTTGAGTGCCCTATTTTAAAGCACACCGCAAAATTAGATCAGCAATACGAAAATGTGCTACAGATCCTCAAACACTTTGTATTTCAGCGTTTAATACGCGACCCACAAATGCAGCAAATAGAATTTAAAGGGCAAAATCTACTCATAGAATTATTTACTGCGTTTGCCAGTGATCCGCTGCGCTTATTACCCGAAACCACGCAAGCACTGTACCTTGAAGCTGAGAAACACAATCAAGGCATGCGTATTATTTGTGACTATTTAAGCGGTATGAGCGACGAATACGCTTATAAAACCTATCAACGGTTGTTCTCTCCTATACAATAAGTTAGCTAATCTGAACTCAGGTTAGTCAACATGAAAGCCGAGTCACATACGTAACTCGGCTTTTCGTTAGTTTATAAAATCACACTACAGTGATTTAATGCCCATGTTGTAAAGCGTAAAACCGTACATGTCGGCATAAAGGTCAATAATTTTACTGGTTGGTGTACCTGCACCATGGCCTGCATTGGTTTCAATACGGATAAGCGTTGGGTTAGTACCTGCTTGATTCGCTTGAAGTTCAGCTGCAAATTTGAATGAATGCGACGGTACAACGCGGTCATCATGATCGCCTGTAGTGATCATCGTCGCCGGATATTCAACCCCTACTTTTACGTTATGAATTGGCGAGTAACCTTTTAAGTAATCAAACATTTCTTTACTTTGGTCGCTAGTACCGTAATCGTATGCCCAACCAGCGCCAGCTGTAAATGTATGATAACGAAGCATATCCAATACGCCTACCGCAGGTAACGCAACTTGAAACAAGTCAGGTCTCTGGGTCATTACAGCACCCACTAATAACCCACCGTTTGAACCACCACGCAGTGCTAAGCGTTTTTTAGAGGTGTATTTTTTATCTTGTAAGTATTCAGCTGCAGCAATAAAGTCGTCAAATACGTTTTGCTTTTGCAATTGTGTACCTGCTTTATGCCACTCTTTACCGTATTCACCACCACCACGAATATTAGCAACTGCGTATACGCCGCCTTGCTCAAGCCAAGCCGCTGTTGTAGGGCTAAAGCGAGGTGTTAAGCTTATATTAAAGCCACCATAGCCATATAAAATAGTTGGGTTGCTGCCATCTAATTTAATATCACTTTTATAAGTGATAATCATCGGTACTTTAGTGCCATCTTTAGAGGTATAAAATACTTGCTCAGAGGTATAGTTATCGCTATTAAAATCTATCCCTGACTTACGGTATACTTTTGACTCACCGCTTTGCACGTCAAAGCTGTAAGTTGTACCTGGCGTTTTGTAGTTAGTAAACGAGTAATAGAGCGTAGTTTGCTCTTTTTTACCGCCAAAACCACTCGCTGTACCAACACCTGGTAAGCTAATTTCGCGGATCAATTCGCCTTTTTTGTTGTACTGCTTCACTTTAGAAATAGCATCAACCATGTAGTTGGCAAAAAACGTATTTCCGCCAAGCGTTACATTAAGTACATTTTCAGTCTCTGGGATAAAATCTTGCCAATTTTCAGGCTGTGGATTGCTTGCATCAACCGTCACTACTTTTTTATTTGGTGCATTTAAGTTAGTAACCAAAAATAGCTTGCTGCCTTCGTTATCAATTACGCTGGTATCAGAGTCGGTATTACCCACTACGGTCACAAATTCGCTATCTGGCTTGGTTAAATCTTTAATAAATAACTTATTACCAGAGGTCGATACGCTGGCACTAATAAACAAGTAACGACCATCTTTGGTTGCTTTAGCGCCCACATAGCGGTGTTTTTGTTCTGCTGTATCGCCAAATACTAAAGTATCTTCGTCTTGATCTTGGCCTAACTTATGGTAATACACTTTATGTTGATCAGTTTTTGCAGAAAGCTCACTGCCCTCTGGCTTATCGTAGCTTGAATAGTAAAAACCGTCATTCGCTAGCCAGCTAACGCCACTAAATTTAACATCAACTAGTGCTTGCTCTACCTGCTCTTTGGTCTCGGTGTCTATAACAATGATTTTACGCCAATCACTACCACCTTCTGATATTTGGTACGCTAACAATGAACTATCTTCTGAAAATGATAAACCCGACATTGAAGTGGTGCCATCTTCACTAAAAGTATTAGGATCTAAGAACACTTCAACTTCAGCGCCGTCTTTGCTGCGGTATAAAACGTACTGGTTTTGCAGGCCATCATTTTTATAAAAATAAGTGTAATCACCTTCAGTAAACGGCGCGCTGATTTTTTCGTAGTTCATTAGTTTTTCAAGGCGCTGTTTGAGTGTGTCTCTGTAAGGCACTTGTTCTAAATACGAAAAGGTTAGGTTGTTTTGTGTTTTAACCCATTGAGCCGTTTCATCACTCATATCATCTTCTAACCAGCGATACGGATCAGCCACGGTTTCACCAAAGTAAGTGTCAACCACAGCGCCTTTTTTAGTTTCAGGGTAATCTAGTGAGTTAACTGCTTTCATAGCTGTTTTTACTTTATTTTGAGTGGTGTTTTCTGCAGGTTGTGAACAACCCGCAAGTGCGATTACAACCGCACAGGTCAGTGTTTTTTTAAGCATTGCTTTATCATTATTTTATCTATAGTGAACCTAACCTATTAACTTTTACTGCTTTTGTCTATTGAGATGCGGTAAACGTCATTTATCGCTGTTAACCTACGCTAAATTGCGCTTAAATAAACGAACGACTTTTAAGCACTCGCAGGTTGAGTAATGACAGAAACTAAATCCTTTTCTAGCTTTAAACGCTTTTACCCTTTCTATTTAAAAGAGCATCGGAATAAAACCTGTCGCAGACTGCATTTTATTGGCAGTAGTTTAGTGTTGTTACTAGTCGGCTATGCGCTTATTAGCTCGCAATTCGTATTGTTATGGTTATTACCGGTGATTGGTTATGGCTTTGCATGGGTTGGGCATTTCTTTTTTGAAAAAAACCGCCCCGCCACATTTAAGCACCCGTTTTACAGTTTATTGGGTGATTGGGTCATGTTTAAAGATATGTTGATTGGCAGAATTAAATGGTAAATGGCTACTTACGCCTCGGTATTATAAACACCTCACCTTACTTGCTGTAAATAAATTGTAGATTGAATGTAATTCAATTGACCTCGATTATAAAAATAGTCTAATTTGGCAACAGTAATTTCAATTAGTTCATTATTCTAACAAACACTATATTGAAACCACCTGAAGAGCATCGAATGAGGGAAATTAGTTATGCAAATTACACCGCTATTTACAGCAAAAAAGACCATCACTTTAAGTATCGCCGCTGCACTTGTAGGCTCATGGACGGCTAACGCTGCTGAGCAAGAGACTCAGGCGCAAGAAAACATTGAACAAATTAGTGTAATTGGCTCTCGCCGACTAGGCCGCACAGTTGAAGATAGCCCTGTTCCTATTGATATTATTAGTAATGATGCCTTAAAAAGTTCGGGGCAAACAGAAACAAATGCACTATTAAGTACGTTATTACCAAGTTTTAATTTCCCCCAACCATCAATTACCGATGGCAGCGATCATGTACGCCCCGCTCAACTGCGTGGCTTAGCCCCTGATCACACCCTAGTGCTCGTAAATGGTAAACGTCGCCACAGTAACGCGCTACTTAATTTAAACGGCTCAACGGGTCGAGGCTCGTCATCGGTTGATTTAAACGCCATACCTGCAAACGCGATTGAACGTATTGAAGTATTACGCGACGGCGCCGCAGCTCAATATGGCTCAGACGCTATTGCCGGGGTGATTAATATCGTCCTTAAAAGCAATAGCAGTGGCGGTAGTTTGGGTGCCGTATATGGTGCAAATATTACCGATATGGACGGTGTCGCGCAGTTACAATCGGTTTCTGAGGACGCAAATGGTGACTTAGCTTTTACTGAGGGCAGCGACCGCTCGCTTACCGACGGCCAAACCTTAACTCTGCAAGGTAATATGGGGTTTGAATTAGGCGATAACGGCTTTTTGAGTATTTCTAGTGAATATCGCGATCGCAGCTCTACCAACCGCTCTGATTACGACCAACGCGAAAACTACGCTCGTTTACCTGATGGCTCTCTCGACCCACGCGAATTCACATGGGATCGTTACAACCATAACTTTGGTAACGGCACTGTTGAAGACTTTGCGCTGTTTTACAACGCAGGTTATCAGCTAACTAACGATGCTGAGCTCTACTCGTTTGGCTCTTACAGCAAGCGTGAAGGCGAAGGCGGTGGTTTTTATCGTCGCGCCCAAGACAGCCGTAACGTTACAGAAATATACCCTGATGGCTTTTTGCCGGTGATCACCTCAGACATTGATGACTTTTCATTGGCTTTAGGTGTGAAAGGCTTTGCTAATGAATGGAACTACGATGCTTCTGCTGTATATGGCCAAGATGCCTTTAACTTTGGTGTTATTAATAGTTTAAACACTTCATATGGGCCAAGTAGCCAAACCAGTTTTGATGCCGGCACGCTAACTTACGATCAGCTGACTATTAATCTTGATTTTAGCCGTGAGATTGATGCTGACTTTTTAGCCAGCGGAATTAACGTGGCAGTGGGCGCTGAGTATCGCCGCGAAGGGTATGAAATTCAAGCAGGTGAAGAAGCCTCTTATGCGCGTGGTAATTTTGGCCCAGGTGGTGCCGTGACCGATCCGGTTAATGGCCCATTCGGCTCTGCAGGTTCACAAGTGTTCCCGGGGTTCACACCTGAATCTGCGGGTGATAACAGCCGCCACAATGTTAGCCTTTACGTTGACTTAGAAGCCTTTATTACAGATAACTGGAATGTTGCCGTAGCCGCCCGTTACGAAGACTACTCTGATTTTGGCGACACGCTTAATGGTAAAATTGCCACTCGCTATACACTTACAGAAGACTTAGCACTGCGTGGCTCTGTATCAACTGGGTTTAGAGCTCCGTCTCTACAACAGCAATACTTTACCTCGGTAGCGACTGTATTTGTGGATGGCGAACCAACACAGACAGGTACCTTTGCGCCAAGCAGCGATGTTGCCGTTGCATTGGGTTCACCAGGTTTAGACGCAGAAGAAGCTACTAACTACGGGGTAGGCTTTACGTGGTCAACCGACTTCAACTTCAGCTTATCTGTTGATTACTACCAAATATTAATTGATGACCGTATTGTGTTATCAAATAACTTATCGGGCGCAGGCGTTGCAAGCTTACTTGAGGGCACCGGCGCTAACCAAGGTCGATTTTTCTTAAACGCGATTGATAGCAAAACCCGTGGCGTTGACGTCGTGGCTTCTTATAATTTAATCACCGACAACTACGGTGATGTAGCGTTTAACTTAGGTTACAACTACGGTAAAAACCAAGTCACCGATATTATTGACCCACCAGCACAATTACAAAATGTTGGGGTTGAGCAAGATAATTTGTTCTCGGGTAACGAGCTACGTCGTTTTGAAGTGAGCACACCGCGCAATAAATACAACCTTAGCGCAACATGGACACTTAACGAATGGCGCACCACACTTCGCAGCACTCGCTACGGTGAAACACAAGACCCGTCTGAAAACCCAGAGCGTAACGAAGTGTTAGAACCTAAATGGATCACCGATTTAGATGTTGCCTATGCACTTAATAATAACCTTACTCTTAGCTTAGGCGCTAATAATGTGTTTGATGTATACCCAGATCCAACTCGTGAGCTGGTGAGCGATGTAACCACTTTCTCTCGCTTGTTCTCGTACTCGGGCTTTTCACCATTTGGTTTTAATGGCCGTTATGTATACGGCAAAATTGAAATGAAGTTTTAAGCTGTAGCTTAAACCAAAAAGCCACACTAAATAGTGTGGCTTTTTAATAGCTTAGGGTCTGTTGATCTTTCAAGGTTAAATTTGCAGCAGTCTGTTTGGTATTTAGGCAAGGCAGAGCCTATGTGGTGTGGTTATTCCCCATAAATAGGCGATAACGCAGCATCAATGCCAAACAGGCGCTGCCCGAAGGGTTCTGCCTAGGGACGATTTACTCTTTGTTGCCTACATGGATGTAGGTAAGGAGCGTGAGCAGGACGCGGAAGCTTTGCTCGGTTTTTACTTAGCCCACTAGGTTACAAACCTCGCGCCGCGATTAAACCGCCCCTAGTTTGAACAAATTTTAATCCGCAAAGGTCAACAGACCCTAGAACCCGATTAGATTTTAGTTAACCAACCGTGTTTATCTTCGCTCTTACCCCATTGAATGTCGTTCAATGCTTGACGTAAGCGTGCCGTTGTTGGCCCTGGTTCACCGTTACCTACTTTGTATTCTTTATCGTTATGGATAAACGTACCTACTGGAGTCAATACTGCCGCAGTGCCTGAAAGTGCTGCCTCAGTACCTGGTTTTGCTGCACGCTCTAAAAGCTCAGTGACAGTAAAGTTGCGCTCGCTAACCGTCATACCTAAATCTTTAGCTATGGTTAAAATGCTATTACGGGTTACACCGTGTAAAAATGTGCTGTCGAGTGCTTTTGTGATGATTTCATTGCCATCAATTAAAATAAAGTTTGCGGCACCGGTTTCTTGTACATCGCCGCCTGGGCAAAATAAAATTTGGTCGGCTTTATATTTAGTGCGTGCTGCTGAAATTGGGCCAAGTGCGCTGGCATAGTTACCACCGCTTTTGATCATACCCATGTGCGGGGCACAGCGCATACCATCTTCTTCAAGTAAAACACGTAACGCAGTTGCACCACCTGAAAAATAATCACCCACTGGCGATAATAATGTGTAAAGCAACGAACTCATTGACGGTGCCGCCGCTTTACCAATGGCAGCTTCTGTACCAATGTGGGTTGGGCGAATATACATAGAACCAGGAGGAAGCGGCGTTTCATCGGCGTATTCACGAACAATATCGATGATCATTGTTTTTAGCATCTCGCCATCAACAGCAGGTAAACTCAACAATTCAGAACTTTGCTGCATGCGCGCAATATTAGCGTCCATTCTAAAAATATTAACCGAGCCATCTTCGTGACGAAAGGCTTTTAACCCTTCAAAACATGTACTTGAATAATGAAGAACGTGCGCACCTGCATGCAACTCAAGCTTATCGCAAGGAACAATTGAGCTTTCGCCCCACTGATTGTCAGAAAACTTAGCTTGAATCATCTGCGGCATAAACACAGTACCAAATGCTGCCATTTTTATTCTCTCTTGTGTGGTCTATTTTTCTCCATTGTATGACAACCAGCTACTATTTAACCATAGCAAAACGAGCTGTTTTTAAATTAATTAGAAGAATTTTTTGCATGTACTGATGATTATTTAATCAATAAAGCGCTTGCTAACTCTTTAATGCAATAATCAGCTAACATTTTATAGTTAGCTGATTATTTAATGCATACATAATAGTAGCGGCTATTTTATTAACCTCTATTTAAATGAATAACGTAATATACGCTTTAACACTGAGGTGTATTGCTGAAAAAATCCGCCAGTATTATAAGCAATCCCCTGCTTTTGTAATGCGGCTTGCACTTTAGGCGCAATTTCTTGATAACGGGACGATGGCATATCAGGAAATAAATGATGCTCTATTTGAAAGCTTAAATGCCCAGTTAAAATATGAAACCAACGTGCCCCTTTAATGTTTGACGACCCCAGCGCTTGGCGATAATACCACTGCCCTTGGTTTTCGTTTTTGCAGTCTTGCTCAAAAAAGGTATGGGTTTGCTCGGTAAAATGGCCACAAAAAATAATGGTTGAGGTCCATAGGTTACGAATTAAGTTTGCCAAAAAATTACCGCTTAATACCCATAAAAACAGAGGTCCCGCAAAAACTGGAAATAACACATAGTCTTTAATTAGTTGGCGCGCCCCTTTACTAAAAAAGCGCTTTTTTAAAGTGCTATGCGCTACAGCGCCTTTACGGTTTGGTTTCTTTTTACCTATAAAGACTCGCTCGCCTGCGAGCTCATGATACGACACGCCCCACTGAAACAGCACGCTTAAATTTAAATAGGTAATAAACTGCCATGTATTTTTTAGCCGCCATTTAAAGTCATTGCTCAACCTTAATAAGCCATAACCAAAGTCACGATCTTTTCCGATAATGTTAGTGTAAGTATGATGTTCAAAGTTATGAACGCGGTTCCAGCTTTCGCCATCGCAGGCTATATCCCACTCGTAGCTTTTAGAGTTAAGTTGTTTGTCGTTCATCCAATCGTATTGACCATGCATTACGTTGTGGCCAATTTCCATGTTGTCGAGAATTTTAGCCAAACCAAGTAATAAAACACCCGCTACCCACAATAATGGCTGTACAAAACCAAGCATCAATAAAATCCGTCCGCCTATTTCGCAAAACCGCTGCTTACGCACAATAGAACGAATATAGTTTGCATCCTTTTGCCCAACTGTAGCTAATGTCGACATTTTAATTTCATCTAAATCATCGGCTAACTGTTGATAATTTATAGTTGTCATAGCTGTAACTCCAAATCGCTAACGGCTTGGCTCACACACAGTTGAATTAACTGCTCGCCAGTATCTGATAATTGATTAGTTTTTAAATTACGCACCACTCCCGACTTTTTAATGCACTGGCATTGATGGCAAATACCAATGCCGCAACCACGCTGCACAGGGAGTTTTTTTGCTTCAAACTGGTTTAATAGCACCTCATTACTAGTCACTACATGCGTGTCTTTATTTATTATTACTGAAAAATGATTGTCGTCAGTCAATTTAGGCATGGATAGACCAAACGATTCTTGGTAATAGGTTAAATTAAGTAGACGAGTAAAATCTGCAACTTCTTGCATAAAGCCAGCAGGACCACAGCAATATATATCAGGATTATCGTCCGTATTTATATGAGTAGTTAAATATGGGCTTCGATCCCGTGTAAGCAGTACGTAAGAAAAATGATTATATTGCTGTGTCAGCATTTTTAACTCATTAGTGCATTGATGCTCACCTGCTTTTGCAAAGTAAATTAATTTTATCTGATGCTCAGTATTACTTAGCTGCTGATCAAGCATTGCAAGCATAGGCGTGATTCCCGAACCACCAGCAATAAACGTGCTGGGTTTGTGCCAGCTTTTAAATACAAAGTCGCCACTTGGTAAAGAAATATTACACCATGGCTGCACCGCTAATGCATTTTGCAATTGGCTTGTAAAATGACCTTGCTGATCTGTTTTTACTAATAAACGAAGTAAACCTGTCGCCTTAAATTGTGCGGGGCTGCATGCCAAAGTAAACACTCGAGTAAGCAAACGTCCATTAGCTTCCACCGTTAAGCTAATGTGTTGACCAGCAATATGTATAGGCCACTTTTTACTTGGTTTAAGTGAAATACTTAAAAATCGCCCGCTTAGCGCTTGAACATCAACAACCTTGGTTCGAAAAAGGTCAGCGCGCCACGCAGGTTTAAACACTTGCATTATTGGCTCAATATAAGCTGCAAAGCTTTGATGGTGTAAAAACCATTTTGAAAATTGATCTAATACCGGAGTTAACATGGTTATAAATTCTCTATTTAAATCGACTACCCATTAGTTTCTGCTGGGTTTTATATTTGAGCATACACGTGTAAGCCCAAAATTCAGCGCACAAGTGTACGCTCGAATTTTTAAATTTCAACCCCATTAGAGTAATTATTCAATTTTTCTAGAGCTACATTTAAAGGTTAACAACGCTCAAGTACCCAATGGACAACGATTAAATTGCGTGCACTTGTATTTATCCCAAATACTTAACACCATGATAAATAGCGTGCTAAGGTAGTTAAAATTTAGTTAATTTTGGAAGCCATTATGAACAAAATAACAACGCGTAAAAAATTTTCTACACTTGCCAAAATCAGTTGTGCATTTGCACTTTCGGGGCTCACCAGCCTCAGCACTTATGCAGTTGATTTTAAAGAATTGGATAAATTAGCGCTTAATGTAAAACCGGTAACTGTTGCCCAAGGAATTTCGATTCCGTGGGCTATTGAGGCTCTGCCAAACGGTGACTTATTAATAACCGAGCGCAGCGGCATCCTTTATTTACTTCGTAATAACTCCACCAGCTTAACTAAAATCACTGGGCTACCAAAAATAGATGCCAACGGCCAAGGCGGGCTTCTTGATTTAGAGCTACACCCTGATTTTGCTAATAATCAATGGCTATATATTACTTATTCAAGCAGTGAAGGCGATGGCGCAGGTAGTAACACCGCACTTATGCGTGCAAAGCTAAGTAACGATCACAGCCAACTACTTGAGCCACAACAATTATACAAAGGTGAGCATAACTCTAAAAAAGGTCAGCATTATGGCAGCCGTATTGTGTTTGATAACCAAAACTATGTGTATTTTTCGATTGGCGATCGCGGCTCGCGAGATATTAACCCACAAGATTTAGGCCGTGATGGCGGTAAAATTTATCGTTTACACGACGATGGTAAAATTCCATCTGACAACCCCTTCGTAAACCAAAAAGGTGCAAAACCAGCGGTTTGGTCTTATGGGCATCGTAACCCACAAGGCATGTGGTTCGATGGTCACAATAGTATATTTTGGGCACACGAACACGGCCCCCGTGGTGGCGATGAGCTTAATATGATTAAACCTAAAACTAACTACGGCTGGCCCGTGGTGAGTTACGGTATTAACTACAGCGGCACCTCGTTTACCGATTTAACCGAAAAACCGGGCATGCAAGCGCCCATATTACAGTGGACACCGTCTATCGCTCCTTCAGACATGTTGCTAGTAAAAGGTGATAAATACCCTGAACTTAAAGGTAAATTTTTACTCGCTTCAATGAAATACGCCTTTGTTAGCGTATTAGAAATAGCAGATGGTAAGGTCGTTAAACAAAGTAAATTACTTGAAGGTATTGGCCGTATTCGCAGCCTAGCCCAAAGTGACGATGGTACTATTCACCTTGGATTAGATGGCCAGGGCATTGTGCGACTAGATCCTAAGTAGTCATTTAATACATCTAATTACAGTAACAGCAAACTTTTTGCAGCTTAACTGCGTACTGTTACTGTAATTAGCTAATAAACAACGAGGGTGTTGATGTTTTCATTTTTAAAGCCAGATCCAATCAAAAAATTGCGTAAAGAGTACGATGCAAAATTAGAGCAAGGCATGCAAGCACAAAGAAAAGGCGATATTAAAAGCTATGCGATATTAACTGACGAGGCTGAAAAAATCTGGAATGAAATAGAAGCACTCGAAGCCAAAAAGGCCAAGTAAAAATATAGCCTACCAATTCAAACCAATCCCGCGTTAAAAACGCGGGGTTTTAATACTTACAAACATCCTTTTTTAAATTCACTTAAGCCCAACCAGATAATTCCCCAACTTAACCTCCATCGTAACCAGCTTTTAATTGAGCACAGCTCATTATACTCATAGCATTATTGCCTTCTCTTACTTATGCTCATAACCCACCTAAAAACTCACATAAACAATTATTTACATTAACGTTAATTAGTGGAATTATTAATCTACTCCAAAAGAGTTGATGCATTGTTTTAAGTATCAGAATATTAAAGCGCTGATGATTTTGTGAGTGCGAGGAAAGCATTTTTAGTAAAGTGTGTAATTAACCCATAAAGCATCAAAAATTTACTGGAAAAAATGCAATATAATGAAAAAATTATAATTAAATCAAGGAATACAGATGTACACAGGTAGTTGTTTATGCGGCTCAATCAACTTTTCAATTAATGGTAAAGTTACTGATATTATTCATTGTCATTGTTCGCTTTGTCGTAAGGCCAGTGGCAGTGCTTTTGCTACTAATGGATTTATTAATGCCAGCGATCTGACATTAACTGACTACAACGGCACACTTACTTTTTACCAAAGTAGTGAAGGTAAACGTAAGTACTTTTGTAAAACCTGCGGCGCTCCAATTTATAGTGCTAACGCTCAATCTCCTCAAAGATATCGCCTTCGATTAGGCGCGTTAACCTGCGATATAACAGAGCGACCAATATCGCATAATTTCATCACCTCAAAAGCTAATTGGGAAGACTTAGATGCTCAGCTTCCTCGTTATGAGGGACATGAGCCAGGGCGAGAGTAAATCCATATAAATTTATCTATTTTTTTGAAGTGGGAGTTTGAATGAATCTGAATCAAGTAACTTTGCCAGTTAAAGATATGAATGAAGCGGTGAGTTTTTATCGCACACTTGGCTTTACCCAAATCGTTGATACACCTCATTATGCACGTTTTAGTTGCCCTGAAGGTGACTCTACATTTTCATTATCTTTAGAAAGTGAATTTTTTGAAAATCATTCTGTAATTTATTTTGAGAACGATAACCTTGAGCAATTGTGCCAGCAGTTAATCAAAAAAGGGATCGTATTCGAACAGCAACCCACAGAGCAAAGGTATCTATGGAAGGAAGCGGTTTTAAAAGACCCTTCAGGAAATAAAATTAAGCTCTATAAAGCTGGAGAAAATCGATTAAACCCACCTTGGAAGGTACAAAAACAGCCATAAAGCTGAACACGAACCAGCATTGCGCTAAGCAGCTAAATGCTGGCGTTTAAGTACTGTACTTAGTTATTTATATTCCACCTTAGCGGTTAAGCGATTAAATAATCCTGGGAAAAACCGTTTTATAAACGGTGCCCAACCACTTAACCCTTGGCCTATTACTACTTCATCCTTTTTATTGTAGATTGCAGTGAGCATTTTTGATGCGGCTACATTTACGTTCATACCATTTTCTATTGAAGGCTCAGGTTTGTTTTGCGCTTCCCCTTGCTCGTTCAATGAGTTATGGGCAATCGCCGTTTTAATTGAGCCTGGGCAAATAGTTAAGCAATGTATGTTGTGCTGCGCCACTTCGGCGCGTAAGCAATCCATAAAGCCTACCACAGCGTATTTACTGCCTGAGTATCCGGTTCTAAACTTTGAGCCTACTTTGCCTGCCACGCTACTAATAGCCACTACTGAACCGCTTTTACGTGCCACCATTGAAGGTAGTACCGCTTTAGTGAGTGCAATTAAGCCAAAGTAATTTACTTCCATAAGTTGCCGGTACACTTTAAAGTCGTTTTCTAAAAATAAACTACGCTGCGATACGCCACCGTTATTAATTAAAATATCAATGGGGCCTAAGCTATCTATTTTCTCCGATACATCCTGCAGTACCATTTCGGGCTTTGATAAATCAAGCGGGATAACACGGTGCCCCTCGCCTTTTAACTCGTCTTTTACTTGGTTGAGTTTATCGATATTTCGCGCTGATAAAATAACCTTTGCACCTTGCTCTGCAAATTGTTTTGCAAGTTCTTCACCAATACCTGATGATGCGCCGGTGATCCACACTGTTTTATTATTATAATCCATGGTTTACCTTATATTTATTAACTGATTATGCTTTAGTTGGGCCCGCTATTTCATTCACTTGCTGTTCTAAATTTTTATAAAAGCCCATTAAAAACAACAGCTCAACAGTGACATACAAAGGGCCAATAATTAAGCCAACTAAATCATCAACAAATGCGGGCTTTTTACCTTCAAAATAATGACCAATAAATTGTAATACCCAGCCAAATACAAACACCCCAACTCCAATTGTTAACCATGGCACCAAAGCCATAGCAGCAATTGGTTGTGCAGCTACCAGCAATAAAGTGAAAATAATTCCCATGATTAAACCTAGCGAAAAGTTCAACATAAAATAGTAAACCACAGAGGCTAATACAAAAATTTGCGCGCCATCAATGCTAAAATTAGCAATAGGGATTTCAATTCGGGCGAGTAAGCATAAAGCGGCAAACACAATGAGTGGAATACCAAAAAAATGAGTTAATACATTTCGTTTAGAGCGATGGTACAAACCATACTGGCCGAGCTGTTGTTCAAGGGTTTTCATGACGGCGTTCCTATTGTTATTTTTATAAGCAAAGTTCACCTTATAAAAAATGACACATAATAACAACTGATAACGATAGTTATTCTGTAAAAATGGTGAGCAGTACCTTATGCGTTATAGCTATAAATTAGGTAAGGTCATCGTTAATAATTAACATGATCAGCACCAGGAGCTTTACATGCTTTAAAAAACACGCGCCGTTGGCCTATTACTCGCTTTAGCTGAGATAATTAATGGCAATATTAGAGTAAGGATTTTACATCGATTTTACGCTCTAAAACGCGCTAAAACACTCAGCTTACTTTTGGGCACTGCGATTATTTATGCCATTACTTGGCTGACCTTGCCATGGGTTAACCCTATTTCGTACTTAGATTGTTTAAATGTGGGTTTTGTTTGGCTAACAATAATGCTTAGTTTAGATATTGTTGTGGGCAGATATTTATTTAAGTATAAGTTGCACAAAATACTTGATGATTTTAACCTTTTTAGAGGTAACTTACTGAGTATGGGCATGCTATTACTTTTTATAAGCCCCTGTTTGGTTTTTTGGTTACAGATGAAAGTTATGGTTTAGAGCACTCCTCTAATAGCGAAGCGTCTCTTCGCCCTCTTTGTGCATAATTGACTAAACCCTATTTGAACACAGAGAAGCGAATGAGGAGTAAATGAGAAGCCATAAAAAGTTATCATGTAGTACACTCCTCTAAAAGCGCAGCGCCTCTTTGCCCTCTTTGTGCATAATTCACTAAACCCTATTTGAACACAGAGAAGCGAATGAGGAGTAAATGAGAAGCCATAAAAAGTTATTGTTTAGATCACTCCTCTAAAAGCGCAGCGGCTCTTTGCCCTCTTTGTGCATAATTCACTAAACCCTATTTGAACACAGAGAAGCGAATGAGGAGTAAATGAGAAGCCACAAAAAGTTATGGTCTAGTACACTCCTCTAAAAGCGCAGCGGCTCTTTGCCCTCTTTGTGCATAATTCACTAAACCCTATTTGAACACAGAGAAGCGAATAAGGAGTAAATGAGAAGCCACAAAAAGTTATGGTCTAGTTCACTTCTCTAAAAGCGCAGCGCCTCTTCACCCTCTTTGTGCGTTAATCACTTAAAACCGGCTTAAAGACAGGAGTCAATAACCTTTCAACATACCGCTATCTAAGCTAATGCGGTTACTAGCTTGCCTTTTTCATGTGTTGGTTGCATTGCCATTCGCTCCGTGCCTTTTTCGAATTCTTGCTCTAACATTTTTTGTAATTCAGCAATCTGCTCTTTTATGGCATCTACATCAACCCCTTCCTCTCCTAGTTCTTCTGCCAAGGCTTCTATTGCTGCTTTTAACTCAGCTATAGTTTCTTTATCAACACCTAAACGTTGATAAATTAATGCCTCTTGGGCATTTTCTAAAAAGCTTTTGTCTTCTGGTTTAGCGATAAAATTAGGGGTTGCTTGGTTTTCAGCGGTACTGGTTGTTGCCGCAGCGGCAGATGTTGGCAGAACGTCACTCGATTTTGCCACTTTGTTAACGGGAGTATTATAACTACTATATTGATTTTTAAAGGTTATTGAAGTCATTGGCTCAAATCCATTTTTGCTTTAATCGTTATATTCTTTAACTGAAATAACTTAAGCAACTTTGATACCAGTTAATATTTGATTGTCTCTAAGGCTTATTTTTATTTCAAATTAAGCCCTCTTAACTCATTTCGCACCCACTTCTCATCTAAATACAGCTCTAAGTGTTGCTCAGCAAACTTTAAAAAGCTGCGTGCAGCGTGTGATATATGTCGGTCTGTACGCACCACAAAATACCAATGACTGGCTAAAGTAGTGTCGGTAACATTAAGCACTTTAAAGCTATTATCACCTTTAGGCAGCACATGCTGAGAAAGCACCGCAATCCCCATACCTGAAGCTACCGCCACTCTAATGGCTTCATTACTGGCCATTTGCACACTGTCACTTAATACCAACCCTCTACTTTGCAGCTCGCTTTCAAATAACATGCGCGTTGCGGAGCCTGTTTCACGTAGTAAAAAACGATACGGAACTAAATCAGCCAGTTTAAGTGCGGTTTTATCGGCTAATGGATGATTTAGTGGCACTATAAACACTAAAGGGTTATGTAGAAATCTAGCAGCCTGGGCATGCTCTAAAGATGGCGGGTGACTAAATACATAAATATCGTCTTCTCCACGTTCAAAGCGTGCTAAAACGGCTGAACGATTACCTATTTCAAGTGGTAGCTCTACATGCGGATGTTCATTACTGTATGGGCCTAACAACTTAGGTAAAATATATTGGGCAGTATTAACCATAGCAATTTTACATCGTCCACGTTCACCCCCTTTTAGCTCCGCTAAGTAATCTTGGTAATCTTCAAAATGACCAAAAACCTGTTGGCAAGTCCTAAATAAGGCCATACCAGCTTCGGTTATTTGCAACTTTTGTTGCTGCATAATTATTAACGGTTCACCTACCGCTTCTTGTAAGCGTTTAATTTGTAAAGAAACCGTAGGCTGAGTCAAATGAAGTCCACGAGCGGTTTCGCTTATAGAGCCGGTTTTTACTACACTCATGAATACTTCAAGTAGTCGGAAGGAAAGTTGCCTTATATTCATACGCACCTCATAGGTTTTTATCTATAGGATGTTATCATTCATTTTATTATTTACTATATAAAGATTTGCCTATAATAGCGCCGCTTAACAAATCAAATTAGTAATAAAGAGGAGAACAGCGTGCCTGATATTGTAGTAATGTTTTTTATTTTAGGATTAGCAGCGGGTATCCTTCGCTCTGATTTAGCTATTCCCAAAGCGACGTATGACACTCTCAGCTTACTACTCATGCTTACCATAGGTCTAAAAGGTGGCATGGTTCTGCATGGCAATTTAAGTTGGCAATTACTCCCAGAAATGGCCTCGGTTATGTTACTTGGTGGGCTTATTCCACTCACTTTATACCCTATTTTAAAACACGTTGTTAAGCTAAGCGTAGCGAATAGCGCCAGCATTGCTGCCCACTATGGTTCGGTTAGTGCTGGTACATTTGCGGTAGCATTAGCGTATGCCGAATCGGCTAAATTAGAAGTGGGCGCAGAAGTTACCTTGTACCTAGTTATGCTTGAGTTACCAGCAATTATTGTAGGTTTACTGTTGTATCGTAAGCTCGACAAAGCACACAGCGAAAACACCAACTTATCGTTAAAAGCACTGTGGCACGAAACGCTTACCAATAAGAGTGTGATTTTGCTCGTTGGCGGTGTAATTATCGGTATGATGTATGGCACCCAACAGGGTAGCCAAGTTACGAGTTTACTTACCAGTAGCTTTAAAGTAGTGCTGGCGCTATTTTTACTCGAAATGGGCTTGGTTGCTGCACAAACGCTTCGCCCTTTTCCTTGGCAGCAATGGAAACTGGCTTCCTTCGCCATTATTACGCCGTTATTTTTAGGCACCATTGGCGTTATGGTTGGCACCTTGCTAAATTTAGAATTAGGTTCAGTGGTTATTCTGGGGAGCTTAGTGGCGAGTGCTTCTTACATTGCCGCACCTGCTGCTATAAAAGCCGCTATTCCCAAAGCGGACATTGGTCTTGCCATGCTTAGCTCGTTAGGTGTCACCTTTCCATTTAATGTTATTGTTGGGATTGGTTTGTATCATCAACTTGCCGTTGCCATAAGTTAAATATAACGTATTAAAAAAGCCCAAAGTGGGCTTTTTTAATACGTATAAACCACATAATTGGGCACTCTGACGCTTGCTTGAGCAACAGTATTAAGCAATTTTTGTAATGCTTTTAAAGGCCGCTTTATTTTTTAACTCAAATACTTCGATTTTATGCTCGTTTATAAGCTCATCAACAAAGCAGCTGGGGTTGTTATCATCTGTTATTATGTAGACCTTATGTTTAGCGCGAGTAAGCGCTACATAAAATAAGCGACGCTCTTCACTATGTGCGAAATTATCTTTTGCGGGTAATAATGCTTCTAAAATTTGAGGCGTTGGCTTAATGCTTGGGAATCCAAACGCCCCGCCATTCATTGCTAATATAATGACATAATCGGCTTCTTTGCCTTTTGAGCCATGAAACGTATCACACTCAATATGCAATGTTGAAAACTCTTGCTGTAAAGCACTTATATCGGCCAGTGAAGGTAACTGAAATCGAAACCGTGCAAGTAAATACACAGTAACAGGCTTGCCTGAATGACCGTTAATCCCCTGTAGTAAATGCTTAATTGCGCCATTATTTAGCTCCGCTATTTTGGTGTTTTTAGCTGAGCCACTTTTCAATGTTTTTAGCACGCTAACGGCGGGCTTAGTTACCTTTGCAACTGAGTGAATGTCTTTAGCTAACTGCGCTGGGTTTTTCATAATAAAACCTGCGGCAACCTCGCCAATTTTATTATTAAAGCGAAAGGTCCTATCTAATAGAGTTTGTGTTGTAAAACCAAAATGTAAGGCAAACTCGGTAGTAAGTCGCATATCTGCACCACTAAAACGGTAAATAGCTTGCCAATCGTCTCCTACTGCAAACAGTGAACTATTAGATTTACTATCGCGCAGTGCTTTTACAAGTGTAGCTCGCAGCGGTGATATATCTTGAAATTCATCCACCATGATATAACGCCAAGGCGATGTAAACTTTTTAGTGTTTACATAATCGAGGGCTTTAATAATCATATCGTCGAAATCTATTTCGCCCTGCGTGCGTAAATAATGGTTATAGTTGGCTAACAACGGCTTTAATAATTTCCAGGCTTGCTGTATCTGCTTTGAATCGCTCTCAAGTGTTATATTTGCGGTTTTATACACGCTGATTAATTGGCTAAATAAGGTAGCTAACTTGGTTAAATGACCGCCAGATTTTATCTCTTTTAAAAGCGCTATATGATTAGGCTTTGCAGCACTAAATTTAAACTCGCCTTTAACGTCATTAAGAGTGTTATTTATATAATTTACCAGTGCTTTAGCATATTGTGGTTTAGCATTGGCAAGCGATTCAAAACATCCTTCAACCCATTTTATTTTAGCTTTTTCGTTTTCAGCAAGTTTAGATATTTTAGGTGGCTTGCCCTCAACCTCGCTAATAATAGTCAAGCCGACGCTGTGAAACGTGGCCGCTTTAATGGACTCAGTGCCCAGCTTTTGTTTAATTCGTTCATCCATTTCGCAAGCAGCTTGCTTACCATAGGCGAGTAATAAAATATCGTTGTAATTAGCTTGTTCACTGTTAACCAAGTAGCCCGCTCTGGCCACCAACACACTGGTTTTTCCTGTTCCTGCCCCTGCCAGCACTAAGTTATTGTCGTCATCTATTATACAAGCTCGGCGTTGTTGCTCTGTGAGTGGATTTGCTTCAACACAATTAAAAAAATCGTTATAGCGCTCAAATTGAGACTGGGTATATTTATGCTGAAAAAAACGAGTGAGTGCATCACTCCACTGGCTGTATTGTTCAAGCAATTTTATTTGTGTGCTTACTGGTGTTAAAACATCGCTGCTTTTTATCCAAGGTAGCCAACGTTTACATTGCTCATCTACCTGTTTTTTTATATCAGTCACATATGATTGGCGCAAAAACTGAGTGTGAGCAAAGTGGTTTATTTTACTTAACACTTCGTTGAGCACTGCAATATTGCTTTTAACCCATAGCATATCGGTATGCGCTTTAAATGCCCTATTGCTGCCATAGGCTCTCATCCAAATACGATAATGCTTAGAGTCTGTATTAAAGCGCAGTGTTTGCCCAAGCACACCATACTCATAGCTAATGGGCGACGTTAAATCACACCAACTCAATGAGGTTATTTGTGTTTTATTGCTGATCACTAAACCTTGTTGGTTTATATCGACAAAGCGATGCGGGGTAAAGATACGGCCAAATATACTAGGCTGAATTGAATTCATTAACAGCAGAATTCCTTTATAAAAATGAACCAATTAGCCGTATTTTAAGCGAATATGCCGTACAAGGATAATAAAACCAATAAAAAATAATAGTAATGTTATACGGACTTGCAGCATATAAAAAACACCCAATTAATTTACCCAACTGCTTGGCATAAGTCCCACTATATGACTAACATTTACTATAGATACAGTAAGATAACAAGGATTGAAACATGCGAATAAATTCAATTAGAACTAAAGTCATTTTACCAATCGCTTTTTTAGCACTGATCCTTGCAGGCTTGCTAGTTGCCATAGCTTCGATTACTTACATACAAGACAACGCTATGAAAAGGCAAACAGAAACCTTTTTTGAAGCTGTTACTGTTATTCTCAATGCCGACAGAGACATATATCAAGCACGTATTGCACTCGAAAATTTACTCAGCGCAACTGGCGATAGTGAGACGAATAAAACAGAGTTTTTAGAAAACGCAGAGCAAGTAAAGGATCGCTTTAACAAATACTTAATCTATTTAAAAGATGAAGAAGCGTTACTCGCAAAGCATGATTCATTTTCCAGCTTTATGCCTTTGTATAATGAATGGCTCAATCATAGTAAAACACTCATTAATACCAATCACTCGCAAGGTAAAATGCAAAGTGATTTAAATAAATCTGAACCTGAATTTATAAAAATACGCGAAATGATGGATCAGGCAGGCGAAGAGCTTCGCGCTTATACTAATGAACAACAGCAAGATAAAGTGGGGGCTGAGCGTTTAGGGCGTTATGTAGAAGCCATTTCAGAGGTACTAAATGCCGATAGAGATATATACCAAGCCCGGCTTGCAAAACAAAAAATAGTAAACCAACATGGTGATTTAGAACAAAATCAAAAATTATTTGAAGAAAACGCAGCCCAAGTTATACGTCGCTTTAATAGTTATCGTAGCTATTTAATTGACGAGCCGCAGCTAACACAAAAATATGCCAACTTCGATCAGCTTTATCAGCAATGGTATGAGCAAAGTAAAGCCTTGATTTACTCAACTCCTGCAAAGCAAGTCGCTTTAATTGATAATAATTTAGCAAATGCTGATAAAAGCTTTAACGAATTAAGAAATATACTTGATGTTGCGGGCGAAGAGGCACGCACACATGCCAGAGCGGTAAAACAAGACGTACAACATAGCATTCAACTTTTTGAAAAAATTGTTTTTATTGTGATTATTATTGCCTTTATTGTCGCTTTAGGTGTGGGCTATTACATTCCGAAAAAGCTAACCGATAATATCAATAATATTACCCTTCGTATTAAAGAAATAGCCGCTGGCGATGGCGATTTAACCCAGCGTATTAACACTACATCACACGACGAATTAGCTGATTTAAGCAATGAATTTGATAACTTCTTGAGCCATTTACAAACAATAATAAAAAATATTCAGCAGCAATCAAGCCAACTTGGTGCAGTAACGGGTGATTTAAATGATGTATCTGATACCGCGATGGAAGTAACCCAAAAACTTGCTAATGCCTCTGAGTCAATAGTTAGTGCGGGCCATGAGATGGACATGGCCAATCAACAAATGGCAGAGCTTGCAAAAAATACTGCGCAGGAAGCCGATATATCTAGCGAGCAGGTTAAGCAAGGTGTTCAAGCTATTGATGTGTCAGGCAAAGCGATTGAAGATTTAGCTAACGATATTAAGTCAGCATTAGCGAATTCGGTTGAACTAGAAAGTAGTTCTACAGATATAACCTCTGTTCTTGAAGTGATACGTAATATTGCAGAGCAAACAAACTTATTAGCTTTAAATGCAGCGATTGAAGCCGCTAGAGCCGGCGAGCAAGGCCGTGGATTTGCTGTAGTAGCTGATGAGGTAAGAACGCTTGCCACACGAACTCAACAAAGCACAGACGAAATTGATACCATGATCCAACGCTTAAATGACAATGTTAAAGCGTCGTCTGATTCGATTAAAAATAGCCAAACTAATGCCAATACCACTTTAACCAACTTTGACTCAGTAATTACCATTTTTAATAGCCTGACTCACGCATTTGAAAAAGTACAGCAAATGTCGACTGAAACCGCACAAGCTACACAAGAGCAGTCACATGTGGCTAACGAAATAAATCGAAATTTAGTGTCATTAAAAGAGCAATCTGCACAAATGAAACAAATTTCCACGCAAACCACGCAACAATCTAAAAATGTATCGGCCTTATATAAGCAAATGAAATCGCAAGTGGAAAGCTTTAAAGTATGAGCAAGTAACAATTATAAAGTTAAGCGCACGTAAATTGCGCTTAACTTTTGCTATCAATAATAATCAATTCACACTCAGTGGTCGCTGTTAAGGTGATGGTTTTAGTCTGTGTAACTTCTGCGCCGTCACCCTTATTCATGTTAACTGAGGCTGACTCATCATTAATACTAAACTCTCCTGCCGATGCCAATACGTAGGCTTGATGATCAATCGGCTGTGTTATTGACGTGCCTTTTGCCAGCTTGCCACCGTAAATACGCGCCTGCTGATTAATAAACAGTGCACTATCTTCATCTTTTGGATAACCCGAAACCAGTAAGCTAAGGGTGCTTGTAGCTTGTGTAGGAAACTTCTTGCTTTCCCAGCGCGGCTCAACATTATGTTGATTACTCTGAATCCAAATTTGATAAAACGTTAGTGGTTCATCTGTTAGGTTATATTCTGAGTGGGTAATGCCGGTGCCTGCACTCATTACCTGCACCTCACCTTGCTCGGTGATCCCTTTGTTGCCCATACTATCTTGATGGGTAATGGCACCACTGCGGATAAAACTAATAATTTCCATATTTCTATGCGGGTGCGCACCAAACCCCATACCTGGGGCTACCCAGTCATCATTAACTACACGCAAAGTGCCAAACCCCATACGCGCAGGATTATAGTAATTCGCAAAACTAAAATGGTGCTTTGACTTAAGCCAACCATGGTCTGCATGGCCTAAGCTATTTTTTGGGTAATGAGTAAGCATATTTTTTCCTATACGTTATCTCTGCGTCATTTAGTATTGACGGTCTCGATCATGGGCAGCGTCAAAGGTGTGTTTAGCACCTAAAGGCACAATTTGCGTTGGGTTAATGGTTACGTGACTTACGTAGTAATGAATTTTTGAGTACTCTAAATCGACCGTTTCCTTTATCCCAGGTACTTGGTAAAGCTCATTAATGTAGTTACTAAGATGATGAAATTCGGTTAACTTTTCTCGATTACATTTAAAGTGCCCGTGATACACCGCATCAAAGCGAATAAGTGTGGTAAATAATCGCCAATCGGCTTCAGTGAGTGTGTCGCCTACTAAATAACGCTGTTTTGCTAATCGTGCTTCTAACCAATCTAAGCTATCAAACAAGGCAAAATAAGCTTCGTTGTAAGCTTCTTGAGTTGTAGCAAAACCGGCTTTATACACCCCATTATTAATGGTGTTATAAACACGGGTATTCACTGTTTCTATTTCTTCACGTAGCGCATCTGGATAATAATCGTCGTTGTTACCTGTAAGCTCATTAAACGCGCTATTAAACATGCGAATTATTTCTATTGATTCGTTGTTTACAATAGTCTGCGTTTTTTTATCCCATAATATAGGTACGGTAACACGCCCTTCATAGCTAGGGTCGGCTTTTAAATACAGTTGATAAGCGTAATCTAAGTTATAAAGTGGATCGCCCTGCTCGCCAAATTCCCAACCGTTTTCCATCATGGGTGCTTCAACAATACTCATAGAAATAATGTCTTCGAGCTGCTTTAATTTACGAAATATAATGGTGCGGTGCGCCCAAGGGCAAGCCAAGGATACATATAAATGATAGCGACCTGCTTCTGGTTTAAATTTACTGTTTTGCGCTGATGAAATCGTATCTCTAAACCGGCTATCTTGGCGTACAAATTTACCGTCGCTTTTTTCGGTGTCGTACCATTTATCGACCCATTCACCGTTAACAAGTAACCCCATGTCCGTCTCCTTAGTTTATAGAATGTGCCTACCTTACGCAGATTGGCAGCTTAAAGTTTAATCACTTATGTGATCCGCTTATTAATTTAATTTGTTATGAATTTTTCCATCAACAGATAGCTTTCCAGCTCCTTGGATCAGTAAAGCTAAGGTAATAGCTAACAGCGATAACGCAAATTCATAACCGTTATTGCTCATAAATAAACCGTTATCTATGTGCGTGGTAAAAATAGCAACCACCATAGTGATAGCCAGTACAAAACTCGCAGGACGCACCAGCAAACCAACGATGAGTAGTAACCCACCAAAAAATTCGGCGCCACCGGCCATTAATGCCATTAAATAGCCCGGTGCTAAGCCAATCGATTCCATCCATTGCCCTGTGCCTTCCAAGCCATAGCCGCCAAACCACGAAAACAGTTTTTGTGCACCATGAGCACTAAACACTAATCCCGCAATAAGCCTTAATGGTAATGTTGCAAAAGACTGTTCAGTTTTTGTGATGGCGGCTGTAATATTTTTAATCGTCATAGTTTTAACCTGTATTGTTCCAATTGAGTATGCAGCTATTGTATAAGTTGAATTAAAATTAAATAACTCCTATTATTTGCTCTATATGTTCAAATATTTTGAACAGTTGATATTTGGTATGATAATGAATACACCCCCTATAAGCATAGAAGCTTTGCTGGTACTGGACGCCATTGAGCATCGTGGCAGTTACGCAGCCGCTGCAGAGCAACTTAATAAAGTGCCCTCAGCCTTGTCGTATATTGTTAATAAACTTGAAGAGCAATTAAATGTAACCTTGTTTCAACGTCAAGGTCGGAGAGCGGTTTTGACCCCCGCAGGTAAACATTTACTAAGCGAGGGGCGTAAAGTACTCAATGCTATAAATAATTTATCGGAGCAAACACAAACCATAGCTAATGGCTGGGAGCCACGGATACGTATTGCCTATGACTCTATTTTTGACATAAGTGACGTATTCAAAAACTTACAGCTATTTTTAAATGAGCATAAAAATATCGAGATAGACATTAAAGAAGAAGTACTCAATGGCACTTGGGAGGCTTTAATTGAGGATGACGTTGACTTAGTGATTGGCGCACCGGCGCCTGTACCTAATCAAAAGGGGATCAGAGCGGTAAAAATAGCCGATATTCAAAATGTATTAGTGGTTCACCCTAGCCACCCGTTAGCACAAGTAAAAAGCCCCGTTAAACCCAGCGAACTTGGTCAATACACCACGGTTATAGTGCATGATTCAGCAAAACAAAGTATTCCGTGGTCAGCTAACTTAATCGAAGGTAATCAACGTTTTTATGTAAGTTCTGTAAGCCAAAAAATGACCGCTATTTTATCCGCTATTGGCATTGGTTATTTACCTGAGAACCTTATTGCTGAGTATGTTAAAGCTAACAAACTGCATGTTGTGGAGCTTACCGAACCACGTCCACCTCAAGACTTATACCTTGCATGGAAAATAACTAACAAAGGTAAAGGGCTAAAACAGTTGACCCAAATTATGCTAAATAACCCTAACTAGTGTTTAACCCTAAAAACGCAAAAGCCCATGCTAAAACAGCATGGGCTTTTTGAATCGGTAATAGATATTACAGTGCGAGGTCTTGCTTAGCGCGCGTTAAGTTGTGCGACACTAACTCGTTACCAGACATTTGTTGTGCTTCGTAAAAGTCTGATAATGCAGCTGTTTCATTTTTAGCCATTAAACGTCCTACACCACGGTTACTTAAAGCAAATGACGTAAGCTCACGTACTTTAAAGCGAGGGCCAGTGCTTTGCTGTAATAAAGTAATTGCTTTTGAGCAAATTTCTTCAGCTTGGCTGTAATTTTTTGATTTTACATTTAATGCACAATCGTTAAATGCAACTTCGAATTCTTGAGGAGCTGTTTTAGCTTCTTCAATAACCATTAACTTGTAATCACTTTGATCAGCCATTACAGCAGCTGAGCAAGTTAATAAAGAGCCAAGAGCGATGGTTTTGATAAGTGAGCGTTTCATGATTAATTTCCTATTTGGTTAGTCGTGCTTGTTGCCGACAACTAAACTTTAGAGTGTTTACTTAATCCCGACAAACGATTAAAAACAAACCAATAAGTGAAAAAAACTAACCTATAGACTTTAAGCTGCTAAAAACGTCTAACAGTTCAAAAAATCAATCACCTCTTCTTGCACATCAATATAATCGTCTTCTGACATATTTAATGTTGCTAAAACTTGTTTTTCTATGTCATCCCAATCTTTAGTGGTGTCACCGCGTAAAACACTATTAACCAAATTTTCAGACATTTTTAAAACGCTGTAACACAATTGTTGATTACTTCCAGTTATATCACTTAGCATACTCAAATCGTGATGACGTAAAATAAGCTGGCAAATATCTACAGGTAAATGCCAGCTGGTCGCTAAATAGTAACCCACAGTGGCATGATTAGTTCCATATAAACGCTCTTCTATATCTATTAAGCTTTCTTTATGGGTATTATTTGAAGTATGTAAAGCACTCACGTAATTATCGAATTTAATTGCCATCGGCACAATGCCACAATCATGAAATAAACCCAGCGTATACAAGTACTCAACGGGAACATTGTTTTTTATACGTTGCCCAATAATCATATTTACATCAGCAATTTCTGAGGCGGTATCCCAAAAACGCTCCAAACTAATGCAACATTCTTTTTGGGCGAACATTTGCTTTAGCTTTAAGCTAGGTACTAAAGCTTCAATGCCATTCCACCCTAAAAACATAATAGCCTGTTTAATATTTGACACACTACGAACTAAGCCATAAGCAGGTGAATTAACTATCTTTAGAATAGCTGATGCAATAGCAACATCTTTAGCGATGATTTCTGCGGCGTCTGAGAGCGAGGGCTCCTGTGCAGATGCTAATATTTCAAGATCATTTAAGATTTGTGGTTTTGGTGGGATAACAAAGTTTTTGTTTACATCAGATAACACCTGCTCATTAACTACAATCATCGATGTCTAGCCTCCAGCTAAGCTATATGGATTATTTATTTTATTCCATTTGAACTTTTATACTAGAAGTTGATTAAAGATTTATCAATTTGTAGGTGCTAAATAGGTAGAGCAAAAATATTTTTTAAAACAACATAAGCACACGCCAATGTCTAGGCGTGTGCTTTGAATATTGATTTAGAAGTAATAGCCAATATTAATGTTGAAGCGACGCTCAGTTTCGCTGCTATCGCCCGCTAATGAACCACCAACAAATGGCATATTTTTACCATGAACTAAGTCAAAGTAAGTAAATAAACCACCAGCAGCTACCGAGAAACCGGTTACGTTCATCCACGTATCTCTGCTGTTGTCTGATTTGTCGTAAATTGCACTATAGTCGTTGTAAAACTGTAAGTTTGTTACCGCGCCCCATTGTACCGGTACACTGTATGCTACGTTTGCACTCGACATTGTTGCCTCTGCCGCCATGCTGTCGTAAAACGAGTAAGCGCCCACAGCAATACGGTTTACGTTATCAATATCGTAGTTATATTCACCGTGTTGAAGTTGTAAGTTCCAAGGGCCCATATTACTGTTTAAATGTAATGCCCACGCGTTGTAGTCACCTGCGCGGTCAACACCGTCATGCAAGCCACCAGCAAGTGCCGACACACCTATTTCAGTTTTACCACCTTCATGTTCTAGGTGGTAGCCGTAACGGCCTGAGAACGTATTATACTCGCCTATAGCATTAGTTGGCTCGGCATAAACACCATCTCCCGCTTCTCTAAAGCCAACAATGTCGTAAGAATAGCGATCGCTGCGGTTATCTACATAACCATCAACACCACCTAATTCATCATTTTTGAAAAAGCCCAAATCAAGCTGCCAGTTATCAGCAATCTTACGCTTAAATAACACCCCTAAATCGTGGTCGTCTTCAAGGCCAACATAATAGTTAGTGCTGAAAAAGTAGTTATGTGAGTTGTATGGCCAGTTACCAAAAGGAACCTTGGTAATACCTGCTTGAACTTGCCAATCATCAGCAAAATCGTAAGCTGCATAAGCGTATTTAACAGCGGTCATATAATCAAAAAAGCGAATTTCAGCGTTTAACTTTACATCACCAACGTCGCCTGAGAAATTTAAGCGAAAAATATCAAAGTCAAAATCGCCGCCGCGATTTTTATTATCGTCATCATACGAAGTATGGCTGTAGTTGGTTCGAACAGCACCGCCAATTTTAATTCCCTGAGGCTTGTGTTCATGTTTAGCTACTTTAACTTCAGCTATATCTTCTTTCTCTTCAATGGTGCGCTCGATTGATTTTTCACTTTTTTGCTCTGCTTTTGCAAGTTGCTTTTGCAGCATTTCCACTTGTTTTTGTAAGCTGCTTAATTGCTGCTTAACTTTATCAAGATCTGTATCTGCATGTGCCTGATGTGAAAAAACAACCATAGCCACTGCCAGTGCTAAAGGTTTCATAGGTGTCATAATTTGTCCTTGCTTGCCTTGTTGATATTATTAACTCGAACTTGGTCAGCGTGAGCTAAGTACCTGCTTGATTTTACATGTTGTTTTACAATGATAACGTATTTTTACAACTCTTCAATTACACTTTATGATTTTGCGCAACACACCAGCAACACACAAACTACTTTTAAGCAGGATAAGTATGACAATTGCTCATCACTTTTATAAATGAAAGCAGTAGCTTGCAAAATTAAAGCTTAAAAAAGCAGAGTCATCACGCACCTATTTTAATGTGTTATTATTTGAAAAATCATATTTAAATCAGCCAGTTTACTGCTGCACATATAAATTAAGGCTCTGAAAAATGAAAAATAACGATACCTTTAACACGATTGCTACGTTAATTTTTAAGCATCTTTATAATAACTTTCCAACTCCAAGCCAGTTAGATCCTGAACAATTAATTAGCGATGCCTCAGATCATCAAGGTGAGCAAATAAAAGGAACAATCGCGTTTCTTCTTCATGAAGAATATATATTTTCGACGCCAAGCGCCGCTTTTTTGCTAACCGAAAAAGGCTTTAGCCACGCTTTGTGCCCTAAATTTTAAACTCACCGTTTAAAAGCGATACCACAAAAAAAGCCCTAGCAATTAAAGCTAGGGCTTTTTAATGATTTTTAATGTTTATTTTTTCTCTTTTTCTAAACGCTTTTTAAGACTTAATGCCGCATCTGCAGCCAACAAACGCATAAATTCAGAGCCGTTGTTTTGTTCGCCTTGACCCGCACCTATAACAATTTCAGGCACTAAGCGGCTGTTACCTAGGCTATTAAATAAAGCAGTTTGAATTTTAACTTCCGCTTTAAGTGTTTCATCAAAAACATATTTAGGATCAAGTGCTGCTGACTTTGCGCGTAAACGTGCTTCAGCTAATACATCCATGCCTAATGCCTCTAAGCGTTGCTGTTTTAAGATTTCTTCTTGCTCTTTTGCAAGCTCAGCCTTTACTGCAACACGCTGTTGTGCAGAAATAATTGCATTGGCTTTTATTCGCTCTGCATCAATTTGCTCTTTAATTTTTAGCTTTTCAGACTCAGCTCTTTGCTTTGCAATCGCTTGTTCGCCTAATGCAACTTCTGTACGTGCTTGTTGCTCTGCCTTTTTAAGGTTTTGTCTTGCAAGGGCTTCATCTGCTGCAGCTTGCTTTTGCGCCTCTAAGCGCGCATTTACCTTATTTTCGTAATCAATATCAATAATACTCGCATCAACCACCGTTATACCGTAAGAGCCTAAAATAGGTGCATTACGCAGCGGCTTTCCTTCAGCATCTTTCTTTATATTAATGGTAACGCGTTGTTGCTTACTTAAATTGCTTAAATCGTCAGACTTGTCACGCTCGCCAGTACTAATAATTTGCTCAGTAACAAAAATGCCATTAGTCAGTTGATCAGAAAAATCTTGGCTTAATTGACCATTACCACCTGAATAATGTTGCTCAACCGACATCATACGTGCAGACGCTTTTACATTTTCTGTAGTGGCACGCATTAAAAGGTTAGAGATGAGAGTCTCTTGGGAACCAAATTCTTCATGAATTTTTAATAATCCACGTAAAGCACCCGACTCACTTGCAGGTACATTACCTGGTAATCTAAAACGTGATACTCCTCTGGCGCCACCAGTTGTCGTATCTAAAAATCGAATAGGAATGAGTGGTACAATGGCACTGGCTGTTGCACTGCTATCACCGGTAAAGTTAATCGAGATAACTTTTTTATAGGCTGATGTGGTGCCAAATGCTTTTAAGTAAGGACCAGCTTGGTTTATTACCGTTAAATTACCAGTAAAAGCTGATTGGTGAACAAGCCGTTCATCGGCTTCATTCCATGAAATAACCTGCGATGTTAATGTTGCAATCACTGCTAACACCACAACAACTGACGTTAATAAAATTACATTACGACGGCCAAAACGTGCCATAAATGATGTATTTTTTGCCTCTGCGACGGCTTGTTGCTCGCTATCCATTTTTAGTACTCTCCATGTTTAATTTCTTTTTAACAAAATAAGTAATTTCTTGTTCGCTTAAGTGCGCACAAAAGCTACCCGATCGATGCAAATCTATAAATGTTGCAAGGATCTCTTGTTTGCCTTTAATTGTTTTTTCCTGGTTTTCTTGGGTTTGGTTTTTCTCGCTAAGTTGAGCAATAAGATCATCAATGATGGTGTCTTTATCAAATAACACATTATATTCTTTTGACTTTCTTACTCGGCTCTTACGTACATTGCTGTAAATCACATAAAGCGCCACACACAAAATAATAACAAGCGTACTTAACCCAATAATATAAAAAATCATAAAGTCTGCTTATATTAATTGAATAATTAACCCTAACAACAAATGTAACGGTTAAATCACAAATGTTAAGCCGATAATTTTACAGAATAACGCCCCAAATAACAGAATTAATACTTGGCTCTTGTATATTTTTGTAAAAATTAAAATAGAAAAGTTTAATATCTGAAGTCTCAACATCAACAATGTTACTTTTAATGAGTGTGGGTGACAGCCGCTTAGAGTCAACGGTAAACATCTTCTGTTCAAACTTTTATATTGAATATTAAGCCATTTATCCTTTTTAAAATAAGCTGATTTCAAAGTGAAAAATGCAATAATTTCCGAGTAAAGTTAAAAATATTTTAATTTTTTCTGGCGAAGATCAAAATGCGGCCTACCCTTAGTATGTAAATTAGGTACTGATTATTTGCTCAAAATTAAATCATATGGGCATGCAGTTGATCATTTACGTTACATCAAACCACTTATTAGTGAAAAAGGATATAAAGATGAAAAAATGTAAATACGCAGCATTGCTCGCTTCAGCTATCTATGCACAATACAGTTTTGCTGCAATCGATGAGCTCACTATTTTACAACACACTCAAGAAGCAAAAAAAACCACAATTGCCAAACACGCTAATACCCATGTAAATCTTTCTAGGCAATTTACAATCGAAACAACACAAGGTCCTGTAATTACTCAAACTGTATCGCACCCTAATGCTGATTACATAAAGCTACATTTTAGCCAAGTAGATCTAAATGGTGACGCAAAGTTAGTCGTTAGAAGCGAAGACAACTCAGAGCGATATGAATATAGTAGTAATAATATGGACGCTGCAACAATCGATAGCTTAAACGGAGATGATGGTGTGCATTCATTTTCTTCTATGTCGGTTTCAAATGACAGCGTTATCATTGAATATTATCCTGATCCAAAAAACAGTAAGCAGCAACACCAGTTTGGTGTTATTGATAGCTATTTTTACGGCACTGAAAGTGCCAATATAAATATCAACCAACAAAATAAACCAGCCCCTTTGTCTACCTGCGGTATTAATGAGCGCAAAGACGTGCAGTGTTGGGCTAATTCCAACCCAACAGAGTTTGACCGCAGTCGCCCGGTAGCACGCTTGGTAATAGGTGGGCGCAGCTTATGTACCGGTTGGCGCGTTGGCAGCGATAATAAATTATTTACCAATAACCACTGTATTGAAACTGCATCTGAGCTTGCCTCTACAGAAGTGTGGTTTAACTACCAAAATAAAAGTTGTAATGGGACAACCAGAGAAACCATTGTAAAAGTAACGGGTAAAGAGTTTTTTAAAACTGACTACACGTTAGATTACACCCTATTTAGTGTTAATGACTTTGCCAATATTGAACAGTTTGGTTACTTAGGGCTTGATGTGCGAAACGCACAGCAAAGTGAACGTATTTATATTCCGCAACATGGTTCAGGTAATCCTAAGGAGCTGTCGATTGAATCTGATCAAGACACCAATGGTTTGTGCCAAGTTAATGCCCCCTCAACGAACGGACGTGGAAGTAATACTGATATTGGATACTATTGTGACACTATAGGCGGCTCTTCTGGTTCTCCTGTTGTTGCAGCATCAAGTAACCGTGTTATTGCACTTCATCATTTAGGCGGATGCTACAATAAAGGCGCCAAAATAAATAAGATTTGGCCCCAAGTGGCAACTTACTTTAATAACACAGTGCCTGTTGGCGATAACGACGGTACTACACCACTGCCACCTACCGCACGTTTTGAATACAGCTGTGAGCAATTACAGTGTAATTTTGATGCAACAAGCTCCAGCTCAGCAGGTACTATCAATAGCTATAGTTGGAACTTTGGTGATAATCAAACCGATACAGGTGCAACTGTAGTGCATAATTTTGTATCTGAGGGTGATTACGACGTCTCTGTTACGGTGCAAGATAGTAACAGTAATACAAACACGCTAACCCAAACGATTAGTGTTTCAAATGGCTCACCAACAGAAGTTGAATTAACTAAAGGGCAAGCATTAACAGGCCAAAGTGCAGCATTAAATCAAGAGACTATTTACTATATTGATGTACCTGCAAATAGCACTAACATCTCAATCGACATAACGGGTGGTTCAGGTGATGCAGACCTCTATGTTAAAAAGAGTACAGTGCCGAGCACAAATAATTACGACTGCCGCCCATTTAGAAATGGTAACACTGAAAGCTGTAATATAAGTCAAGGAGAAGGTCGCTTTTACATTATGCTTAAAGCGTATAACAGCTATCAAAACGTAACTATCGTGGCTAATTATGAAAATAGCGCACCACCTACAGATAATGACACTCGCGTATTAACGTCTCGTGCTTATGGATTTCCAGATTTTTGGCAGCGCTATAGTTATGTAGTACCTACAGGCGCAACCACTGTAAACATAAAAACATTGGGTGGCGAGGGAAATACTAACCTCTATGTTCGAGCGGATGCAGCGGTAACAAAAACACAATATGATTGCTTATCGAACAACAAAGACAACAATGAAAGTTGTATCTTAGAAGTGAGTTCAGGCCAAACATTACAAATCGGCTTGTTAGGTGTCACTAATTACGATTGGGTTAAGCTTGTTGCAACTGCAAAATAAATAATATCATTCCCCTAAAAAAGCACTGTAGTGAACCTGCAGTGCTTTTTATTTGGTTTTAATTTACTCTTTTAATGCAGGCGTAATAAACATCACAATAAATAAAAAATACCACCTATTACAAAAAGAACTCATAGTTAGTCGTTATTAAAAAACATAATCCGAACTCGCTATTGAGTGCGTGATAATAGCTTCAAAACTTGTTTAACTACCATTTCTGGCTCATCATTTTGTGGATAGTGGTAACTTTTACGCGTTAGCACTATCTCACCTTGAGGAAAAGCATTAGCCCAGTTTGAATGCAGTTCTCCCCACATTTCACGCCCTTTTTCAGTAAAAAATAATACCGATGGATTTTCATATTTTTTAACTGAGGCAATAACCGTCACGGGAATATCTGCTATTTGTGGATAATCGGGCAAAGGTCGCTTCGACCAAAAGTCTAAATACTGATTCGACATGCCGTTTTTCATATCATCACGTTTTATAGCAGCAATTTCTTTTTCAGCGCGCGGTAAATCAATCTTACGCATAATATCAACATCATGCTCTGAGGCGGGTTCAATTAACATTAACGCTTTAATGTTATCAGAGTAGCTTGCTGCAAATACCCTTGCGATATAAGCACCATAAGAATGCGCCACATAAACTACTGGTTCTTCAATTTTTAACGCTTTAAGTAATAGTAAAGCCTCAGTAGCATACTGCTCTGAGCTATAGTTTTTCTTTATTTGCGCTGAGCCGCCATTGCCAATTCGAGAATAGCGAATTACTTTTGCATGCTTGGTAAGCGAGTTATAAATGGGATCCCAATCACTAAGCCCTGCAGAGCCACCCGCCTCAAGTAAAATAGTGTGTTTGCCACTACCCGCCATTTCATATTCAATATCAAAGCCATTTACTTGCACTTTAGCAAGCTCAGCAAACGCAGCGGTTGAGGTGATTAATACCCAAAATAGAATCGTTTTTATTATTAGTTTCATATTGTTGAAAGAAATGGAGTGTTGGCTTAAGTTATAACATTAAGCACTATGTTTATAAATAACTTCTCTATCACATAATCTTAAAAATAAATAATCACCCTTAAATCATGTTTTGACTAATAGATTTCCCTATTCAAACCTATAAACCTCTGTGACCCTATGCCATAATCTAAATAATTCATAAATTTAGTAACTTGGCGGTATATAAACCGTTTCAAGCTAACTTATAGGGTTTTTTAATGGCTTATCAAGAGCAAAATCAAGCAACAATCTATTGGCACGACTACGAAACTTGGGGGACGAGCCCGCAAAAGGATAAGCCGAGTCAGTTTGCCGGTGTGCGCACCGATCTTGATTTAAATATTATTGGCGAGCCGCTTATTGAGTACTGTAAGCCACAAGCGGATTACCTCCCCCATCCTGAAGCGTGTTTAATTACCGGTATTACCCCACAAGTGGCGATGCAAAAAGGCTTAGTAGAGGCTGAATTTATTGCTAAAATTCATGCAGAATTTAGCGTACCCAATACCTGTGTGGCTGGTTATAACAGTATTCGCTTTGATGATGAAGTAAGCCGATATAGCTTTTATCGTAACTTTTACGACCCATACGAGCGTGAATATAAAAACAATAACAGCCGTTGGGATATTATAGATTTAGTGCGTGCCTGCTATGCACTGCGCCCTGAGGGTATTGAATGGCCATTAAAAGAAGATGGCAGCCCTAGCTTTAAGCTTGAGCATTTAACCGTCGCTAATGGTATTGAACATGCCGCTGCGCACGACGCATTAAGTGATGTAACGGCCACCATTGCACTGGCAAAGCTAATTAAAGAGAAGCAACCTAAACTGTACCACTTCTTTTTTAGTCTTCGCGGTAAAAAAGCACTCGCTGAAATGGTTGATGTGTTTAATATGACCCCATTAGTGCACACCTCGTCACGCATTCCTGCTACCCAAGGCTGTACTACTTGGGTTGCACCAATGAGTTTTCACCCGGTAAATAAAAACGCAGTTATTTGTTTTGATTTAACCCAAAACCCGCAGGTGTTACTTGATTTAAATGTAGAAGAATTACGCAAGCGTTTATACACCAAACGTATAGATTTAGCGGAGGGTGATTTACCGGTAGGTTTAAAATTAGTGCATTTAAATAAGTGCCCTATTTTAGCACCAGCTAAAACGCTACTGCCTGAAAACGCTGCCCGCTTGGGTATTGACCGTGAACAATGCTTAGCTAATTTAGCCATTTTAAAAGCCAATACCGAGCTACGTGATAAAGTCACTGAGGTATTTAATGAGCAAGGCGATTACAGCGCGACCACGAACGTAGATTACTTATTATATGATGGCTTTACTAGCCATGCTGATAAAGCTAAATTTGCGATTATTCGTGATGCAAAGCCTGAAGACTTAGCCAGCTTAAAACTTGAATTTGAAGATCCTAAATTTAATACTTTGCTGTTTAGATACCGCGCCCGTAACTGGCCACAAACGCTAAACCAGCAAGAGCTTGATCAATGGCGTCAATATTGCCAAAGCAAGTTAATGCATGGCGAAGATCAGCCATCAATCAGCGCACAAGATTTTATGATCACCCTTGAAAACTTAGCGCATGAACATGATGACAGCGAAAAAAATCTAACAATTTTAAAAGCCTTATATAACTACGCGCAAAGCATGTAATTTACTGTAGTTTATATAATGCATAAAAACGCGACCCTTTAGCAAAAAAGTGTCGCGTTTTTTGTTACTAGGTAAAAAACCAAAAAACTATCTCAACAAAAGAGGTAAATGAGAAAACATAAAACCAACATTCATTTTTTATGTTTATCACTTCCTCTAAAAGCGCTGCGTCTCTTATCCTCTTTGTGAATAATTTACTTTTACCAATTACATTACTTTTTATGCATTGCTTCGATACGTGCTAATAAGCTTGAAGTATCGTATCGTCCGCCGCCCAGAGCTTGTACATCAGCGTAATATTGATCAACCGTGGCGGTCATTGGCAGTGTTGCACCGTTATTTTTAGCTTCATCTAGTGCAATACCTAAATCTTTGCGCATCCAATCTACAGCGAAACCAAATTCGTACTCACCTGCCCACATTGTTTTGTAGCGGTTTTCCATTTGCCACGAACCAGCAGCGCCTTTAGAAATGGTTTCTATTACTTTTTCGCCATCAAGCCCCGCTTGTTTAGCAAAATGTAAGCCCTCAGCTAACCCTTGCACTACACCAGCAATACAAATTTGGTTAACCATTTTACATAATTGCCCTGAGCCCGCTTCCCCTAATAACTGGCTAAAACGGCTAAATGCCGCCATGATAGGTTGTGCTTTAGCAAATACCGCTTCGTTACCACCCGCCATTACGGTTAACACCCCATTTTCAGCGCCAGCTTGACCGCCCGATACCGGCGCATCAATAAAGTCGATATGCTGTAAAGCCGCTTTTGCCGCAACTTCACGTGCCACTTCTGCTGAGGTAGTTGTGTGGTCGATTAAAATTGTGTTTTCCTGCATGCCTGCTAGCACACCGTCATTACCGTATACCACTGAACGTAAATCGTCGTCATTACCTACACACATAAATACCATTTCAGCACCGCTTGCTGCCTCACGCGGAGTAGGTGCAAAGCTGCCGTTAAAATCTTCGGCCCACTTTTTTGCTTTAGCTGCTGTGCGATTATAAACACATACGCTGTGCCCTGCTTTTGCTAGATGCCCCGCCATTGGGTAACCCATTACGCCTAAACCTATAAATGCAATTTTAACTGACATAAAAATGACCTATTTAACTGATAACTTAGAAACATAAGCTCGATTATGTCAATCGGCCGCTAAAAAAGCGAATGAAAGTCTTTTAAAATTTCCCGCATAAGGAAATTAGGTAGGTAACCTATGGATAGCATTTATCAATTTAACGCAAAACTTTGTAATAACAGTGATTTTCCTTTGAGCCAGTTAAAAGGAAAAACGGTTCTTATTGTAAATACAGCAAGCAAATGTCATTTTTCGGCGCAATTATGTGCGCTTGAAAAGCTATACCAACAATACAAAAGCGATGGGTTTACTATTTTAGCCTTTCCATGCAATCAGTTTGATAAAAACGAACCATTAGAGGGCATGGCAATAAAAGACTACTATCAAAAACACTTTGCAATTAATTTTGAAGTCTTTGATAAGGTTATGGTGAATGGCCCAGATACACACCCCTTGTTTAGTTATTTAAAATCACATACGCGTGGAATTGCACAAAACCGTGCCATAAAGTGGAACTTCACTAAGTTTTTAATTAATGCTCAAGGACAACTAATTGCGCGCTATGCGCCGCGCACTAAACCAGAGTCATTACACAGCGTAATAACAAGCAGTTTAGGGTCAACGCCGATTATAAAAACAGCAAACACTCGTTTTGGTTAGGCATCTATAATAAAAATGGTTTATGGTAGGTGTAACTAGGCTTGGTTTTCACTTAGCCCACTAAGTTAGTAGGATAGTAATAAATGAAAATTGCTTTTTTTAGTGCTCAAAAATACGAGCGGCCTTTTTTTGAACAAAGCTTAACTGGCTTTTCTAACATCGCTATTACCTATTTTGAGCAAAGTTTATCGGCGCACACTGCGGTTTTAGCTAAAGAATTTGATGCGGTATGCGTATTTGTAAACGATTCGGTAGATAAAGCGGTTATTGAGCAACTGGCTATATTTGGGGTTAACACCATTTTACTGCGCTGTGCGGGTTTTAATAATGTAGATTTAGCCGCTGCTAAACAGCATGGTATGCGTGTTCTGCGCGTTCCGGCTTACAGCCCTGAGGCAGTCGCAGAGCATTGTATTGCACTTATGCTTACGCTTAGCCGTAAAACCCATAAAGCTTATAACCGCGTACGTGAAGACAATTTTGACTTAAACGGCTTACTTGGCTTTAACTTACATAATAAAACGGTGGGTATTATTGGCTGCGGTAAAATTGGCCAAGCATTGTGTAATATATTAACCGGTTTCGGCGCTCACATTTTAGTGTGCGATCCTAATGCACAAGCTGGTAATTACACAATTACTGATTTAAACACCTTGCTTACACAAAGCGATATCATTTCTTTGCATTGCCCGTTAAACGAGCACACCCATCATTTAATTGACGATGACGCATTTGCAGCGATGAAAACAGGAGTTATGCTAATAAACACCTCGCGCGGTGCATTGGTTAATAGTAAAGCGTGTATTAAGGCACTTAAATCACAAAAACTAGGTTATTTAGGGCTTGATGTGTACGAGCAAGAATCAGAGCTGTTTTTTAAAAACCACAGCGACGATATAAACCAAGACGATATTTTCTCTCGCTTGGTAAGCTTTAAAAATGTATTGATCACCGGCCATCAAGGCTTTTTTACTCAAGAAGCGCTTACAGAAATTGCCAATATCACCTTACAAAATGCATTTGAGGTTACTCAAGGAAATAGCTTAACAAACGAAGTGCTATAGCGCGGCTAAACAAAAAGCAAAAAAGCGAACAAAATATAGTGTTCGCTTTTTTTGTTATCAATAACACATGAGTTGTTGTTGTATTCTAGCCAAACGCAACGTTTGCAAATACTAAGGTCATTAGCACTGGGCAGACAAAACGAATGTACTGAGCAAACCAATAATGTGCACCAGAACTTGCTTGATGAAGCTTATTACCACGCTGCCATAACCAGCCCACTGTAATAAAATAAAACAGTCCCATCAACGGGAGTTGGTATTGGGTAAATACCATAATAACCAAACCAAATAGCCAATCAAAATTAACAATAATAGTACTGGCACAAACAAATACAATGGCGCTAACGGCCCATGTAGCTTTGGTTCTATCTACGCTGTGGTTTTCTACTAAAAAAGCCACAGGAATTTCAGTCGATGAAATGGTTGATGTAACTGAAGCAATCGACATCAATACAAAAAATAGTAAGCCAACCAATAAACCAATTTCACCCATGGTGCCAAATAACTCAGGTAATATGGCAAAAATAAGCTGCCCTTCACCAATTAGCTTGCCGTTGCTAAATACTTCAACGCCATTGAACTGCGCCACATATATAGCCGGTATAATTAATAGTCCAGCTAAAAATGCCACGCTGGTGTCGAGTAACGCAACACTTGCAGTCAATTTTGGTAAGTTAACACCAGGCTTTAAATAAGAGCCATAAATCATCATACAGCCCACACCCAGTGATAATGAGAAAAACGCTTGCCCCATTGCGGCAATAATTAAATCGGGGTCGAGTATTTTACTAAAGTCAGGCACTAAATAGGCCGCAAACCCTTCGCTGGCACCCTCTAAGGTAGCAATGTAAGCAATTAGGCCAACGAGTAAAACAAGTAATAATGGCATTAAACGGCGCGACCAGGTTTCAATTCCTGATTTAACACCTTTTAAAATAATGCTGGCGGTTAAAATAAGCATCAGCGGCGTAAATATAAAATTACGTAGCATAGAGTCGCTATGTAAAAACTCACTTAAGCTCTGTAAGCCTAGAAAGGTGGTTATAGGCTCTATGGCGTAAGAAAGCATCCAACCTGCCACTATTGAATAAAAGCTTAACATGACAATTGCGCCAGCTAAGCCTATATAACCTGCAGCAGCGCCAACTTTAGGCGCATGGTCTTGCCATGCTTGGCCTAAGGCTTTAACCGGATTAGCTTGGGCTTTGTAGCCTAAATACAGCTCGGTGTATAACGCGGGAAGCGCTAGCAAAAAAATAACAATAAAGTACACCAATAAAAATGCGCCGCCACCATGGTTAGCAGCCTGTGTAGGAAAACCCCATATATTGCCTAAACCTACCGCAGCACCGGCTGCTGCCAATACAAAACCAAGTCGACTTTGAAAACCATCACGCACTTGTGTCATACACCTACAAATCTGTTATTATTTTATCGAATGTGAATTAAACCATATTTAAGGGCGACTGAGTAATAAAAATGTACTTAGCGCGCATAACAGCAAACAACCGCTCACAAACTATCCAGCTTATAACGATAACTATGTAATCGGTATTCACTTTTAACGAGCAATAATGAGTTCAGCTTACTTCGACAATCAGTTATTACACACCCCGCTTGCTGAGAATAATAACCACACCATTTTATTATTTGATGCCAGCCAATTGCAGGTTGATGAGCTAACACTTACACAGTTTTTAAGCCCGTTTGAATTAAGTGTCATCGCGCGTCGTAAAACGCCTCAAGCAAAGCAAGAATATGTAGCAACGCGGCTGTTACTAAAATATTTAGTCAAAAGTGTATTACCTAGCAGCAGTAATATAACGCTTGATAAAATCAGCTCTGAATTTAATCAACAAACCAGTAAGCTTGAGCTAAATATAAATAACAACCAGGTGTATAGTTGCTGTGTGTCACACTCTCATGGTTTGGTAGGCGTGGCGCTAAATATTGATCATTCGCTATTTGGTTTTGATATAGAAAAAATCAGTTTAAAACGGCCATTTGAAAAACTCGCAAAGCACTTTTATGATGCTGCAGAAGTGGCTCTTATAACTAAGCAACCATGCACAGCTTCTAAAGCGGCGACATTTTTTAGACTTTGGACTTTAAAAGAGGCGTTAGCAAAAGCAACCAGCCGCCCTATTGCCCAGCTATTAAGCCCCAATGTATTTTGTGAGCTTGGCAACTCGCAATTAAGTGCAACTAGTACCGCATTAACAAATGATGTAAACGAGCAGTTTGATATTAGCGTTGTGGCAAAAAAAAGCACCGACTGGCAGTGCTCATTTATCTCATTTGCAGCGTTAAGCAGCAAGCTCGCCTTCAAGTAGTCGGCTATGAATAGCTTGAACCACAGCATCAGACTCACTTTGCTCGACTAAAAAGCACAGGTTGTGTTTACTCGCACCATGGCAAATAAGACGAATGTTAAATTCGCTCAACACCTGCATTAAATTCATTTCGTGCTGACGCAATACAATTTCAGACCCAATAAGTGCTACTAGGGTTAAATTGTTCTCAACCGATACATGGCAAAACTCAGCGAGTTTATCTAAGCATTCTTGATCTAGCTCTGGGCGTGATGCATTAGGCGCATTATCAAGGGTAATAGCTACACTAATTTCAGAGGTAGTAACCAAATCTACCGAAATATTACATTCACTTAAAATAGTAAAGATACGCGCTAAAAAACCACTCGCTAATAGCATTTCGGGGCTTTTTAAGGTCAGTAGTATTTGGTTTTTACGTTGCGTGACCGCACGAATACCAGGTAGCTGAGATTTTTCTCGCTCAATCCAAGTGCCCCCACGCTCTGGCTCTGTGCTTGAGCCAACAAACACATTTATATGGCTGCGACTGGCTGGCAAAATTGTAGCTGGATGCAACACTTTAGCGCCAAAAGTGGCCATTTCTGCCGCTTCATCAAAGCTTAAACGCGCAATAGGTGTGGCTTTTACACACAAACGCGGATCGGTGCTAAAAATACCCACTACGTCGGTCCAAATATGCACACTTTTAGCGTTAATTGCTTCAGCTAACAAGGCGGCACTGTAATCAGAGCCACCGCGACCCAGTGTGGTGGTTACATTGTTTTCATCGCTGCCAATAAAGCCCTGAGTAACAATTACATTGTTATCTAGTAAAGGAATTAAATGCTTTTTAGCTGCAAGCGCTGTGGCGGTTACATTAGGGGTGGCTTTACCAAATTGGCTATCGGTTTTAAGCACCTGGCGAACATCAAAACGCTGCGAATTTAAGCCCTTTAAGCGCAATACTTGAGTAAATAAATACGACGATAAACGCTCGCCAAAGCTGAGTAACTCATCGTGTTGCTGCTCTGTTGTCAGTATTTGATGTGCCAGTGTTTGGAAGTCATCGAGGGTGTTATTAAAACCAAGCGCTAAATCATCATCTAGGGTCAGATCAGTTAAAATTACCTGCTGAATAGCAAGTACACCGTCAACATGCTGCTGACGTTCAGCGGCATCAATATCGGCTTTGCAAAGTGCCACCAAGTGATTAGTTACACCGGCGCTGGCGCTCACTGCAACAATTCGAACGCTGCTATCGTTTACAATGATTTCGCTACAACGGCTCATCGCCTCAAAGTTAGCAACGCTGGTGCCACCAAATTTGGCAACAATGTAATCTGATTTTGTGCACTGTGAACTTTGTGGCACTGATTGGGTAGTCATTTCGTCTCCTTTCGCGGCATCCAAACCGCAATAAAACAAGAAGAACTTGGCAGGAAATAAAGATGAGAAAAATCTACTGCCAGAAGCTCTCCACCTAAATTGGTGACAGTTTTGAGGATTCAGCCCCATAAACCGAAAAACAATGGTAACGACCCATTATTTTCCTCGGCGAGTACTTCCCTCCTTAATGGTCGCAGGCTGTCGTTGCCTCACATTAAGTACCTAAGTATCGCACCTCTTCTGAATGTATTATTAACCTGTGGCTAATAAAACAAAACCGCACTAAGAGTGCGGCTTTGAAAGTTATCGTTTAGACGTCTAGCTGTCAAGTCGTTTTATTATAAAATCAAATAAAACTACCCATAAAGTAAGAGCCAGCATAACCAAAGGTGTAACACACTAACAAATACAACGACAAACGAAGGTAACTTGCAAAAGTAAGTTCTTTAACCTTACTCATAGCAATAATACCAGCCGCCGAACCAATGATCAGCATTGAACCACCCACACCGGTTGCATACGTAAACGACAACCAATGTTGTTGACTCATTACAATGTCGGCTTTTAGTAACGCAGCCGTTAGTGGCACGTTATCAACACCGGCCGATAAAATACCCATTAAGTAGTTTGCGTACTCTGGCGCCATCACTGTATACAGGTTTGTAAATTGGCTTAGCACGCCGACTTCTTTTAATGCGCCAACAAGTAATAACACACCTACGAAAAACAGTAAGGTGTCGTACTCTATGTCACGTATAAAGTCGATCATATCTTTATTGATGTCTTTTTTGCGCATTAAAAATTGCGCGACTAAAAACATAATAGACAGGCCGAGTAAAAAGGTAAGTAACGGCGGCACACTATATAAAACACTTAAAGTAAGGGTAGAAATAACGGTAGTGAAGAAAATAACAGCGATAGTAATGTCAGTTTTTTCAATTCGTTTAAATTTAGTCTTTTTAAACTCTAACTGCTTGTTCATACCAATTGATAATAGAGTAGCCAGTAATAATACGCTTAATAATGCAGGCACAATTAACAATAATAAGTGACTAATAGTCACTTTACCATCAAGGAAAATCATAAGTGTGGTTACATCACCTGTGATAAGTGATACACCCCCTGAGTTTACAGCAAATACAATAAGCGTGGCGTACTTAACTAACTTTTTGGCTTCAAGCTTTAATGACATTATAACAGCCAAGGAGATCAGTGTAGCTGTTACGTTGTCGGAAATAGATGAAAATACAAATGCAAAACACCCTACCAAAAACATTAGCTTTCGTTCACTAATGCTGGATGGCATTATCCGGTTCACAACATTTTCGATAAGTCCTTTGGAGTTTAAATAGGCAACAAAGGTCATTGCGGCCATTAAAAACAGCCATAAGGAAGCAATTTCTAAAATATTGTGGTCAAGGAGGGTTTGAATCGTTTCAGGGCTTTGCCCATTAATAGGAAAAATAAAGGAGATAATCCAACAAAGTGTACCAAAAAATAATGTCGTTTTGGCTTTGTTTACGTGAATCACATCCTCAATAACGATAAGCAAGAATGCAATCGCTATCAGCGTCAGGATAATCGAGGAAACCATGATATTAAACAACCTTCGGGTTTAAGTAAAAATTGAAACCATGTAAAAAATAGAGGTACACACTCTATGTGCCTATATTCGGCGCGGATACTATCACTAAGCGAGTGTAAAAACTATTATTAAATCGTCGCAAAAACGAATACCATATAAGTTCAAGAAATATAAAATAACGAATACTAGGATGTTGTAACGCCTTATGATCCCAGCTAAAAAGCTACTTAATACCCTCACTGAGCATTGGGGTGTATTAGAGCTATTATTTAAACGCTTTAAAATGGCCGACTTTAGTATTAAAGATTTACAAAATGCCATAAAACAAAAGCAACCGACATGGAATAATGAGCGTATTTATAAAGAAACCAATCGGTTATTAAATCAAGAAATCATTATTCCCTTGGCTAAATCGTCACAACTAGAAATTAACCGTGCCATTGCGGACTTTGCTACCTTTTTACTTCAAGAAGAACATTTAGGCTTAGCACAAGAAATAAGCGTATTGGTTGATGATTTAGCTCGCTTAGGTAATCGGCTGTCTAATGCCGGTGAAATGGAAGATTTTGATGATTTACGCCGCTTTAGCCGCATTATGGATGATCGGGTTCGTAAAATAATTAAGCTGTTTTTACACAACGAAAACGCCATTTTAAATATTGTTGAGCAAGCCAAATCAAATAACGCGGTGCAATCGCTGCAAAAGCGCTACAAAGCCGTCATAGAAGCGTTTGATGAATATATAGAACCCATGCTGGAAATGGTCGATATTAGAGGCGACTTTCATGCCTGTTTTACTCTAATTGAGCAACAAATTAGCACCCAAATAGAACATATTGAACGCTCAGGTAAAGCGTACAGTGATAAACGTATGCTTGAGCAATTACGTACCCGTATTCTCGAAATGCATCTAGTTGGTCGGACAAGCTTACGTAAAAGTGCCGATATGCTAATGCCACTGCGTGAAGAGTTGCGCCGTAATAACCTTATTACCCGCCAAGCGGCAAAAGTTTTAGGGCTAATTCGTAAAAACGGGGTGGATAATATGCTCAGCGCCGTGCAACCCCATTTTGTAAGCGATGCGCAAAAGTATTCACTGGGTCAACAGCGTCATATTGTTGCCTATATGGCAAGCCTAGCTGAGTTTGAACACCACGAATATCAGCTACCAGAACAAAATGATGTGCCCGCGTTTGTTACGCCAAACATTCCTGACTACCACGATGTAAAAGCGCAATTTACCAAACGCTTTAAAAAGCAGCGTAAAAAACCACAGCCTTTGCTGCAATTTTTAAACGAAAGCTACCCTGAACTTGAAGCCGATGAAATGTTGTTTTTGTATCAAAAGTTGGTAAGCGATAACACCCTAGAAATTAGCCAAAGCGATAAAAAAGCTCGCGTTAACATTGCAGGCCAGCACTTTAATTTATATCCCTTTAATTCAGAGCCTCAGGCTGATAAAGCCGAGCACGAGTAATCACCATGACCCATATAAACTTAGATGAGCTTTCTCACTTACAAGCCATTAATAAAAAATTAGTCGCCGGTTACCACATTTGCGAACAAGACACCGTAATGTGGCAAGAGCTTGACCAACAAATAGACGCTTATACTGCCTTATTTACAGCACTAGGCCACGAGTTAAAACACGATAGCCGTGGTTTTTATTATTTTGCCAGCGATGAAAGCACCCCAAACATGGGTAAGATTTCCCGCGCTGTAGCGCTCACTATTTACATTTTAATAGAGCATTTTGCCAATACAGGTAAAGACCCAATGCGCGCATTATTTGACGAGCCAAACGATTTAGAGCTCATGCAAACCTTGGTGCAACTTAATAAACATTTATTTGATCAGCTTGAGATATTTTCGGGTTCTGACTTACGAAAAGATGTGTATTTACGCATGGTACGTTTAGGCCTTGCCCGCGAAGTAGAAGGTGGCTTTATGTTGCAAGCCCCTATTCACCGCTATATTGATGCCTTAATGGAAGTAAACGAAGAGACCTTTATTAGTGAGGACGAGCAATGAAAAATTTATACGGACTGAGTAAACTCGCCCTACTAAATACCGCAGGCTATGCAAAATGTGTGATCCCACTGGATAAAAGTAGCTCGATTTGTGCCCCTAACAACACAGGTAAAAGCTCAGTAATTAATGCACTGCAATTTCCGCTAATTAACGATTTACGCCTAACCGAGTGGGATGGCCACGATTTAGATGAAACCCGTAAGTTTTATTTTTCATCAGATCAATCGTACATTTTATTGCAAGCCGATTTGCCCCATGGCTCAGTCGTCATTGGCGTAGCCGGCTTAGGTAAAATTGCCGGTTATGCACACCAATACTTTTGCTATCAAGGTAAGCTTGATTTAGCCCAGTACACCCAAGGCAATACCATTATTAAGTTTACCAAGCTGTTTAATCACTTAAAGCAGCAAGGTTTCAACCCAATAGAGCTTAAGGCACAAGAATTAAACGCCCTACTTACTGGCGGAGCAACGCAATTTGACGGTGAGATCAATTTAAAAATGATCCCCCTCAACAACGTTCAAGACTCTGCAATATACAAAGAAATATTTCGTCGTATTCTTAATTTACATAAATTAGGCGCAAACGACGTTAAGCGTTTTATGTTGCGTGTGTTTGAACGACATATGTCAAATTCTAAGGTCGACTTTTATGAGGTTTGGCGCCGTTCGTTTGATAAAGTAAACCGCGCAAAGCGTGAATTAAAAGCGCTAGAATCAATGCAAGAGCCCATAGCCGCCCTTGAATCTATGCTTGAAAACCAAACCGTTCTTAAAGGTAAACTGGCCGCTTATGCACCAAAAATTGACCAAGCACTGATTGATTTTGATGCTTACCAAGAAGAGCAACTAAGCGAGCTCAACATCGCTCTTGAAGATATTGAGCACGAAAAACACGAGTTTGAACAAAAGCAAGGGCTATACGTGCAACAATCGCGCGATATAGAGCGCAAGCAAACTCAAATTGAACAATGGTTTTTAGATTTCAACGCCCTTAAAAGTGAATTTGAGCTGGTTAATAAAGCCACTATCAAAAGCAACCTAACGCAGTTAAAAAATGACTACGAGTCGTTGTCACACTCTATTACGAGTGCTCAAGGGCAAAGTCTGCACACCCTTGATTACCGTATTGGTGAAACACAAAAACAAATTAAAAGCTTAAAGTTACAACTTAAAAACTTAGAATTTAATTTATTCACTCGTATGCGTGAAGATTTATCACTGAAAGAAGTAGAGGAAATATCGCGGCTATTAAACCCCGATCTTCTCTCCTTTGCCACCACCAGCAATGGCGATATAACCATTGATGACGAAGATGCCTTTGGTGAATTTTTATCACAGCTGAGCGAAAATGTTAAAGGCGGTATACTCACCCTACCTGGTGCCAGTATTAAACTTAAAAAGCTCTCACCAGTACAAATGCAAAGCGGCGAAAATAAAGAGCAACTGAGCGCTCAGTTAACCGCGCTTGAGCAATCATTAAAAGAGTTTAAACAACAGCGCGAAGTGGCCGCCAATGTTGCTGATAAACAAAAAGAAAAAGACGCGCTATACGAGGAGCTTATGAGTGCAGAAAGTGCACTTAAACGCTTAGAGCAATTTGAAGTGATGCAACAGTCAGTTGACGCCCAAGCAATGCTAAAAGAACAGCTTTTAGTCGAGCGCGAACAAGTTGACGATTACCTACAAGATATTCAAAAAAACAGTGGCTCAATTGCTGATAGACGCTCGTTAATCAAATCAAAACAAGCGCAAATTAATCGTCAAACAGAGCGCTTACGCCAAGTTAAAACTGAGCGTATTGACCACACTTTAGATTTATACAGTGGTAAAGTAACGCCTTACATGATTGATATAAAAATCGATTTTGATAATTTAAGCGATTTAATTCATCACTTTAATAAGGACTGCCAAGAGCTACGTAATTTCGATATAAATGTACGTAATACCTATATGCATATTTATAATGCCGGTATCACTAAGTTTGATAACGAAAACGATGAGTTTAGTAAATATCAAAAGCTTATTAGCGCGTTTCATAACATTGATAACGAGCGCGATGCAGTTGAGCGCCAAGGTCGCGTTGCCCTCACCGAAGTAGCCGCTACAATTAAAGGACTGCGCGAAGATTTAGACCGCTTACGCCGTGAAATGAATAGCTTTAATAAAGGCATTAGCCAGCACCGCATCTCAAACCTGCAAGCGTTTAAAATTAATATTATCCCGCGCAAAATGTTGGTAGATAGTATTGATACCATTATCAGTACCTCTAACCAATTTGAACAAGGCGATACGCTCGATTTACTCAGCCAAGAACCTTATAGCGAGAGTGCGGTAAACGAGGCAAAAGATCATTTAATTAAACTCGCCTCAGACAAAGCAGGCCTTACATTAACTGATTTATTTGATATTCGTTTTGAAGTGGTTAACCGTGCAGGTGAAACCGAGCACTTTGAAAAGATAGACTCGGCTGGCTCAAATGGTACACGTATCACCATTAAGCTATTATGTGGCATGTTGTTTATTCGTTATTTATTAAGCGATCAGGAACAAAACTTATACCGTATACCTATTTATATAGATGAAGCGGCTGATATCGACCCGCAAAATCAAAAGGCAATTATAGAAACTGCCCTGAGCTTTGGCTTTGTGCCAATATTTGCCTCGGTTAAACCGCAAATAAGTTGTGATTATATTGTGCCAATTCGTTCAGTAAAAGACGGCGCACAAAACTGGGTAGATGAAAAAGATTGGATTGAGGTTGAACATAAAGCCTCTCTACTGGACTAAGAATTAATTGGCTATTCATCTTAGCCAGTTACACTTATTTTAAAGATTTTAAATTAACCTCGCCCATGGTAGTTTAAACAAACGCACTTTATTGGAGCAAACGGAATGAAACACATATTTATTGTCGCAGCACTGGCATTACTAACCGCCTGTACACAAACGCCCGACTGGGATTACGATAAATCAGCAAACTTTAGTAACTACAAAACGTTTGCTTGGGTAGAAAACGCGAGTCTAACCAAAGACACGAATAACTACCAAATCAGTGGGCTGATGGAAAAACGCGTTCGCAATGCGGTAAACAACCAACTAAGCCAACAATTAGGTATGCAATTGGTTGACGTAGCGCAAGCTGATGTACTTGTTAACTACCATGCAAGTGTAGATAAAGAGCTCGAAGTTGATAGCTTTAACGTAGGCTACGGTGCACGTTGGGGTTACTGGGGCACAGGCTTTAATCACGATGTAAGCGCACGCGAATATGAAGTAGGCACGTTAGTTATCGATATTATTGATCGTGAGTCAAACCAACTAATTTGGCGTGGTGCTAAAGATGGTCGTTTAAAGAAAAAACAAACCCCATCACAACGTGAAGCCACCATTAAAGAAACGGTTGCCAATATTTTAAGCAACTTTCCGCCTAAAGCGCAGCAATAAACTTTAATTAATATTTAAAAGCCCGCATGTTTGCGGGCTTTTTTAGTTTTAAGAGCTTTTAAAATAAAATAATTCCGCGCTTCGCCCATCATGTCAGCAAGCTGCTCGTCTAAAAAAAACAATGAGTTAAATGTAACTTAAAGGCCAAAGCGCGAGAAGCGATAACTTCTAATTACTTACTAAACGTGATTTCATTAACAAATTTACGATTTATACTTGTGTAATAAATCAAGTGGGATATGGCAATAATCATCAGGGTGATTGGTTAAACGGTCTTGATGCTCGGGATCGCTAGGGACATAATTAGTCAGTGGCGCTACTTGTACCTCTATTTTTTTGGCATCGCCCCGCTGGCTAATATACTCTCTAGCAATGTTTAAATGATTGCTGTCTTGGCTAAAAATGGCGGTGCGGTATTTTTCCCCTACATCGTCACCTTGTTTATTGATACTGTATGGGTCAATAATCTCAAAAAAATAGCCGATTAATTCATTTAATGTTACTTCTTGGGCATCAAAGGTTACTTTCACGCATTCGGCATAGCCATCGTATTCACCTTGTGTTGTGTTACTCGTGCCATTGGCACGCCCCGCCTCAGTAGTCACTACTCCAGGTAAATACTTCATAAATTCTTGCACGCCCCATAAGCAACCACCAGCAAAATAAAGTGTGTGCTGATTTAATGAATGGCTCGATTGTTGTGTTTGCATAATAAAGTGACCAATGTAAATAATTTATGGGATGCAGAGTTACTATTTTGTAACGCTAGGTTTGATTCTCAAATGCAGTTTTTTATCATTAATGTACAATAGCGCCCAAAATCACCCTAGCTTAGTGAGCTTACCTTATCATGTGATAAAAAGTGATAGGTATTTAATTGTTAGCGCCATTGCATAAAATGAGAATAATGATATGAATCGTGCCCCGCACCTTATTATACCGGCTGTACTCGCCAGTATTTCGACTGTTGCTTATGCAGAACAGAGTAAAGAAACAGCAACCATAGAACAAATAACAATTGAAGTGTCACCCACTGCCAATACCTTACCCGTTGGTACATTTGATTCACCTATTTCAAATTTAGAGTACGACCCGCGTGTTGACTTGCAATCACGCAATATGGCTGAAGCACAAGCTGATGTAACGATACGCGGGGGGATTTTTGAAAATACCGGCTTTAGAGTCGGCAGTGCAACTCTACTCGACCCGCAGTCTGGTCACTACTTTGCAGAAATTCCTATTGCACCACAAATGCTAACGGGTGCCAGCGTATTAACCGGAGCCGATAACGCACTTTATGGCATGAATAGCTCTGTGGGTACTGTGTCGTTTGCTTGGAAACCAATAACAACCGGTGGCAGTGTCTCTTTGGGCGCAGGCTCAAATGACTTTAACTTACAAACAATTCATGCAGGTTTGAGTTCTCCACTTGAAGCAAACGCTAATTGGCATATTGGTTTTGAAGGTGAATATTCGCACTCACAAAGTGATGGTTCAATTGATTTTGGCGACCATGATTTTACCCGTACTTCTGGCAGAGTGCAGTTAACTGGGAGCGATTCACAAACTGATTTATTTTACGGCTTACAAGAAAAGTTTTTTGGTTGGCCAAACCTTTATACCCCATTTGGTGTCAATGAAACCGAAGACTTAGAAACTCAATTATGGATGCTCAACCATAAACAAGCCTATGCTACCAACAGTGAATTTGAAGTATCCGCTTATTACCGCGAGCATAACGATCATTATGTTTATTCAAGAGAAAACCCAAGCGCGTTCCAAGCATTTCATGAAACACAAGTAAAATCATTGGCTATTTCAGGTCGTCATGCGCAAACAAAGTCAGTTGCGGTTAATTACTCGGCGCAATATATAGAAGATAGTATTGACTCCACCACCCTTGAAAATAACTTTACTTCACGTAACTACTTTAAGATTAGTTTATTACCAGAATACACAACATCCCTTGCAAGTGATCAGCAACTAACTGTACGTTTAGGGGCTACATTTGATAACACCAGTCGTGATGACTCTGAGCTATCGCTAATTGGTGATGTTAGTTTCAATACCCAAAATAACGATGGCACTGAGCGAACATTGTATTTATCGTATGCCGAGGCAAGCCAAGTAGCAGGCTACACCGCCATTGGTGGCAGTGAATCAGGTGGTTTGTTTAGAAGTAACGCTAACCTTGAACGTGAAACCACCAAAAGCTTAGAGCTGGGCTTATTGCTTGAGCAACAAAGCTGGCAGCTTAATTCAGCGCTTTTTTATCGTAAAGATAACAACCTAACCGATTGGACATTTAACTTTGATTCAAGCTCAGCACGATTTGCACAGCCTGTTGATATTGATACTACAGGCCTTGAGTTTTTAGCCACTAAACAATTTGATAACGCAGAAATTATTGCCAGCTATGCGTACTTACATAAAACAGAAACCTACGGCGCTGAAAATATTGACGCTAGCTTTTATGCCTTAAATTTTCCTGATCATCGTGTAACACTCGGTGCGATTTGGAACCCAATGGATATATTAGAGTTTCGTGTAGATAATGAGTGGCGTAAACAGCATAACAATGCGCTGCGCCGTTCAGGCGACGAAGCGCTATTTACTCAGCTGACGGTAAAAATAACTCCGCCAGCTGTGCCTAACTTCTTTATTAGTCTTGCGGCTGATAACTTGTGGGATGAGTCGTTTGAAGAAATTCCAGGTACGCCAGGGCGCGGCGAGCAATATACACTAAGTGCCACGTATAGCTGGTAACTTTATCGCTCAGCGAGGGCTTACTCCACGCTGAGCTTGTTTTTTTAATTAAAATAAGAAACAGACTAGTAGAAAGCTGAATCAGAAACCTCATTTAGCAGCCCTCCCTAAGTATTCTAAAAGCGCAGAATCCCCTCCTCTGTGTACATGCATAATTGAAATAGTATGAGCAAAGAGAAGTGAATGAGAAATCACTAGTAACTAAGCCAAATAACTTTATGTCTAAGTCACTCACTCTTAAAGCGCAGCGCCTCTTCGCCCTCTTTGTGCATTTATAATTAAAAAATTATGAACTGAGAGAATTAAATGAGAAATAAATGAGGTAACACTAGCGACAATGCTTAGTGGATACTTAATTGCACTCTCTCAGTACTACTTTTAGAAACACAAAGTAAGTATCTAACCTGAACTCTGGTTAAGAGATTTACTAACATATTGAATCAAAATGATATTTATGTTTATTTTCTCAAGCTAGAGATTTTTAGTGAAAACAAGGCGAAATTACGCGTCAATAGCTAGCCTATTGCAAGTAAATTCAACGCAGTTAGCGCTGAAAATAGCTGCTTGAGATGGATTTATTATCCGGAGTTCAGGTTATCAACACTTTTCAAACGTATTAATTGTAAATATATGTGTATTTAATACAATAAATTAGGTTAATTGCTCTAATTCGGTAATTAACGTTAATGCTTGTTCATTGGTTGTCCCGCATACATCTAACGTGGCACTAAAGTCACTGCACACTTTTGGGCGCGACTCATCACCAAATAGCTTACATAAATTTCGTTCATCCAGCTGAATACAACGTTCTCCGGCCTTTTTACCGTTTGGCATACCTGGAATTGGCGAGCTAATACTCGGCGCAATACAACATGCTCCACAGCCTAAACGACACGCCATTGATTGTGTTTTCATTCTAACCTCAGTAATAAATTTCAATTGTTTTGTTGCTGCTTTGTACATAAATAGCGTGTTTCGTTCTATTTGTAACCGCTTTGTGCAATGACTTGTTACATCTTCAAACACACTGTAAACACTTTATTGCGTATCATTAGCCCATCAGCACAATTTATGAAGGAATGCCCTGTGGCGACTAAAAAACAAATAATACTTCCGATCGCGGTCCTTGTTGGTGGCATTGGCCTCGCAGCAGGCTTTTCTGCAATGAAAAAGCCACCAGAAGAAAAGCCCCCCCAAGACATGCGCCCTTTGGTTGCAGCACAACCAGTCCACCTTGATGCAATTACCCTCGATGTAAAATCGTACGGTATTGTGCAACCAAAAGACCGCACTGAGCTGATTGCTCAGGTGAGTGGCCAAGTTATTTCAGTTGCAGAACAATTTGTTGAAGGTGCCTTTGTAAAGCAAGGTGACATTTTAGCACGAATTGATCCAAATGATTATGAAGCTGATTTAATTGAAGCAGAGGCAGGCCTTGCCCAAGCAAGCTCAGCACTCGAAATTGAACGCGCACAAGCGCATGTTGCTAAAGCCGAATGGGAACGCATTAAAGCAGACTCAAGCGATGTTACTGCATCAGCACTGTATTTACGTAAACCGCAATTAGCAGAAAAAATGGCGCGATATCGCTCGGCACAAGCAAGTGTAAAACGTGCTAAACGTAATTTAGAACGCACATATATTAAAGCTCCCTACGATGCGATTATAAACGAGCGCAGCATTAGTTTAGGCTCTGTAGTTAATCCTGGTAATAGCTTTGGCTCTCTTAGTTCAACTGAGGTCGCCGAGGTGCGTTTACCTGTTGCCGATAAAGAGCTGCAATACCTTAATAATAGTGGCATAGGTGCAACAGTTGAATTTAATGCACAATACGCAGGTAAAGAAACTACATGGCAGGCTAAAGTGGTACGAAGTGAAGGTGTGATTGATCAAAAAAGCCGAATGAGTTATTTGGTTGCCCAACTTCAAACCCCATATGAAGGGGTTCAGCCACTTCGTTTTGGCTCATATATAAACGCTACAATTGAAGGTCGCGCCGTTAATGGCGCTATTGTTGTTCCTCATCATCTGGTTAAAAATAATAAAATTGCAGTGTTAAACGATGATTTAACTTTGTCATTTAAAACACTCAATATTATTCGCGAACAAGATGGCATGGTCATCGCAAATCAAGGCTTAGCAGAGGGAGAACAACTGATAACTTCTGCTCTTGAATACCCTAGCGAAGGAATGGCAGTAAAAATTGAAGACACTGTGACCAAACCAGACGTTACTCAACTTGCATTAAAAGGAGAGTAAACGATGACCACAACTGATGAAAAAGGGTTAATTGCGTGGTTTGCGCGTAACCCCGTTGCAGCTAACCTAATCATGATTTTTATCTTGATTGGTGGGTTATTAACCGCGCTGACAATTCGTAAGCAAGCGTTCCCTCAATTTGAGAGTAACTGGGTAAGTATTCAAGCTGTTTACCCTGGTGCCGCACCACAAGAAGTGGAAGAAGGCATTACTATAAAAATTGAAGAAAACCTTGAAGGAACCGAAGGTATAAAGCGTTTAATCACTTACTCTAATCGAGGCTATGCACAAGCCTGGGTTGAGATTGAAGAAAAATATGACGCCAAAGAAGCGCTAGATGAAATAAAAGCGCAAGTAGATTCAATTAATACGTTTCCTGCAGGTATGGAACGCCCTGTTGTTCAGCGTGAAAAATTTCAGCAAGAAGTAATGATACTCGCGCTTTATGGTGATATGAGTTATTACCAGTTAAAAGAACTTGGCAATGATATTAAGGATGAATTGCAAAACCTTCCTCATGTAAACCTAGTTGATTTTTACAGTGGCTTAGACTACGAAATTGGTATTGAAATTAGCCCTGATAAACTTCGCGAATACGGACTCACATTTAGAGATGTATCTAATGCGGTACAAAGCTTTTCTACTAATATGTCGGCGGGGCAAATTCGCTCTGATACTGGCTACATTTCGATGCGTGTCGAAAAGCAAGCCTATCGTGGCGGTGAATTTGAAAAATTACCGCTAATTACATTACCAGACGGTGCTCAAATTAAATTAGGCGATGTAGCCACTATAAATGATGGCTTTGAAGAAGGCTTACTATATTCGAAATACAACGGCAAAAATTCACTGTCGTTTGAAATTGATGCCTCAAAAGATCAAGACATTACCGTTGTTGCTAAAGTCCTTAAAAAGTACCTAGCAGACAAAGCCGATCAACTTCCTGCAGGCGTTAAGTTATCACCCATCGTTGATTTAACATACTACCTTGAAGGTCGCCTCGACATGATGGTCGATAATATGGTGTGGGGCGGTATTTTAGTTATGCTGGTATTAGCGCTGTTTTTACCACTTAGATTAGCGTTTTGGGTAATGATGGGCCTACCAGTGTCTTTCTTAGGGGCATTCTTATTTATGCCTATCGGCTTTTTAGACATTACTATTAATATGGTGTCTTTGTTTGCCTTTATTATTGTTTTAGGGATTGTGGTTGATGATGCCATTGTTGTAGGTGAGTCGGCCAGTGCTGAAATTGAAAAACATGGGCACTCACTTAACAACGTTATTCGTGGTGTAAAACGTGTAGCCATGCCAGCAACCTTTGGTGTACTAACCACTATTGCTGCATTTTTACCTCAAGCAATGGCTTCAGGGCCGAGCGCTGCGTTTTCGAAAGCAATTGGTGTAGTGATTATTTTATGCTTAATTTTTTCACTGATTGAATCAAAACTAATTTTACCTGCACACATCGCAGCAATGAACCCGCGTAAGCCTAATCCTAAAAACCCATTACATAAATTACGTAATGCAGTTGATAGTGGCTTAAAGCATTTTGTTGAACATTATTACACTCCATTTATCGGTCGTTGTATCCATTATCGCTATACCGTGATTATTGGCTTTTTATGTATTTTAATTGTCAGTGCAGGACTCTTTGCCGGTGGAATGGTTAAATTTGTACCAAATCCTAAAATTCCGCATGATTTTCCGCGTATATCGCTAGAAATGAACCTTGCCTCTTCTGAGCAAGCCACGCTTGAAACAGCGCGTAAAATAGAAAATGTATTACTGAGCGTCGATAAAGAACTAGAGCAGCAGTATGGCCAATCTATGATCCGTGATTTGTCTGTTAGTCTGCGTGGTCGTACTAATGCGAGTATTATGGCCATTTTAGTAGAGCCTCACTTACGCCCAATCGATACCTTTGAGCTAAGCACTATGTGGCGTGAAAAAATGCCACCGCTACCGGGGCTTAAAACACTCACCATTCAAGATAGTATTTTTGGTGGTGGTCGTGATGATGGCGACGTTAGCTTTAGACTCGAAGGAAAAAATGCCGACGAGTTAAAAGAAGTATCTAGCAAACTAAAAGCTAAGTTACAAAGTATGGAAGGTGTGGGTGATGTAAATGACTCACTGCAAAGTGCCACCGACGAAGTGCAACTTGATTTAAAACCACTTGCTTACAGTATGGGCTTAACCCTTGCTGATGTGGCCTCTCAAGTAAGCTTTAGCTATTACGGCCTTGAAGCACAGCGTATTCTGCGTGAAGGTGAAGAAATCAAAGTAATGATTCGTTACCCGCAAAGCGAGCGTAACTCAATAAGCAACATTCAAGATACGCGTATTATCACTCCTGCGGGCGCTGAAGTTTCTTTGAGTGAAATAGCTATAGTCAAGCTAGTTGACGGCGTAAGCAGTATCAGACGTGAAAACTCAAATCGTACTGTTAATGTGTGGGCTGCGGTCAATAGTGACGAAGTAGAGCCATTTGCCATTGCACAAGAAATTCGTGATGTTTACTTACCAGCACTGCTTAAAAACTACCCTGGAGTAAAAAGTAATGTTGCAGGGCGTATTCAAGAAGAGATGGAAAGTGCTAATGAACAACTACGTGATTTTGCAATCTCATTAATGATTATTTTTGCGCTACTGGCCATTCCACTTCGCTCATATTCTCAGCCACTGATTATTATGTCGGTGATCCCATTTGGTGTTGTGGGTGCTATGTTCGGTCATATGGCTTTAGGTATGACAATGAGCGGATTATCAATGTTCGGCATTATCGCTGTAGCCGGTATAGTGGTTAATGATTCACTTGTTATGGTGGATTTTGTAAACAAAGCCCGTGCAGAAGGTGTGGCAATAAAAGAAGCGGTAATGCAAGCCGGAGCGCGTCGCTTTAGAGCGATATTACTAACCTCTGTTACTACTTTTATTGGCGTAATGCCGATTATTATGGAAACCAGTTTACAAGCAAAAATTGTAATACCTATGGCAGTATCACTCGCCTTTGGTGTGCTGTTTGCCACAGTAATTACGCTTATTCTTATACCGTGTCAGTACGTTGCGCTTGAAGATACAAAACGCATAATTCGAAAGTGGCGCGGTAAAGACCCTATTGTCGATGGCCAACCAGCAACGACCAATAGTTAATTCAGTAAAATCCCAACCAAAAAAGCTCGGCATAATTATGCCGAGCTTTTTATTTATAAATTAAACTGCTCGTTTTTTATGCCTTTTACGTTATGGTATTAAATAATCATAATAAAATAAGGCACTACTATGACCTCCCCTCAGTCTGAACACATTCCTCAAGAAGCATTTGATTGGTATGACGAATACGCTCATGGTTTAATTGATAGACGCACGTTTATGAAAAAACTCGGTGGCTTAGCCGCATTGGGCTTTTCAATGACAGTACTTACAGGTGCATTATTACCTAATTACGCTCAAGCTGAGCAGGTCTCATTTAACGACGATGACATAAAAGCCACTTACCAAGAATTTGATTCGCCTGATGGTCATGGTTCGGGTAAAGGCTATTTAGTGGTTCCAAAAAATACACAAGGCAAGCTACCTGTTGTATTAGTAGTACACGAGAATCGCGGCTTAAATCCGTATGTAAAAGATGTTGCAAGGCGACTGGCTAAAGTCGGCTTTATTGCCTTTGCCCCTGATGCGTTGCACCCACTGGGTGGCTACCCAGGCAACGACGATGAAGGTCGAGCCATGCAACGTACCCTTGATCGCACTAAAATACAAAATGATTTTGTAGCCGCTGCTCACTTTTTAAAAGCACAGCCAAATAGTAATGGTAAATTAGGCGCGGTTGGTTTTTGTTTTGGTGGCTATATTGTTAATTATTTAGCCTCAGTAGACAGTAACTTATTGAGCGCGGGCGTGCCCTTTTATGGCACACCTGCAAGTGAAAGCTTACACAAAAATATAAAAGCGCCGTTAATGATTCAATTAGGTGAACTTGATAAACGGGTTAACGCTACATGGCCTGAGTATGAGCAAAGCTTAAATGCTAACAATGTTGAGTTCATCATGCATAAGTATGAAGGTGCAAACCATGGTTTCCACAATGACTCAACTGGCCGTTACGATGAAAAGAGTGCCGAACTTGCTTGGCAGCGAACCTTGGCGTTTTTTAAAAACTATTTAAGTTAACGTTACTAAACGTGTATTTGTTACTCGTTAATTAATATACGTTTATCAACAATCCCCTGCTTTACTAGCTGATTCAATAAGTGAGCGGTTTTTTCTCTGCACACATCACGCAATAGTCGTACAGCGGGAGTAATCGATTGCCTGCTTGGGCAAATGAGCCACAGCTCACCACAGGTATGCTGGTAATTATTCATCACAGTAACAACGCGTTTATTTAATAAATCATCGGCAATATCTAACGCTGATTTAACCGCTAAACCTTTACCTGCAACACACCAACGCCTAACTAAATCGCCATCATTTGAGGCACGTCTGCCCTGCATTTTTACTTTGTATTTTTTTCCGCCATCGGTAAACTCCCACACATTATTGATAATATCTTGCAGCTGGTAAAATAATCCGTGATGCTGCGCTAAATCATCTGGGTGCTCTGGCTCACCATATTTAGCTAAATAGGTAGGTGTAGCACAGAGTAGTCGCGGTACGTTGCAAATTTTAAATCCATATACACTACTATCACTGGGTGAGCCATAACGTAGTGCTATATCAACCGAGTCACGAAAAAAATCGATATTGCTATCGCTAATGTGCGTACGCAAGCTCACACTTGGGTACTTATCCATGATTTCATCAATCCAAGGGATCACTAAGTTGCGCCCTAAATCAGATGAGGTAGCTACCCGTAACTCCCCTTCAATGGCATCATGTTCTCCTTTAAGGTTTTGCCTTGCCGTTTCAAGCACGGCCAGAGCTTGTTCGCATTGGGGAATGTATCGCTCCCCTGCACTAGATAAACGCAAATGGCGAGTGGTTCTAATAAATAATTCACAGCCAAGTGCCAACTCTACACGCTTAATAGCAGCACTGGCCGTTGCTGTGCGCATATCTAACTTGGCTGCTGCTAGCGTAATGCTTCGACACTCAGCTACTTTTAAAATCAGTTTTAAGTCATCAACCTGCATATTATCTATTTTTATTTGATAATGATTCAATAATTATGCTGTTTATTTTAAATAAAGCAAATTGTATTATGCTGTTCATACACTCAATGAACACTATTTATCAGCCCTTTTTTATTATGGAGAGACTATGACTCACCCTATTATTCGCGATCTTGAAAGCCGCCACACCGCTAAACGTTATGATGCTACAAAGCGCATTTCTCAAGACGATTTAGCGGTATTGTATAATGCTATGCGTCTTTCTCCTTCGTCAATTAATTCACAGCCTTGGAAATTTATTGTGATTGAATCTGATGCCGCAAAAGAGCGTATGCACAGTACCTTTGCTAATAAGTTTCAATTTAATCAGCCACACATTAAAGCGGCATCACACATTATTTTATTCGCTCATAATCCGCAATATACCCGTGAAAACTATGGCCAAGTAATTGATGCAGATATAAAAAATGGCCGAACTCAAACAGAAAACCGCGATCAAGCTTTTGGCGCCTTTGCGTTTGTGGATTTAAATACCGATGAGCAGGGTAATAATGCCGCCTGGACTAAAGCACAAACCTACATTGCTTTAGGCAATACTATGCATGCAGCAGCACGCTTAGGGATTGATACCACACCGATGGAAGGCGTTGATGCACAACTGATTGGCGAAGAGTTCGCAAGCGAATTAGACGGCTACATCTGTGATGTCGCACTTGCGCTGGGCTACCATGACGCAGAAGAAGACTACAATGCTAAGCTGCCAAAATCACGTTTAAGCAAAGAACAAATTATTCAGGTTTTATAAGTCATAACTGCTCACTTTAAATAGTAGGTGAGCAGTTTATTATTACTAGGCTAGTTTTGTGACCACAGATGCACTGAGCACTTTGCCTTGTTCAACATCTGCGGTAACAGTGCATAATGCACCATTAACTAAGTTTAAATTAGGAGGAATGTGGCCAATATCAGCATCAATGATCACCGGAAATAAACACCCACCAAAAGCGGCATTTAAGCCTTGGCGATAATCAAACCCGGGGTCTTGCCCTTGTAAGGTCACATGACGACCAATAATCACCCCATTTATATCATCAAACATGCCCGCTAATTTAAGTGACAATAAAAATCGTGCAACGGTCGCTGGCGTGAGCTCTGCGCTTTCTAAATAAAGTACAATACCTTGCGAGGCATTGTGCTTTTTAAACTCATGCAGAGCTAAAAAAGGCGAATCAAGTAACAGCCCAACCGTATCAAGACACCCACCAAACAACCGCCCTGACATTTCAATACTGCGCTTATCGGTGTAATTTAAACATTGCCATTGGGTGGGAACGCTGTGATCAAATAATGCATTCGGGTTTTGTGCGTAATCAGGCTTGCTATGTTGATGGTAAGTCGAGGGGGCTTGCTCAAACTCACTGCTAGCCTCATAGCTTAGGCTTTCAAAAATTTGTAAACAATACGGGTCTTTTTCATCAGGGTGTAATTGAATTAAATTAGCGCTATGCAGTGTTGCCCAATTACATTTTGCTGTCAGTGCACAAGCAATCGTACTGACATCTGAATAGCCCACTAACCATTTAGGTTTAGCGTTTTTAATTGCGCTAAAATCAAGCAGAGGCAATATTTCCATTGCCAGCTCTCCGCCCATTGGCGGCATGATCGCATCTATTTCATCATCTAATAAAAAGTCCATTAATTGCTTGGCATGCTGCTTAGCTGTAACTTGAGTTCGCGGCTCGTTTTGACGTAAAAACTCCCCCTCAACAATCTGATAACCTCGATGTTTTAAGCCATTAATGACAATATCTAACCGTGGATGATATTTTGATTTGATCCCCGCTGATAAAGAACACACGGCGATTTTAGATCCCACTGTTAAAGGTGCCGGATACAGTATATTTGCCATATTATTTCCTTATTGAAGAATAGGTTACTACCATAACAACATAGCCTACATTTACAAACAATGAATAATATTCAACCGATTCTAAACCAAATATAAAAACCAAGCATAAAAAAACCAGTGCTTATTACTAAGCACTGGTTTTTATAAAACGTTAAAGTGAGTTAACTAATTAAATATACTCAACCTCAATGATTTCGTACTCTACATCACCTTTTGGCGTTTTGATAATCACAGCGTCATCCGCTTGTTTACCAATTAAGCCGCGAGCAATTGGTGAATTAACAGAAATTAAATTACTTTTAATATCTGCTTCATCATCGCCAACAATCTGATATTTAACTTCAGCGTCGGTTTCAACATTAACGATGGTTACTGTAGTACCAAAAATCACTTTACCTGTATTAGGCATCTTTGTTACGTCAATCATCTGCATGTTTGAAAGTTTTGCTTCAATTTCTTGAATACGGCCTTCACAAAAACCCTGTTGCTCACGCGCAGCGTGATATTCAGCATTTTCTTTTAAGTCACCGTGTTCTCGTGCATCAGCAATATCAGATACAATTTTTGGACGGGTAACAGTTTTTAATTCGTTAAGCTCATCGCGCAATAATTTTGCGCCACGAACTGTCATTGGAATTGATTGCATACTTTTCTCACTTAATCCCAAGGCCATGGTTATGGCCTTGGCACATTTCCTTAGTTCAATCGCAGGTGTAGTTCTTGAACAGACGTCACTTTACTGCGGTCATCTGCTTGGTTAGCAGTACAGTTAGCAAATGCCGCATTCAATGTCGTAGTATAATTGGTTTTGTGCTGCAATGCACCACGACGTAACACCTTCGAATCTTCAATCGCTTGGCGACCTTCGGTGGTATTAACGATATAGCTATACTCGCCATTTTTGATTCTATCAAGAATGTGCGGACGACCTTCGTATACTTTATTTACACGGCGAACCGTAATTCCAGCATCTTCAAGTGCAGCAGCTGTTCCACCTGTTGCATCTAGCTCAAAACCAAGTTCTGTCATGGTTTTAGCTAGTTCTACAATACGTGGCTTATCGCTATTACGTACAGATAGTAACGCGCGACCACCACGTGGTAAAGTGTTGCTTGCACCTAATTGTGCTTTTGCAAACGCTTCGGCGAAAGTATCACCAACACCCATTACTTCACCCGTTGAGCGCATTTCAGGTCCACGGATGGGATCCACACCTTGGAACTTAGCAAATGGCAATACCACTTCTTTTACGCTGTAGTAAGGTGGAATCACTTCTTTAGTAATGCCTTGGCTTGCTAAAGATTGACCCGCCATACAACGTGCCGCTACTTTTGCAAGTGCTACACCCGTTGCTTTAGATACAAATGGAACTGTACGTGCTGCACGTGGGTTTACTTCGATTAGATACACTTTGCCATCTTTAACCGCAAATTGTGTATTCATCAAACCAACTACGCCAAGTTCAAGTGCCATATCTGTTACTTGCTTACGCATCACATCTTGCACTTCTTGCGTTAGCGAGTGAGCTGGTAATGAACATGCTGAGTCACCAGAGTGAACGCCCGCTTGTTCAATATGCTCCATGATGCCGCCAATAATCACTTGCTCGCCGTCGCAAATTGCGTCAACGTCAACTTCTATCGCGTTATCTAAGAAACGGTCTAGTAATACTGGCGCCTCATTTGATGCAGATACGGCTTCGGTCATGTAACGACGTAAGTCTTGCTCATCGTATACAATTTCCATCGCACGACCACCTAATACGTACGAAGGACGTACTACCAGTGGGAAACCAATTTCAACTGATTTAAGTAGTGCTTCTTCAGTAGAGGTAACCGTCGCATTTTCTGGTTGCAGTAAGTCTAAACGCTCAACAAGTTGTTGGAAACGCTCACGGTCTTCTGCACGGTCAATGGCATCAGGTGAAGTACCAATTACAGGCACACCGTTAGCTTCAAGCTCACGCGCTAGTTTAAGTGGTGTTTGACCACCGTACTGCACGATAACGCCTTTTGGCTTTTCAACACGTACAATTTCTAGTACGTCTTCAAGCGTAATTGGCTCAAAGTATAAACGATCAGATGTGTCGTAATCGGTAGAAACCGTTTCAGGGTTACAGTTAACCATGATGGTCTCGTAGCCGTCTTCGCGAAGCGCAAGAGCTGCGTGTACACAACAGTAATCAAATTCAATACCTTGACCGATACGGTTAGGACCGCCACCAATTACCATGATTTTATCACGGTCAGATGCGTTAGCTTCACATTCTTCATCGTAAGATGAGTACATGTAAGCAGTGTCTGAGCTAAATTCTGCGGCGCACGTATCAACGCGTTTGTAAACAGGTACAATATTGAGTTGATGGCGCTTTTTACGAATTTCAGCTTCTGACACACCAGCAATTTCTGCAATACGCGGATCTGCAAAGCCTTTGCGTTTAAGTTTACGCAAGAAGTCTGCATTTAAGCCGGCCATACCGACTTCTGAAATTTTAGCTTCATCTTTTAGGATGTCTTCAATTTGTACTAAGTACCAAGGGTCAATCTTGGTTAGTTCGAACACATCTTCAACACTCATACCATGGCGCATTGCATCGGCAATGTACCAAATACGCTCTGCACCTGGCTCACGTAATTCACGAATGATTTTTTCTTTTGCTTTCGGGTCGTCAAGCGCCACAATTGGGTTTAAGCCCGTTGCGCCTACTTCTAAACCACGTAATGCTTTTTGCAATGACTCTTGTTGGTTACGACCAATCGCCATTACTTCGCCCACTGATTTCATTTGCGTTGTTAAACGGTCGTTTGCACCGGCAAATTTTTCAAAGTTAAAGCGAGGAATTTTTGTTACCACGTAATCGATTGAAGGCTCAAACGATGCTGGTGTTTTACCGCCAGTAATATCATTCTGTAACTCGTCTAACGTGTAACCTACAGCAAGCTTAGCTGCGATTTTAGCAATCGGGAAGCCTGTTGCTTTAGATGCAAGCGCTGATGAACGTGATACACGCGGGTTCATCTCGATGATAACCATACGGCCATCAACTGGATTTACACCAAATTGTACGTTTGAACCGCCGGTTTCAACACCAATTTCACGCAATACGGCCATAGAGGCATTACGCATAATTTGGTATTCTTTGTCGGTTAATGTTTGTGCTGGTGCAACCGTGATTGAGTCACCTGTGTGCACACCCATTGGGTCAAAGTTTTCAATAGAACAGACGATAATACAGTTGTCTTTTTTGTCACGAACAACTTCCATTTCGTATTCTTTCCAACCAATTAACGATTCATCAATTAATAACTCGCTGGTTGGTGAAAGGTCTAAACCGCGCTCACAAATTTCTTCAAACTCTTCCATGTTATAAGCCACACCGCCGCCGGTGCCGCCCATTGTGAAAGAAGGACGAATAATACACGGTAAGCCGATTCGGGTCATGGTATCGCGAGCTTCATCCATTGAATGGGCAATTTCAGCACGTGGACATTCAAGGCCGATGTTACGCATAGCAACATCAAAACGCTCACGGTTTTCGGCTTTATCGATTGCATCGGCTGTTGCACCTATAAGCTCAACACCATGCTTTGCCAATACACCGTGCTTATCTAAATCAAGCGCACAGTTTAATGCCGTTTGACCACCCATTGTAGGCAGTACAGCATCTGGCTTTTCTTTTTCAATAATTTTTTCTACCACTTCCCAGTGAATTGGTTCGATGTATGTTGCATCGGCCATTTCTGGATCAGTCATGATAGTGGCTGGGTTTGAGTTAACTAATATAACTCTATAGCCTTCTTCTCTTAGTGCTTTACACGCTTGAGCACCAGAGTAGTCAAATTCACAAGCTTGACCAATTACAATTGGGCCTGCGCCTAAGATAAGAATGCTTTTTATATCGGTACGTTTTGGCATTATTACTCCGGTTAAATTAGTGGTTACGCGCTTGCATCAAGTCGATGAAGTGGTCAAATAATGGGGCTGCATCGTGCGGACCAGGACTTGCTTCAGGATGACCTTGGAAGCTAAACGCTGGTTTATCTGTACGGTGAATACCTTGTAATGTACCGTCAAATAACGATTTGTGCGTAGCACGTAAGTTATCTGGTAATGTGGCTTCATCTGCAGCAAAACCGTGGTTTTGTGCAGTGATCATTACAACATCGCGGTCAAGATCTTTAACTGGGTGGTTACCACCATGGTGGCCAAACTTCATTTTTACTGTTTTAGCACCTGAGGCAAGTGCTAGTAGTTGATGCCCTAAACAAATACCAAAAATTGGCGTGTCGGTTTCTAAAAAGGTTTTAATTGCATCAATGGCATAAGTACATGGCTCAGGATCGCCAGGGCCGTTTGATAAGAAAATACCATCTGGGTTTAAGGCTAGTACGTCAGCGGCAGAGGTTTGTGCTGGGACAACGGTCAGTTTACAACCACGATCAACAAGCATACGTAAAATGTTACGTTTAACACCGAAGTCGTAGGCAACAACATGAAACTTTTCATCATCAGCGTGTAAGGTTTTAAACCCCTCGCCTAATGTCCAGCTTGATTCGCGCCACTCAAAATTTTCCTTGGTTGAGACAACTTTTGCTAAATCCATACCTTTTAAGCCTGGGAAGGCTTGCGCGGCTTCGAGCGCTTTTTTCTCGTCTAGTTCGTCACCAGCAACAATACAGCCATTTTGTGCGCCTTTGTCACGCAAAATACGGGTTAGTTTTCTGGTGTCGATGTCCGCAATACCTAAAATATTACGTTCTTTTAAGTAATCATCTAACGATTGCTCGTTACGAAAATTACTTGCTAGCAGTGGCAAATCACGGATCACTAGGCCTTTCGCCCAAATGTGACTCGCTTCTTCGTCTTCGCTGTTGGTACCCGTATTACCGATATGTGGGTACGTCAAAGTTACGATTTGTTCCGCGTACGATGGATCAGTCAAAATTTCTTGATAACCAGTCATAGACGTATTGAATACTACTTCACCGACTGACATGCCGTCAGCGCCGATTGCAGTACCGCGAAACACTGTGCCGTCTTCTAGGACTAACAGAGCGGATTTAGTCAAGTTAAACCTCCTAACAGTAAAAAACGGGAGTAAGCAAATTGCTTAACACCCCGCCAATACCCAAATAATTGGTCAAAACCTGATTCCTGTGAGCTTAAATTGTTTTACGCAGTCTTAAATGATGCCGATGTAAACCACTAAACCTTCATTCATTTTTCTTGCCTAAAACTCTTTTTATTCCCACACAAACCCCGGTTTTGCTAACCATATGAGTATAATTGGAAACACGCATTTAGTAATTTTTGGCAAATTGGCTGTATTCTACATGAAGTTGGCTTTTAGGTCTAACGCTAATTAGTAAATTGTAATAAATAAGTGGTTATACCAAAAAACCACCTCAAAGCGTTAAAAAAGGAACTTAACTACTTTAAATCTAGCACATCTTGCATATCATAAAGTCCTGCTGGTTTATTTTTCAACCACTGCGCAGCTCTTATAGCACCTAGGGCGAAGGTCATTCGCGAACTTGCTTTATGGGTTAATTCAAGTCTTTCGCCCATTGTAGCGAAGTAGGCTGTGTGTTCACCTACTATATCGCCGCCTCTTAGCACCGAATAGCCAATTTCATTTTGTGATTTGGCCTGCTCTATGTTGTTACGATCATAAACAGCAACCTCATCATGATCCCACCCTTTAGCCTGTGCAATCGACTCGCCAATAGCTAATGCTGTACCCGATGGCGCATCGATTTTATGGCGATGATGCGCTTCAAAAATTTCAATATCTAAATCATCGCCTAATTTTGTCGCTGCTGTTTGCACTAAGTTAAGCAGTAAATTTACGCCCACGCTATAATTACGCGCAAATACGATCGGGATATGTTTAGCGGCATCGGTTAATAGAGCCATATCATCATGAGTTAAGCCAGTGGTGCCAATTACCATAGGTGTTTTTTTCTCAACAGCTGTATTTAAGTGATTTCTCATGCCTTGTGGAAGGGTAAAGTCTATAAGCACATCTACATTTTCAACCTGCTGTTCACTGCTAAAGTGAATGTCTTTTGCAGCTGCACTATTAAGTTGATTAACCGATAGACCGACTAACTCAGACTCACTGCGTACATAGGCCGCCGCTAATTGTGAATTTTTATTGATTGTTGCTGCTTCTAAAAGTGCTAGGCCCATACGGCCATTCGCACCAAACACACCTACTCGATTCATCTTTTTACAACCTATGTATTTTTTAGTTAGCTAGATTTTATCTAAAACTCATGTAATAGTCAGGAAAGCTTATAAAAAAGCTTCGATTATTTTAGGGTCTGTTGACCTTTGCGGATTAAAATTTGTTTAAACTAGGAGTGGTTTAATCGTGGCGCGAGGTTTGTAACCTAGTGGGCTAAGTAAAAACCGAGCAACAAAGAGTAAATCGCTCCTAGGCAGAACCCTTCGGGCAGCGCCTGTTTGGCATTGATGCTGCGTTATCGCCTATTTATGGGGAATACCACACCACATAGGCTCTGCCTTGCCTAAATACCAAACAGACTGCTGCAAATTTAACCTTGAAAGATCAACAGACCCTCATAATAATAACAGATAGTCTTTGCATTTAGCCATCTATACATTTAAACTTCTTTTTTGCGCCGATTTGGTCTTTGGCTTGCGGGCGCTGTTGAGTTACTTATCTGGTTAGATAGTAAAACAAACAACTAAATTCAGCTAAAAGAGGGATGCTTTGGCTGTTAAGTATATCAATCGGTTTCGATTGCTATGAATAATTAATGAGGATTATGATGCAGCCATCATTTGATAAAAATAAAGCAAGATTTTCTTTGCTACCCCTACTCACCTTTGTTGCTATTTTTTTAGGCTCAGGCTTATATTTGCAATCTCAAGGGGTTGATTATGCATTTTATCAACTCCCAGCACCGGTCGCTATTTTACCTGCGATTGTTTTAGCCTTTATCTTAAACAAAGCCAGTATTAATCAAAGTGTAGAAACCTTTATTAAAGGCGTGGGTAATAACAATATTATTACCATGTGCCTTATCTATTTATTAGCAGGTGCTTTTTCTGCGGTTGCAGGGGCAACCGGTGGCGTTGACGCGGTTGTTAATGCTGGTCTCTCTCTTATTCCCCCTTCATTACTTCTGCCTGGTTTGTTTTTAATTGCAGCGGTTATCTCTACTGCGATGGGCACGTCAATGGGAACTATCGGTGCTATTGGCCCAATTGCTTATGCAGTATCAATGAAAACAGGGATTGATCCCGCATTAATGGCCGGTACCATTGTATCTGGCGCCATGTTTGGTGATAACCTATCAATAATTTCCGACACTACGATTGCAGCTACCCGCACGCAAGGCTGTGAAATGAAAGATAAGTTTAAAGAAAATCTTAAAATTGCTGTTCCGGCCGCTATCCTTACTATTGCATTACTATTGTTTTTAACGCCTGCAGCACAGGTAGTTGATACCAAAGACTACGATATTTTATTAGTACTTCCTTATGCCTTTATTCTAGTCTTGGCGGTAATGGGCTTTAATGTATTTGTAGTACTGTTAAGCGGTATTGTTTTCGCCGCATTGATGGGCTTTACCGGAAGCTATGAAGGCGCCAGCTTTGTAAAAGATATTTACCAAGGTTTTAGCGACATGCAGGAAATATTTTTACTGTCTATGTTTATTGGTGGCCTCTCTGAGTTTATTCGTATTAATGGCGGCCTCGACTACATCGCGCAAAAAATTCAAGCAATCACTAAGGTCATTGCAAAATGGCATCGCAAGGTAGCGGATCAGTTAGGGATAGCTGCATTAGTGCTAACCAGCAATATGTGTATTGCTAACAACACAGTGTCTATTATTGTGACTGGTCCTATTGCTAAAAAGCTAGCTGACGATGGCGAAATTAGTGGTAAACGTTCTGCCAGTTTATTAGATATTTTTGCCTGTGTTACCCAAGGGTCTTTACCTTACGGCGCACAAGCACTTCTGCTTGGTGCTACATTTAAAATTAGCCCGTGGGAAGTATCAACCTCATCTTACTACTGCTTTATTTTAGCTTTTACCGCTATTGCGGTTATTTGTTTACGTCGTAATAAAGCTTAAATCTTCTTTAAACAGTGTATTAGCCACATGCTAGTACACTGTTTATGACAATAAATAATTAACAAATTAACCGTCTTTGCTATAATGTGGTATTCAGCGTGTCACATAAAATATGGTTATGAAAATTAAAAACTTACTTCCTCTCGTTGCACTTAGTGCGTGTGCCTTAAGTTCAACAGCTACTGCTGCTAATTGGAGCAGTACTGCGCTTCATATTAACAACGGTAATCATAAAAACCCGTTCACTGAACAAAAATCAAGCACCACGGTTTATTCATTGCAACATGCTTCAGGCCATGACTATGGGGATAACTTTTTCTTTATTGATTACAGCACTGATGGCAATGACGATAACTACCAAGATCAAGACTTTTACTTTGAAGGTTATTCTACGCTTAGCTTATCGGCCGTTATGGACGAAAAAGTAGCGTCAGGTGCGCTCGTTGATGTTGGCCTAACCATGGGTATTAATGCCGCAGGCGATGCTAAAGTTGTTAAATACTTACCGGGTGTAAAATTAAGCTGGGATGTACCTGGTTTTAATTTCTTCTCAACCCTTGTGACTGCCTACATTGATGATAGTGAAGGTGTTGCGAAAGGCGGTGCGCCAATTGAAACCAACAGCTGGATGTTTGACGTTGCTTTTGAATATCCATTTATGATCGGCTCACAAAAATTTAGTGTTAAGGGTCATGCGGAATATATTGCTGAGCGTGAAGATGAGTTTGGTAATGACGTACGCGCTTGGTTTTTAGCTCAACCTATTATTGTATGGGATATGGGGCATGCGCTAGAAATGAAAGAAAACACCTTACTGTTAGGTATGGAGTGGCAGTACTGGCATAACAAACTTGGTACAGATGTTACAGAGTCAGTTCCACAAGTACACATAGAGTGGACTTTTTAATAATTAAATACTTAACTATTAAAAAATAAAACCTGTCATTAGACAGGTTTTTTTATGGTTGATTACAACTTACACTGCGGATTTTTACCTTGTGCTTTAGCTGCTTTTTGCTCACTAAGCGCTTTACTCATTTGCGATTGTAAATTTGCAATACGGCTTGTTGGTGCTGGGTGAGTTGATAAAAACTCTGGCGTTGCCCCACTGCCCGCTTGACTCATATTTTGCCAAAGCGTAACAGACTCTTTAGGGTTGAAACCTGCTTGCGCCATTAAATCTAAACCAATAACGTCAGCTTCTGTCTCATGTGAACGACTAAACGGTAAAACCACACCATATTGAGCGCCAAGACCAAGCCCTTGCATAATTTCATTGCGGTATTGCACGTTACCCATTTCAAGCGCCGCACTGCCCACTTTCATTCCGGTTTGTAAAATAGAGCTTTGTGAAACACGTTCATTTGAGTGCTCTGCAATCACATGACCGACTTCATGACCTAAAACAGTTGCAAGCTGATCTTGATTTGTAGCAATTTTTAATAATCCAGTGTGCACGCCAATATAACCACCTGGCAATGCAAAAGCGTTTGCAGATTCATCTTCAAATACCACCACTTCCCAATTTTGAGATGCATAATCTGTAGGAAGCACGGCTACTACTTTGTCAGCAATACAATTGACGTAACTGTTAACTTTTGGGTCTTTATTTACCGGCTGCGTTTTTTTCATTTGGGCAAAACTCGCAGTGCCCATTTGACTCATTTGTTGATCTGAGTAAAGCGCAATCTGTGTGCGTCCAGTTGGTGATGTTTTACAACCTACTAATACTGCACTGGCAAGTACTGCCAAAACCAATTTCTTCATTATAATGCCCTAAAAAAGTTTGTTACTGAGTATAGAATACCAAACGCAGTGTTGGTTTAAAATCTTTGCTTTTTGCGATTAAACAATTAAGTTAGCAGGCAAACTAAGTTTATCCAACGCCATTGCCCTGCTATACTGCCCAACCTATATTCGTTGTTTTGAGTTTTTAAATGAGCGCTTCGGCTTCTTCTTTTAATACCCGTATTTTATTGCCTTTATTAGCCAGTATTGTAGCAATCACGCCTTTAGCCATCGATATGTATTTACCGGCTATGCTGGTAATTGCCAACGATCTCAATACTAGCATGCCAAATGTTCAAATCTCGTTGAGTATCTATTTAGCAGGTTATGCATTGGGCATGTTATTTTTTGGCCCCATAGCCGATCAAATTGGCAGGCGTAAACTGGCACGAATAGGGCTCAGTTTATTTGGCTTGAGTTCACTCGCTTTAGCATTTACCACTGAAGTGCATACTTTTTGGCTGTTAAGAGCAGTACAGGCATTTACAGGGGCGGCAGCTACGGTTGTGGTTCCTGGGATAATTAGACACATATATCAAAAAAATACTGCTAAGGGTATGTCGTACGTGTCTATGATTATGATGATAGCGCCTTTACTTGCCCCCTCTATCGGCTCAGTTATTTTAGGCTTTTCGCTTTGGTCGACTATTTTTATTGTTTTAGCGGCTTATAGCTTTGTAATTTTACTTTTTGTGCAGCGTTATTTAATCGATATCCCGATATTTAAAAATGATCGAAAAGGGTTATCGCTATTCTTTTCGAGTTACAAAGTGGTATTAAGCAACCCGCACGCCCGCGCTGATATTTTAAGCTCGATGTTTGTGTCGTTTGGCTTTTTTTGCTTTTTAACCTCGGTTCCATATATTTACCTCGACTTATTTAAAGTATCGGAACAATTGTTTGGCCTGCTATTCGCTTTTAATGTAATGGCGCTGATGTTTGGTAACTTTTTAAATACTCGCGTAGTGCCGCGTATTGGCTCACGAAAAATGCTTTATTACGGGCTAATGTGTGGTTTTTTATCTGGCACAGCATTACTCAGCTTTAGTGTGTTGCATTTATCGCTTTACTTTATTGTTGCGGCTATTGCCCCGTTAATGATGAGCTTAGGCATAATAGCAAGTAATGCAGATTCATTAATTTTGATGAAGTTTGAACAAAATACCGGAACTGCTACGGCGGTTATCGGCACCTTGCGTTTTGGTAGTGGCGCATTAGTAGGCCCTATATTAGCGGTAATGCATGCACAAAGTGCGGTTCCATTTTCTAGTTTAATGTTTAGTGCGGTGGTACTGACAATACTGGTGCAGTTAATACATTATTTGAAAGACAAAAAAAATGCCTCATAATGAGGCATTTTTAAATTGTATACTTAATTAAGCGTCAGCGGCTTTAGATACCATGACCATTGCAGGGCGTAATAAACGACCGTTTAATGTGTAGCCTTTTTGCATTACTGCTAAAACAGTATTTGGGGTTACATCGTTGCTTGGTTGGATTGACATTGCTTGATGAAAGTCTGGGTTAAACTGCTCACCTTGAGGGTTTACAATTTCAACACCAAATTTAGCTACCGCGTCGTTAAAGCTTTTCACTGTCATATCAATGCCTTCAAGTAAAGGCTTAAGCGTTTCATTTTCTTTATCAGAAAACTCAATAGCACGCTCTAAGTTATCTATAACAGGGAGTAATTCATTAGCAAACTTTTCTAGTGCAAATTTGTGTGCTTTTTCTACATCTTGTGCAGCGCGACGACGCATATTGTCCACATCTGCAGCAGCGCGAACTACGCTATCTTTTTGATCTGCAATAGTTTGCTTTGCAGTTTCAAGCTCGGCATATAACATAGCAATTTCTGCTTCAGGGCTTTGCTCTTGCTCGGCATGTTGCTCAGCTGCTTCAACTGCCGCCTCAACATCGGCTTCCATTTGCGTCACTTCTTCGTTCAGTTCTACTTCTTGCTCTGGGTTTTGTGTCTGCTCAGACATAAAATATACGCTCCAATTCTTTACAACTGCGGTAATTATGGGGATTGAATAAAAAGATTCAAGAGCTCAATGGCTCTAATAATTTAAATTCTTGGATTATTTTCTCTAATTGCGCTGATTTTGGACAAATAACACAAAAACGACTTTGATATTCTTGGTTTTGAAAATACGGCACACTGATCACTATAAGATCATCACAGGAGCTAAAAGGTAAGTTTTCGGCACTAAGAATGGAGACCCCATTTTTGAAAACGAGTTTATCTTCAACAAAATTTAAGAATGACACACCAATATTGAGACTTTGCTCACAGTCTATTTTCTTATAAAGGTAATTTTCCCCAACAACAATGCTGTTATCTGAGCCTAATTTTTGGCTTAGCTCACGGGTCCATTGAGTTAAAGAATCATGACAATTACGTGGTGCCGTATTGGCCATTGCCTGCATCCGATAAAGGCCTTCGATTAAAGATTGTTGACTAAAAACCGTATTGAGCCAAGTCGCAAATTCATAGCGTTGGCTATCGCTAGGGTCATTAGGCTTATTAATACAAATATTGTGGCTCTGTCCTGCTCTATCTAAAAGTAAAATAAGCCAGTTGTTTGCATCAAAATCGAGCACTTCTACTCTAAATACCTGCTGTGTTCTAACTTGGGGTAACCCTACACAACAACATACTTGGTAGCGTTGACTCAAACCATGCGCAAGCTCAACTAATTGTGCCTGCTCAGGTTGCCAATAATTAGCAATATCTTTGAGCGAAAAAAACTCATCAAACCAATAGTCAAACCCATCATTAGTTGGCACACGGCCAGCCGATGTGTGTGGTGAATACAACAAACCTATTTTTTCAAGTCGCGCCATTGCGTTACGAACAGTAGCAGAGCAAACCGCCATACCTTTTTGCTTTGCAATTTTTGTTGACGGCACAGGTAAGCCATCGCCATTACAGTACATACTCATAACAGCGGCAAATATTTGCTGATCTCGTGGGTTTAGTTTCATGTTATCTACATCTTTATGCATAGTTATTATATCGGGGCTAAGCATTATTATTTCAAGTATAAAAAATACAATAAATCTAAATTTTACAGTGAATTGATTAAATCCGCTGGGTATTACTAAAATCCATGTTTTCAAACACTTCTGTTTTAGGTTACTCTACAAATATTAGAACTTTCAGTGTATTTATTATGGACTCTCCCTTTAATACTATCGGCTTGATTGGTAAGCCAAATCATCCTAATGCTGCCGCTACTTTACAACGATTACATACGTTTTTATTAGCTTTAGGCTTTGAGGTGATTGTTGAAAAACGTACAGGGAGTCAACTTAGTGATGTACCGAGTGACAAACTCGTAAAGCTCGTTGATTTAGGCGAGCGTGCCGACTTAGCGATTGTGGTTGGAGGCGATGGCAACATGCTTGGTGCTGCAAGGGTGCTGGCACGCTTTGACATAGCCGTAATTGGTGTTAATAGAGGTAATTTAGGCTTTTTAACAGATCTGAACCCAGAAGGATTTGAAGGTAGCTTAGAGCAGGTACTCAGCGGCGATTACATTGAAGAGAAACGTTTTCTATTAGAAGTTGAAGTGTATCGACATAACGAGCTTAAAAGTGCTAATTCAGCAGTAAACGAAGCGGTGCTTCATGCTGATAAAGTAGCACACATGATTGAGTTTGAAGCCTTTATTAACGATGATTTTGTATTTTCACAACGTTCCGACGGTTTGATTGTATCCACTCCAACAGGCTCAACGGCATACTCTTTATCGGGCGGTGGGCCTATTTTAACACCAGAGCTTAATGCAATGTCACTGGTTCCCATGTTTCCACATACTTTATCAAGTCGCCCTTTAGTGGTTGATGCTGACAATGAAGTGCGTTTAAAGCTTAGTTTAGATAATACTGATAGCTTACAAGTAAGCTGTGACAGCCATGTTGTACTCGCCGTATTACCTGGGGACGAGGTAGTTATACGTAAAGCTGATAAAAAATTACGCTTAATTCACCCCAAAAATTACTCTTATTATAATGTGCTACGTAAAAAGCTTAATTGGGGTAGTCGTCTATACTAGTTTGAACGAATTTTAATCTGAAAAAATCATTAGCCCCTAATTTTATTGCCAAACATGCAACTTTAGCGCAAAATATTGGACTAGAAATTTTAAATATCATCAGGAAAAAGTAGTAATGAATTATGTAGTATTTCTTGCTTTATTATTATTAATTACCCTACTTGGCAGTTACATGCTAATTGAGAGTAATCGAAAAAAAACCATTGAAGCAAAGAAAAAGCTGTTTAACGAGCGCGTAGCAAGTACTCAATCACGTTTAAAAATAAAACTAAACGAGTTACTTGATGCAAAAGTAATCAGTGCTAAGCACCTTCCTCGAATTCAAGCCGTTGTTAGTAACTTTTTTGTGGTACAGCCTCACACCGATGAAAATTTAGTTAAGCTGGAATCGTTATGTGACCAACTTATTAATATACTTAACGAAGAGCTTATAAAAACCTATAAAAGTAATAATAGCCAAGCATTTGCCGACAGCACTCAATATTTTATAGCAGAGTTGCCAGCTCAAGGTATTTTATACAATAAAAATTTTTACCAAGAAGTCCTTCCTACGTTAATCTTAAAGTTGAAAACTGAAGACAACATACAACCAGTTGATAATATTGATCTTAACGATGAAACCCTCCCTATTGATGAAGAAAAAAAAACACTAATTGAGTCCAGCCTTGCTTAAAATATAGAAATTTAGTTTGCAATAAACCAAAACACTGTATAAATTAACAGTTAATTCACTGGATGGATGAACAGTATGTTAATTGGTTTAGAAATTAAAAATTTTGCAATTGTAAGTAATTTAAGCACTGAATGGCATTCGGGCATGACCGCTATTACCGGTGAAACGGGTGCGGGTAAATCAATCGCTATTGATGCGTTATCATTGTGCCTTGGAGAACGAGCAGAGGCTTCAGCTGTGCGCCCAGGCACTGATAAAGCCGAGGTAAGTGCGCAATTTGATTTAAGCAATTTGCCACACGCCCATGCATTTCTAGAAGAGAACATGCTTAATAATGACGATAACGAATGTCTACTTCGTAGAGTTGTTTGCAAGAATGGCCGCAGCAAAAGCTACATTAATGGTAGCCCTGTCACCGCTGCACAGCTAAAAGAGCTAGGCCAATATTTAATTTCTATACACGGTCAACATGCACACCAGCATCTATTAAAAGCAGAGCATCAATTACAGCTACTGGATGCTTACGCCGGGCATCAAAATCTAGTTAATGCTGTAAGCCAACGCTATAAACGTTATGCTGATTTACAAAAAGAATTTAAACAACTAGAACATCAACAGCAACAACAAGCTGCGCAGAAACAGTTATTAGAATACCAAGTAGCTGAACTTGATGAATTTGCCTTGCAAACAGGTGAATTTGAACAAATAGAAGCAGAGCATTATAAGCTCAGTAATAGCCAAACTATTTTGCAATCTTGTCAGCGCGAGCTACAACACTTATACGAAAGTGATGAGCAAAATGCGTGCTCTCTTATACAACATAGCGCGCAACAATTTAATGAACTTGCACATTATGATGAAACCCTGGCCAATGTAGCAGCATTACTGACAGAAGCGGCGGTTCAAGTTGAAGAAGCAAGCAGAGAAATACGCAATTATACTGAACAAGCTGACTTAGATCCTACTCGCTTAACGGAAGTAGAAAACAGGCTCAGCGGCGCTATGGATTTAGCAAGAAAACACCATATAAAGCCACAAGAGCTCGTTGAGTTTCATCAAAATGTAACACAAGAGCTAGACTCTATAAGCAGTAATAGTTCGCGCCTCGAACAGCTTGAAGGTGAAATTACAGCAGCTCTTGAAGATTATCAAACGGCTAGTGAGGAATTAAGTGCTAGCCGTCATCAATACGCTAATACACTTAATGGCTTGATCAGCGAAAGCATGGCTAATTTATCTATGGAAAATGGCGTTTTTGAAATAGCCCTTACAGCACATACCGATCGCTCTCCAAACAGCTTAGGTTTTGATAATGTATCGTTTTTAGTATCAACAAACCCAGGGCAACCATTGCAACCTTTAGCAAAAGTAGCCTCTGGTGGTGAGCTATCACGCATTAGTTTGGCTATTCAGGTTATTATTGCCCAAAAAGTCACGACTCCTACGCTTATATTTGATGAAGTTGATGTCGGTATTTCTGGCCCAACGGCTGCTGCCGTTGGTAAACTACTTCGCCAATTAGGTAAATCGACACAAGTAATTTGTGTAACTCATTTACCGCAAGTGGCCAGTAGTGCTCATCAGCAATTTTTTGTTGCCAAAGAAATCGCTAATGGTGAAACATTTACGCATATGCTGGCATTGAATAAAGATGGCAGGGTTAATGAAATTGCGCGCTTACTGGGTGGTGATAACATTAGCAAAACAGCTAAAGCAAATGCGAAAGAGCTTATAAAAGCGCACGGATAAAATTATACATTTATAGTGCGTTACCTTGATACGGTGAGGATACCTTGATGCAAACAACGGTCATTTATTTTGGCTTAGCAATTAACTGGCTACTACTTATAGTTAGTGTACTTTTAGCCATGTTTAGCAAGTTTAAACATACACAATTTAAACAAGGCTTATATCGTTTTTTAAATATGGCATTGATTGTACATATTGTTATTGCTGTTATGTTAGTTTTTAGCAGCACAACTATTAGTGGCTTAATAACACTTAGTTGGTTGGTTATTAGCCTACAGCTTGTTTGTAACATTATCTGCTATAAAAGTGTGAAACGTCGACAAGCCAGAGTGAAATCGAGCCTTGATCACTTCTCGATGGATTAACTAACATAGCGTTTAAAAATGCCCGCAACCTGTGTATTGCGGGCATTTTTATTTGTAAAACTGAGGGAATAAAAAAGCAAACCCGAAAGTTTGCTTTTGACTCCATTCTAACAAAAGAATTATTTACACTTTTAAATAATCCATAATGCCTTCTGCAGCATTACGTCCCTCAAATATAGCGGTAACTACTAAGTCTGAGCCACGAACAATATCGCCTCCAGCAAATATTTTAGGGTTGGTAGTTTGATGAGTAAATTCACCTTGTTCAGGTGCATTAATACCGCCCCAGTGGTTAATTTCTACATCGTATTTTTCTAACCAGTCCATTTTATGAGGCTTAAAGCCAAATGCCATAATCACTTGTGTTGCTTCAATAATATGCTCTGATCCGGGTACTTCTTCAGCGCGACGACGGCCGTTTTCATCTGCCTCACCAAGCTGAGTTTTTACCATTTTAACGCCAGCGACTGCGCCTTTATCATTAAGGACAATCCCTTTTGGCTGAACGTTATAAGTAAAAATCACGCCCTCTTCTTTGGCATTTTTTACTTCACGTTTTGAGCCAGGCATGTTTTCTTCATCACGACGGTACGCACAGGTCACCTTTAATGCATTATGACGAATTGATGTTCGCACGCAATCCATTGCAGTATCACCGCCACCTAGCACAACGACTTTTTCATTTGCCATATCAATACAGGCTTGCTTAGACTCATCGTAGCCCATTACGCGATTGGTGTTACCAATTAAGAATGGCAGTGCATCATGCACACCCGGAGCATCTTCGTTTTCAAGCCCCGCACGCATACTCTGATAAGTCCCCACTCCCAAAAATACGGCGTCATACTCATTAAGTATTTCATCCATGCTAATGTCTTTACCCACTTCGACATTAAGCTTAAATTCAACACCCATTTCAGTAAATATTTCGCGACGTTTTTGCATGACTTCTTTTTCTAATTTAAAAGAAGGTATACCAAAAGTTAACAGTCCACCAATTTCTGGGTGACGGTCAAATACCACAGGCTTTACGCCGTTGCGTACTAAAATATCAGCACAGCCTAACCCTGCGGGTCCTGCGCCGATAATAGCCACTTTTTTATCAGTCCATGTCACATAGGACATGTCTGGCTTCCAGCCCATTTTGAACGCGGTATCGGTGATGTACTTTTCAATATTACCAATTGTTACCGCACCAAATTCTTCATCTAATGTACATGAGCCTTCACATAAGCGATCTTGCGGGCATACTCGACCACACACTTCAGGCAAACTGTTAGTACGGTGCGAAAGCTCAGCCGCCTCTAAAATGCGCCCTGTACGGATCAGTTTTAACCATTGTGGAATATAGTTATGTACTGGACATTTCCACTCACAATAAGGGTTACCGCAATCAAGGCAGCGATCTGCCTGTGAATTAACTTGGTTTTCTGAAAAGGGTTCATAAATTTCTACGAACGATTTTTTACGCGACGAGATTGGTTTCTTGCGTGGGTCTACACGCTGCACGTCTATAAATTGATATACATTTTCGCTCATACTGCCCCCTTATTGCGCCTGAACACGTAGTTCGGCGCTACTGCGAGCGCGATGCCCGAGTAAACTTTTTACGTCACTTGATTTAGGTTTTACTAATTTGAACATCGGTAAATAAAGTTCAAAATTAGCTAAAATAGTTTCTGCTCTGCATGAGCCTGTTAGCTCTAAATGGTCAGCAATTAAGCCGCGTAAATGCTCTTGATGTGAACTCAAATCATCTAAAGTAACCACTTCAACCAACTCTGGGTTAATGCGTTTCTCAAAATCACCTCGTTCATCTAAAATATAAGCAAAACCACCGGTCATACCTGCACCAAAGTTAACCCCTACATTACCAAGTACACATACCACACCACCTGTCATATATTCACAACCATTATCACCAACACCTTCAACAACAGCTTGCACACCCGAATTACGCACAGCAAAACGCTCACCAGCACATCCGGCTGCAAACAATTTACCGCCAGTGGCACCATATAAACAGGTATTACCTACGATGGTTGCTTTGTGACTTTCAAATGACGAACCCAGTGGTGGGCGAACGACTAGCTTACCGCCCGCCATTCCTTTACCAACGTAATCGTTGGCATCACCAACTAAAGTCATTTCAAGGCCGCCAGCGTTCCATACCCCGAATGACTGGCCAGCGGTACCATGAAGCTCAATCACTACGGGATCTGCTGCCATACCTTGATTACCGTGCTTATCAGCAATATAACCAGAAAGCATTGCGCCAACAGATCTATCGGTATTACATATACGGCTCACTAATGAAATGCCGCTTGAGTTATCAATTGCCTCTTGTGCCTTGCCGAGTAAGCTCTCATTTAACTCACCTAAATAGTGCGAGCTATTTGGTGTACTGCAAAACAATGTTTCACCCGTAGGGTTGTTTGGCTGAGCGATAACCGCTGATAAATCTATTTTTTGCTGCTTGGCTGTTTTGCCTTCAATGGCTTCGAGTAAATCTAAGCGACCAATCAAATCGGTTAGGTTTGCAACACCTAAACTTGCCATAATTTCACGCGCTTCTTGAGCTATAAACTTAAAGTAGTTCATCGCCATTTCTGGTAAGCCATGATAGTGCTTTTGACGCAATGTATCGTCTTGAGTTGCTACACCGGTAGCACAGTTATTTAAGTGACAAATTCGTAAGTATTTACAGCCTAACGCCACCATAGGTCCGGTACCAAAACCAAAACTTTCAGCGCCTAAAATGGCTGCTTTGATGATATCAAGCCCGGTTTTCAACCCCCCATCTGTTTGCAGGCGAATACGATGACGAAGGCCATTTTCGACAAGTGCTTGTTGCGTCTCTGCAAGGCCAAGCTCCCATGGGCTGCCAGCATATTTAACCGAGGTTAAGGGACTTGCACCTGTGCCACCATCGTAGCCTGAGATAGTAATTAGATCGGCATACGCTTTTGCAACACCGGTTGCAATTGTTCCTACGCCCGGTTCAGATACCAGTTTTACTGAAATCAGTGCATTCGGGTTTACTTGCTTTAAATCAAAAATAAGCTGGGCTAAATCTTCAATAGAGTAAATATCATGATGCGGTGGCGGTGAAATTAGTGTCACACCCGGTACAGAGTAACGAAGCTTGGCAATATAGGGCGTTACTTTTTCACCTGGTAACTGCCCGCCTTCGCCCGGCTTAGCGCCTTGAGCCACTTTTATTTGAATGACATCCGCACTGCGTAAATAATGAGGTGTTACACCAAATCGACCTGAGGCCACTTGTTTAATCCGTGAATTTTTTTCTGTACCGTAACGAAGTTTATCTTCGCCACCTTCGCCAGAATTTGAGCAACCACCTAAACGGTTCATAGCAATGGCTAGTGCTTCATGCGCCTCTGGTGATAATGCACCAATACTCATCGCTGCAGAATCAAAACGTTTATAAAGCTCAGTGGCAGGCTCGACGGCATCAATGCTTATACCCTTTTCTGGCAGTTTTAAAGCCAACATATCGCGCAAAGTCGCGACTGGACGGTGATTAACTAGCTTTGCGTATTCGCTGTAATCACTATACTCGCCGCTACGTACTGCTTTTTGTAACGTTTGAATCACATCAGGGTTGTAAGCATGATACTCGCCGCCGTGAACGTATTTAAATAAACCGCCATGGCTTAATAATTTACGTTTACTAAGCGCCAGTTTATGCAAGCTTTGCTGATCATCATCAAAGTCGCTAAAACACGCCCCTTTTATGCGACTTGCAACGCCCTTAAAACACATCTCAACAATCGCGTCAGATAGACCAACCGCTTCAAACAACATCGAACAACGATATGAAGCCACGGTGCTAATACCCATTTTCGACATGATTTTGTACAAGCCTTTATTAATTGCTTGACGATAAGCCAGTGTCACTTCGCAGTATGACTTATTAATTACCTTACTATCGCTCATGGCCACAAGTGACTCATACGCTAAATACGGGTAGATTGCGGTTGCACCGAAGCCAAGTAGAACAGCAAATTGATGCGCGTCACGAACGCTACCGGTTTCAATAATGATGTTAGACTCACAGCGTAAGTTATTATCTACCAAGCGTTTTTGTACCGCACCCACCGCCATAGCAGCAGGAATAGGTAATTGATTGCCATCAAAGTTACGATCCGTTAATACGAGCATAATGCAGCCTGATGCTGCTTTTTCTTGTGCTTCATCACAAACACGCTTAACGGCGTTTTCAAGGCCTTCTTCTATGGTGTAAGTAATGTCAATCTTACAGTAACTGTAGTGTGCTTCATCGGCATTGAGTAGCTGCTGCATGTCAGCATACATTAAAATAGGCGTATCAAATTGCAGGCGTTTAGCATGCCCTGTCGTTTCATTAAATACGTTTTGTTCACTGCCAATACACGTTGCCAACGACATTACATGGTTTTCACGTAACGGATCAATTGGCGGATTAGTCACTTGGGCAAACTTCTGGCGGAAATAATCGTAAAGTGAACGATGCCCTTCGCTTAGGACGGCAAACGGCGTATCGTCACCCATTGAACCGGTAGCTTCTTGACCATTTTCACCCATAACACGAATAACACTGTCTAGCTCTTCATTAGTATAGCCAAACATCTTTTGGTATTTGGCTAGAGTTGCATCATCGAATGAGCGATTACCTGCATCTTGCTCAGTCAGTGCTTCAAAAGGTGTTAAGCGTTTAACGTTTTCTTCTAACCACGATTTATAAGGGTGGCGTGATTTTAAATCTTGGTCAATTTCATCTGAATGCCAAATTTTTCCGAGTTTGGTATCAATAACGAGTAGCTCGCCTGGGCCAACACGTCCTTTTTCGACCACCTCATCAGCGGTGTAATCCCAAATTCCCACTTCAGAAGCTAAAGTAATAAAGCCATCTTGAGTAATAATATAACGTGCAGGGCGCAGACCATTTCGGTCTAGGTTACAGGCTGCAAAGCGCCCATCAGACATAACGATGCCTGCAGGGCCATCCCACGGTTCCATATGCATAGAGTTAAAATCATAGAACGCACGTAAGTCGTCATCCATAGCTCGGTTTTTTTGCCATGCTGGCGGCACTAGCATGCGCATCGCACGGAATAAATCCATACCACCAGCTAAAAATAGCTCCAGCATATTATCGAGGCTAGATGAGTCAGACCCTGTCTCATTAACAAACGGCGCTGCACTTTGTAAATCAGGAATAAGTGGCGAAGCAAATTTATAAGAACGGGCACGTGCCCATTGGCGGTTACCTTCAATAGTATTAATTTCACCATTGTGTGCTAAATAACGAAATGGTTGCGCTAAAGGCCAGCGAGGCTGTGTGTTTGTAGAGAAGCGTTGATGAAAAACACAAATAGCACTGGTCATGCGAATATCCGCAAGATCAAGATAAAAATTAGGCAAGTCAGCAGGCATCATTAAGCCTTTATATATTGTGACTAGCCCAGATAAGCTCGCAATATAAAATGACTCATCATCCATTAGACGCTTTTCAGCACGACGTCGTGCAACATATAAGCGGCGCTCTAAATCTTTAGAACGCCAACCTTCTGGCGCACTAATAAAAATTTGTTCAAAACCTGGCAATTGTTTTAGAGCAATAGGTCCTAACATTGATGGATCGGTTGGAACTACACGCCAGCCCAAAATATTTAGCGTTTCTTTTTCTAGTTCTTCGCTTAAAATATCTTTGGCTGCTTGTGCTAATACCGGATCAGCATTGAGGAAAATCATCCCAACGGCGTAATTTTTACCTAAATGCCAATTATTCTCAGCAGCAATAGCACGAAAGAAGCTGTCTGGTTTTTGTAATAATAAGCCACAGCCATCACCTGTTTTACCATCAGCAGAAATACCACCGCGATGCTGCATGCGATCTAAACCGGTGATAGCCGTGCGAATGAGTCGGTGACTCGCTTGGTTATTAACTTGGGCTATTAAGCCAAAGCCACAATTATCTTTTTCTAGTTTTGAGTCATATAACATGGACCCCTCCCCTTGCTGCGCTGTTAACGTGGATGAACGGCTCGACGATTTGCTAACAGACGACCAAAATTAGCGTTATTCCACCCTTGAGTCAATATTTTTATGAATACATATTCATTATATTGAATATATTTCAATTTAATAAAAAATTATAAAACAGTGCCAAATATTAACATTTCCACGAATTTCGGATCGAAAAATAGATTGACACCGGTGTTATTTTTAAAAACTTGTAAATAAATTCTCTTCACAATAGGCAGTTTACGTAAACGTAAAGTAGCACCAAAATGAATAACTATTCATTACACATCATTCCATCATTTTTGCTTTATTCGTAATACATCTAAATACGACATTTAATTACATCGACTTCTATTTAGCACATAGTTTATTCAATGAATTTGCACGTTAGTCTTATGCTATGCATTAATTAACAACTTTCTTTGCTTTACGTTGAGGTAACCTCATCCCATAGACAAATCAAAAAAGTGCCCGCAGCGGACACTTTTTATGTCCGCGGACATGTAAAACAAAAAGGGTAAAGTTAAAAATCAAATAAATTCAATAAGATAAAAAATGGCATGCTATTCGAATACAGCATAACTATATAAGTTTTGAGGATGTTCGAATGTTTACTATTGGCTTATTTTTAATTTCACCAATTATTCTGTTTATTGCCTCGCTAATGATTACTGTGTTTGAAAAACACTAAGAGAACATATAATGATTAAAGACACTAGCGGGCAAGACACGCAAATCTCACAACCTATAAATTTTAAAAAATACATCAGGCTGTTTATATTTATTGTGGGCCTAGTTGCTCTATGTGTATATGCACTATTAAATGCTGATCAAGAAGGTACTATCTCGGTTGATAGAGTAAGCCTACAAATAGCTACAGTTGTACGCCAATCACTAATACGCGATGTTGCAGCCAGCGGTAAAATTGTGGCCGCCAGAGCACCAAAAGTTTACAGCCCTGAACGAGGCTTTGTTTCATTGAAGGTTAATGCTGGTGACTCAGTAAAACTGCATGATGTAATAGCCATGGTTGATAGTCCTGAGCTCACAAACGAATTAAAGCAGCAACAGTCTGTTTTAGCTCGTCTTGAGGGCGAGCTACAACGTAAACACCTTGAGGCACGCCGCCAATCATTAAGCTTAAATAAAGCACTTGATCTAGCACAAGTAGAGTTAAACGCTGCCGATAGAGAAAATCGCAGAGCGGCCTTATCAATGCAAAAAAATGTGATCAGTCAAATTGATCACGAAAAAGCCATTGATGAGCTTGCCCGTGCAAAACTCTCTTATAAACATGCAGAGCAAGAAGTTGAATTGTCCAAAGATACACTTGCTTTTGAACTACAGGCCGCTAAACGAGATGTCACTCGTCAACAACTGATTGTCGATGATCTACTTCGTAAAGTTAATAACTTAACAATTAAAGCCACTGTGTCAGGGATTGTAGGTAACTTACTAGTTCAACAAAGAGAAGCGGTAACACAAAGCCAACCATTAATGACTTTAGTTGATTTGAGTAATTTTGAAGCAGAGCTACAAGTCCCTGAAAGTTATGCAAATGAGCTTGGTTTAGGTATGGACGTAGAGATAACAATGGGCGCTAGCAAAGTGATGGGCGCCCTCTCTGCCATTTCACCAGAAGTAAATAATAGAGAAGTCACAACGCGTGTACGTTTTGACAAAGACATGACGGGTATCAGACAAAACCAACGATTAACAGCACGTATTTTATTAGAAAATCGTGACGATGTTTTACAAGTTAAGCGTGGGGCATTTTTACAACAAGGCGGTACACAGGTTTATAAAATTACCGGTGATACAGCTCAGCTCATTGATATTTCAATTGGTGCAACCAGCATTAATGCGGTTGAGTTAATCTCAGGGGTTCAAGCTGGCGATGAATTGATTATCTCAAGCTATAACAGTTTCAAACACACACACACATTATTACTTCGCTAACAATCGCGTAGAACCAAACAACAAAAGGAAAAAGCATGTTAAAGATGAATAATATAAGTAAAGTATATCAAACAGAAATGGTTCAAACCCATGCATTACGTGATTTTAATCTACACGTTGATGAAGGCGAATTTATTGCTGTTACAGGCCCTAGCGGATCAGGAAAAACGACCTTTTTAAATATAGCTGGAATGTTAGAACCCTTCTCTGCAGGTGAATATTTACTTGATGGAATTGATGTAGGTAAGTTAAACGATAACCAGCGCGCAGATTGTCGAAATCAAAAAATAGGCTTTATCTTCCAAGGGTTCAATTTAATACCTGACTTAAACTTATATGAAAATATTGAAGTACCGCTACGTTATAGAGGTATTAAAGCCGCAGAGCGTAAACGTCGCATTGAAAAATGTTTAGAACAAGTTGGTCTTGCCTCTCGGGCAAAACATTTGCCACAGCAACTCTCTGGCGGACAGCAACAACGAGTAGCCATAGCACGCGCGCTTGCTGGCGAGCCACGATTTTTACTTGCCGATGAACCAACCGGTAATCTCGACAGCCTTATGGCTCGTCAAGTAATGGAGCTGCTTGAACAAATCAATCGCGATGGCGCGACCATCATTATGGTGACCCATGATCCTGAGCTTGCTCGCAGAGCGCCAAGAAACATTCAGGTGGTCGATGGACAACTTGCCGACTTTACGCTGTATCAAGGCGCACAAAACCTTAAAAATGTTGCAGGAGCGTAAGCCATGCTATTACATTACCTCGATTTAAGTTGGCGTAGCTTTAAGCGCACTCCTCTGGTGAGTTTCTTAATGGTGCTGGCGATTGCCATTGGGATTGGTGTAACCATGACCAGTTTAAGCGTTTATCATATGATGTCAGCAGATCCTATTGCGCATAAAAGTAGCCAGCTCTATGCTGTGCAGTTGCAAGTAATGGATGATGGCCACACTTGGTGGACGTCTGATAACCTCCCGCTACAACTAACTTATCAAGATGCTGCAAACCTATATAAATCAGAGATAGGTGGCCAGCGTTTAAAAATGGTGCGCAGTGGATTCTCTGTTTACATAGACTCTGACACAGTAAAACCATTTAGCCAAAGTGCGAGACTAACAACCCCAGAATTTTTTAATATGTTTGATCTTGAGTTTCTCTATGGTGAAAAATGGTCTCTGCAGCAAGAAGAAAACGCGGCCCCCGTTGTTGTGATCAGTGAAGAGTTAAATAATAAGCTTTTTGCTGGCGAAAATTCAGTGGGTAAAATTATTTATCTTGATGATGCGAGTTATGAAGTGGTTGGGGTTACTAGAAACTGGCCATTAACCATCAAATACTACGATTTAAATAATGGTTCATTTAATGACCCTGAACAACTTTTTATGCCATTTAGTCTTCTTGAAGCAAAACAGCTTGGTAATTGGGGGAATACCAATGGTTGGAAACATGAGGATGTTAGAAGCTTTAGTGCCAAGTTACAGTCAGAAATGGTGTGGATTCAATTCTGGGTTGAATTAACTAACGAACAACAAAAAAATGATTATGAAAATTATTTATTAGCCTACATGCAAGAGCAACAAAAGTTTGGTCGTTTTAATCGCAAAGAGTTAGCTTACAGTATTCGAGATGTTAACAAGTGGATGGCCTATAACAACGTGGTCAGTCAAGATAACAAAATTTTAGTCGCACTTAGTTTTATGTTTTTGGCTGTATGTTTGGCGAATATCCTCGGTTTATTACTTGCAAAATTTTTACGTCGAGCCCCAGAAGTCGGTGTACGCCGTGCACTTGGAGCCAGTAAGCGACAGATTTTTATGCAACATATTATCGAAGTCGCCATGCTAGGACTTTTAGGTGGGCTACTTGGTATTATCCTTGCCCAGTTTGGCTTATTGGGTGTTCGCCAAAGCTATAGCTACTACGAGAGCTTAGCGACCATGGATTTAACCATGTTATTGAGCGCCCCACTCATTGCAATTAGCACCTGCATAATAGCTGGGCTTTATCCTGCTTGGCTGGTATGTAAAACCAATCCTGCAATTTACCTAAAAAGCCAATAAGGACGAGCATTATGATGTTAGAAATTAAACCTATTTTCCATGCACTGTGTCGATCTAAAGTTGGTGCGCTGTTGCTACTTATCCAAATAGCTATTACTACTGCTATTGTCAGTAACGCAGCGTTTATTATTCAAGATAGAATAACGTATCTTAACCAGGATACAGGATACCCCGAAGATGAAATACTTGCTTTTCATGTCATGCACTTTGGTAAGGATGTCAAAAGCCACCAACAATTTGAACTTGATGAAGCAATGTTAAGAGCTTTGCCCGCAGTGAAAGACGCCGCCTATATAAACAACATACCCTTATCGGGAAGTGGTAGCTCTTCTGACTTCAGTATCAATTCAGCTCCTGAGCCTGGGCTTTCTGCAAGAACTGCTTACTTTTTTACAGATGATCATGCAATTAAAACACTTGGGGTTGAACTTATTGCAGGACGCAATTTTAGAGAAGACGAAGTGGTTGTCACTAACGATAATGATCAGCGAGCCAATGTTACCATTGTGACACAGGCATTATTAAATGAGCTATTTCCTGATGAAGATGGATTAGGAAAAACAATATTCCTTGGTGATATTCCAATGAAAGTCATTGGTGTAATTAAGCATGCAAAAGGCCCATGGCTCAAAGACAGCCGCCCAAATAATGTCGCATTAATTCCTTATATAAATCCTAATATTTCGGGGAATTTTTTAGTTCGCACAGCAGCCAATGAGCGGGCAAATATTGCTAAACGAATTGAAGACGAGATGCTAGAAAATTACAACAAACGTGTAATTATCCGAGTTCGGGGCCTTGACCAAGATAAAGCCCAATACATGGCTGAAGACACATTGATGATGCGTATGTTAATTGTGCTCATAACCATACTGGTATTGGTAACTGCACTGGGCATTTTTGGTTTGACGCTATTTAATATAAATAAACGTACCAAGCAAATTGGAACCCGTCGTGCTTTAGGCGCTCGTAAATCTGCAATTGTTAATTATTTTTTAGTTGAAAATGCACTGATTTGCAGTGCCGGCTTATTTTTAGGTGCTATTGCAGCACTATTATTAGGTCAATTATTAATGAAACACTTTTCAATAGCAGTATTACCACCAAGTTATATTGCTGCCACCGCAGCCATGGTGTTTACAATGAGTATTTTGGCTGTATTTGGTCCAGCTAAACGCGCAGCAAATATTTCGCCTAGTATCGCCACTAGAACAATATAAAGCAGCTCCCAACCTATGCTACACTGGCTAAATACGGTGTAGCATTTTCAATATTTAAATAATAATAAACAGCGATTAAATTCACATGGAAAAAATACTTATCGTTGATGATAATCCTGCAATTTTAGATGCACTATCATTATTGCTAGAGATTCACGACTATAAAGTGGTTACTGCTAATAGCCCATTTGAAGCAATTCAAATTGTGCAATATCAGCGTATTGCACTTGTGCTTCAAGATATGAACTTTAGTAACGATACAACCTCGGGAGAAGAGGGAAAATTGCTCTTTTATCAACTCAGAGAGCTTAATCCCCATCTACCGATTATTCTCATCACTGCATGGACTGAGCTTGAAACGGCCGTTGAACTTGTCAAAGCCGGTGCGGCTGATTATTTACCAAAACCATGGGATGATGCCAAGCTTATTACCTGTGTTAATAATCTAATTGAACTAGGAAATACAAAAAAACAAAACCAAACCTTGTTGCGCCACCAGCAAGAGCGTGATGCATCTATAGAAAATGCTAATTTAGTAGGTTTAATTTATCGCAGTACGGCCATGGAGCAATTAGTTAAAATGGCATTACAAGTCGCCAAATCTGATGTCTCAGTATTAATAACAGGCCCAAATGGCAGTGGTAAAGAGCGCATAGCACAAATTATTCAAGCAAACTCACCTCGCCAAAATGCTGCGTTTATTACGGTCAATGCAGGTGCCCTTCCCCATCAACTAATAGAAGCAGAATTATTTGGTGCAGAAGCAGGTGCTTTTACTGGGATCACAAAACAAAGGATTGGTCGATTTGAAGCGGCTGATGGTGGCACATTATTTTTAGATGAAATAGGTAATCTCCCTTTATCAGGACAAATGAAGCTCTTACGGATTTTACAAACGGGAGAATTCGAGCGCTTAGGTTCAACCCAGACCCGAAAAGTTAATGTCCGTGTAATATCAGCGACCAATGAAAACCTAACAAATGCAATCAGCAAAGGACAGTTTAGAGAAGACTTATACTACCGCTTAAATGTAATTGAACTTAACTTACCAAGTCTTAACCAACGACCGGATGACATACTTCCCCTTATTCGTCATTTTTTAGTAGAGCGTGAGCTGGATTTACAATGCGAAAACCTACTTTTAGCCCATTCATGGCCCGGTAATGTTCGTGAACTTGAAAATGCATGTAAACGAGTCAGTGTGCTTAAACCCAGCGGTGAGATAAGCATCGATGACTTTGGTTTAACTCCTATTACGCCTCAAACACTGACTCAAAAAATAGAGCCTAACAAACAACAAATTGAAGATGCCATGCGTTTACATAAAGGGGTGATTGCCAAAGTAGCACGTGAGTTTGGCCTTAGCAGACAAGCACTCTACCGTCGCCTTGATAAGTTTGAGATTGCCTACTAATGGTTAAATCAAGATACCGCTTTTCTTTAACTTCTAAAGTGATTTTAGTGTGTGTATTTTCCTCTGTTATCCCTGTTTTTATCTGTTGTTGGCTGTTGGATGTTGACGTTATAAAAACAGCACTGAGTGTTATTTTCACAGCCGCGCTAAGTAGTTTATTGGCTCATCGACTCAGTAGTAAACTGGTCCAAGGTATTACTTCATTAGAAACTGGCTTATTAAATTTTAAGGATGGGGAACTATCAACTTTACTGGCCTATAACCATAATGATGAATTAGGTCATTTGTGTCAGCTTTACAATCAAACTGCAAAGCAATTAAGACAAGAAAAGCAATGGGTTTACCAACGAGAGTTGATGCTTGATAAGGTATTACAAAACGCCCCTCAAGCTGTATTATTGGTAAATGATAATGATTTTATTGTTTATAGTAATCACAGTGCGAGAGATTTTTTTAATGCAAGTACAGCCCTTGAAGGCGAAAAAATCTCATCATTATTGTCTAAAGCCCCACAGCAAATAATTAATGCTGTTAATAAAGGCGTAGATGGTTTATTTATTCTCGATAAAGCAGAACAAGAACCGCAAACATGGCATCTTTCAATGGGTCGCTTATTGCTTAACAACCAACACCACAGGTTGTTTGTATTTAAACAATTGACCCGCGAGTTGAGCCGCCAAGAAGTTGAAGTTTGGAAAAAGGTTATTCGGATCATTAGCCATGAACTCAATAACTCACTAGGTCCTATGTCATCCATGTTACATAGTGCACAGCTGTTAACGAAGAAAGTGGATGAACCTCGTTTACAACGCGTTTTCACTACCATTGAAGAGCGGATAAAGCATTTAAACGAGTTCGTTCAAGGCTATGGAAAGTTTGCTAAACTACCACCACCTAAAATAACAACGGTTGATTGGCATTCATTACTCGAACAATTACAAAGCCAATGGCAATTTAATTGCGACCTTCAAAAAGGCATCACCACACGAGCCGATCAAACCCAAATAGAACAATTGCTCATTAACCTGTTGAAAAACGCACATGAATCAGAGTCGCTAGCAGAGCATATTAGTTTAAAAATAACACAAGATAGCCTTGGCACTCATATTAACGTGAGCGATCAAGGAAAAGGTATGAGTGAAACAGTTATGGCTAGTGCGCTTATCCCTTTTTATTCTACCAAGGCAGCTGGAAGTGGTTTAGGGTTGGCACTGTGTCGAGAAATTGTTGAAGCCCATCATGGGCAAATTAGCCTGCATAATCGTGAAATCGGCGGGATCAGTGTTTTTGTTAGTCTACCCTGAGAACTACTTATTTAAGAATGAAAACTTGCTCAATTTAGGGGCAATTCAATCGCGCTCTGAAGCATGTGACCTAGTCAGCTTCGTAAAAACGAGTAAAGCTGCCTTCTCACTCCTTACTTTTAGCGTATAAGCAACAAGAGTAAATAATTTATAGACATAAAAAAAGCTGCAAATTGCAGCTTTTTTTTACCTAAACGCTTATTCAGCGTCTGCAGGTTTATGCTTTGCAGCTGTTTCTGCGATCAGTGGTTGTAATTCACCACGTTGAAACATTTCAATGATAATGTCACAGCCACCAATTAACTCACCTTCAACCCAAAGTTGTGGGAAAGTAGGCCAGTTAGCATACGCAGGAAGCTCTGCACGAATGTCTGGATTAAGTAAAATATCTACATAAGCAAACGGTTCACCACACGACATTAACGCTTGTGATGCTTGTGAAGAAAAACCACAATTAGGCAGTTTTGGTGATCCTTTCATGTATAAGATGATTGGGTTTTCAGCAATTTGCTGTTTAATTTTATCGATGGTTTCCATTTACAACCTCAAAATGACGATAGCGAACACATTAGGCCTTGAAAAAGTTTCACTGTGGCCTCAGATATATAGATTAAAATAGGCAATTAAAGCCTCAATCTTAAATAGCTTTAGCAAGAGCATTGCTGTTTGCTAAAACTTGAGTAAAATACTCAACAATTATAGTAACACTATATTCCTGTTTGGTATAGATAAGTGCCCTGTTTGCGCAGGCATTACGTATTACTAAATAGACTATCAACCAAAAGAAGATGGAGATAAAAAATGGCATTTGAACTACCGTCACTACCGTATGCAATTGATGCACTTGAGCCACATATTTCACAAGAAACGCTAGAGTTTCACCATGGTAAACACCACAACACTTATGTGACTAAACTTAACGGTTTAATCCCAGGCACTGAGTTTGAAGGTAAGTCACTTGAAGAAATCGTATGTTCTTCAGAAGGCGGTGTATTTAATAACGCTGCTCAAATCTGGAACCACACTTTCTACTGGAACAGCCTATCTCCAAATGGCGGTGGCGCTCCAACAGGTGCAATTGCTGATGCAATTAACGCCAAATGGGGCTCATTTGACGCATTTAAAGACGCGTTAAATGATAAAGCAGTAAATAACTTTGGTTCAAGCTGGACTTGGTTAGTTAAACTGGCTGATGGTTCACTAGACATCGTTAATACATCTAACGCTGCTACACCACTAACAGATGCAGGTGTTACTCCAATCCTAACAGTGGATTTATGGGAACACGCATACTACATTGATTACCGTAACGTGCGTCCAGATTACCTTAAAGGTTTCTGGTCACTAGTAAACTGGGAATTCGCGAACGCTAACTTCGCATAATTAGTTTAATACTAGTTTTAAAAAGACGCTTAGGCGTCTTTTTTTATGCCTACAATTTGCATTAATTGCGTTTATACGTAGGTTGTTTTATAAAAGCGCATCTTGATCATTTTTCATATAAATTTTTAATTTTATTGCACAAAAAATGAAATTCGTGACTAGACTTTAAATAGTGAATACATCTTCAAAGTAGGTTTCGGAGGTCATTATGACTATTTTTGATCACTACCAAGCACGTTATGAATCAACACAAGAAGAAGAGTACAGTGTTGCTGAATTCCTCGAAATTTGTAAAACCGATAAGTCTGCTTATGCCAGTGCACCTGAAAGGTTACTGATGGCCATTGGCGAGCCTAAAATGGTAGATACTGCTACCGATACTCGCCTAAGTCGCTTATTTTCAAATCGTGTTGTTGCACGTTACCCAGCATTTGCTGACTTTTATGGCATGGAAGACGCTATTGAACAAATTGTGTCTTATCTAAAACATGCAGCACAAGGCTTAGAGGAGTGTAAACAAGTACTTTATTTACTCGGCCCTGTGGGTGGTGGTAAGTCATCAATTGCCGAAAAATTAAAGTATTTAATGCAACAAGTGCCTATCTACTCCATTAAAGGCTCACCAGTTAATGACCATCCGCTGGCATTATTTGACCCCATTGAAGATGCAAACCTGCTCGAAAAAGAATATGGAATTAAGTCACGCTACCTTAAAACAGTGATGTCGCCATGGACCGCAAAACGCTTACAAGAATTTAATGGTGATATTAGCCAATTTAGAGTGGTTAAACGCTTCCCATCAATTTTAAATCAAGTAGCGATTGCTAAAACAGAGCCCGGCGATGAAAACAACCAAGATATTTCGGCTCTTGTAGGTAAAGTAGATATCCGCCAGCTTGAACACTTTGCGCAAAATGATCCTGATGCGTACGCTTATTCAGGCGCATTATGTTTAGCTAACCAAGGCTTAATGGAGTTTGTGGAAATGTTCAAAGCACCGATAAAAGTGCTACACCCGCTTTTAACAGCCACACAAGAAGGCAACTATAACGGCACAGAAGGCATAAGCGCCCTGCCATTTAACGGTATGATACTCGCCCACTCCAACGAGTCAGAATGGCAAACCTTTAAAAACAATAAAAACAACGAAGCTTTTTTAGACCGTGTTTATATTGTTAAAGTCCCATATTGCTTAAGAGTGACCGAAGAAATTAAAATTTACGATAAGCTGATTGAACACAGTGAGCTTTATAATGCTCCATGTGCGCCAGGAACACTTAAAATTTTAGCTCAATTTACCACTCTCTCGCGCTTAAAAGAGCCAGAAAACTCTAGCATTTACTCTAAAATGCGGGTCTACGATGGTGAAACACTCAAAGATACCGATCCAAAAGCTAAGTCATACCAAGAATATCGTGATTACGCTGGTGTCGATGAGGGCATGAACGGTCTTTCAACTCGTTTTGCGTTTAAAATTTTATCTCGCGTATTCAACTTTGATACCACCGAAGTGGCCGCCAACCCAGTACATTTGTTTTATGTACTTGAGCAACAAATTGAACGAGAACAATTTAGTGCCGAGGTTGAAGAGCGTTATTTAAGCTTTTTAAAAGGCTATTTAATTCCACAATATGTTGAGTTTATAGGTAAAGAGCTGCAAACCGCCTATCTAGAATCGTACTCGGAATACGGACAAAATATTTTTGACCGCTACGTTATTTATGCTGATTTTTGGATTCAAGATCAAGAATATCGCGACCCTGATACAGGGCAATTGTTTGACCGTGATGCGCTTAATGCTGAGCTCGAAAAAATTGAGAAACCGGCAGGTATTTCAAATCCTAAAGATTTCAGAAATGAAATTGTTAACTTTGTACTACGTGCTCGCGCTCACAATAATGGCAAGAATCCGCTATGGACGAGTTATGAGAAACTACGCACTGTTATTGAGAAAAAAATGTTCTCAAACACCGAAGACTTACTCCCTGTCATTTCATTCAATGCTAAAACATCGGCTGAGGATCAGCAAAAGCATGAGGACTTTGTTAACCGTATGGTTGAAAAAGGCTACACGCAAAAACAAGTGCGTTTGCTATCTGAGTGGTATTTACGGGTTAGAAAATCGCAATAACCTTCATAATTGCAGTTTTTAGGAGGTCATTATGGCGCATTTTATCGACAGGCGTTTAAATGGCAAAAACAAAAGCACAGTTAACCGCCAGCGTTTTATTAGGCGTTATAAAAAGCAGATAAAAGAAGCGGTGTCTGATGCGATAAATAAACGCAGCGTCACCGACTCTAGCTCTGGAGAGAGTATATCTATTCCACAGCGTGATATTAGTGAACCTACTTTTCATCAAGGTAGAGGCGGTAATAGAGAGCAAATACATCCAGGGAACGATCAGTTCTCTACTGGTGATAAAATTGAGCGACCTAAAGGTGGACAAGGCGGTGGCGCGGGCGAAGGTGAAGCGAGTGATTCTGGCGAAGGCCAAGATGATTTTGTTTTCTCAATTTCTAAAGATGAATATCTTGATTTGTTATTTGAAGATTTAGAACTCCCTAATTTACAAGAAAACCAGCTCGATAAGCTCGTACAAATGAAAACCCATCGCGCTGGGTTTTGCAGCGACGGTATGCCCAGTAATATTGACGTAGTGCGCTCATTACAAGGCTCTTTAGCTCGTAGAATTGCAATGACCGCAGGAAAAAAGCGCCGCCTTAGTGAACTTGAAGGTCAACTCGCACTACTGCTTGAACAACCACACTGCGACAAAGCCGCTGTGACATTGTTGCAACAAGAAATCGACATTATAAAGCAGCAAATTAAATCGGTACCTTTTATTGATAACTACGATTTGCGTTTTCGTAACTACAATAAACAACCACACCCAACCAGCAAAGCAGTAATGTTTTGTATAATGGATGTATCCGGTTCAATGGATCAAGCCACCAAAGACATGGCAAAACGCTTTTATATTTTGCTTTATCAGTTTTTAACTCGCAGCTATAAAGACATTGAGGTTGTGTATATTCGTCATCATACTCAAGCTAAAGAAGTTGATGAACAAGAGTTTTTTTACTCCCAAGAAACGGGCGGTACTATCGTTTCAAGTGCGCTTAAGCTGATGAATGAAATAATAGCAGAGCGCTATAATGCTGATGAATGGAATATATACGCAGCACAAGCCTCTGATGGTGATAACTGGGCAGATGATACCCCGCAATGTGGGCATATTTTACGTAACAAACTGTTAAGCGCAGTGCGATATTTTGCCTATATAGAAATTACTACCCGCGCCCACCAAAGTCTATGGCGCGAGTACCAAAGCATTAGCCAAACTCACAGTAATTTTGCCATCCAACATATTCAAGGTGTTGAAGACATTTACCCTATATTTAGGGAGCTATTTAAAAAAGGCCGTCAACAGCAAGGGGCTGCATAGTCAAAGCGAGGTAGCAATATGAATAACGAGCGAATCAGTGATGGGCCCGATTGGACCTTTGAGTTACTTCAGCAATATCAAGATGAAATTGCACGTGTTGCTGAGCATTATAAACTAGACACATACCCTAACCAAATTGAAGTGATCACTGCTGAGCAAATGATGGATGCTTACTCCAGTGTAGGCATGCCTATTGGCTATACTCACTGGTCTTACGGTAAAAAGTTTATCCAAACAGAACAAAATTATAAACGAGGTCAAATGGGCCTTGCATATGAAATTGTCATTAACTCCAATCCATGTATAGCTTATTTAATGGAAGAAAATACTCTGCCGATGCAGGCATTGGTTATGGCACATGCGTGTTACGGGCATAACTCTTTTTTTAAGGGGAATTATTTATTTAAAACATGGACTGATGCCGGTTCTATAATTGACTATTTATTGTTTGCTAAAAATTATATTAGCCGCTGTGAAGAGAAATACGGTATTTCTGAAGTAGAAAGCATACTCGACTCTTGCCATGCGTTAATGAGTTATGGTGTTGACAGGTATAAACGTCCGCAGCGTATTTCGTTATTTGAAGAACAAAAACGCCAGCAAGAACGGGCTGAGTACTTACAATCACAAGTTAATGAACTATGGCGTACCATTCCCTCTCAGCAGCAAGAATCGAAAAAGCCTGAGCGCCACTTTCCGCAAGAGCCGCAGGAAAACATTCTGTATTTTATTGAAAAAAATGCTCCTTTACTTGAGCCATGGCAACGAGAAATCGTGCGTATTGTGAGAAAAATATCGCAGTACTTTTATCCGCAAAAACAAACACAGGTTATGAATGAAGGTTGGGCCACTTTTTGGCACTACACTATTTTGAACCACTTATATGATGAGGGAAAACTAACCGACTCATTTATGTTAGAGTTTTTACAAAGCCATACAAATGTTGTGTATCAACCCCCTTATAATAGCGATTATTACTCAGGTATTAACCCCTATGCGCTCGGTTTTAATATGATGGTAGATATACGCCGAATTTGTGAAAACCCGACAGAAGAAGATAAACGCTGGTTTCCTGAACATGCTGGTAGTGACTGGCTTGAAACTCTTCACTTTGCAATGCAAAACTTTAAAGATGAAAGTTTTATTAGCCAATTTTTATCACCTAAACTAATTAGAGACTTTAAATTGTTCACTATCGTCGACCACACCAGCAACCCACATTTAGAAATAGGCGCTATTCATGACGATAATGGCTACAAAGCGGTTAGAGAGGCACTTTCTGCACAATATAACCTTAGTAATCATGAACCTAACATACAAGTTTACGATGTAGACTTACGTGGCGATCGCTCATTAACCCTGCGATATATCCCTCACAACGCCATTCCACTGGCCAACTCCCATGAGGAGGTATTAAAACACCTTTACAGACTATGGGGCTTTAGGGTAAAACTTGAACAGGAGTCAAATTCTGGTGATATTTCAACCATTGGTCAATGCCCAATGGATGATTCACGCCATACAACAGAGTAAAAGTATGCAGAGCGAACCGATTGTGAGTTTTATGCAGGTTATACTGTCTATATTTTTCCAATATTAAGAGATTTAGGCTTGGTTTTTTCTGAGGAACACCTCGTTAATGCATTTGAGAAACTACCACAATCGCAGCAGGCTCTTATAACTGATAACAACTTACGCGATAATCTTCATATTAAAGCGGGGGTTACCCGAGGAGGTGATCTCAAGCTTAGCGGCTAAGCTTAATGCTGATTTAGTGACTATAGGCTCTGTAAGAAATATCGGGATTGAAGCAAAGATAATTTGGAGTAGCACAGAAAAAACAATGCGTTTGTTCAACGTTGATTTAGTTATTTTAACTCCCAATTAAAAAAATGATGCCTACGCATCATTTTTTATATCAGCATATACCGATACTTTATTTCGACCGGTTTCTTTTGAATGATAAAGTGCTTTATCGGCAGCTTCAATCCAACGCTCATGATCTTTAAATGCGTTGTCAAAACAGGCAATACCTACACTTATTGCCATATGCACCGTATGCTCATTGTATTTCGCCGGTGAGGTTTCAATTAATTGACGCAAGCGTTCAGCAAATACAATCGCCCCCTGTTTATCGGTATCTAATAAAGTAACAACAAACTCTTCACCACCATATCGTCCAGCAATATCAGTTTCACGTAATGCAGTTTTAAGTAAACTTGCTATGTGACGAAGGGCTTCATCTCCAGCACTGTGTCCAAAGTCATCATTTACCTTTTTAAAGTGGTCGATATCAAAAATTAATAACGAGCAACAACCTTCACTACGCTTAGTGCGTAAAAATTCTTGATGTAGTAAATGCTCCCAATGTCCTCGGTTTGCAAGCTGGGTAAGACTATCTGTTTGGCTTACTTGCTCTAATTTTTTGTTTAACTCTTCAAGCTCTTTTTTGTTAACTGCAATGTCTGTTACATCGTAGATAATAATACAAATATGCTCAACTTCCCCTCGTACATTCGTAAGTGGAATAAACGTGGCGTTTTGATACATATAATCAGCTTTACCTGTTATCGGCCGATAATTTTTAAAACGAAAAATATACGGCTGCTGTTCCCAGATAGTAAATGAGCGATTTTTTAATACAAACACTGACTCAGCTTTACTTCTAAACCATTTTTCATCTATGGCTGGGAATAGATCAAACAAGTCTTTATCTTTTACTGCACTAGGTAATAACCCAGAATGGTTTTCCATAAAACCATTCCAAACGCACACCTTGTAGTCTCTATCAAGCACCACAAGGCCTACATCAACAGTATTGAACATGTCCATTAACCAATGGATTTCATTTAAATCTAAATCAGCTGGCATAAATATTTAATCTTCCAGTAGATAAGCAACTTTATATTTCAAAGTTTTAAGTGAATCTTCAGTAAAGAGCAACATTAAATCACAACTAATATCATGATTTTCAATACCGTAACTAATTTCTATGGCAAGTGTTCGTTGCCAACGCGACTTATTAGACTGAACAAGTTCAGAAACATCACGATGCTGGCCCAATACAATGGGGTGGCCTTGACTAAAGGTCATATCGAGCTGTTTGGACAAGCCTGTTAATATAGCGCCAATTAAGATGTTACTCACATCCATTAGCAACTCTAACTCCACCTTGTCGTTTAATTCACCTTCGTAATTCATTAGTGAGGCTATTTCTTTAAAACTAGAATCATTTAAAAGTAATAACGCCTCACCAGATACCCCGCCGCCTATAAAGCCTTGGCAAATACCTGATGTAGTGTCATTGGTATCAACAGAGCTTAAGGCCATGTTAAGCTCACTGACTTCTAAAACATTAACATTAGGAATGGGTAACTTAACAAATACATTAAGCAGTCTTGCGAGTAGATCCCCAGCTTGGCCCATAGCGACATTAGTCAACTCTTGATATATATCACGAACATCAGGGTCAACTTGTTCACCTAAAGAATGAGATAAGCGTTCACGCAATGCTCTATCTCGTATACCATGGTGCTCTATAATGGCAGCGAGCTTTTCGGGGGAACATGGTTTTTGAATAAAATCGATGGCGCCAAGCTCAAGTACACGCTGATGTGCGCTAGGTTGAATATCGCCCGATACCACCACAGTAAGTACGTCTAGCCCCTGATCTTTCATTGCTGCCAGTACGCCATAACCGTCCATCTCTGGCATATTTAAATCAAGAAAAAGAATTTCAGGTTGGGCTTTGGTTATTTGTTTTATGCAGTCTACACCGTCACATGCAAATTCAATTTTAATATCCCAATCATCGGGCAAGGAGCGAGCTAACTGGCGTCGTGCTAATTTTGAATCATCACATATTAAAACCGATGTTGACATACAATCTCACTATTTTAAAACGGGGTGCAATTTTAAGCGTTTAGAACAAGCCACAGGTACATAAAAAAACAATACCTATTTCCTATACGTATATAGTAATCAATGTATCGCCTATTTACAATTTTAGGCAAAAATAAAGCTATGGATTATTCTGCTTGGTAACTTATCTACATTATAATACACTCACAATTATTACGTTAATTTAAAAGGAAAAAATTCCATGCGTCGTACATTAACTTTTGCATTAAGCCTATTTTGCTGTGCAAGTTTTGCCGCAGATTTACCCGAAAACAAACTCGATGCAGGAAGAGTAACCGCACAAGGTAAGCCAGTGACCTTATTAGGGAAAGGCCTTACTGTCGGTGAAGATGCCCCTAATTTTAAAGTAGTTGATGAGCGTTTCACTGCAGTTACATTAGAAAATTATAAAGGCCAAGCTGTATTAATTAGTGTTGTACCGAGCTTAGATACCGGTATTTGTAGCTTACAAACTAAGCACTTTAATGAAAAAGTCGCCCAACAATTTCCAGGCGTGGCCATGCTCACCATTAGTGCCGATTTACCGTTTGCGCAAAAACGTTTTTGCAAGGCCGAAAATATCGATAAAGTGACGACGCTTTCTGATTCTGTATGGCGTGATTTTGGCCAAAAGTATGGCTTAATCATTAAAGATATGGGATTACTTACCCGCTCTGTTTTTATTCTTGATAAAAGCCATAAAGTTATTTATAAGCAATTAGTTAGTAGTTTATCAACTGAGCCTGAATACGATAGCGTTATTGAAAAGCTTAAAACGCTTTAAGGGTCGAATTTCAAATAATAAAAAACCGCTATAAAGCGGTTTTTTTAATTATGCTTTTAGTTTTAGCTACAAGTTAACCTAAAAGCTCAGCTAGTTGCTTGCTTACTGCTTCAACCGCTTGTGTACCGTCTAGTTTATGGTACTGCGTGTTACCCGCTTTCGCTTCTGCTTGGTAGTAGTCAACCAATGGCATTGTTTGCTCATGGTAAATGCCTAAGCGCTTACGAACTGTCTCTTCGGTATCATCTGCACGAATAATAAGTTCTTCACCTGTTTCGTTGTCTTTACCTTCCTCTTTTGGTGGATTGTAAACAACATGGTAAACGCGACCAGAACCTGGATGAACACGACGTCCGCCCATACGCTCAACAATAACTTCATCAGCAACATCAAATTCAATAACGTGATCAACCACTACGCCATTTTCTTTCATAGCATCTGCTTGTGGAATTGTACGTGGGAAACCATCGAGTAAGAAGCCTTTCTCACAATCTGGTTTTGCAATACGCTCTTTAACAAGGCCAATAATAATATCGTCTGAAATAAGCTGACCTGCGTCCATTACTTTTTTTGCTTCTAGGCCAAGTGGTGTGCCCTCTTTAATTGCAGCTCGTAGCATATCACCGGTAGAAATTTGTGGAATACCGTATCTATCCATTAAAAACTGAGCTTGAGTACCTTTACCTGCACCCGGTGCGCCCAAAAGAATAATGCGCATATCATTGTCCCCTAATATGAGAGTTTATTTTAAAGTCTGAATTCTTCCATAAGCGCTGCAGATACTCAAGTAACTTATACTAATTGTCTATACAGCAGCGCATAAAAAAGGGAACAAACGTTCCCTTTTGACTCAATCATTGATTTTTAATACTTATTTGCTTAAATCAAGCATAAGTTTATTTAAGCGAGTTACAAATCCAGTCGGATCTTTAAGCGTACCGCGCTCTGCAAGTAAGGCTTGGTCTAGTAGTACATGTGACCACTGTGCAAACTTATCTTCGTCTTGCTCATCATTTAAGTGCTTAACCAGTTGGTGCTCTGGGTTTAATTCAAACACAGGCTTAGCCTCTGGAACAGCTTGACCTACTGACTCCATTAGCTTTTGCATTTGCGAGCTCATGTCGTTGTCATCGCTCACTACACACGCTGGTGAGTCAGTTAAGCGGTGAGTGAAGCGTACATCTTTAACATCATCACCTAATGCAGTTTTAATGCGCTCAACTAAACCTGCAACTTCTTTTTCAGACTCTTCTTGTGCTTTTTTAGTTTCTTCGTCATCTAATTTACCTAAGTCTAAATCACCACGGGTAATTGACTGAAATTGCTTTTCGCCAAATTCCGTTAAATGGCTCATCATCCACTCATCTACACGATCGCTTAGCAATAATACTTCAATGCCTTTTTTACGGAAGATTTCTAAGTGTGGTGAATTTTTAGCAGCAATAAATGAGTCAGCAACCACATAGTAAATTTTATCTTGGCTGTCCTTCATGCGCTCAATGTATTGCTCAAGTGAAACATCTTGAGTTTCTGAGTCGGTGTGCGTTGATGAAAAGCGAAGTAATTTAGCAATGCTTTCTTTGTTGGCCGCATCTTCAGCTGGGCCTTCTTTCATTACCTGACCAAATTCATTCCAAAATGTTTGGTAATCATCGGCTTTGTTTTTAGCCATACGCTCAAGCATTTTAATAATACGCGACGTACACCCCTTGCGAATAGCCTGGGTTACTTTGTTGTCTTGTAAAATTTCACGCGATACGTTTAGTGGTAAATCGTTTGAGTCTAATAAGCCTTTAACAAAACGTAAGTAGCTTGGCATAAACTGTTCAGCGTCATCCATAATAAACACGCGTTGAACATAAAGTTTTAAACCACTTTGGCGCTCACGGTTCCATAAATCAAAGGGTGCTTTTTTAGGAATGTATAACAAACTGGTGTATTCAGTTTTACCTTCAACTTTATTGTGTCCCCAGCTAAGCGGATCTTCCCAGTCGTGGCTTACATGCTTATAAAACTCTTTGTATTCGTCCTCAGAGATTTCTGATTTGTCACGTGTCCATAATGCAGTTGCACGGTTAATGCTTTCCCATTCACCAGGAACAGCTGGAATTTTTTCACCATCTTCACCTTCAGACTCAGGTACTTCTGCCTTGTACATCTGTACTGGTGTAGAAATATGATCAGAGTATTTAGTTACGATACTGCGAAGACGCCACTCATCTGCATATTCATTTTCTTCTTCACGAAGATGTAAAATAATGTCTGTACCACGGCCTTCTTTTTCGATTTCTTGTAGCGTGTACTCGCCTTCACCTTTTGACTGCCATTCAACCGCTGTAGTCTCTCCTGCTTTACGAGTACGAACAGTCACTTCATCAGCAACAATAAATGCTGAGTAAAAACCAACACCAAATTGACCAATAAGCTGTGAGTCTTTACTTTGATCACCAGTTAAGTTTTTGAAAAATTCAGCCGTACCCGACTTAGCAATTGTGCCTAATGAGCTGATCACTTCATCACGCGTCATACCAATACCATTATCAGAAATGGTCACTGTGTTAGCGTCTTTATCGGCGCTTATACGTACGCGTAAATCCGCATCACCTTGATAAAGGTCACCGTTTGAAAGGGCTAAAAAGCGTAGTTTATCGGCTGCGTCAGATGCATTTGATACAAGCTCGCGTAAAAAGATTTCTTTATTTGAATAAAGCGAGTGAATCATTAAGTTTAATAGTTGTTTTACTTCTGTTTGAAAGCCTAATGTTTCTTTTTGTGCTGCAGTCATTTATGTATCTCCAATTTGCAAAGTGTCTGCGTTATGCACTTAATATGGGGTGAGCCGTGAGAAGTTCAAGTAAAAAAAATAAAAAACCCCATTCAAAGACACTTTAAATGGGTTAATCAATTAAAAAGGCGTTATGGCATGCCCGTGCATTGGCTTATCAGTGCATGGATGAACAAAAAATAAATCGCTGGCATGCAATAATAATCGTTGAGCACTCTGCTCACTGCAATCATTTTTATATAAATCACATCCTAGTATGGGGTGGCCAAACGTTAGGCTATGTATCCTAAGTTGATGAGTGCGTCCAGTTATAGGAGTAAAATCGACCAAAGTTTTTTGCTCTTTGTTAAAGCGTTTAACCACTTTAAATTGAGTGCGCGAGGGTTTGCCGCTCTGGTGACAAATTTTCACTTTCGGAAATAACATTTTATCTTTTGCTACAGGCGCAGTAATTTCTCCCTGAGGCTCAGAAACCAACCCTGAGAGCATAGCGCGATATTGCTTTTTAACACTTCGGGATTGGAATTGCTGATTCAGTGCTTTAGCTGCTTGCTCGTTAAGTGCTACCACCATCACTCCGGAGGTACCTAAATCTAAACGGTGGGGTAATATCGCAGTAGGAAACGCTGCGGTAACGCCTTGTTGGCCATTAACAAGCCTATAGTGAACCGAATCCCAGTTAAGAGGGTTTTTACCTGACAAGCTCAACAAACCGCTAGGTTTATTGATCAACAAAATATCATCATCTTGATAAATAATTTTTATGTGTTCATGGCAAACAGGTGCGATAAAGTCATCAACAATCACATGAGCACTTTGGGTTATTGCAGCCATACCATCCAATTCTTGTTTATATTGCAATTAAGGCCAATAAAAAAGCCTACAGCATGTATGTAGGCTTTTAAAGTAAGTTCAAATAGTTAAGCTTAAAATAAACTATTCATGGCTGACTAAGCGCCTGCCACTAAATGCATGCATTAAGGTTGTGCCATCGACTAAATCAAGCTCGCCACCCACAGGAATACCATGAGCTATTCGCGATGCACCCACTTTGTATTTATGACAAAGCTGGGCAATATAATGAGCCGTTGTTTCACCTTCAACCGTAGGGTTAGTAGCTAATATAACTTCATTAATACCGCCATGGGCAAGCTTTTGCTCAAGCACGTCTAGCCCAATTTCTTTAGGGCCTATGCCATCAATCGGTGACAAATGCCCCATTAATACAAAATAAAGTCCTTTGTATTGGCCTGTTTGTTCAATCGCTAACACATCTGTAGGCGACTCAACCACACATAAAATGCCGCTGTCTTGGCGCTTAGTGCTTAAGCAAATATCACATTGTGCTTGCTCGGTAAACGTGCGGCACGACTGACAATGCCCTACAGCCGTCATCGCTTTTGTTAGCGCATTGCCAAGCTGAGTGCCACCTTTGCGGTCGCGCTCTAATAAATGAAATGCAATACGCTGAGCAGATTTCGGGCCAATACCTGGCTGACAACGAAGTGCTTCTATTAGTGATGTTAAACTATCTGAAAGTTGCATAGTTACTTAGAACGGCATTTTCATACCAGGTGGTAATTGCATACCGCCTGTTACTTTGCCCATGCGCTCTTGAGTTTCTTCAGCAACACGGCGAACAGCATCATTACACGCTGCTGCAAGTAAATCTTCAATCATGTCTTTGTCATCTTCCATTAAGCTTTCATCAAGCTCAACACGACGAACATTGTGGTTGCCAAGCATGGTTACTTTTACTAAACCAGCACCGGCTTCACCAACCACTTCCATCGTTGCGATTTCTTCTTGGGCTTTTTGCATGCGCTCTTGCATTTGCTGCGCTTGCTTCATCATGTTACCCATTCCACCTTTAAACATAATCGTCTCTCTTTCTTTTAATACATTAACTGGAGTATAAATAAGGGCACTGGTCGTTAATTACAATGCCTGAATACTGTTTTCGTCAATTTCAGCGCTAAATAGCTGTTGAAATTGTACTATATTTTCATCGCTGGTGATCACATCAATCGCTTGCTGGTGACGACCTGCATCAATTTTTTGTTGAATCAAATAAGGTGAGTCAATCACCCCGCTAGCAAAATCAATATTAAGCTCAACGTTGTGTCCATAAATACTAGATAACGCCACATTTAACTTTTGACGTAACATTGGCGTATCTAAGTGCTTTTGCGATTCATCTACTTCAATATGGAAATGATTGTCTTGTTTGGTAAAAATTGAGTGCAATGCAAACTGGCGCATACGTCCGCCAAGTCCCATACGCTTTATTAAATAGGCCCATTCGTCTTGTTGATGGGCAAATCTAATGTCACTAATTGGGCTTTGAAAATCATCTGGTACGGGAATACTAGGCTCTTGTTCAACAACAGGTGCTGGTTTTTGCGGGTTAATTTGCTCTAATAGCTCCGGTGCTAAATTTTCAGTAATCGTTTGATGCTTTGCTTTAAAGTCAACTTTACTCGCTGGCTTATTTGCTACCTGAGCTCGGCTCCCCTGTGCTGGGAGCTGAGGCTTTTTTTGCAGGTCATCGCTCACCTCACTATCCCATGGCGGTGGCTGCTGCGATACAGTTTGTGCTTCATTGCTCACCGGGCGACTAAATTCGGATTTTGTCGGTACTGGTTTTTCTTCAGTTGGCTTTTCAATAGCGGCACTTGAAAGCTTACCGGCACCCGAAATGTTTCTATCGCGTAAAATACGCGCTATTGCTGACTGTGCTCGCGCTTCTTGCTCACCCATTGATGACGCAGACTGTTCTGCGTTACTAGTGGCATTTGCTAACTCAGGATTAAACCCTTGATCAACAGCGCTACTCATTACATCATCGTATTGTGCGGCAATGGTTTGTTCTACATCACTGTGCTGCATGTAGGCATCATCTTCGCTTTGACGCTGCGCTTGTTCATCACTTATTACGGGGGTATCGACAATTTGAGGCTGACTTTGTACCGAACTTTGCTCAAGTTGTGTTTGGCTATTATCAGGCTGTGAAACCTCAGGCTCAGCGGCTTTTGTTGGCTGCGTTTGAGATGTATTACTCTGCGCTGGTTTATTTTTATTTAAAATATCACGCAGTACATTAGCACGCCCTGCACTATTTTGCTCTGGCGCAGCTTGTGAGCTAGGTTCAGGTTGATTGGTTTGCAACTGCGTAGGTTCAAATGCCAATAACCTGAGCATAATCATTTCGAACCCTAAACGAGGCTCAGGTGCCCATTGTAAATCTTTTTTGCCATTGAGTAATAACTGGTAATACACTTGAATTTGTTGGGCATGGGTATGCGCTGCAACATGCTCAATGTAATCAGCGTTATTGCTATCAAGCGCCGCCGCTTCAGGGACTAATTGACTCAATTGAATCACATGCGTTAGCGCAATTAAATCGTCAAGCAGCGCAATGTAATTTGGATTTCGGCTAGCGACTTGTGCAACTTCATTCATCAAAGCTGTGCCATCTTGCGCTAATAATGCCGCAAGTAAACTTTGACTGTAATGGGTGTCCATTAAACCAAGCATGTCTTGTACAGCTTGATTTTTAATATCACCATTTGTTTGAGCAATAGCCTGATCGGTCAAACTTAATGCATCTCGCATACTACCATCGGCCGCTTTGGCAATAATACTTAGCGCATCATTATCGAAGTTAAGCTGCTCATGGGTAAGCACATGCTCAAGCTGTTGCTTAATCTCAGCTTGCGACAATGCATTCAGATTAAACTGTAAACAGCGAGATAAAATAGTCACTGGTAATTTTTGAGGATCAGTGGTTGCGAGCAAAAATTTCACATGCTCAGGCGGCTCTTCAAGCGTTTTTAATAACGCATTAAAGCTGTGCTTTGACAACATGTGTACTTCATCGATTAGATATACTTTGTAACGTCCGCGCGTTGGCGCATATTGAACGTTATCAAGTATCTCACGCGTATCCTCAACCTTAGTGCGTGAGGCCGCATCTATTTCGAGTAAATCAATGTAGCGCCCTGCCTCTATATCAACACAGCTTCTACATTGACCACATGGTGTGGCAGATATACCTTCATCACAATTTAAGCTTTTAGCAAAAATACGGGCAATGGTGGTTTTACCAACACCACGGGTTCCAGTGAATAAATAAGCGTGATGCAGTCTATTTTGAGTCAGCGCGTTTACCAGCGCCTGTTTTACATGAGACTGCCCAACCAATTCATGAAAGGTTTGAGGACGCCATTTTCTCGCTAGAACCTGATAACTCATCGATTATTCGCCTTCGAATTCAACCAATTTTAAAATATTGATGCCCATTTTTTCAATACGTTGCTCACCACCAAGCTCTGGAAGTGATACAACAAAGGCAGCATCTGTGGCGTTACCGCCTAATTTTGCAACCAACTTGGCTGTTGCTTCAATTGTACCACCGGTCGCCAACAAGTCGTCAACTAACAAGACTTTATCACCGGCTACAATCGCATCAGTATGAAGCTCTAGTGTATCTTCGCCATATTCGAGTTGGTAATCTTGGCGAATAACTTCGCGCGGTAATTTACCTGGTTTACGAACAGGGATAAAAGGAATTCCCAAAGCATAAGATAGCGGAGCACCAAAAATAAAGCCACGTGATTCAGTGCCGATAATTTTAGTAAAACCTTGGTCTTTATAAGCGTCAATAAATGCATCTATGGTTGCTTTAAACGCTTCAGGGTTTGCCATTAGGGTTGTTACATCGCGAAACATAATGCCCGCTTTAGGATAATCAGCAATTGTAGTAATGCTGTTTTTGATAATTGCTGGTGTTACTTGAGTCATAATTTTAACTGCTCAATGATTAATATTACAAAGCAGGTGATTATAACCTTAAGTGGTCGTAAATTGCGAGTTTGCGATAATTATAAAGTGTCGGGAGAGGGAAATGATAAAAATGTAAGGCTGATGAAAAACAACAGCCTTAAAATAAAACCTGATTAAGTTAAGCTGGTGATCCAACCTAAAATGGCATTTAAACACCCTATTCCAGCAAATACGGCTAAGAATGCAAAAAAGTAAGCCGCATTGAACGGGTCTTTAAAGTCTTTATCATCTGACATGGGTACAACCTTTTATTAAGCACAACAAATAAAGGCGCTATAATAGACGATGTGAAATAATCAATAAAGAGCTTAGTCTTGATTTTTTGTCACTATAATTTGCCGCTGTGCCATAGCTGTTAAGGTACTGAGTGCCCCTTGTGTTATTTGCTCAAGATTAAATTGTGGTGCATTTTCACTAACCTGTTGGCAAACCTGCTCAAACGTACTCCCCGCTTCATTTTCAATAATAGACAGTAGCATGGCGGTCATGGCATTGGTGACCAAAAATTGCACCTCATCACTCTCATCGCGGTAAACAACAAAGAAATACGGCTGCTCTGAAGGCTGTTGAGGTTGAAACTCTTCACTTATATGTTGCACTGGATAGTCGTAGCTTAAGTTACGCGCTGTTTTAGATAAATACAAAGGAGAATGAGTAAGCTTATTAGCGCTTAGAGGGAGCTCACGGGGGTCAGCCTTCATTACAGACACGTCAAGCTCAATCCATTCATAATGAGCTAGCGCCAGCATAAATACCGGATCAGACTCTTTAGGTACATAGCTTGTCATTAAATAGGTAATAAATTCTTCAGCAATATCTAAAAAGTAAGGAGACTGGCAATCATGTTCACTAAAAAATTGACGAACCAGCAATAGCCACTGTTGCTCACTATAGAGTGTTTTTAAAACTGGAAATGCCGATGAAACAAAGCCATTAATATTATTAAAAAACAGATCCCGATAAATGGCCATTCGCCTGTCTTCAATATCGGTTGGACACGGCTGCATATTAGGCTCTCGAATATGGGCCATAAATTCATTTTGTACATCAATAAAACTCATGATAACGACTCTTTTGAAACCCTGAAATAGCAAGTATTTGTTAAATACTAACGGCTAAGCGCTTTGTGCTGTTGATAACAACTTAAGGTGCTTTGCTTGTAATTGATGGATTATATCCAGCTCTTTGGTTAACACGTTAATAGGTGGAATATTAAAATCTCGCTCTAGCAGTGTGGGAAAAACACCATGTGCTTGATATGCGCTATCGAGCAATTGCCAGACAGGGTCAATAACATCTGCGCCATGAGTATCTATAATAAGGTCATCAGCTTCATTGTAGTGACCTGCAACATGGCAATAGGCAATTTTATTGGTTGGTAGCCCACTTAAAAACGCTTGTGCATCATAGCCATGATTAATCGAGTTCACATAAATATTATTAACGTCTAACAACAGCTGGCAATTAGCGTCTTCTAAAATAGCATTGGTAAATTCAAGCTCCGATAGTTGCTGACCAGGGGCACCATAATAAGACACATTTTCGAGCACAAGTGGTCGCTCTAATATATCTTGTACCTGTTTAACCCGAGAAACGACATGTTTGATCGCTTCTTCAGTAAAAGGAATTGGCATTAAGTCATACATATGGCCTTTACCTGAGCAATAGCTTAAATGTTCGCTATAAGCTTTAATATCGTGGTTATCAAAGAAAGATTTTAACGACTTTATAAATTCAATATCAAGCGGCTCAGGCGATCCAATAGAAAGTGACAAACCATGACAAACAAAGTGATTATTATTAGTTAACTGTTTAAATTGCTTTTCAAAGCGCCCACCTAGCTTTAACCAGTTCTCTGGAGCCACTTCCATAAACTCAATTTGTTTTGGTATAGCATGCTCAAGCTCATCTAGCATTTCTCTTCGCAAGCCTAAACCGACCATGCCAAAGTTAGGCGTTTGATTTTGAGCCATAATAAAACCTCATATTAAATAAAAAGGGCCTAATGGCCCTCTCGCTTATCTGAAAAAGAAAAGTTTAGTGGCTACCACCACATTTACCTTCGCCGCACTTGCCTTCTTTTTTGGCCTTAGCATCACCACCACATTTACCTTCGCCGCATTTGCCTTCTTTTTTGGCCTTAGCATCGCCACCACATTTACCTTCGCCGCACTTGCCTTCTTTTTTGGCCTTAGCATCACCGCCGCATTTACCTTCGCCGCACTTGCCTTCTTTTTTCGCTTTAGCGTCGCCGCCACATTTTCCTTCGCCGCACTTGCCTTCTTTTTTCGCTTTAGCGTCGCCGCCACATTTTCCTTCGCCGCACTTGCCTTCTTTTTTCGCTTTAGCGTCGCCGCCACATTTTCCTTCGCCGCACTTGCCTTCACCAGCGTCTAATTGATAACCAGCTACCATTTGTTGAAACTCAAATGGATTAGCTTGAACATCAGTACTCGCCATACTTGCGCTGCCAACAACCACTGCGCCTAATGTTAATGCAATTGAGTTTTTCTTTATTGTATTCATTTTTAATTACCTTTTAAACTTGTTGAACATCATTATAAAAGTAGACCGGTATTAAACTAAAAACTTTCAAATTTTCTATTTTTTTTGCAAATAAGTTATTTAACTTTCTATGAACGCTAATAAGCGTTTTATGAATTTATGATTTACAGGTAAACTGGCGCTCCTTTTTTAGTAATACATTAATCACACTATGAAACTTATTTTAGCACCCATGGAAGGTGTCGTTGACTTTAAAATGCGGCAACTACTCACCGACATAGGCGGCTTCGATCTTTGTGTGACCGAATTTATCCGTGTTGTAGATACTTGCCTTCCAGATAAAGTATTCCACCGTTATTGCCCTGAACTTAAAAATGCGGGACTCACTCGTAGCGGTACTCCGGTTCGTATTCAGTTATTAGGCCAAGTAGCCGACGTGTTAGCAGAAAATGCTGTAAAAGCAATTGGCTTAGGCTCTCATGGCGTTGATTTAAACTTTGGTTGCCCCGCAAAAACAGTCAATAAAAGCAAAGGCGGTGCTGTATTACTCAAAGATCCAGAACATATGTACTCGATTATAAAAACGGTAAGGGATGCCGTTGATGATGAGTATGAGGTAAGTGCTAAAATTCGCTTAGGTTTTGATGATGATAGTAATAGCCAAGAAATTGTCGATGCCGTTGTTAACGCGGGTGCTAACAGCATTGCAATACATGCAAGAACTAAACGCGATGGCTACAATCCACCCGCCTATTGGGAAAAAATTCCCCCTTTGGTCAAAGATAAAAAAATTGCAGTGGTCGCCAATGGCGAAATTTGGCAAATAGAAGATGCTCTTTTATGCCAAAAACGCAGTGGTTGTCGTGATTTGATGATTGGTCGTGGCGCCCTTTCACATCCTGATCTCGCAAGAAAAATTAAAGCGCAAGTTAATAACGAAAGCTACAACGAGCTCACTTGGGAGAATATTTTACACCATATTATTCATTCATCTATGCACCAAACAGCTAGCAAAGATAATAAATATTTTGCATCTCGAACAAAGCAATGGCTTGGTTATTTAAAACGCCAATATCCACAAGCTGGGCTATTATTTGATGAAATTCGTCGTTTAAAAGCAAAGGATGAGGTAGCCGAAGTATTAAAGAAATATGCGAAAGCGCCACAATTTGATGCAAATCATAACACCTAAACAAATCTAAATAGATAATAGCAGTATCACTACAAATTAACTTAAGGGTTATACTGCTAATGCATCATAAGCAACGACTAAACGATGAAATAGAAAGTGTTAAAGCAACGATATTAGGTTTGCTGTCACAATCGACTCACCCTACACATCAAAACTTGCTCTGCATCCTAACCAATACATCTAATGAAGAATGGCTCGATTTAGCCGCTCAGCAATTAGGTAATGAGTATAATCCGTTAATTGAACGAATGAACAAGCTTGAAGCAGCAATTAGCCAAATGGATATTGGTCAATATGGCTACTGCTGTGACTGTGAAGAAAAAATATCAGAGCAGCGCTTAGAAAGAGACCCTGCTACTCAGCGGTGTGATAAGTGCGCTAAATAGTAGCGCACTTAAGTTTAATTAAGTAATTGCGAAGCAAAACTAAATGATTGTCCTGGATAAAAAATAATATCCTCAACTAATATCCTCGCATCTCCTTCACTAATATTTAAACGTTTTAGTAAATTTAAGCGCGCTTGCGATAATGTCCACGCGTGGTAATGCACCCCAAGATCAGTTTCCATCATCGCTAAATAGAGACGCTTATTTGCAGCCGTTAATTGCTTATTGTTAGCACGTTGAGGTAATAGCATGTAACCCGTTGACCAATCTAAACCTAATAGTTGCGTCTCTTTTAAAAATGTTTCGCTAAGCTGCGATACATCAGAGGTACCCACCGTTATTTGCTCGGTTGAGCTTTGCATTGTTTTAAATTTACTATCTATAAGGCTTAGCCACTCAAGCGGCGAAAGTACATCATTTGCAAAATAATTTAGTTTACTTTGGTACCACTGGCTGCCATTTGCAAGACCAGACAACCCAATGCTGCCTCTGGGCTTATACTGCGTTAAGTAATTATTTAATACACTCAGAGACTCATTAAGCTCAATAGGTGTGTCAGTACTATTAATTGCTTGCTGCACATAGTGCTTTAAATAATTATGCTCTATTTTATTAAGCTTTAAGTTACTTTGCTCAGCGGCTTGTAGCTGTGATTTAACAAATATCAGCCACTGCTCAATGTTTTTATACTGAGCATCATTTTTAACTATCGAAAGCATGTTTGATAACACATCAGTGTGTGCAGGCCATGCAAAATAACGCTCTGGAAACCGCTCAGCAATCACCAAATAATTTACTTGATGGGTTTGCGCAGAAGATAACTTCATTTGCATTAGCTGCTGGTAAATAGCGTGGCGACGCGCTAAATATGAATCAGTAAAAGGCAGTTGTTCGTTACTGAGCCCTGTACTGTTTAAGTTCTTTTGTGCACTTAAAGCCGTATTAAGTGATATTAACGCGCTTTGTGCCTCTTCATAAGATGAAAACAAATCAGCTGGCTTTGAGCATGATGCTAAAAGCAAACAAAAGAGCAATGAAATAATAGGCGTTCTGTTCATGTTAATTCCAATAAAAAAAGCCCCAATGGGGCTTTTTAAAAATACTAGAGTACATTAAATATTAAATTTTAACACCGTTGCGAGCGGCTTTATCTTTAATATATGTAGCCCAACCTTTTGCAAATCTACGTGTGGTTGGATTGTCCATAGCTTTAGTAATAGCGGCATGTGCTTGCTTATACTTGCCTTGGTAGTAAAACGCTTCAGCTAGATCTGAATATATAGTACCTTTTTTGTCAGAGCCAAGCTCTAACGCTTTGTTCAAACGAACAACGGCAGCACTAAATTTTTCAGATTGTAGAAGTAATGAACCGGCTTTGCGATAAAGCTCAGCGTCATTATCAAATTTAGCAGCTTCTTCGTAGTACTTAGCAGCCTTCTCTATATCTTTCGAACGATGGTAGTTACTAGCAATCGCACTCATGTTTTGCTTAGTGCGTTTAACTTTTTCTTCTTTAACGGCCTTTTCAAGCGTTACAGCTGCTTTATAAGGAATTTCATTTAAAGAATAGAAATTAGCTAGAACTTTGTATTCAACTTCGTTTTCAAAGTAACCGTTCTTGTAAGCAACTTCCATAGTTGCTAGGCCTTTTTTGTATTCTTCGGTTTGTAAATAATACTTACCTAAGCCTACCCAAGACTTTTTGTCTTCAGGCCATACACGAACGATTTCTTCAGCGACTTTAACCATATTTTGATATTGCTTTTGCTCAAAATAGGCAGCTAATTTAAGTTGATAAGGAGCTTTATTAGGCTCTTTTGCTAACTTAATTGCTTTGTTTGCCGGCTCGAGAACCTCATTAAACTGTTTAAGCTCATAGCTTGCTTGCGCAATACGAGTGTAAACTTTTGGGTCTTCTTCGCCTGTAAAGTCCATCCAATCAGAATATGCTTGCTTTGCAGCATTGTACTGTTCAGTACCTGCATACATGTCACCTAAGGTTTTTAAACCTTGAGCCTGATCGGCAAAGTTTAATACATCTGGTGCAATCGCTGCTTTCATATACTTAATAGCAACTTTGTACTGCTCTTTTTGAGCATACATGCTGCCTAAGTAACGATTAACAGTTGCTTTGTCAAAGTCGTTAGACGGATCTAACTCTTTTAATAAAGCAATTGCACCATCAACATCATCTTCATTATACAAATCAAACGCTTTAATTACTTTTTTACCAGTACGTTCGCCCATGATTTTAGTTTTTGCTTTCTTACGCTCTTCAATTTTCGCGTAATCTGGCGCCGCTAAAACAGGTGCAGTTAATGCCGCACCTGACACAGACATAAGAATTGCAAGTGCAGTTACTTTAGAAAAATTTCTCATTACTCGCCTCCTTAGTTGCCTTGGTTAAGTTTAAAGTCTAGTTGAACTTGTAAACCAACTTGCTTTTGTGGTTTGCCGTCAATTATCTTAGGACGGTATTTCCACTTGCGCAATGCACGTTTAGCTTCACGGTCAAAGATACGTTTTGGATCTGCGTCGATTACATCAACGTCAGTCACACCACCTAACTCATCAATTGTGAATGAAAGTTGAACCCAACCTTCTTTACCATCACGTGCTGCTTGTGTTGGATATTTTGGTTCAATACGAACGATCGGTGTCGCATCACCATCTCGTCCAAATGCACCTGGACCACTCAGTCCACCAGCCGTGCTTCCCACATCGATGCTTGGCATATTAAACGACAAGCTCGTACTTGGGTTGCTGTTTTCCGGCTGTGGCGGCTGCGGTTTAGGCGGCTGCTTTGGCGGTGGCGGAGGTGGAGGCGGTACACGCTTCCTCTCCTGCACCTTAGATTCAGGCGGATTCGTCATAATTTCGACTATGATCTGCTCTTTTTGTTCCGTATTACGGTCAGCCCCACCAGAGATGAGGTATGCCATGAAGTAGAACAAGCCGAAAGTAACTGCCCCACCTGCAATCAGTGAAAACAGAAAACGAATCATTACTGATCTCCAGCTATTGAAATTCTCAGGTTATCACCTGTCGCTTTAATCTGGTCCATAACTTTAACCACTGTGCCATGTTTTGCTTCTTTGTCAGCTTGCAAAATTACAACATCTGTAGGTTGTTCTGCTAATAAACTTTCAATTTTTGCTGAAACACGTTCAACATCAACTTGCTGTTTATCAATCCAGATTGCACCGTCATTACGAATAGCAATAAAAATATTAGCATTTTTTTGCTTCGTAGCTTGGGCAGCTTTTGGTTTATTGACCTCGATACCAGCCTCTTTAACGAACGATGTAGTTACGATAAAGAAAATAAGCATGATAAATACGATGTCAAGCATTGGCGTCATATCTACCGCTGCTTCTTCTTCTTCACGAAAACGTTGTTTACGTGCCATATTTAATTCTCTCTCTAGTGATGAGGCATACTATCTACAAGTTTGGCTTTCACCATTCTCGCTCTTGCCTCAAGGCGTGAGCTAAAGAATACCCCAGATAGTGCCGCAACCATTCCAGCCATTGTTGGGATTGTTGCCATTGATATGCCTGATGCCATTAAACGTGCATTACCTGTACCTTGGGTTGCCATGGTTTCAAAAACCGCGATCATACCCGTAACAGTGCCAAGTAAGCCTATTAAAGGACATACAGCTACTAATGTTTTAATCAACAACATACGCTGATCTAATTTTTCAGACGCTTCAGAAATCCATGCTTCACGGATTCTGTGTGCGTACCAAGACGTAGTGTCTTGGCGGGCATCCCACTTGGCTACAATATCCTTCGTTAAACGAGGAAATTCAGCAAGTAGGAACCAATAGCGCTCAATCATTAAAACCCACATAAGAAAGAGTGCTATCGCGACCACGTATAAAACCTGGCCGCCTGTGCCAACAAAATCCCTGATAGATTCCCAGATCTCCATCAGGACTAGCATTAGGCTTTCTCCTTCTCCGCGTGAGTCGCGATGATACCCGCGCTTTGCTCATCAAGGATGTGTAATACCGACTTACTACGACCTGCAACAATAGAGTGAAGTAGGATAAGTGGTAGAGCTGCAATTAGACCTAGCGCTGTAGTTACAAGTGCTAGAGAGATGTTACCAGCCATGATCTTCGGATCGCCCGTACCGAACAATGTGATTGTTTGGAACGTTAGGATCATACCGATTACCGTACCTAGTAGACCTAGTAATGGTGCGATAGCAGCAAGGATCTTGATGATGTTAATACCCGCTTCGATGCGTGGCGTTTCACGAAGAATCGCTTCATCCAGTTTAAGCTCAAGGTTTTCAACATCTTGGTTTTTGTTGTCAGAGTACACTTTAAGAATACGACCCAGTGGGTTATTTGTATTCGGTGTAGACAAGTTCTTAAGCTGACCTTTGATCTTAGAAGTAGTAAGCGCTAAATCAACGAAACGTACTAAGAAGATTAAAAGACCTACAACAAGTAATACTGTGATGATGTAACCAACTTCAGCACCTTGCTCGTAGTACTCCATAAGAGACTTTTTCTGAGTGTTAATACGTAAAATTGCACCACGTGTAGGATCCACGTATACGCCAGCATAGTTATCAGCTGAAGTACCTTCTAAATCAGAAATACCTTTAAGGATATAGCTGTCAGGTTGCTTACCTAGAGGCTGAATAGATTTAGTCTCTGGTGAGTAGATTAAGTATCCGTCGTCTGTAACTAAGTTGAAGTTACCGATACGTGTTACTTTTTTCATAGACGGGTTACCGTCAAGACCAGCAACTTCAGTTTCAAACGTTGAAACTTTTGCTGATTCAGTCATTTCTGTTTGAAGTGAAATCCAAAGCTCTTCTAGTTCACGAACAGTTGGAAGTTCTTTAGCTGCTGCTAATGAACGAAGTACTTCAGCACGACCTGGTTTTTCAGCACTTACTAAAGATGCTTCAATTGAACCAATCGCGTCAGCTGCTGCACGACGAACAACACCAAACATTTCACCTAACGTACCTTGAGCGTTTTGAAGAGCTTGCTCTTTTTCCGCTAAAGTATTTTCGTTTTGTGCATATTCTTTGCTAAGACGATCACCACGTGCTTTTTCAGCAGCTAGTTGGCTTTTCGCTTTGTTAAGTAACGCTTGCTTATCAGCACGATCTGACAAGAACTCTTGTTCACGTTGCTTATTGATTTTTCCTTCAGAGATACGCTCTTGCTTTACTTGCTCAAGAATTTTATCTAAAGCGTCAGTATTTGCATGTGCATTAAGCGCGGTACCGGCAGAAACAGACAGTACTGCTGCAACAGCAAAACCTTTAAATAGTTTCTTCATTATTGATTACTCCGCGCCAAAAATTGGTAGTTTAACAAGTTCTAGTGTCGCTTGCTTACGTGCCATACGGATCACTTCTTTAACAGGTTTTAGGTATTCTTCACCTAATTCTTTCCACTGTTTAGTGTTGTTATCCCACACCCAAGCGTGTTTTAGATCGAATGATTGCGCAACGTAAGTAATACGACCTAAACGACCGATATCTACGTTAATGCTACGACCATCAACATCTAAAGTACCTTGAGAAGCAGTTACAGCTGAGCTGTATGCTGTTTCAACAGTGTACGCTTCAAGAACCTGACGGAACTTTTCAGACGTTGTTACAGATGCAGATGCCATGATCTCACGTAATCTTTCAACGCGTCCAAGACGAGTTTCAAGGTTAAATGGAACGTCCGCTTTGATGAATTGCTCAAGCGTATCGATCATGCGATACATCAAAGGCACAACGTTTTGTTTAGTGTTATCGATAGTCGCGATTTGACGATCGAACGATGCGATAGACGCGTTTTGGTCTGCGACCAAACGTGCTACGTGATCGTTGTACACTTTCATAAGTTCAGTCTCATCAACGATGCTACGGTACTCAGCGATTAGCTCCTGAGTTTGACCATATACATTGTCAATTTTAGTTTGAGACTTAACCGCAGCCTTTTGAATTGTTTGACCTGCTTTTTGCACGTCATTCAAAGGATCTGCAATCACATTGCTGCTTGCAAATGCAAAAGCGCCAACCAACGCAGTTGCTACAAGACTCTTTCTGATTTTAACAGACATAGTTCCCAACCAATTAAGTAATGTTACTTTTATAATTTAATTATCAACCCGCTAAGGGGAAGACAACCCTGATATCTTTTAATAGATATCAACTTACCAATAATGCTAAATGCATCATGTCATGTCAACTTCATGTTTAGCATAACCTATAAATAAATCAGCTTGTTTGTAAGATATTTACTGGGCTTGAACAAAAAAATTAACATTATTATAACTAACGTGATAAACACAATTTCTGCAAGCCCTGATATAGTAAGAATAACGATAACCACCACTGTTAATGTAAACAAAAATATAACATTTAAAATTAACTTAATCGTTGCTGAAAAAAAATTAAAAATAAGCTAATTTTCTGTCCCGAATATTCATTTCGAAGGTTTTTTAACGCTTTTTACACAAAAAATACAGCTAATCGTTATTATTAGGTTATTCATCGCATAATAATAATGACGTGCAGATTGAATAAAAAGCAATACAAAGGAGGGGAGGATGATTACAAAAAATCATTTTTATTAACACCTGTGTTTTTTATCTTTATTAGCCTAAAGGCCTTATCCATTTTTAATATTTTTCCAAGCCCCAATCTCAACCTTAAGCAGTTATATCATCTCTGAAGGATTAGAGTCAGATAGACTAATCGTAAGATTAAATAAAGAATCTTTAATGCCCGATAGAATATTTAAATCATCAAGGTTTAAATTAAATAGATAGAAGTTTGACTGAAGAAAGATATAAAAAAGGAATGGTTTAGAAAGTTCAAAAAGTTTGCAGATTTTAATGAATTATGGTGAAACAGGTTAGTGCTTCACCACGATGAACTTAGGTTCACATAATAAATTATGCTACTTCTACGTTCTCAGCTTCTGGGCCTTTTTGACCTTGCTTGATGCTGAAAGTCACTGCTTGACCTTCGCTAAGAGTGCGAAAACCAGAACCAGTGATTGCGCTGAAATGTACAAACACGTCAGGACCATTTTCTTGTTCAATGAAACCAAAGCCTTTAGCTTCGTTGAAAAATTTTACTTTACCAGTAACCGACATACTAAATTTTCCTGTAAGTCAATAATTAAAATTCAGCCATATTATTATGGCAATATCCTCCCTGAGTCAATGCCCAAAAAACTGGAGGTGATAGTACAGGAAGAAGTAATAACCAAACCGGTAACCTTAAACGCAGCACAATACCGTAATTCAATACGCAAAAACTCAAAGCCAATTAAGGTTAACACATTAATATTTTTTTAGCTCTATTAATTGGGATTTATTTTTGAAGATTCATCGATTTATTACTTTCTTTGTAAGTTTCTAATTTTTAACGGGATAAACAGCTCATAATTTGTGTTTTTTATAAACAGAGTGCACTTTTTTAAAATATGGCTGATCTGCACAGCTTTTTGCTAACTTAAAATAAGAAAACCACCTTAGTTTTAGGTGGTTTTAAATTCTAATTATTTAACTTGCCAATCAATAACACTATCTGCTTTGATTGGTACAACTTCTGAGTCCCCTAGCGAATAACTTGCTGGCACTGTCCAAGGTGCTTTCTCTAAGGTAATAGTGTCTGTATTACGCGCTAGACCATAAAAATCTGGGCCGAAGTGACTTGCAAAGCCCTCTAACTTATCAAGCGCCCCAGCTTCTTCAAAAGCTTCAGCATAAAGTTCAATAGCTGCATGCGCAGTATAAGCACCCGCACAGCCACATGCTGCTTCTTTTTTGTCTTTGTAATGCGGGGCTGAATCCGTGCCTAAAAAGAATTTTTTACTACCACTTGTAGCTGCCGCCATAAGCGCTTGTTGATGAATATTACGCTTTAATATAGGTAAGCAATAATAATGTGGGCGTATACCCCCTGCTAGCATATGGTTGCGGTTATATAACAAATGATGCGCAGTAATTGTAGCTGCTACATTATCCGAAGCGTTTTCAACAAACTCTACCGCATCTTTTGTTGTTATATGTTCAAGGACAATTTTAAGCTCAGGAAAATCTGCGACAACGTCGCCTAAAATAGTATCTAAAAACACTTTTTCACGATCGAATATATCAATAGAAGAGTCAGTAACTTCACCATGGACAAGTAAAAGCATGCCAACTTCTTGCATTGCTTTTAATACTGGATAAATATTTTTTACTGATGTTACACCAGAATCTGAGTTAGTTGTTGCGCCCGCTGGGTAGAGTTTAGCTGCAAAAATTTTACCTGTCGCTTTTGCTTTTTTTATTTCATCAGGCGTCGTTTTGTCAGTAAGGTAAAGCACCATTAAAGGTTCAAACTGCCCTTGAGGTTTTGCAGCTATAATTCGCTCTCGATACGACAATGCGGTTTCTGTACACGTAGCTGGCGGAACTAAATTTGGCATAATAATCGCGCGGCCCATATAGCGGCTAATATCACGCACCGTATCTTTTAACTGATCTCCATCACGTAAATGAACATGCCAATCATCGGGTCTAGTAATCGTTAAAGTTGTCATTTTGCTCGTCATCGTAAAGTCCTAATGCTTAAGTTAACTGATCATAGGCATATGGTGATTTCGAGTAAAGGGCTTATTAGAAATAATCCTCAGATACAACATATAAAGTTAACTTTACACTTCATGATTCTCATTTAACGTTTTATTTTGTAGAAACGTTAATATTAGGTTAACGTATGTACCTTTAATAATAATTATAAGGCCTCCCAAAGCTGCCTATGTCGAATACTATCGATACCACTAAAGCACTCGAAACTAAAACGGATCAATTGAGTATAATCAATCAGTTCTCATCAAGTTTATTGCAACTGAATACGTTAGAAGCGCTTTTTAGTTACGTCACCACACAAGTTGTTAATCGACTTGGGTTTGTAGATTGTGTTATCTACTTAGCAGATGACAGTCAGTCTTTGCTAAATCAAGTAGCTTCTATGGGTATTAAAAACGGGCATATCAGTTATCAATCTGAGCGAAAAATCATTCGCTTTAGCGAAGGCATTACAGGTTATGCAGCATCTACAGGCCAAGCTTTAATAATTGGCGATGTAACTAAAGACAACCGTTACATAGCTGACGAGCGCCCGGCTCAATCAGAAATATGCGTACCCTTGATATACAAAGATCGTGTCCTAGGGGTTATAGACTGTGAGCACCCAATAAAAAATTACTTTACTAGTTCACATTTAGAGATTTTAACCACCGTAGCTCACTTACTAAGTGCAAAAATCAATCAAGTGAATACCGTTAATAGCTTGCAAGACACTGTTATGCAGCTAAACAATGCACAAAAATTAGAAAGCAGCCTACTGCAAATAGCTAATTTAACTTATAAAGCACAAAATTTAGACACCTTCTTTCAATCTTTGCATGCGATTATTGACAGCTTATTGACTGCGAGTAACTTTTTTATTGCGCTGTACGACAAAAAAGAAGACGCGCTCGACTTTGTTTATACTGTTGAAGGCGGTGTACAAACAAATACCCACAAAGTTATTTCAAAAGAGCAACTAAAAGAAACAGCCTCTTACTATTTGCTGATCAATGAACGCCCACTGTTACTCAATAAACAGCAATACTTTGAACATATTGCACAAGGTCATTTTAAGCTAGTAGGTGAACAAGCGGATTCATGGCTAGGCGTGCCTTTTAAAGTTAATGAGCGCATGAGTGGCGTTATTGTCGTGCAAAGCTATGACAATCAACATTATTACAATGAACATGATAGCTCGTTGCTAACCTACGTAAGTCGACAAATAAGCATGGTTATAGATCGGCATTTAGCTCGTCAAGAGCTTGAGCACAAAGCGCTGCACGATGAGCTAACTGGGCTTGCAAACCGGTCGCTATTAATAGAAAGGATGAAGCATGCAATTTTACGCCTAAATCGCGCAAAAAAAGGCACTTTTCATGCCCTGCTCTATCTGGATTTTGACCGCTTTAAAAGTATTAATGATTCATTAGGCCATGAAGTAGGCGATCACTTTTTAATTGCTATATGTAAGCTTATTACTGAAACCGTTCGCAATACCGATACTTTCTCTCGCTTAGGTGGCGATGAATTTGCTATTTTCATGGAAAATCTTAGTCATCGTGATCAAGTAAACGTTGCCCTGACTCGTATTAAAACGGCACTATCTGAACCCGTTAATATTGATGGCCATTTACTGCAACCGTCCACCAGCATTGGCGTAGCATTTAGTGGCAACGAAAATGATGAAGCATTTGTATTATTACAACAATCCGATGCGGCTATGTATGAGGCAAAATCATCAGGACGTGGTCAAGTTAAGTTTTTTAATAATGTGATGCGTAATAAGCTAAAAACGCATGCAGATCTTGAAAACGACTTACAGCACGGTATTGAGCATAATGAATTTGAACTGTATTTTCAGCCTATATTTACTATTAACAGTAGTGAAGTTATAGGGTTTGAAGCTCTCGTACGTTGGCATCATCCAAAGAAAGGGTTTGTATCACCGAGCGACTTTATTCCAATTGCAGAAAAGACCGGGCAAATTATTAACTTAGACTTGCATTTACTCGACCTCGCAGCGCAACATATTGCTTTGTGGCAACAACAAGGTCATCGCTTTTTACGTGTCACGGTTAATGTGTCGTCTCGACACTTTGCCAGCTTAGAGTTTGTAGAGCAGCTCCATGAAATTTATAAAAAACACCAACTACCATTAGGCTCATTGTGTCTTGAGATAACAGAGTCGGGGTTAATTGAAAATTTAGAATTAGCGACGCAAATTATACAAGGATTATCGCCTTTAAAAGTGTTGCTTTGCCTAGACGATTTTGGCACTGGCTACTCTGCCTTAGGTTACTTACATCAACTGCCTATTCATGTACTAAAAATTGATAAAAGCTTTATTGATAATTTAAAAGCTACTGCTAACCCGTTAATAGATGCTATTTTAACCTTGGCTATTTCTTTAGATCTTATTGTTATAGCCGAGGGAATAGAAACCGCTGAACAACTTACTATTTTACAAAAAACCCAATGTGATTACGGGCAAGGCTTTTTAAAATCAAAACCGGTTACAGCAAAAGAGGCTATTTCACTAATACACACCCCTCTTTAATAAGCTAAGCACAGCTGGAATTTACAACCTCAAGTATTCAGGATTAAACTGACCACTGTGCTTACTCGCTTTAATACTCTTAAATAACTTAACCCAGTTTGTAAGAGCATACCAATTAAGCCTTGATGCTAACCTTAACAACATGTTTTACAACAACATAGTAATTGTTAAAAACATAACTTATTCCATAACCAAACTCACCCTACACTGTTTTTAATTTCTGTTTAACTATTAAACCTAATTTATGTAATTCACCGATATAAAAATTCATTACAAACTTTTAGATAATATTAGGGTCTATTGATTTCACAATCATCGACAAGCCCCCATTTAACACCTTAATTTAACATGAGCTAAATTCAACAACAAACAAATAACAAAACATCATCTGACTGTGTAAAGTTAATAAATTTAATGTTTGCAGTAAAAAACACACCAAATCTAATTATTATAGCCATCTAGACGTTGAAACGATTTTTAGATAGGCGTAGTATGTAGTTAATCTAAGCAATACTCACCACAGCCATGAGATTTATTAAAGATGATTGACATTAAACACCTAAAAACTATAGCGACCCTCAAAGAAACGGGATCGTTAGTTAATACAGCCCGCGAGCTATTTTTAACTCAGTCAGCTTTATCGCATCAGATTAAAGATTTAGAAAATAAATTAGATTGCCAGTTGTTCGAACGAAAAACTCAACCAGTCCGATTTACACCTCAAGGTATGTTATTACTTGAATTGGCACACGAAATATTACCTAAGTTAGAAGCAACTAAATGCCGATTAAAGGAAAGTTTAAATCAGCCAATCTCACAACTGCGGTTAAGCGTAGAGTGCCATGCATGCTTTCACTGGTTATTGCCTACTATTAAAGAATTTAATAATTTCTGGCCTGACATAAAGATTGATTACGAACGTGGTTTTAGTTACGACGCCATCCCAGATTTATTAAATGATGAATTAGACCTAGTGCTTACATCAGATGTGCGTGAACCCGACAAACTAGAATACGCCCACCTATTTGACTTTAAACTTAAGCTAATAGTGGCGCCGGATCATGACTTAGCTAAAAAAGCCTACGTAACTGCGCTTGATTTAAAAAACGAAACTATTATTTCTTACCCTATTCCGCGTGAGCGCCAAGATATATTTAAGCATTTTATTCAAAATGCACGTTTTGACGGCACGCTTAAAACAGTTGATCAAGGCTTACTTATATTTCAATTAGTCAGTGCAGGTATGGGGGTAGCGGCCCTACCCGACTGGCTAGTTACCCCTTATGAAAGCCAGGGGTTAATTAAGTCAATTCCATTGGGCGCACTGGGTTTAACCCGCCCGATGTACTTAGCGATGAAAAAAGAGATGAAAGACAATCCAGTTTACCGTCACTTTTTAAACACCTGTAAATTAAATAACGGTCGATAAATCTAAAACTTATGAGTAACATGTTAGTAAATATATTCAACCGTGTTACTCATTATGTTTGAACTTAAAAAAATACTGGGCGGCTTACTTATGCCGTTACCTTTACTGGGCTTGCTTAGTCTGATACTACTTATTTTTGCACTCAAACAACGAAAGCGTGTTATTACCTTATCTTTTTTGAGTCTCGCAACCTTATTACTTGCCAGCACGCCTTGGTTTGCCAACTTATTGATTAAACATAATCAACCTACTTCATTGGCTTTTAATTTCCTTAAGCACCCCAAAATAGACAAAATTGTGGTGCTTGGCTGTGATATAAACCCTAACCCGGCACTCAGCGCTAACAGTCAGCTAGGAAATTGTGCATTAACACGTTTAGTGGAAAGCATTAGGCTCGCAAATATATATCCGCGAGCTCAGCTAATTGTATCGGGTGGGGGTTATGAAAAAATCACCAACAGCGCACTCATGTATAAAACGGCAATTAGCTTGGGTATTAATAAAAATCGTATTGTACAAAATCCAAACGCAATGGACACAGCGCAAGAAGCCGCATTTTTAGCCTCAAAACTTGTCGACTATAATACCGCTTTAGTTACCTCTGTAAGTCATATGCCCAGAGCAATAAATTTATTTAATGCTCAAGGCATCACTGTGATCCCCGCAGCAACTGACTACCACAACTTTGCAGCGTACCCTTGGTATAAGCAACTCATACCCAACGCAAAAGCATTACTAGTAGTGACTCAATTTGCCCATGAAGTTGTCGGTGATGCATGGATAAAAATACGTCGTACAATAAATCCGGAAGCTCTTTGATTTATTAAATCTTTATTTAGCTAAATATATTATCCCCCTGAAAAACCTCGGTAATTAGTTTATTAACAGGGGGTATTAAAAAATAAAAAACACGATTAGCTATAAACAAGCCTATATTTGTTATTGTTGATGGGTTTTAACCTCTGCAGCCTGGTTCCAAAGACGATACAGTGTGAGCAAGAATACACAAAGAAATAATAAACTGAGGGCTGTTAGGTTCTCAACCCCTAAAGAATCAAAGGTAGCGCCAAAAGTAAAGCCTCCACCAACTAAAACAACGACCCAAACCAGTGCAGAGCATGCGTTTAATAGGCTAAAACGGCGCCAACTAATCGAGGTGAGCCCAATCGGTAGAGCACCAATAGTACGAAGCCCTTTTGGATACCGATATAAAAAATGTAGGCAGTACCATAACGATTTGCAAGCTCAGAGGCTGTTTTAAATAACCGACCTAGTCGGTTTGGCTTTTCAAGCCATGTAGTGCCATATGTTCTTGCGAGAGCAAATCGTAATTCATCCCCCAAATAGCCGCCCATAAAAGCCGCCAGAGCAACATAACCAACATCAAGTGCACCGGTATGTGCAGCATAGCCTGCAAATAAGGGTAACCACCCACTTTTTAAAGCACAATAACCAAAAAGTAACAGATAAACCAACAACCCATATTGCTGTATTAAATCTAACATACCTTCCATTTGATACCTTTACGTTGAATTGCCTGGCGGCGAGAAAATAACATTTTAATTTAAACGGGATAATTGCAGCGAAAGATCTGTTATGTACCAATGTAATAGAAGCTTCCTTTAGCTTGATAAAGTAGTTAGTTTTTTTTGAAGATTTTAGATAACCTACTCAGGATAAATGATGAGTAGGCTACATTAATGACATTGCTTTTACGGCAAGCGTTTACACTGGGTTATCTATATCAATAAATGTTACGTCAAAACTATATTGCTCTGCGAGAAGCTCTCCCAGCGCTTTAATACCGTATCGCTCAGTGGCATGGTGACCTGCAGCAAAAAAGTCGATATTTTGCTCGCGTGAACTGTGAATAGTTTGCTCTGATGCCTCACCGGTTAAGTAAGCATCTAACCCCTGCTCGGCTGCTAAGTCAATATACCCTTGCCCACCACCAGTGCACAGCGCAATGGTTTCAATTTTATCATTACGCACTAAGCTTGTTAGTGGCTCGCGATTGAGTACTTGGCCTATTTTTTTAGCAAATTCGCACCCCGTTAGCGGCGTTTTTAACCGCCCCTTCATCGCGACACTGTTGTTAATTGGCTCTAAACCCGCCTCAATTTCAATATCGAGTAATTGCGCCAGTTGAGCGTTATTGCCTATTTCAGGGTGAATATCTAATGGCAAATGATAAGCAAATAAATTGATATCGTTAGCTAAAAGCGCAGCCACACGACGCTTTTTCATGCCTGTAATTGGTTGCGACTCACCTTTCCAAAAATAGCCATGGTGTACCAAAATAGCATCCGCATTTTGTTCAATGGCGGCATCAATAAGCGCTTGGCTTGCTGTAACACCGGTTACTATAGTACGTATTTCATCTTTACCTTCTACCTGAAGTCCGTTTGGACAAAAATCGTTAATGGTTTCTGGTTTCAATAACGTGTTTAACAGTTGATTAAATTCTCTACGTTGCATACTGCTTACCTTACTTTGCACTGAATTTTGTACAAATTTTGGCGGTTATGCACTAAAAATGAAAGGAAAATCGCAAAAAATTGAAAAACAGTTCTAAAATAGGTATAAATACCTCTTCTTTATCTGTGAAAACAACGTATAGGGTCTCTGATGAGCAAACTAGACAAAACAGAAGTGTTATCTGCCTTTGAAGCTGCATATGAAGCTGCTAACGGTAAAAAACCTGAAATAACAACTAAACCTGGCTGGTACAGCGTTGATGGCGGCAAGAATATGCGCCTAGCTGATGTAGCAGAGCTGACTAAAGAATTAAGCTCTGGAAAGTCTACAAAAAAAGCTGCAGTAAAAGCACCCGCTAAAAAAACTAAAAAAGCTGCTCCTGTAAAAGCACAGAAAAAAGCGCCTTTCACCGTGATCACTGAGAACGAAGAAGGTTATACAGCAGAAGAGCTTTGGATAGTAGAGCTTGCTCGTAAAGATCACGACTGTCGCCTACCGCGCGGTGTAGTGTAATTTACTGAGTGCTCAGTTTAAAAGAAACCGCGTTAAGCGGTTTTTTTATGCCCGTCACTTGTTATTAACTACATAATAATTAATCTGAGCTCTAGCTGTTTAGATAAATACAGCATAAAAAAAGCGACTGACTAGCCGCTTTTTTTATCAGTAAGCCTATATATTATTCAAAAAATAATGGGGCACGTTGTTTTTTACCAACTTCGTTCATCGTTGCTGCGTCGAACAAGCGGCCGTTGATCATGGTGTAATCAATTTTGTCTGAATCACGAATGTTTTCCAGTGGATCGCCATCAATAACCATTAAATCTGCCAGCTTACCAACCTCTAATGAGCCTACGTTTTTATCTAAGCCTAGGTATTTAGCAGGATCCAGCGTTGATGCTCGAATAGCCTCAAGCGGCGTCATACCACCTTGAGCAAACATCCACATTTCCCAGTGCGCGCCTAAACCTTCACGCTGACCATGTGCACCTAAATTAACCAGTACACCTAAATCTTGTAGTTCAGCTGCCACACGTGCATTGTTAAAGTGGTTATAGTGATGATCGGGCGCTTTAACACGACGCATTGAACGTGGTAGTAATTGATTTTTTGGCACAAACTTGCTCAACCGAGGATGATTCCACACATCAGTTTTATCGTACCAGTAGTTTTCACCCCAAATACCGCCATAGGCAACCACCAATGTAGGTGTATAACCTACATCACTTTGTGACCACAACTGCTTAATATCATCATAAATATGTTCAACCGGAATGGAATGCTCAATCCCTGTATGCCCATCAACCACCATACTCAAGTTATGTTGTAATAATGAGCCCCCTTCTGGCACTACCATCATTTCAAGTTCACGACCAGCCTCAATCACTTGCTGACGCTGCTCTCTGCGAGGTTGGTTATAAGACTTAACACTAAACGCCCCTACTTTTTTCAAGCGCTCTAAATGAAATTTAGCATCATCTAATGAATCAATATGCGAAGTATAACCAGGCATATTCGCGCCATATAAAATAGTACCAGTGGAGAAAATACGCGGACCAACAATCATACCGGCTTTTTGCATTTCACTGGCAGTGAATATTTCAGTGGTGTCGTTTGATGGATCGTGGATGGTGGTAACACCTAGCGCAAGGCCTGCAAAGTTTTTCCAATTTTGTTGTGGGATAATTTCATCGCTTGCTTGTGAGCCATGCGCATGCGCATCAACCATACCAGGCATAATTGTTTTGCCTGTTACATCAACTATCTTAGCATTTTTTGGAATGCTAATATCTGCAGCAGAGCCAATAGCTTTAATATGTTTACCATCGGTAACAATAACGCCATTTTCAATGACTTTTTCGCCGTCCATGGTAATAATTTTTGCGCCAGTTAAGGCAATCATGCCTTCTGGTTCAGCCATTTTTTTGCTAAAACCAATGTTAGTCCCACTTTTGACTTTAACGCCTTGGTCATCGGCATTATTAATAGCAAACATTCCCTCTAAACTGGCATGGTATAGCTCAGGGCCAAGTGTCCAATAGAGTTTATTGCTGTTGGCACTCCAGCTAATATTTTCACCAGCACGAACAGATAATTGCTCAATTGGAAATTGGCTGTCTTTAGGGCCAATATTAATGGTTTTGCCACGCTCAACAAACGGTGTTACAAACACTTTAAAGCGCTCTGCAAATGCTAAATACTCACCATCAGGCGATACCCTAAATTCAGTGGCATGCTCTGATTCATAGAGTTTGCGCACTTTTTTACTTTCGAGCTCAACCACACTTAACGTTGGTTTAGGCCATGGACTCATAACATAAACACGATCGTTGGCACTACCAAACTGCGGTTGGTAACCACTTTTAGAAATTAGTTCACTCTTACCACCTTTAGTGCTAACACTGTAAATACCAGGGTGTAATGACCATTTAGGATTTAAAATGCTGCCGCCGCTGGCTTTACGATATACCACTGTTTTGCCATCAGGGCTAAAAGTAGGCTCTACATATTTACCCGGTTCATTGGTAATAGTATCGCCGCGACCACTTCGTGCAGAAACAACGCGCACTGTGCCTTGTTGATTATCGTCCCACGTGGTGTAGACAATTTTTTTGCCATCACGCGAGTACTGTGGAAATAACTCATAATGATCGGTTTGCTTGGTTAAACGTTTGATTTTTCCTGAGTCTAAATCGCGTTTATAAATATGACCCAGTGCTTCAAACAATGCCGTTTCACCATCTGGGCTAATTTGTACATTTCGCAGCATTTTTACATCAAATTCTTCAGTATCGATATTTTGAGTAAAGCGCACCGCTTTTTGAATTTTTTTCGTGGTGTCTATTTTGAATGCAATATCGCTGACAGATTTATCATCAACATTGAGTTTATGAATGGTGCCACCAGCCCAAAATACTAACTCTTCATTATCTGGTGTCCACGCAATTGTTGGGTATACCCCATGAATAGCCCATGTTTCTTGCATATCGCGCTCTAGCTTGTCATATAGCTTGGTATGCTCACCGCTGGTTAAATCGTATAAGTACAAGCTAGTTTGAAAGTCATCACGCTTTACATAGGCAAGTTTTTTACCATCCGGTGACGGAGTTGGTCTGATTGCCCCACCCATACCACTAATAATCGTTTCTATTTCACCGGTTTCACGATCATAGCGCTTAATTTTATAAATACCCGCAACCGAATCTTTTGAGTAATGAAAGGTTTTACCTGGGGTGGCATCATGAGAAAAATAAACATAACGGCCATCAGGTGAAAACATCGGCTCGCCTAAATCTTTTTGATCGTTTTCACGTTTAGTCAGTTGTACCCCTTTACCACCCGCTTTATGATAAAGCCAAACTTCACCCGCGCCCAAAGAACGACTGGCGGTAAAGTGCTTACGTGCAACTAAATAATCGCCATCAGGGCTCCATGCCGGGCTATTAAGTAAACGAAACGTTTCGTCCGTTACTGCAGTTTGATTCTCGCCATTAACGTCCATAACCCAAATATTATCACCGCCACCCTGATCTGAGGTAAATGCGATATGTTTACCATCTGGGCTAAAACGCGGCTGCATTTGCCATGCGATATCAGAGGTTATTTGAGTGGCTTTACCACCACTCATTGGCATAGTGTAAATATCGCCCAGTAAGTCAAATACTAGGGTTTCTCCATCAGGGCTTATATCTACGTTCATCCATGTGCCTTGTTGCACACTAATTGATGCATCTACAAATTGCCCTTTTGGTGAATCAACTTGCCATTTTTTTTCATCTGTTTGCTCTGCGTGTACTTGACCCAATGCCAATGAAACCGATAACGCAAGCGCTGTTTGCAGCATTTTCTTCATGCTTATCTCACTTATTATTGTTGCTGTGTGTTGCTCTATTACATGATTGCAACAAAAACGCTAGCAAGTTACCAGCGTAATAGGATGAAGTGCATAAAATTAATGCCAAACAATAGGATCAAATTGATAAAAATCCACCAGCAAACGGTAAATCTCGGGGTCTTCACGGCGTAAATCTGCGGGTTTTTCTAAGAACGTTTCGGTGATCACCGCAAAAAATTCTGCCTCATTTGTGGCTCCGTAGCTATGAATAACATGCGGCATGTTATAAGCAACGTGTGTTTTTAACTGCGAAAACGCTCGGCTAAATACCTTGCCCCATTGTTGATATTGGGCCTGCGATGACAGCAGTGGCGTGCCGGTGGTTTTACCGGTTTCTTGATCAAGTTGATGCGCAAACTCATGAAACACTAAATTGTGCCCGTCACTGGGTAAGCGGTTACCCTCAAGTACATCATGCCAGCTTAGCACCAATGTGCCTCCAGGCCACGACTCACCTTGCCTTACGGTGTTATGAAAACTAACAAGGCCGGCGTTATCGCGACTTTCTTGAGGCGCGTAGTACGCACTGGGATAGAGTAAAATTTCTTTCACGTTTTTATACAAAGGCCAGGGTTTATTTAGTACCAGCAGGCAAGCATCGGCGGCAATAATGAGTTTCATTGCTTCAGTTAGTTGCAACCCATCACAGCCAACAAAGCGCTTTTCATTTAAAAACCACACAATATGAGATGCTAACTTGGCTCGATCTGCATCAGTCATTTTGTTATAGATTGGCATAGCCCGCAGTAACAGCGCATGCTGTTGTGGGCTTAAAGATAAATTACTGTATTTACGGTGCCACAGAGTATTTTGAATATCAGGCCAGCGCCAAAAAATAACGACAAACGCAAAAAGTAAGAAAATCAATAATCCGTTTACCATTTAATAGCCCAATAATTATCTATACAGTATTAATTGGTCCATAAAACTAGAATTCAATTATTTAGCACTAAATAAAAAGCCACACATCTGTTAGAGCGTAGCCTTTACTTTAGCTAGTTTACTGTTTATTTGTAATCGTTCTAACGATACAGAGGCTGCCATGCACATGTACGATAGCCATATCGTTCAAAGTAGAAACGATTACAGTTGGTATCATAATTACTTGAGCCAACATCTATGCGATGTTCACTTATATATTTATTATGCAGAGAAACCTGTTGCCCGTTATACAATAAAGTAAAATGAACATGAGGACCTGATGATTGGCCGCCCTCACACAATGCTTGATTATAATTATTGGCATAGCGACCTAACCATGCACCAGGTTGAACATAGTCACCACTGCTATATTGAAGGTTTGACATATGGTAGTAGTTGGTTGAATAGCCACTGGCGTGTGTTACTCGAATATTGCAGGAAGAAAAGCGAGTTACCGTTCCGCCATGCGCAGCTTGAACAAACGGAGTATTAGCGCCCCAGCCACCAGAGCCATTGTTAAAATCAAGTGATGAGTATGGGTAGCCAGAACCTGTATTTGAGTGAGCACCACCACTGTACCAATAGCCAGACGGCCATGGTAAATTCATTTCAAAACTAGCCGCTAAAAGTTGTTTTGCATTATTTTGATCTACACTATTCAATGAACGTTGCAATTGACTAGTGTTACTAGGAAATACACGGTCAAACGCAGCTAAAAACTCTGTCAGAGTCTGTCGATTATTTTTAGAGTTTGATGCCAATTTATTACTATCTGCAAACAGACTTACTAGAGCCGCAGTTGCAGCTGTGCTACTCGTAGTTTGGGTTGCCTGGTTTCGTTTTTTTAACTTATCTTGTGACTCTTGCCACTGCTTATAAGCATAAAAGCGTTGACTTAATTTCATCACCACGTCTTTTACTTGCGCATCAAAACCGAGCTTGTCTGTTATACCAGCTAAAGGGTTTTTAATATCAGCATTTGGGTTTGAAAGTAAGCCACTTTGTTGCTCTATCAGCGCTAAAATTACTTTTGGATTAATGCTGGTATAACCTGCCCAGTGTAAAATGAGCTCTTTTTTATCTTCAATTGCTGACGCATGTAAAGAAAAAAAGTTATCCCAATCTACGTTTAATAATGAGTCATTAAACACAAATTGCGTATCATCAATAGTCAGTAAAGAGTTAAGCTTGAGTGATGCTAAAGCCTGTTTAGTAAACAAAAAGTCATCATGCTTATCGCCTTCTGCTAATACCACGGGTGAGGCCCCTAGAAGACTTGCGAATGTAATATTAATTATCTTGTTTTTCATCTTATATTCCTTAAGTAAAAAGCAAAAAAACCCCCTAATGGGTACACAAGGTATAGCACCCAAGATAAAATAAAGTTAATTAATATTACTTATGCTTACATATAATTACTTAATGAATTAACTTAACCTACACAAATAATAAAGAAGTTGAAATTATCTATATGATAAAAGCTGTCGGAAAAAACGATTTAACGCATTAAAGCAGCTCTTTTTAGGAAGCTATACACTCAACCCTATTTCGGCCATTGTTTTTTGCCTTGTATAAAGCTTGATCAGCACGAGATAATAACCGATCGTAATCATCGACGTTATCTGAGTCAGAAACACCAAAGCTCACGGTTACGCTAAGCCCTTGGGCAATAGACGAAAAGTCTTTATTTTCAATTTCTTTGCGTAATTGTTCACATAATTGCTGTGCTTGCACAGTATTCATGTCAGGAAATACAAATGTGAATTCTTCACCGCCCCAACGAGCCACTTCTTGCTCGCCTTCACAATGCGCTTTAAGAATATTGGCGACTTCACATATAACCTGATCGCCAATCAAATGAGACCAACCATCATTAATGCGTTTAAAGTGGTCAATATCCATAATGGCAATCGCAAGCGGAGTATTACACGCTTTAAAATCTGTAAAGTTGTCGGCCAGCCAACCATCAAATGCACGGCGATTCGGTAAGTCGGTGAGCTGATCATGGGTAGCTTGATAAGCAAAGGCACTTGCTTGCTCTTGCAGTGCTTGGGTTTGCTTCACCACTCGGCTAGTTAGCTCTTTTTCTACTTGCTTATAGCGATACAAGCGATAACGATATGCACTATATATGACAACCACAAAAATAAAAAACACCACTAGCTTAAAGCTGGTTTTTTGCCAAAAATGCGATTGAATTTCAAAATGAATCACTTTGTCATTTTGCTGCCAATCGGTATTAGGATAGGCAGAACGCACTGCAAATGAATATTTACCCGCGGGTAAATTAGTATATTCAGCTGTTGCAATATGAAAACGATCAACCCATTCATCGTTAAAGCCTTTCATTTTTGTTTGAAAGTTTAATCGCTGCGGCATGATAAAACTTAAGCCCGCATAATGGAACGACAGTCGTGTAACTCCAGGTGGCAAAACAAGTGTGTCACCATCAACAGGCAATAACATGGGTTTACCATCTACAGAAAAGCTTTCTACAATAGTTGGTAACGGTATCTCGGTGGCTTCTTTTAATCGTGCGGGTTTAACCGTACTCACCCCTTTTGCGGTGGCAAACCAAATAGTACCATCTGAATGCGCTGTAGCCGAAGGCGTTGACCCTCCATTGGCTTGCGCACTGAGCATGCCATCGCCCTCATCGTATAATTGAAAAGCTAGCGTCTGACTACCTTTTGTAGCTGAATCTAGCAGCTGATTAACCTGCTTATAATTAACTTCAATAATGCCACGGTTACTTGATAGCCAAAGTGAATCTTTAAAGGGCACAATTTGAAAAAGCTTATCAACCGGTAATCCTAACTCCCTCCCTAAAATAGTCATATGGCCATTTGAATGTTGATAACGCAATAAACCTCTATCGGTCGCCATCCAGGTATATTTATCGTCAATATAAAAGCCAAACGCATATTTAGCCAAAAACGCTTCAGGGAACTGAATTGGTTGAAATTTCTCCGTATTGGTATTGTAAACTACTACGCCATTGCCAGTTCCTATCCAAATATTTGCCCTCTTATCTTCACTCAAAGCTAGAATAAAGCCACTCGGCAACTCTTTCTCATTAGTAAATTGGTCTAAGCTGCCGTCGGTATTAACTCGCGTTAACCCCATGGCTGAACCTACCCATAAACGATTTTTTGAATCAAAAAGTAACGATCGTACTTCATTACTACCAAGGCCATTATCACGATTTAAGTAAGGTACAAGCTCGTTATTAACCACCTTCAACACACCTGAAGTGTATGTACCGACCCAAACATCACCTTGGCTTTGTTCAAGTAAGCTCAATACTGAATAAGGAGAGCCTTGCTTAGTACCTTTAAGGTGGGTAATTTTATTGTTTTGCAGCCGATCTAAGCCTGTACTCCCGCCTATCCATAAACTGCCATCAGAATGTGACAGTACCGTGCGTACATAATCGCTAGATAAGCCTCGCTTTTTTCCCCACGATGAAAACGGGGCTTCTCTTAACCTAAATACACCCGCGTTGGTCCCTACCCAAATACTGTTTTCTCTGTCTTGTAATAACGACAATATGCGGTTTGCAGGTAAGCCATTTTTAGCATCTAATTGCTCTATGCCATCAACACTGAGTCTAAATACCCCTTTATTAATAGTGCCAAACCATAAATCACCATGGTTATCTTCTAATAAACTAGAAATAGGCTCAGCACTAAGCTGTGGATGGGGTGACTCGAACACATTGCCATTTAATACTCGCGCACCTCTTTCACTACCAATAACAAGGCGTCCTTCACGGGTAATCAATAGAGTATATACAGGTGCATCTGGCAAACCATTATGTGGAGTCATCAATGAAGCCGTGTAGTTAACTATTTTATACAGGCCATCACTGGTTGCAGCCCATATAGTGCCCTGCTTATCTTCAATTATTCTGTAAGCACTGACGTTTTGTATTATTGGGATATCTTGAGTGCTTTTGGCAGGTCGATAAAACACACCATCATTTTCAAGTGCCAACCACAAATCCTCGTTTTTACTCTTAAATACGTGATTAACCATTGCTTGGGCATTAGGTTGAGTGTCCCATTGTCGGTGCTGATATAAACTAATACCGCCGCGCGCTCCGGCTATGAGTAAGCCGCCATCGGATGTGGGGGTAAGCGCTCGTATGCCTGAATCGGGCAAATCGGTAATTTCTGAACGGGTAAATAGCTTAAATTCTTGACCGTTAAAGCGGGCAAGCCCTTCCCAAGTACCTACCCATAGATAGCCATCTTGTGTTTGTGCAAGGCTATTAATGCTATTGTGAGGAAGACCCGAACGGGTGTTCCACGTTTCAAAAAAATAATCACGCAACGGCAGGCGAGTCTGTTGCTGAGCATCAACAGTAAAAATCACCAACAAGAAGCATAAAATCACCAAGCGATTCATCAGACACTGCCTTTATAATTATTAGTTTTTATATTTGAGTAAATTCAAGGTGAAAATTTAATTAAAAAACATCACCAACAAATAATAACATAAGATTTACAACTTTTTCATTAAGTATTATCACTCAAACTATCAAATGTATGTTGCAATCGTTGGATGAACTTAGCCACATGTAGTCCATCTAATAACGCATGATGGACATCAATTGATAGTGGCATTTCGCCTGTATCGGGGTTGTATTGACCAAACACAAATTTAGGGATGCCACAGCTTTGGCCCTGGGTAAACGCATGCGAAAAGCTGCTAAAGTTTAACCAAGGTAAAACAGAAACGTGAATGAAATCAGCTTGTCCTTCAGTTGCTGCAAAGGCATCAGAAAACAGCGGGTTTAACCTTGCTTCATGACTAATCGCTTTTGCTTTATTAGCAAACTCATTTAACGAGTTTTGCTGTTTAAAATAACTAAAGCGAAACGAGTCATCATCGGCAAGCTCAACAACACTCGCGCGCATGGTGTTTAAATAATAAGGTTTTTGATTAACAATACGCAGCATCATCGGCTCATACTCATGACATGCTTTTAATAAGCAATAAACATAACCATGAAAAAAAGCACGATTAGTTTGCTTACACACGGTATATAGCTTTTTAGCATTGAGTCTTACACACACATTAAAATAAGGCTGAGTGAAGTTTTGAAACAATTCAAAATGTTGTTTGCGCGGCCACTGATCAAAATCAATAGCCCGAAGAGATAAATCGGCAGAAGACATAAATTATACACAGAGCAAAAGTAAAATTTTACCTCGCTTTGCCTATATTCGCATTAACTAAAATGATGCTTTGGGTGTAGTTATACCAAAGTCTTATATAGGCATAAAAAAGGAGCGATATTCGCTCCTTAGTTGAACTAAATAAAAAACTTAAAGTCCGTTTTCAATAATTTCTTGAGCAAGCTCATCAGCAATTAAATGCGTTGATTTTTGTTCTTTTTCACTACGGGTAAAGATTTCGCTTAATGTATCGAAAATTTTCTCTACGTGTTTATTAGACGCCTCTTTACTGTAACCTTCAGGCGCTGTTTCGTAATACACGTTAATAATACCGCCCGCATTTATTACATAATCTGGTGCGTATAAAATACCTTTTTCACGTATAATTTCACCATGGCGTGATTCTGCAAGCTGATTATTTGCACAACCTGCTATTATAGTTGCTTTTAAACGAGGGATCGTTGTGTCATTAATAGTGGCACCTAACGCACAAGGCGCATACACATCAACATCTAAGTCGTATATTTCATCAATACCAACCGCTGTTGCACCAAAATCGTTGACTACACGCTCTACCGCTGCTTGGTTAATATCGGTAACAAATAATTCTGCACCAGCTTCAGCCAAGTGCTTACATAATCCATAAGCCACCGCACCTAAACCTTGCACAGCCACTTTAATACCTGAGAAATCTTGAATGCCGCGCTGATGATGAAGCGCTGCTTTCATACCTAAAAACGTGCCGTAAGCTGTAAATGGCGATGGGTTACCACTTTTGCCTTCAAGGCCTAGCACGTAATTTGTTTCTTTGTTCATCAAAGCAACATCATCACAGGTGATGTTTACGTCTTCTGCTGAGTAGTAACTGCCATTTAAACGCTCTAATTGACGACCAAATGCACGGAATAACTGTTCAGACTTGATCTCTTTTGCATTACCAATAATAACTGACTTACCACCACCAAATGGCAAGCGTGCCACTGCATTTTTATAGGTCATTCCTTTTGATAAGCGCAATACATCGTAAACTGCATCCTCATCGTTGGCATAATCCCACATTCTACAACCACCTACAGCTGGGCCTAAGTTTGTGTTATGTACCGCAATAATGGCCTTTAAACCAGACGCTTTGTCTGAACAAAAAACCACTTGTTCATGGTTATCAAATTCAACTTGATTAAATACAACCACTTTAAATACTCCGAAAATAATGAGCCCTTTTGGGCAAGCACGCTACAAATTGACGAGACTTTATCACTTCAGATACTGGTTCGCTATACTATGAGTAGATAAACCACATAAACCGCACCCAACTGAAAAAAAAAACGATTTATTGTGATAAATAAGCATAAAAAATTCAATAATAATTACTTTATAAATTATAAAAGCTAAAAATAGCATCACAGTTAGAGCTTACGCTTACGCGAACGTCACCTCGAAGTTATATGTAAACATAGTCATACATCTCGAAAAAGAACACTACATCATAAAATACAATAGGTTATATAATAACTGTCTGCGCAGCACAAACTGGTCTGAGGTGTTTAAGTGTCTGCTAATTTTAAAAATAAAAAAACGAGCACACCGTGCTCGCTTTTATGATTGCTGTTTATACAGAAAACTTACTTCATTTTACTGTCTAGTTCTTCAATTTTTGCTTTCCAAATTGCAGGACCTTGGGTGTGGGCATTTTCACCTTCGCTGTCAACGGCAACTGTTACTGGCATATCTTCTACTTCAAACTCGTAGATAGCTTCCATACCTAAATCTTCAAAGGCAACAACACGTGCTTTTTTAATTGCTTTAGATACTAGGTAAGCCGCACCACCTACAGCCATTAAATACACTGACTGATGCTTTTTAATAGACTCAACCGTTGCAGGGCCTCGTTCAGCTTTACCAATCATTCCCACAATACCTGTTTTTTCTAACATCATGTCGGTAAATTTATCCATGCGAGTAGCCGTTGTCGGGCCTGCAGGACCTACTGCTTCATCGCCTACTGCATCCACAGGACCAACGTAGTAAATAAACTTGTTATCAAAATCAACTCCTTCAGGTAAACCTTCTCCTGAGTTGATCATATCTTGCAGACGCTTATGAGCAGCATCTCGACCCGTTAAAATAGTACCTGAGAGTAAAACGGTTTCACCCATTTTCCATTCTTTAGTGTCTTCTTTAGTCAGGGTATCTAAATTAACACGGCGTGTGCCCTCACCGACTTCGAAAGTCACTTCTGGCCAGTCTTCTAATTTAGGTGCTTTTAAATTCGCAGGGCCTGAACCATCAAGCGTAAAGTGTACGTGGCGCGTAGCAGCACAATTTGGGATCATAACCACTGGCTTTGAAGCCGCGTGAGTTGGTGCTGTTTTAATTTTAATATCAACAACCGTGGTTAACCCACCAAGGCCTTGTGCACCAATGCCTAATTTATTCGCACGTTCAAAAATTTCTAAACGCAGTTTTTCTTCTGTTGTTTCTGCGCCGCGCTCAATGAGTTCATGAATATCAACCGGATCCATTAATGACTCTTTCGCCATTACCGCTGCTTTTTCTGCCGTGCCACCAATACCTATGCCTAGCATGCCTGGTGGACACCAACCCGCACCCATTGTTGGTAGCGTTTTTTCAACCCATTCGGCCACATCGTCAGATGGGTTTAACATCACCATTTTACTTTTGTTCTCTGAGCCACCACCCTTAGCAGCCACCATCACTTCAACTTTATCGCCAGCAACTAAGTCAATGTGTACCACTGATGGCGTATTATCTTTAGTATTTTTACGTGTTCCCGCAGGGTCGGCAACAATCGATGCGCGCAATGGGTTATCTGGATTTAAGTACGCACGACGCGTCCCCTCATCAACCATTTGTTGTACTGTTAAATCGGTTTTATCCCAGTTAACATCCATACCTACTTTTACAAAACAGGTGATGATCCCAGTATCCTGACACAGCGGGCGCTTACCTTCTGCCGACATGCGCGAGTTAATTAAGATTTGCGCAATCGCATCTTTAGCGGCTTTGCTTTGCTCTTTGTTATACGCTTTTTCTAGCGCTTGAACAAAATCAAGAGGATGATAAAACGAGATGTATTGCAAGGCATCTTCAATGCTATCAATAAAGTCTTGCTGACGAATTGTACTCATAGTGGTTCCTTAAGTTGTTGTTACGCACGCTGCACGTAAGCTTTATCAAACCCGTGACGGTGGTTCGAACTGTTTTCAACCACAGCGCTCACTAAACGCTGCCAAAAAAATTTGACTTATGATACCCTCCCAGCCCGTTTGGAGCCAGTTCTTAAAGGGGTAGTAAATGCTAAACAATAAAAAAAATTGTGTTGAATTAGCCATATCACAAAATTGTATAGAGGTATTTGCGCATTTTGCTCATTTACCCTACGCTATTTTGCTAGATTCGGGTGATAGCGATCACATTAACAGTCGTTATGACATTATAGCTATTGAGCCCCAAAGCACTCTGGAAGTTAAAAATAATCAAACTGTTTTTAATAACCAAGCGAGTGCTAAAAGCTGCTTTGAAATAATGAACGATGAATTAGCAAAGCTTGATACAACAAAAGCCGCTAACAATTTACCCTTTAATGGTGGCTGGCTTGGTTATTTTGGTTATGACTTAGGGCGTACCATAGAGCAACTGCCAAGCAGTGCTTTAAACGATATTGATTTACCGCAGATGGCCGTTGGACTTTACCTTGATGCACTGATTTACGATAAACAACTGGATACTTGGTTTTATGTTTCGCAGCCAAATGTAGATCGCCTCTCGCTGTATCAGCAATATTTAACGCAACCACCTAAGCACGAAAGCTTTTCACTTACATCACAGTGGCAGTCAAATATGAGTCAGACAAGTTATAGCGAAAAATTTGCCGCGATTGAAGAATACTTAAAAAGTGGTGATTGTTATCAAATTAACTTAGCGCAACGTTTTAGTGCACGTTTTCAAGGTTCTCCTTGGACCGCTTATGTTAAATTAACGCAAGCCAATAAAGCCCCTTTTTCTAGTTTTGTTAATCATCCGCAAGGCGCTATTTTATCAATATCACCTGAGCGTTTTATTGCTGTGCATGACAACAAGGTAGAAACAAAACCTATTAAAGGCACGCTACCACGTAAAGCCGATGCTTTAGAAGATGCTAAACAAGCCACATTATTGGCAAACTCCACTAAAGACCGTGCTGAAAATGTAATGATAGTGGATCTGTTACGAAATGATTTAGGTAAAGTCGCAAAACCGGGCTCTGTAGTTGTACCCTCATTATTTGCTATTGAAAGTTTTCCAGCGGTACACCATTTGGTAAGTACGGTCACCTCAACTCTTGATGAAGGAAAAACGGCAGTCGATCAGCTTGAAGCCGCATTCCCTGGAGGCTCTATTACTGGCGCACCAAAAGTACGCGCCATGGAAATAATTGAAGAGCTGGAGCCGCACAGACGCAATATTTATTGTGGCTCTATTGGCTATATCAGCGCCTGCGGTAATATGGATACCAGTATTACCATTCGAACTTTAGTTACTCATCAACAACAAATACATTGCTGGGCTGGCGGTGGCATTGTTGCTGATTCAAAAGTCGAATTGGAATATCAAGAAACATACGATAAAGTAAATAAAATACTCCCTATATTAAATGAAGGTTGCTTTGAATAGTGAAACCATTTCGGCTCGTTTTCAATTAAACCGCAGTTTAGCCGTGGATCAGCTCAAAGATAATAAAAAAAAGCGCGCCAGTGCAGTGATGTTGCCTTTAATTGATATAGATAACGAAGCACATATTTTATTGTGTAAGCGTCCAACCTATTTACATCATCACCCAGGAGAAATTTGCTTACCAGGTGGCAAGTTTGAAATTGATGATGTTAATCTGCGCACCACCGCGCTGCGTGAATTGCACGAAGAACTTAACATTGCCCCGCATAATGTTCAGGTTTTAGGTCAGCTGCCCCAATACTCTACCCTTACTGGATTTACTATACGTCCTTTTGTGGGCTTGATTAAAAAAGAAACGGTATGGGAGAACGATCACAACGAAGTACAAGCCAGCTTTTTACTCTCTATCGAAGCGTTAAGTAATGAAGCTAATTGGCAACCAATCCCCTTTGAACGTAATGGAAGAACCCTAACTTTAAATGGCTTCATCACTCATCACGGGCTTTTGTGGGGAGCAACAGCCAGTATTATTAAAAACTTTACAAAGCAACTCGCCATACCAGTTTAAATCTTTGCTAATAAGGGTTACACACCTGGATTTCCACGTTATTATAGTCGACCGTTCAAAGAACAGCTTAATGCTGAGAAAACTAAGTAGAGACACACATTATGATCAGTGCATTTGACATGTTTAGCATTGGTATTGGCCCTTCATCGTCACATACCGTCGGCCCAATGCGTGCATCACGCTTATTTGTTAATGACCTAAACGAGCAACAACTATTAGCAAATGTGACCGATGTAAAAGTAGAGCTTTACGGCTCACTGGGGCAGACAGGTGTTGGTCATGGTTCGGGAAAAGCTGTGATCCTTGGCCTAGCCGGTTATGATCCTGAAACCATAGATGCCGATTTGGTGGACGACATTTTAGCAAAAATAGAAAGTGAGCAGGTTATTTACCTAAACCAAACTCATAAAGCTAAATTCCCTAAACAAGGCGCTATTGTTTTTCATCGCAGAAAAACACTCCCTAAACATTCCAACGCAATGGAAATTATTGCCTATAACAATGGCGAAAAAGTATACAGCAAAGTTTACTACTCTATTGGTGGTGGGTTTATTGTTACAGATGAAGAATTTGAAAAAGAAAAACAAGCGGCTTTAGATATTCGCGAAGAAAACCCTGCCCCGTTCCCGTTTGGCACGGCTAAAGAATTACTCGAAATGTGTAAAGAGTCGGGTTACAGCGTATCAACGTTAATGATGAAAAACGAAAAAACCTTACGCAGTGAAGAAGCCATAAAAGATGAATTATTTAATATTTGGCAAGTAATGAAAGCCTGTATTGAACGTGGTATGCGTACCGAAGGTATTTTACCGGGTGGTTTGAAAGTAAAACGCCGTGCACCAAGCTTATATTTAAAGCTCAATGTAGAAGTGAGTAACGATCCACTTCGTGCTATGGATTGGGTTGATTTATTCGCATTAGCAGTGAATGAAGAAAATGCAGCAGGCGGTCGTGTGGTTACTGCACCAACAAATGGTGCAGCTGGTATCCTACCAGCCGTATTAATGTACTATCATACTTTTATCAAAGAAGTTGATCGCGACATTGCTACTCGGTATTTATTAACCGCTGCCGCTATTGGTATTTTATACAAAAAAAATGCCTCTATCTCAGGTGCTGAAGTGGGTTGCCAAGGTGAAGTTGGTGTTGCCTGTTCAATGGCTGCTGGTGCGCTGACTGAAATTGTTGGTGGTAACGTGGTACACGTAGAAAATGCCGCTGAAATTGGCATGGAACATAACTTAGGATTGACCTGCGACCCAGTGGGCGGCTTAGTGCAGGTACCTTGTATTGAGCGTAATGCAATGGGCGCTATTAAAGCAATTAATGCTTCTCGTCTTGCTATTCGCGGCAGTGGCGAACAAAAAGTATCGCTTGATAAAGTAATTAAAACCATGCTCGATACTGGTAACGATATGAAAACAAAATACAAAGAAACCGCTCGCGGTGGATTAGCTGTTAACATTATCGAGTGTTAATTAGATAGCATAAAAAAGCCGCTTAGTTGCAAAACTAAGCGGCTTTTTCATTACTGTGTAGCTGTTATTTAACCGGTAATTCGATATCAGCAAATAATTTATCAACATCGTCTTGATTACGCAGCAAACTTGCTCGCTCTACTCGCTCTTTGGTTAAATGCGGTGCAAAACGTTCGATAAAGTCATACATGTAAGTACGTAAAAAGCTACCTTTTCTAAAACCAATCTTAGTGGTGCTTGCTTCAAATAAATGGCTAGCATCAATGCACACTAAGTCGTTGTCGTTTACCTGATCAATTGCCATAGATGCAACCACACCGACACCTAATCCCAGGCGCACATACGTTTTAATAACATCGGCATCGGTGGCGGTAAATACAATATGTGGCTCAAGCCCATAGGCGTTAAATGCTTTATCAAGCTCTGAGCGACCAGTAAAACCAAATACATAAGTGATCAAAGGATACTGCGCTATATCTGCCACCGTTAAATTATCGACTTTTTTCGCAAGGGGATGATCTTTAGCAACCACAATACTGCGATTCCAGTGATAACAAGGCAACATAACTAAATCTGAATACAAGTGCAGTGCTTCAGTAGCAATTGCAAAATCTGCATCACCGCGCGCAGCTGCATCCGATATTTGCTGCGGCGTACCTTGGTGCATATGCAGTGACACTGCTGGGTATTTTTGGGTAAAGCCTTGAATTACACTTGGTAACGCATAACGTGCTTGGGTGTGCGTAGTCGCAATATTAAGTTTACCTTGATCGGGCAGCGTATGTTCATTAGCAACCGCTTTAATGCCCTCAACTTTTGAGAGTATTTCTCGCGATATGTTAATGATTTCTTCGCCAGCACCTGTAACGTGAGTTAAATGTTTACCACTACGACCAAAAATTTGTACACCTAGTTCATCTTCTAACATACGTACTTGCTTAGAAATACCAGGCTGGGAGGTAAATAAACTCTCAGCGGTAGCTGAAACATTTAATTTATGATTTTGAACTTCTACGATATATCTAAGTTGTTGTAATTTCATGGCTATGTAGTTTCGTTATAATTCACATTGACAGATAAAAGCGCACCCTAATTAATAGGTAACTATATAAAGGCTGATTAAGGTTACACAATGTAACAATTAATTTATTGAAATTTCAGGTTAACACAATAAATAAAGTTGAGATAGCAATGATTATCAGCAAACAAAACATAACACATTAAGATTTAAACGCTTTATGCATGGTGTTTTTTTTAGTTAATCGGCGCAAAGTTTCCCACCTTTTATATATTTAATGTAAGATTAGATAATAAGGTTAAGAATTTGAGAATTATAACATGATCGTTTCCATTATAATTGTATTAATTGTTGCGCTTATCGTCATTGCACTGTGGGTTAGTGCTGTTCAACAACATAAAGAAAAACAAGAAGCTGAACGACGTAAAGAGCTAACAAAACAAAAAGCTATCATTGAAGAAACTGAAGAGGCGTTAATGAATAGCGCTAATATCCCACTTTCAGAAGCAACTCAGCGAATATTACAACGTCGTATTCATGATGCGCTAAGTAATATGGTGTCTATTTCAAGCGGTGGTAGCGGACTAAAAAACCGCTTAAAAGAAGCAAAAGAGCGACTACAAAATCCGATTCAAGACGGCTCGGATGGTTTTGTTTTGCCAGGTAATGACAAGCAACTGATATCACTAATACAGGGTATAAAAAAGCTCCGTACTATTATCCGTTCTGAGCACAACAAGGGGAAAGTTGACAGCCAAGCGTTTATTGCAGAAGACAAACGCCTTGAGAAGCTACAACTAAGAATCAACATTGAAAGCCAGATAAAACGTGGTCTAGCAGCTCAAACAGCCGGTATGGTAGGCTCTGCTAGGCAGTACTTTGAAAAAGCATCTGCCACACTTAACAGTGTGTCATTTAATGATGATTACATTACTGCAAAACGAGTTGAAGTTGAAGGCTATCTAGAAACAATAAGCACTGAATTAAAGGCATCAAACGCTACATCATTGAAGAAAAAGAACGAACAAGAGCAAGATGATTTAGACGTACTGTTTGCACCGAAAAAGAAATGGTAATTCATTACCGAATAAAAAGCCCATACAACTGTATGGGCTTTTTTATAACTGAAATTTAGTCACTATATAAATTTACATACCCAAACTAAATCTAGCTATTTAACAGCAGCATTAAGATAAAAATGCAAACTTAATAATAAACAGTGCAGTTAAAATCCAAACACTAATACTTACCTGATCTTTTTTACCACACAGTACTTTAACCGCTGTATAAGAAATAAAACCCAGTGCAATACCGTGTGCAATTGAAAAGGTCAATGGAGTCATTAACAATACAACACTCACTGGAATTGCGTCGGTCATATCATCCCAGTTTACGAACTTTAAGTTTTGGAGCATTAGAACAGATACATATAAGATTGCCCCTGCTGTTGCGTATGCGGGTACCATTTGTGCCAAAGGTGCAAAAAACATCATCAATAAAAAACAGCAACCTACAACCACAGCCGTTAAGCCCGTTCGGCCCCCCACTGATACTCCCGCTACAGACTCTATGTAAGAAGTTGTTGTTGAAGTTCCCAGCATTGCACCGGCAATGGTTGCAGTGCTATCAGCGCTTAATGCGCGACCTAAGCGCGGCATATTGCCGTTTTTATCTGTTAGACCCGCTTTTTGAGTAACCGCTACCAACGTACCTGAGGTATCAAATAAATCAACAAATAGAAACGCAAAAATAACACTCAACATAGACAGTTCAAAAGCTGCACTAAAATCAAGTTGCATAAAAGTTGGCATTATTGAAGGTGGCATTGCAACAACACCATGATATTCAACTAACCCCATCGACACTGCTATCGCGGTAACGAGTAAAATACTAATTAATACACCGCTTTTAAAATCGCGATAAAGTAATGCCGCAATAATAAAAAAACTAAAAATAGCTAATAGCGGACCCGGTGACGTTATATCGCCTAGCTGCACAAGTGTTGCTGGGCTTGATACAATAATACCAGCACTTTTTAGTGCAATAAGCGCTAAAAATGCACCAATACCGGTTGCTATTGCTTGTTTGAGCACCAGGGGGATTGCATTAATAATCCACTCTCGCACCTTAAATAAGCTTAATATTAAAAATATACACCCTGACATAAACACCGCGCCCAGCGCTGCTTGCCAGCTATAGCCCATACCTAACACCACGCCATAGGTAAAAAATGCATTTAATCCCATACCCGGTGCCAATGCCAATGGATAATTGGCCCACAACCCCATAATAAAACACCCTATTGCAGCGGCAATACAGGTTGCAACAAAGGCAGCACCTTGGTCCATGCCTGCTTCTGCAAGCATAGCTGGGTTAACGAATACGATATAAACCATCGTAATAAATGTAGTCATACCGGCAATACATTCACGGCGAACCGAAGAATCATTTGCACGGATTTTGAATAAGGCTTCGAGCATAATAAACTTGTGGTTGTAAAAAGTGGCGAGATTTTAGCATAAAAATAACTTTTTACAGGACATTTTACCTTGCTATATACTAAACTAGCTAAGTGATTAAAATAACAAACGAAGTAGCATGATCAAAACGACACCAAGTGGCCAAGACTTAGAGCAACAATTAGACAACATTCTTTCTTTTGTAACGCAACCAAGCGATGCAAATCCCCCTGCGAGCTCTAAAAACACCGATCAAGACACATTAAATAAAGCTCTTTATTACCTTAAAAATGAACAAGGCGCCTTAGCCGCAAAATGGATGCGTTTAGCAGCAATGGCAGGAAACTATCGTGCACAGTTTTACTTAGGACTATTTTTTATTAAAGGCCAAGGTGTGCCACAAAGTGTATTTCATGGGGCTGCGTGGCTCAGCTTAGCTAGTAGCCAAGGGTATGATCCAGCAGTAGAAGCAATGAGCGATATACGCAAACACATTAGTACCAAACGACTTAAAGACGCCCAGTGTTATGCCGCCAGCTTATATGAACAAATTCATCAGTTACAATTTTCACATTTGATCCCTATAAGTCACGAAAAATAGTTTTACTAGCTAGTAACTCATTCTATCTGTAAATTAATTAAGCGTTTTATAAGTTAAATGCAACAACGCTTAATTTTTTAAACTACTGTATACCTCATGCATTTCAAGATTTATTTGGTTATAGGTTAAAAAGCTACCGTCAAAAGCATTCATCCCCAAAAATTATAATCTATTGTTATATATGAACTATTTATTTTTGAATAGTTTCCTTATCGTGCTCAGCTGAATAACTGTACAAAAAAATAGCAAAAAACACTTGCACCAAACAACTGTATAAACTACTGTATACATGTACTGTATAAAAACCCAGTGAGTGAGACGATTATGTTACAGCCTATTACCGTAAGAACAGTTAAGAGCTACCAACAAGATGACCAATCTGATTGTGTTAACGTTGTACAAATTGAAGATGAGATTTCAGCGACGTTTGAATTATTAAAAGTATTACACCAATACAATAGCTTAAATGCATGGACACTTTTAATTGCGCCAGACCATGTACCTAGTAAAGCGTTACTTGATTCATGTTCAATTGATACCAGTAAATTATTAGTTATACGCCAAAAACATTTAGTTAATATAGAGTATGTTTTAAGTTCTGCACTTCACAATGGAAATTTTGCAGCGGTGATCACCTGGACCGACATAATAAATAATCAGCAACTATCACAGTTATCATTAAACCTGAGCCATACACGCACTAAGCTGTATTGCTTTAGCAAAAAAAGCGCTCAAGCTGAGATTTCACTAACGCAATAAGCTTGGTAAACTAGCGTTTTAATACACAGTACATTTATTATGACCTCTAACGCCCTACTATGTTTTTGTGGCAGTCAGCAACTTTATGCTGATTGCTGTGAACCTTTTCATTTAAAAACCAAACAGCCACAAACACCTGAGCAACTTATGCGTGCTCGCTACAGTGCATATGCGGTTAAAAACGCGGCTTTTGTTCGTGAAAGTTACGCAAAAGAAAAGCAAGCTGAAAACTCACTATCAGAAATTAAAGACTTTGCAACTAGTTGCCGCTTTATAAACTTAACCGTATTAGATTCTGGTTATAATGATGAAACAGGGTTTGTAAAGTTTAAAGCCCATTACTTTTATCAAGACTTGTATTGCGAGCTGGCTGAGCATTCAAAGTTTATTAAAGAAGATGAACAGTGGCGATACCTTGATGGTGAGATCACACCGGTTGCTGATATTAAAGTGAAACGCAATGATACTTGTCCTTGCGGCAGTAATAAAAAGTATAAAAAGTGTCATAGTGTATAAGTAACAACCACAAAAAATGGGCCACTTGGCCCATTTTCAAAAACTACACTAAACGCAACTTAGCGCTTTATTCGTCATCATCTTCATCGAAGTCTTGACGCTGTGCAGGTCTTGCTAAAATCTCTAAGTAGAAAGAGGTTAAACCTTGCTTTTCAATTTCACTGATGTGATTGTTAATTTCAGCAACGTGAACAACTTGGGCTTCTTCAGCCGTGTTACCAAACTTACAATCAAATGCCCAGTAGTCGGCATCAACAGGTAAAGTTTTATTACGTTCTCTTTTCAAATATTTTTTCACTTCATGCTTTGCAGCATCAACCATACGAGGGTATTTGATTTTCTCATGATTCAGCGTGAATGTTTTCTTCATTACGTTCCTAATTACCTTGGTTTAATGATAATGGCATTTAATGTCATACCATTTGCGCCATTATAGCAATTGCATTTAAATTTTGGATGCTTTTTTTATATTAAATCGGTTATTAAAATAAAGCACCTACAAAACCACTAATATAAACACAGTTTATTACAATCTAATGGCGTTTAAAAAACTGCATTTAATGTAATTTAATTAGGCACTAAACAAATGTAATGGCTGGTGGAGGGCATCATTTTGTAAATCATCATAAAATGCCACCGCATCCATTTGAGGGTTTGATAGCTCGGTGTTGGTATTTTGAATTCGTCGACGTACCGCTAATTCACAGTTATCAATTACGTTAAGTGGAATGTGGTTTTTATCATCACGAATATTAAATGGCTCAGGTTTTAAGCACTGAGTTAACTTTATCTCACTCATCCCTTCGGCGCTTCCCATTTTTGCTAAAAGTTCCGTGTTATTTTTGCCAATTAACATATTAAAACTCTCAGGCGCCAATGGCTGCTTTGGGCCCGCACCTAAGTGTTTACGCAAGGTCTCTTCATCAGCTTGATAACCACTTGCATCACTTTTAGGTAAGTGAAACTCACTAAAATCGAGCGCATCATGAGAGAGCATTGCTAATAAAAGAGCAAATTCACCCCGACGGCTTTCATGCACACTTTTATTGAGTCGTGTTTTTAATTGACTCTCTGTGATTAACAAATCACCAATCTGCATAGACTTTAGCCTATTTAACTAATTAATAAGTATTTATCGGCTAAATTTGAATTTTCTTTAGCTTTTTTCTTTACTTAAATAAGAAGTTTGCTATTATCTGCCGCGTTGCATTGGAGGGGTTCCCGAGCGGCCAAAGGGATCAGACTGTAAATCTGACGGCTCAGCCTTCGCTGGTTCGAATCCAGCTCCCTCCACCACTTTTCTTAGGCTAAGTTAAGTGGGGCCAAATGCAATAAAAATTAGTGTGGAGGGGTTCCCGAGCGGCCAAAGGGATCAGACTGTAAATCTGACGGCTCAGCCTTCGCTGGTTCGAATCCAGCTCCCTCCACCACTTCTCTTTTTTACCTCGTTTATTTTCCTTACTATTCAAAAACCCATTGTAAACTCATACCATACTTATTTAACCAAGCGCTTGCATTTTTGTGTTCTGAATAAAATAACCCTACACGATGCCAAAACTGTGCACTGTGATTTAAATACTTTAAATGCGCTAACTCATGCACAATTACATAGTCAATGACCCAGGTGGGTGCGCCTGCAAGGTGTAAATTAAAGGTAAGCTCACGCCTGCGGTTACAACTGCCCCAGCGACGCTTATACAATTGAATACGAATATTACTCGGTAGCTTTTCACCCATCAGCTGACAATAGTAGTTTACTCGCATTTCAATATAACTTTCTAATTTCTCATGCAAAAACTGCTCTAGCAAACTTTGATACATTTGCGTTCGATGCTTCACACGTGAAGAAAGACTCAGTAACAGTGTTTGGCTTTCATTATGCTGCTGCCATTGAGTGCGTGCTGCATTTTCAAATTGCACATTAACAGCTTCATTAAATAATTTAATGCTATGGGTTTTGAGTGGAAACTGTCGTGTATCGGCTTGAATTTGTTGCTTATGTAACTGAGCATCAATCCAGCCCTGTTTACTCAACAGCCATTCATTAATTTGTGTTTTCGTTACAAAATGGGGCGCATAAACTGTAAGCTCTTTGTGTGCGACTTTAATAGCCACAGTTTTTCGCCGACGGCTTCTTCTTAACGTATAATCTAACAATCTAAAGTGCCTATAAGTTATTATAAAATAAAACTTTCTCTATTAGCTTAATAAGTTAATTCGTAGGAGAAAAAACCAGTTAGTAGGTATCGTTTTAATATTGCTCGATACTAAATAGGCTAAACGATGGATCATAAATCTACCCTTGGCTATTTTAACTGTTGAAGTTTTACTAAAAAAAGCCGCTAGCTCTCGAGTTGCACTTTTATGACATTATAATCATGAGAAGTGATTTCATGGCTATTACCACTAATATCTTTAAAATACATAGAAAAAGTCACGCCATGATCAGCTAATATGGTTTTCACTTGGTGCTGCTCAAGATGCTTGAGCCACATAACAAATTGCTCTCCTGTCGCAGCAAAAGCGATTCCTTTACTACGCCCATCGCCTTCAAATAAAGCCAGTCGTGTAGTGGCGTTTTCATCTTCGAGTGTTAAAGGACCTTTTCCCTCTGCATTCCAAAAGGCTAACTCCTCTACTACGGTAAAACCAAGCACCTTTTCATACCACTCAATAGCTTGGTTGAGGCTTTGAACATTTAAATGACAATGATCAATTCCCGAAAGTTTAGGTGTCATCGCGTTGTTCACCAATTTCAGACTTAAGCTGAGCTAAAAAGTCGTGCATGTATGCAGTGCGTCTTTGTGCTTCGGCTTTTGCAGAAGGAGTATTCATACTCTGGGCAATATGCAGTAATTTAATAAAAAAATGATCTAGGGTATACTTTTTATCGTCTGCTTCTCGGTTTAAACAAAATGGATCATCGGGGTTGTATAATAATCGACTAATAGAGCCGCCTACTTTCATACAACGGCTTACGCCAATAGCACCCAAGGCATCCATTCTGTCAGCATCTTGTACAATCTGTGCTTCAACCGTTTTAATAGCAATATTGGCGCTAAAACTATGTGCGGCAATGGCATGGTGAATATCATCAAATAGCGCGTCATCATAGCCAATAGACGCTAAAAAGTTAATCGCTTTATCCGCGGCCATTGTTGATGCCCTTGCTCTATCTGGGTGATTTTTAGCCACTGCGACACAATCATGCAACCAAGCTGCAGGCAATACAATCGCCATATCAGCCTGCTCTGCTATACATAGCTGCACAGCAACACGCACTACCCGTTCAATATGGGTAATATCATGGGCAACATCCGCATGTACTAAGGATGTAATAAAGTCTCTGCATTGCTGATTAAGTTGCTGTAATGAGGGGCTAAGAGCTGAATTGTCCACCGAATTTCCAAAAATCTATTTAAACGAGTTAATAATGGCTACTTTACCGCGATTTATAAGCCCCTTGCAAAACATTCATTGTATGTTGCGCGAGCCTTGACTAAAATACAGCGCTTATTTATTACTACAGAGAAGCCTTATGTCATCTGCCGTTTACCTACAAGCTGGTCGCGATAAATCATTAAAAAGAAAACACCCTTGGTTATTTTCTAAAGCCATCAAAAAAATTAAAGGTAAACCTGGATTAGGTGACACGGTAACCATACACGACAGTGAGGGTAAATTTTTAGCCACCGCAGCTTACAGTCCTCATTCGCAAATACGTGCTCGTGTTTGGAGCTTTGACGAAAAAGAAGTGATTGATCAACATTTCTTTGAGCGTCGTCTTCGCCGTGCTTTAGAAGCTCGCAGCCATGCAATTGAAGAAGGTGGACTTACCGGCTTTAGGTTATGTGCAGCAGAATCAGACTACTTACCCGGTATTACCATAGATAAGTTTGATAATGTAATTGTGTGTCAATTACTAAGCGCAGGCGCAGAACGTCATAAAGGTGAGATTGTTGGTGCTTTAATGGCTATTTTCCCAGGCTCTACTATTTATGAGCGCTCAGATGTAGATGTTCGAACCAAAGAAGGGCTAGAGCCTATTAAGGGCGTACTTTGGGGGAGTGAACCCACTGCACCTGTCATAATTGAAGAAAATGGTTTAAAAATTGAAGTTGATATTCTAGAAGGCCATAAAACTGGTTTTTATTTAGATCAACGAGATAGCCGTGCTGCACTGGAGCGTTTTTCAAAAGACAAAACCGTATTAAATTGCTTTAGTTATACGGGAACGTTTTCTCTTTATGCCCTGCGCGGTGGCTGTAAACATGTAACCAATGTTGATGTTTCACAACCAGCACTTGATACAGCAAAGCGCAATGTTGAGCATAATAACCTTGATTTAAATAAAGTCGACTTTGTAAAACAAGATGTCTTTAAATTATTACGCCAATACCGTGAAGACGGGGTGATGTTTGATACGATCGTTATGGACCCGCCTAAATTTGCCGATAACAAGGCGCAGTTAACTGGGGCGTGTCGCGGTTACAAGGACATCAATATGATTGCGATGCAAATATTAAAGCCCGGCGGCACTTTGCTAACATTCTCATGCTCTGGTTTAATGGAACAAAACTTGTTTCAAAAAGTAGTCGCAGATGCAGCCCTTGATGCAGGTAAGGATTTACTGATCATGGAGCGCTTAAATCAAGCAGCTGACCACCCTATTGCAGGCAGCTATCCTGAAGGTTTTTACCTTAAAGGGCTTATTTGTAAGGTTTACTAAAAACTAATTAAGTAGTTAGTTAAACTCTACAATTTCAAGCCCTGCGGTTATCGTGCCATCCTCTTCTGTGCTGGCACGTATTACCTTAACGGTGGCTTTTAACGGTGCAATGCTCGGATGTGTTGATGCAATATCAACCGATAAAATTGAGTTAAGCTCTAACAAATCATCGAGTTGTAATGAAAGACCCGTTGCACTTAAATCAAGGCATGTGCCAGTGTAACTGAGCCCAGCAACAGGCTCTATTGAGGTTAACTTCGCTGGCGTGTTAACCTGCATACGTCTATAGTTTCGCTTATCTTCAGTAAACATAATTCCCTCTACACAATATTATTAATTTTTTCTCGTAGTACAGCGATAGAAAAAGGTTTTACAACGTAAGCATCACACCCTGCGTCAAAGCCAGCTTGTTGTTCAAGCTCCGACTCAAGTCCAGATATCATAACCACCGGAATGTTTTTTGTCTCTGGCGTGTGTTTAAGTATGCGACACGTATCATAACCATCGAGTCCTGGCATACACACATCAAGCAAAATAATATCGGGCGGATTTGCAATCGCAGATGCTAAACAACTTTTACCTGAGTCAGCATAGCTCAAATCAAATGTTGATGCTAACCCTGCTTTGAGTATTTCAAAATTGAAATACTCATCATCAACCACTAACAACTGTCGCGCTTTGTGTTTTATTAATGAGGACATAGGTATGTCATTTCCTTCTCAAGTTAGTCCCTCTGTTAACTTACTTAGCTTAATAGAGAATAAAGAGATTATTCAATTTCTTTTATCGCATTTAACACACGTTTTGCTGAAATTGGATAAGGCGTACCTAAGGTTTGTGCGAATAAGGATACGCGTAATTCTTGCTGCATCCAAAAAATAGCCTCAACATCATTAGGCAATGGCATTCCTTTAGGTGTTTTATTCGTTAGTTTTTTATATTCTTGCGCTACTTTTTCAAGCTCTAACACACATAATCTATCACGATTTGGGTCAACAGGTAGTTTTTCTAGGCGTTTTTGAATCGCTTTTAAATAACGAATTAAATCGCCGAGTTTGTCTGCCCCATGTTGACTGACAAAGCCTTTAAAAATAAGTGATTCTAGCTGAGACTTAATATCCCCATGAGCGGTGATCATGGTTAAATCTACACGCCCTTTCATTTTTTTATGCAGTGCATGCGCAATACTCAGCACTTGCTCAACCTGTGTAGCAATGGCCACAACGGTATCGCCTAACTCGCCGCGAATATGCTCTTTAACCGTTTCAAATGCCTCACTTGTACGAATGTCACCATATTTAACTAATAAGCTGTCAACGCCTGATGCAATGCAGTCATCAATTAAATCGGCAATTTTACCAAAAGGATTAAAGTACAATCCTAATTTAGCTTTGTTTGGTAGGTTTTGCTGCAGGTATTTAATTGGTGATGGCACGTTTAAAAGTACTAAACGACGTAAACCTTGCTGGTGCGCTAATTGCGCTTTTATTTCGTTATCGAATAGCTCTACTGCGGCCGTTGATTTTTTATCCACTAGTGCTGGGTAGGCTTTAATTTCGTATTGACCTTGCTTTTTCACATATGATGTTGGTAACTCACCAAAATCCCACTGGATTAAATCGGTTTTTTCTATGCCTTTGTCGGCCACTTTAGATAAGGTGTCTGTCACTTTGCCTTGAAGCTGCGCTTTAAGCTTAGCTAAATCGAGCCCACGGGCAAGAAGTTGGTCGTTTTCATCACGTACTTCAAACTGCAATCTTAAATGAGGAGCAAGGGCTGTTAAATCCCACGCCTCAGGGTCGACTCGCACGCCAGTCATGCGCAATAACCGATTACTTAGTGAGTCGATTAACGAGCCTTTTAGAGGCTCTATGGCCGCTAAAACCGCGTCGGCATAATTAGGCGCAGGGACAAAGTTACGGCGAAGTGACTTTGGCAATGACTTGATTAACCCACAAATTAGCTCATGACGAAATGCCGGTATATGCCAATCAAAACCACTTTCTTGAACTTGGTTTAATAGCGCAACCGGTATTTGTACAGCAACACCATCAACTGCTTGGCCTGGATCAAAATGATAAGTAAGCGGCAGCATTAAGTTATCTTGTTGCCATGTATCTGGATAATCAAATTCAGTAATGCTACTTGCACCATGCTGCATGAGCTCTTCTCGCGTCATGTGCAGGTAGTGTTTGTCTTGCTGTTTTTGTGTTTTATACCACTTAATAAACGCAGCACGATTATTAATATCGTTCGGTATTTTTTTCTCGTAAAACTCAAATAAGGTTTGTTCATCAACTAAAATATCGCGCCTACGAGATTTGTTCTCGAGCACTTGAATATCTTCAATTAATTCGCGGTTATATTGTAAAAATCCTTCATTGAGCCCCAGCTCTTGTTCAACCAGCGCTGTGCGAATAAATAACTCACGGCTTACTTTTGGGTCAATATTGCTGTAAACACAGCGGCGCTTATTAACAATTAATAAGCCATACAAAGTTTGTTGCTCAAAGGCAATCACCGCACCGGGCTTTTTCTCCCAATGAGGCTCTGTGTAGCTGCGTTTTACTAAATGCTGAGCGAATGGTTCTACCCAGTCCACATCAATTTTGGCATTAATACGAGCATAGAGTTTACTGGTTTCCACCAACTCAGCCGACATCATCCATTTTGGACTCTTTTTAAATAATCCTGAGCCTGGGAAAATATGAAATTGGCTATTACGCGCACCTTTATATAGCTGCTTTTCGTCTTTAAAACCGATGTGACTGAGCATGCCACTTAAAAGTGCTTTGTGAATAAGCTCGCTGTCTGCAACATTAGTGGTGGCTTTCATTTTCATTTCATTGCACACAGTGCTGATTTGATAAACGATATCTTGCCATTCACGAATACGCATATAGGCTAAAAAGTCTTTTTGACATAACTTTCTAAACTGGCTGTTAGTCAGCTCACTTTGCTGCTCTTCTAAATAATTCCACAGGTTTAAAAAGGCGATAAAGTCAGAATCAGGATCGTCAAAGCGACCATGTTTTTCATTTGCGGCTTGGCGTTTTTCTTGTGGTCGCTCGCGGGGATCTTGAATTGAGAGCGCGGCAACAATAACTATCACCTCACGCAATGCACCCAGTTTATGCGCAGTTAACACCATTTTTGCTAAACGCGGGTCAACCGGCAAACGACTTAGCTCCCGCCCAGATTGTGTTAGGCTGGTTTTTTGATGACGCTTAGCCGCTTTTACTGCTTGTAGCTCTTCAAGCAATGTTAAACCATCATTAATATTTCGGCTATCTGGAGCTTGCACAAAAGGAAATTGCGCCATATCACCCAGCCCAAGGGCTAACATTTGCAAAATAACTGATGCTAAATTAGTACGTAATATTTCAGGGTCAGTAAATTCAGGACGCGATAAAAAGTCATCTTCTGAATATAAACGAATACAAATACCCGCTTCAACACGTCCACAACGCCCCATTCGCTGATTAGCACTGGCTTGCGAAATAGGCTCTATAGGTAAACGTTGCACTTTTGTGCGATAACTATAACGACTAATTCGCGCTGTACCCGGGTCAATAACATAACGAATACCAGGTACTGTTAGCGATGTTTCAGCGACGTTGGTAGAGAGTATAATATGGCGGCGCGAATGCGGTGCAAAAATACGGTTTTGCTCAGCGTTCGATAGCCTTGAATACAAAGGTAATACATCTGTGTGTTTTAAATTACGCTTGCTTAGTGCATCGGCGGTATCACGTATTTCTCGCTCACCATTTAAAAAGATCAGAATATCGCCAGGACCTTCGGCGCAAAGTTCATCTACCGCATCAAAAATACCCTGTAGTTGGTCGCCTTCGGCTTCCATATCTTCTTTTTGAATATCACTAATTGGGTTATAGCGTACATCAACTGGAAATGTTCTTCCTGATACTTCAATAATAGGTGCATCATCAAAATGCTTAGAAAAGCGCTCAGGGTCGATAGTTGCTGAGGTAATAATAACTTTTAAATCGGGGCGTTTTGGGAGTAAATTTTTAAGATAACCTAAAATAAAATCAATGTTTAAGCTACGCTCATGCGCTTCATCAATAATAATGGTGTCGTATTGATTTAAAAATCGGTCTTGTTGTATTTCAGCTAATAAAATACCGTCGGTCATCAGTTTGATGTAACTGTTATTAGATACCTGATCGCTAAAACGAATTTTAAAACCGACCTGCTGGCCAAGCTCGCATTGCATTTCTTCTGCGATACGGTTGGCAACACTGCGTGCTGCTAAACGCCTTGGTTGTGTATGGCCAATGTAGCCCTCAACGCCTCGGCCTAGCTCTAAACACATTTTAGGTATTTGTGTGGTTTTGCCTGAGCCAGTTTCACCAGCAATGATCACCACTTGATTATTAGCAATGGCCTCTTTAATGGTGTCTTTTTTTTGACTAACCGGTAACTGCTCAGGGTAAGTAACTTTAGGTAGCCCAGCTAAGCGCTGCTCTCGCAGCGTTTGACTACGACTGATATCAGTCGCAATTTTTTCAAGCGCACTGGTAAGCTTTGCCTCGTCGGTGATTTTTTTAACGCCGTGAAGACGTTTTTTAAAACTGAATTGATCTTTTTTTAAGCACGTTTTTAGCTCGCCAAACAACTGACCTAGGTTTACCACCTGCATACCTTATAAAAATTAGTCAAAGAGCCCCGATTGTAGCAAATTAAATGGCTGGGGTTAATCCTGTAAAGAATATAACAATCAGCGGATTATTATATAAACCACCAGCCACTAACTAATAGTGTTTATTCGTCACTAAAAATACCTACGTAGGTTGCTTGCGTACTCGATTTACTCGCACGATACATGCCTGAAGTATTAAACGGCAGACTAATACTGCCTTTTGTATCAATAATAATAACACCGCCTGTGCCCCCTATCGGTTTAAGCACCTCGTTTATTACTTCATTACCTGCTTGGTCTATGGTTTTACCTTGGTACTTTACTCGCGCACAAATATCACTTGCCACATTATAACGAATAAAATATTCGCCGTGCCCAGTTGCCGAAACCGCACATGAGGCATTTTCAGCAAAAGTGCCTGCGCCAATAACCGGTGCATCGCCAATACGACCAAAACGTTTTGCGGTCATTCCGCCGGTTGACGTGCCCGCCGCTAAATTACCTTGTTTATCCAGTGCCACCGCTCCGACTGTGCCCACTTTATAATTTACTGGTAACGCTTTATGCGCTGCCTGATAATCTTTACCGGTATTTTTGCTCGCCTCGAGTTTCTTTTTGGCTTTTAATAAAGCCTCATAACGATGCTCAGTATCAAATATATTGTTCTCTACTAGGCTCACGCCTTGCTCTTTGGCAAACTCTTCTGCACCTTGACCACTTAACATCACATGCACTGATTTTTCCATTACTAACCGGGCAAGTTTAATTGGACTTTCGATATGTTTAATACCTGACACAGCGCCTGCTTGACGATTGCGACCATCCATTATAGAGGCATCTAATTCGTGACTACCATCATAGGTATATACCGCACCACGCCCGGCATTAAAATAAGGCGATTGTTCAAGTACTTCAATGGCAGTAGTCACTGCATCAAGGCTTTCTCCGCCTTGTTCAAGTACCTTATATCCGGCCTCAACAGCTTCTGCTAACTTATTGCGATAAGCTTGCTCTTGATCTGCCGTAAATTTACTTTTTTCAATCGTGCCTGCACCGCCATGAATCGCAATGGCAAACGGCGTATTTGTGTTTTCACTCAATGCCTGCGTGCTCAACCCCATTAAACTTGTTGCAATGAGCCCTAATAATAGTGATTTTTTCATTGTGTGTTCTTTTATAAATACAGGATTAAAACCAATGTGAATGGTTATGAAGCGTTTTTCAAGTGAACTGAGTTTAATGACACAAAAAAAGCGCCCTAAGGCGCTTTTTTAATTTCGTTTAAAGTTACGCTTGTTGCGCTTTTAAACGTGCTAAACGTGCTACTTGGTGTGTAGACGTTAAGAAAGAATAGATTGGTGCTAAATAACCGCGCTTACGAAGCTCAAGGAAGTCTGCATCGCTTAGCTCATTTAGTTTCTTCTCATCGATAAGGTAAATACCGTTGATGTCTTTTTTCTCACCTTTAATATCAACTGTTAGCGTTTGTGCTACCAGTAGTTCTTTATCAGCAAGGAATTTAGTGAACGCATCGGTTACTTGAGAAAACTCAATGAACGATACTAACGCTTCTTTACGACGCTTAAGGTAATCAGTTTCTTCACCGTTTTCGAATAATGCATTACCCTCTTCTTCACCAACTAATGAGCTCGCTTCGTCAATTACGATACCAAATTGATCTTGCTCTGGGTGCTTTACTAAACCTAATGGGTAACGCGTTGTTGCCATAGGCGCAAATGAAGCTGTCCATTTGTCGCCATCAATAAATAAATTTTCGCCTGGCTCTAGGCCAAACATTGCAACCGCTTGAAAAGTACCTGTTTCGTTATTTTTAACAAAAGACATTGGGAATTCATTAGCGATACGCGCAAACTCATGTGCAACCACTGGCACTAAGTGTTGAGTTTTCATAAATTCGATGTTGATGCCATTTTTAATTTTAGTGTTGGCATGTTTTTCGTTGTGTAAAGGCTGTACTTGTTGCTCCGCCATGTTACTGCTCCGTTATTTATTAATTTGATTTATTACTGTTAGTGGCCTAAGGCTAATGGTTTTGGTGACAAAAAGGAAGTGAAAATTTTGTGTCATTTTGTACGTTATTAATTAACAAATAAAGAAGGTAATTATTTGTACAATATGTAGTGTAAAAAACACTCTGCTGAGTGTTGTTTTTTGTTTCATAATTATGGACTTTTGTTAGTATATTCAACAATATTGCGATTAATATCAGTTGAATTAAAATGGAACACTACGAGTTAAACCCCGATTTTAGGGTTGAAATAGTTCATCTTGAAACTGAAAACGAAGATGTGATCATCATCGATAATTTTCTAAAAAGTATTGAACCTGTTGTTAATTTTGCTGCTCATGTAGCGTATTTAGAGCCCGTTGGCAGCGATGGTACTTTATTTCCCGGTAAGCGTGATGTAATGCCTGAACCTTATTACCGTGCTTTTAGGCAGCTATTACTATCTCTTCAAGCACGAGGTGTTTTTAACCGCGAGCATAAAGCACTCTATGTTCATCGTTGCAAATTATCATTAGTTACCCAAAAAGCCTGTGAGCTTAAGTTATTACAACGTATACCTCATATAGATTCGACCGATGATAATACCTTTGCATCAGTGCATTATATAGCTGGTAAAGAGTCTAACGGCACATCAATTTATCGCTATATTCCTGAAAACCTAATTAAAATAACGCCACGAAACCAACACCTTTTTAGCGATGTAATAGAACAAACCAAAAATAATGAATCAGAACATCAAGGGTATTTAAACAGTAATACCGCCTTATTCGAGCAAGTCATTAATATTAAAGCAAAGCAAAACCGCGTGGTGTTATATAAAAGCAATTTACTTCATTGTGCTAACTTAGATAATGACTATGAATTCACAGGCGATATAAAAAATGGCCGTTTATCAATCTCTTCTTTTTTTAGAATTGACTAGGGTCTGTTGACCTTTGCGGATTAAAATTTGTTCAAACTAAGGGGCGGTTTAATCGCGGCGCGAGGTTTGTAACCTAGTGGGCTCGATAACTGCTCCTGCGTTATTCTACTGGCTTACATCCATGTAAGAATAAGTAAAAACCGAGCAAAGCTTCCGCGTCCTGCTCACGCTCCTTACCTATATCCATGTAGGCAACAAAGAGTAAATCGCCCCTAGGCAGAACCCTTCGGGCAGCGCCTGTTTGGCATTGATGCTGCGTTATCGCCTATTTATGGGGAATAACCACACCACATAGGCTCTGCCTTGTCTAAATACCAAACAGACTGCTGCAAATTTAACCTTGAAAGATCAACAGACCCTAGACAACAGCCCAATAATCTAATTGTTAGTTTTTAATGGCGCATCAATTTTAATTTTTTTGTAAGCCGAACTGATGTATTTTATTAATAAGCTCTCTGTGTTTTGGCAATTCTGCTAATAACTGTTTTATCCGTTTGTTTTTAAAAGTACATTGCTTATCAGCTAGATCTATCACTTGCTCAGTCACAGCTTTTTTGCGAGGTAAAAAATTCATACCATAAAGCACGTAAAGATAATTTTCTAAATCAAATAAATCAAACTTACTGCTGAAGTCTTCTCGCAATGGCGCAAAGCTTTTCCATCGCGCTAAATTACTTGTAAGCTTACTTGAAACCCCTGACGCCTCGCGATTATCCTGCCAAAACAAAGAGTCACTTCTATCTGAAATACAATAATGCATTTTAATAAAATCAAAGGTACTTTCCCAGACATGCGCGACATGCTTATTAAAGTCAGGTGCTATATGCTCTATATCTGCCTTATACCGAGGAAAACGCTTTGATAATAAACCTGCTGAGAAATCGGTTATCAAAATAGCTGTCGCCTCAAGAGGCTCTACAAAACCCTGAGATAAACCAATAGCAACACAATTTTTATGCCAAAATAATTCTCTACGTCCTATCTTCATAGGAATTTTACGTGGCTGTAAATCGGTAAATTTATTACCAAGATAATGATGTAACTTTTTTACCGCTTGCTCTTCATCCATGTGTTTAGACGAATAAACAAAACCAACACCACGACGTTTGGTAAGTGCTATATCCCATATCCAGCCAGCTTGGTGCGCTGTGGCAATAGTATAAGGAGGTATTTCATCATCTAATGATGTGGGTACTTGCAATGTAAGTGCTGTGTCTGTAAGTAATTCATCAGAGCGTTCTATAAATTCAAAATTTAATTTTTCACCAATAATGGCAGCGCTAAATCCGGAACAATCAATAATAAAGTCATAAGCTAGATGTTTATTATTGCTATCTATTAAGTGACTAATAAAGCCATCATCGTCAATTGCAATATCTATAATGTCAGCATATAAATGCTTAATAGCAAACGCATCTTGCGCATGCTTCATTAAAAACGCAGCAAATTTTTTAGCATCAAAATGATAGGCGTAACCATTAATTCCGACATACTCTGGAGTAGATATTGTTTTTGGCGCATATTTTTCTTCACAGCAAATTTCTTGCTTAGACACCGCATTGGCATAACGGTTTTGTGATTCACCAGCTAGCCATTGTTGAGTCATTTCTTCGCCAAATATATGTGGATGATCGAATAAATGATGATAGTAATTTTCACCATGCTTCGTTTTATCTAACCAATTTACAAATTTAATAGATTGCTTAAAGGTTACATCACACTCACGAATAAAATCAGTTTCACGAATACCAAACTTTTGAAGCGAATTACGAATTGAAGGCACCGTTCCCTCTCCTACCCCAATGGTGGGAATTGTCGGAGACTCTATCAATGTAATTTCAGTATTTGTTTCTAATAATGAGTGACCTAAATGATTGGCTGCTAACCAACCGGCTGTCCCCCCACCAACAATTGCTATTTTTCTTATCATAGTTAAACCACTTTATTGATTAGCTCATAAAAAAGCCCAGTATTAACTGGGCTTTCATTTTGTCATCTAAACCGAGTTAGAAACGAAGAACAATACCCACTCTATAGCGTGCTTCACCTTCAAAACTCCACGCTGGATAGCCATTACGAAGCTCAGGTTTAACTTCTGCATCACCTGTTGCTGTACCTACCTGAATACTATCTTCTTCTGTTATATTAACAGCTTCAAACGTTAGGTCTAAGTAGTCAGTTACAGCGTAGTTTGCAGTTAAATCAAGTGTACCGTAGTCTTGGTGTTCACGGTTACCGTAGAAATAAGGTGCTTCACGAACCATATACTCTGAACGCCAGTTATACGCTAAACGAACACTGTAGTTATCAGCTTCATAGTAACCTACCAAATTCACTGTATGTTCAGATGAATCTGAAAATAACTCGATACGGTCTGGGAAGTTTTCTGCAGGTGCTTCTGAGTCAACCCACGTATAATTTGCTTGATAACCAAAGCCACTATCAAAACCATCTTGGATTTGAAGTTCAATACCTTGAATTTCACCACCTGAACCTGTGCCTTTGGTAGCCACTGTCCAGTTATCTACACCTGAATCAGGGTCAACGATCCCAATACTTTGATTAAGGATTTGATCAACTTTGGTAAATGATGAAATATTCTTAATAAAGTAAGTCGCACTTACCATGCCGTCGCCATCAAAGTAGTATTCAACACCTAAATCTGACTGTGTTGCTTTAAATGGTTCAAGGCCGATATTACCGGTAGAAATAACTTCATTTCCTACAGTGCCATCTTCGTAACCTGATAGTGATGATGCAGCAAACATGTCAGTGTAGTTAGCACGCGAAATAACTTGCGCCGCAGAGAAACGTAAAATAACGTCTTCGGTTAAATCAAATGCAACATTTACACTTGGTAACACTTCATTATAATCTGCTTTCTCTGTGCTTAAACCATTGCCATAACTACCCGTAGCGTCTAGGGCATAGTAATCAGACTCCGCATCGGTTGACACATAGCGAATACCGAAGTTACCACGAATGCCCTCTGCTGAGAAATTAGCCATCGCGTACAAAGAAATATTTTCTTCTTGGATCGTACCGTAACCAGACTTGTATGCAATTGAGGTGTTATCGAAGCTTGTAATTGCTGCATAGCCATCACTGATCATTTGTCCTAAATTAGGCTCTGGTAACACGTAACCAGCACCTGATGTCACTGTACCCGAATAATATCGTGAGGCATCATAAGCTGAAATAGAGTCAACTAAGTTTGCCGTGTACGTTTCTTGTTTTACTTCATGATCAGCCCAACGAAAGCCGGTTTTAATTGATGTGATAGCACCAAAATCTACAGGGAAAGTAAAATCAAGCTGTGCATAGGTTTCTTCATCCGTATTTGGCTGCTTTTTGAGTGCCCAGCCCGCAGATGATAATTCACCTTGAAAGTCATCGGGTGTGAAAGATTTATTCGCAACATCAATTTTTATTTCATCGCCAGTTGAATCATAGGTACCCGCGTAATCTGCTGCAGTACCTAACCAAAAACCATAGTTAGCTGTTAAATCTGTACCGCCATCTGATTGCGTGTTACCAATTCGGCCTTCAACCTCAAAACTTTCGCCTACATACTTAAAGTCTAAATCAACAGTTTCTGACGTCATTGAACCCGCACGAGCCCAAGTTTGAGCCCAACCAGGGTTGGCACCGTTACCAGAACGACGATAAAAAGTACATGTACCATCTACATTGACTTGCTCACACGCTGCATCTTTGTCATCTGGAAACATAACAAATAACGACGTATTTGCATTATCTGCCGACAAATCTAGACTCATGATATTTAAACCAATTTCTAACTCATCACTGGGTCTGTATTGGAATGTTGCATTAATAGCTGTACGCTCTCGCTCTTGTTGGAATGTTGAAGGAACAATGTCACCCCAACCAACTAGCGATTCAATACCGTTACGCTGATAATTAGTTTCTGAGAATGCTGCTGACACAAGCGCACCAAAGGTTTCATCATCATTTTTCCAGCTATAAAGGCCAGAAATCTCTGGATCAATCTCTTCTGATATTGAACCGTAATCACCTTTAATGCTTGCAAATACTGTATTTGAATCTAAATCTAATGGTTTGCGCGTATTAACGATAACCGTACCACCAATGCCACCTTCAACAATATCTGCTTGTGATGATTTGTATACTTCGATACTACCAACCATCTCAGGCGGCAATAATGTATAGTTAAAACTACGATCAATGTTTTGTTGATCGTACCAGCCAGTTGAAGCCACAGAATGGCCATTTAGTAATGTACGAGTTAGTTGCGCTGATGCACCGCGGATAGATACTTGTTGACCTTGGCCAAATGCTCTATTTACAGCAACACCAGAAATACGACCTAATGCTTCGCCTACATCGCTGTCAGGAAACTTACCGACATCTTCAGATGATAACGCGTCTACCACAGAATCTGAAAAGCGCTTAGTATTTAATGATGCTTCTAAAGAGCCACGAATACCGCGTACTTCAATAACCTCAACATCATTTTGAACTTTAACTTCATCGGCTGCGAATGCAGCACCAGTAAACCCAGCTCCCACAACTAAGCCGATATTTACTGCTAATAAGCTTTTTTTAAAATTTTTAGCTAACACAGGATTCCCCTCGAATCATTTTATTGGTTTTGTTTATCATTTTGCCTAACCGCCATGACAGCGCTGTCATAGTAGTAACAAACCATACATGCTAAATTACAATTTTGCTACATTTTTCCGCTCTTTTTGTATGAAATTTAACTTAATTATTATTAAGCCATTGATTTTAAATTGATTAATTATTTCATAAAAAAGCAGAGTTCGCCCAAGAATTACTCTCTATACTAGGTATGTAAATAATGACATGTTTATACTTAATGTATTTAAAATAAGAGAGATTGCGAATAGCAGATGAGATTAATGGGTTATATAACTCCGCGCCGAACCAAAATTAACCTACTGTTTTTATTGATAAATATAAGTTTAGTTAGTGACTTTTAAAAATATAAGAGCATTAAAAAGGTACTTAGCTTAAGGGAAATATTTAAACTTCAAATGTTTACAGCACTTTGTTATTAATTGATTAATGACAAAAACATGTCGCAATAAAAAAGGCCAGTAGCAAAAGCAACTGACCTTTCATTAAACCATCAATACAACATGGTTTTAAAGCACCTAGTTTAGACTAAATTAAGGTGCCCAATACACTTCAATGTTGATCTCAGGGTGATTTAGAACTGCACGTAACGGCATATCATTAACATTACCACCCGCTAAAGCTTGCTTATAAACAGCCAGCTTTTCATCGCCACTAATAAGTAATTTAACTACTTTAGACTGTAAAATTGCATTCAGCGTTAAGCTCATTCGTTCGGTAATACTACCTGTTACATCACTCTCAATTGCGTTAATGGCACACACAAGTTGGTTTGAATCTAAGCCGTTTTCCAGCCCTTGAGCATGTGGAAATAACGAAGCAGTATGTCCATCAGGGCCCATCCCTAAAATAGTGACATCAAACGGGCGCTTTAATGCTTGAAACTGCGCTTCACACGAATCAACACCTTGCTCTGCAGTGGCTGCTGCATTTTTCATGCTAATAAAATTAGCGGCTGCACCATGGTTTTGTAGCAAAGTACGCTTAATGAATGCTTCATTACTCTTTTCGTGACTTGCCTCAACCCAACGTTCATCAACCATAGCAACATCAACATGAGCCCAGTTTAAATCAAGGGTTGATAAATGCTTGTACGCAGGTTCAGGTGAAGATCCGCCTGAAACCATTAGCACTGCACGGCCATCAGCTTCAATCCCATTACGTAAGGCCTGCTCTAATGACTGAGATAATTCATCAGTTAAAGCGGCTTTATCGTCAAAAAACTTTTCTACTATTTTTGCCATTACTTATGCCTTATCACCGGTGTTAAACCAAACATGGTTATTCTCTGCTAATAAATCATCAGCGTCTTCAGGACCCCAACTACCCGCTCGGTACAATGAAGGTTTACCCTTCTCTTGCCAACGTTCAATAATTGGATCAATCCACTTCCAAGCTTGGCGTACTTCGTCGCGGTGAATAAATAACGAAGGATTATTAGCGGCTGCATCAAGCATTAAACGTTTATAAGCATCTGAATGGAAACCGTTACTATACGCTTGTGACAATTCAATATTCATCGTTACAGGTTCAAGTTGCATATCTAAGTTATCAAGACGCTTTGACATCAGCGTTAACTGAATGCTTTCTTGTGGCTGTAAGCGAATAATCAAACGGTTTGGTTCAATATTGCCTACGCTGTCTTCATAAACGTTATGTGATACTTTTTTATATTGCACTACAATTTCAGCGCAGCGCTTCGCCATGCGTTTACCGGTTCGCAGATAAAAAGGAACGCCCGCCCAACGCCAGTTATCAATATGCGCACGAATAGCAACGAAAGTTTCGGTTTTACTCGCCCCTTCGTTTAGCTCTTCAAGGTAACCTGGGACTATTTTACCGTTTAAATCACCGGGTACGTACTGACCACGAATAATATTATTATCAACATCTGTATCTTCAAGTGGACGTAATGCTTCTAATACTTTTAATTTTTCATTACGGATGCTGTTAGCGTTTAACTTATGCGGTGACTCCATAGCCACTAAACAAAGTAGTTGTAACAAGTGGTTTTGCACCATGTCACGCAAGGCACCCGCTTTGTCATAAAAACCAGCACGGCTTTCAAGTCCTACTGTTTCTGACAAGCTAATTTGAATATTATCAATCGATTTAGCATCCCACATGTTCTCAAATAATGAATTTGAAAAACGCAGAGCCATTAAGTTTTGAACCGTTTCTTTACCTAAGTAGTGGTCAATACGGAAAATTTGTTCTTCGTTAAAATACTGTGCAATTTTCGCATTAATTACTTCTGCTGACTCACCGCAGTAACCAATTGGTTTTTCTACTACAACACGCGAGTTCGCAGTAATTAGTTTTTTCGTTGATAATATTTCACAACAGGTGCCATAAACAGCAGGTGGAAGAGATAAGTAAAATACTCGTGATTTATCGCTATCATCTTCATCTAGAATTTTTTTCAGTACATCCCAGTTATCATCCGCTTCGGTGACATTGCTCACTACGGGTACTAAAAAGTCTGAGAACGATTTCCAATCTTTTGCGTTATATTCGCCTTCGCTTAAAAATTCTTGTAAAGCTTTGTGTGCTGTATCGATGTATTCATCGCATTTACTTTGTTCGCGCACGGTAGGCAAAATACGTGAGCCTTGTGGTAAGTTACCTTCTTGATATGCTCGATACATTGCAGGAAGTAATTTGCGTAACGCAAGATCACCACCGCCCCCAAAAATTATAATATCAAAAGGATTAAGCATAGTTACTCTCTACGTTTATGCTACCTGCCACTACCGTATTGGTAATCAGTTATAGCGGTTTATTATCTGGATAATGTAGGCCTCAGCACAAAGCCTACTAATGTTGTTCGTATATGCGCGATTAAAAATGGGTCTAGGGACACTGTAATTCCTCTCACAAAAATACAGGCCCTAGGACTCCAGCGCTACCCGTTCAAAGGTATTTGGTTACTTATTGTGTAATAAGTGAAAATGTTACTGCGTACGGTATTTTTTGTAGTACGCCATTAAGCCCAGTGTTGAGCTGTCATGCTCATTCACCACGTTATCATCTGTTAATTCAGCTTCAATTTTAGATGCTAAACCTTTACCAAGCTCCACGCCCCACTGATCAAATGAACATATTTGTAAAATAATACCGTGACAAAAAATCTTGTGCTCATACAGTGCAATTAATCGACCGACCGCTTTTGCATTAATCGTGTCTAATAATATAGACGTTGTTGGGCGGTTTCCTTGGTGAATTTTATGCTTTAGCAGCATTTCAATTTGTGCAGGCGTTTTGCCTTTGGCTGTTAAATCAGCCGTTATCTGCTGTGCATCGACCCCGTTCATTAGTGCTTCGGTTTGTGCAAAAAAGTTCGATAATAAAATATCGTGATGCTTATCTACGTTAACCTGAGGCTTTACAGAGCCAATAAAGTCAGCGGGAACAATTACATTGCCTTGGTGCAAACATTGATAAAACGCATGCTGACCGTTTATCCCTGTCATACCCCAAATGATTGGCACGGTAGTGTATGGCACTGTCTGTCCATCAAAGGTTACATGTTTACCATTACTTTCCATTTCACCTTGTTGCAAATATGCTGGCAACATATGCAGGGCTTGGTCGTATGGCAAAATAGCTTGCGAATCAAACCCTAAAAAGCTGGTATTCCAAACACTGAGTAGCGCCATAATTAAAGGAATATTCTGTTCTAGCGGCGCCGATTTAAAGTGCTCATCAACTTCAAACGCTCCCTCTAAAATGGCCTCAAATGCTTCAAACCCAGCATAAAGTGCAATAGGTAAACCAATGGCACTCCAAAGTGAAAAACGACCGCCAACCCAATCCCACATTGTAAATACGTTTTCGTCACTAATACCAAATGCAGCAGTTTTTTCTAAATTAGTGCTTACTGCAACAAAATGCTTTGCTATAGCGCTGTCATCTTTTGCACTGTTTAAAAACCAATCAACCGCTGTTTTTGAGTTAGTCATGGTTTCTGAGGTAGTAAATGTCTTTGACGAAATTACAAATAACGTGGTTTCAGGATCTACTTTATCTAATACTGACGCAATTTGTACGCCATCTGCGTTTGAAACATAGTGAACGTTTAATGGCTTATCAACCACTGCTTTAAGTGCTTCAGTTGCCGTTTGCGGCCCTAAGTTTGAACCACCAACACCAATGCTAACCACATCTTTTACCGCTTTTCCGGTGTAACCTAGCCATTGACCACTTCGCACTTTTTCAACAAAGGTCTTAATTTTGGCAAGTTCGCTATCGACCGCTTCTGTAATATTTTCGCCGTCAACAATAAGCGGTGTATGAGCGCGATTTCTAAGCGCAGTATGTAAAACCGCACGGTCTTCGGTGATATTAATTTTTTCACCGATAAACATTTTCTCACGCCATGCTTCAATATCGCATTCTTTCGCTAATGAAATTAATTGACCAAATACGTTTTCATCTATGCGTTGTTTTGAGTAATCAAACAACACACCTGGAATTTGAGTAGAGAATTGAGAAAAACGAGAATCGTCTTGTGCAAATAAAGTTTTCAGATGTGTTTGTGTCATCTTTTGTGCACTATTTTCTAGTGCTTGCCAACTTACTAACCCAGAACGGCTCGCCATGTAAACATCCCCTAATTAATTAATCTATTGATTTTAAGCATTTTATTTTATTTTTTACGACACTGAACAAGCGACTTTTGTAAAAAGCAAAGCCCAACATTATAGCTTAAATGGTCTAAATTGCGTTATTTTTATAAGCTTTGATGCAGATAATAGCGCAATTTTTTGCTTTTGACACCGGTATCATAAAATTAAAAATTGAATTTAACAACTGTTCACCCCCTCTGCACAATGAACATTTTATTAATATTCAATTAAAGCAGGCAAAAAAAAGACCGACACATGTCGGCCTTTTTCTTTTATTAAACTATTAGCTGGTCAATGCTAAACCACCCGATAAGTTAAAAACGCGGTTATAACCAAGTTCAATTAAGTTTGCCGCCGCAATTTTTGAACGATTTCCACTGCGACACACCAATATGTATTGATTGTTTTTATCTAGTTGCCCTTGGGTGAGTGCATAGGCCATTCGGCTTAAAGGAATATTTAAAGTTTTAGCCTCAGGCACATTAAGCAATCCACTGATATTGTTAGCGCCATGCTCATAAGGCTCTCGGGTATCAATTAAATATACACTGTTATGTGAGAGCATTTCCTTCGCTTGATTAAAACTAAGCTGCGAAGTTTCGACTTTAGGCTTTGCATTAACATAACCACAAAGCGAATTTGCTAATGTGTGTTGTTGTGAGTCTGCTTGTTGTTTTTGCATGGCAAATTCAGTATGGCTGATATCACCTTCAATAAGCGCTTTTAATAAAGGTGTTTGCTGCTGTTGCACAGCCCAATTCATGGCAAAACACTGTTGATAATCATGCCCAGAGCACACCACACTTTGCGGATTAAGCTCTGTTGCTAACTTAGTCAAAGAGTCTGCCATCTGCATCGCATCTCCCCCATCAAGTACTGTATTACCAAGCCCCGCAGGTAAAATTAAATCACCACAAAAACAGTACTGTACATCGCCGTTATTAGCCTTTAATAAATAACTCACGCTATCTTGGCTGTGTCCAGGCGTCGCTAGCTTTTCAAGTACTTGTTCGGTTAGTTGCAATTGTTCACAATTAACAGGCCAGCCTAATTGATCAACTTCACCAGCAACTAAATTTTCTTTAAGTGCGCTGCGCATTAAATCAAGAGCACAGTGACGATCTTGGTGCTCATGCGTGTTTAAAATAGCAGTAATAGTTAAATTTTGTGTATTCACTATTTTTTCAAATCGAGGGATCAGTTCAATAATTGGGTCAATAATAATTGCCTGTTGATCATCAGCTACATACAACCAACTGCAAGCACCTTGGTGTCTAAATTGGGTAAGCCCCAAGGCACATACTTCTTGTGCTACTAAGCTACTATCAGAAATAACCAAACAATTTGCTTGTAACACTGTTTTAAGTGCGCGAATTTGTTCACATGCATAGTCTATTTGCGCCATAGTGGCAGCAGGCCCAAACGATAAACGAATCGCATTTTCACTTTGCCACTGTGACACTCCCATCGCATCAAGTACAAAGCTTTGAGTTGCGCCCGTACTACAGGCTGAGCCACCGCTGACTCTAATACCTGCAGCGTCAAATAAATCAATAACTTCTTTACTGGTTAAATCATTAACTGCAAAGTTTAGTGTTGTGGGCACTGAGCAGGCAAAATCATGATTAAAGGTAATACTTCCAAAAGTATCAACTAAAGCGCTATGCAGTTTATCGCGATACAAATTAAGTACATCAGCTGATTTAAAAGTATCGTCTTGCTTATCAAGCAGCAAACTAAACAGCTTATTAAGCCCAGCAATACCGGGCAGGTTTTCTGTACCTGAACGCATGCCACTTTCTTGGCCTCCACCAGCTATAAACGGCGTGTATGGGCTTCCTTTACGAATATACAATAATCCGATGCCTTTAGGTGCATAGAGCTTATGTCCTGAAAATGGCGCATAATCAATCGTGGTTTTGCTTAAGTTGAGTTGTTGTTTACCCAGTGCCTGCACACAGTCAACCATCCAAGTCACGTCGTTATTACGACTGCGGATCACCTTTTCTATAGCACTTAAATCTTGGTATACACCGGTTTCATTATTAACAGCCATAGTACAAATCATCAGGGCGTTATCAATATGCTGAGCAATAAAGTCTAAATCTAAAATACCGTCTCGGTTAACCGGAATAGCAATAATTTCAGCATTAATTTCAAGCACGGCATTCCAATGTTTTAATGTATTAGGCACCGCTTTATGTTCAGTTGCTCCATACAATAAAACCGGTTTAGATTTTGTGTGCTGTTTGGCATTAATTAAGGTTGATACGATAGCGGTTTGAATCCCTTCGGTCGCACCTGAGGTAAATAAAATATCGCCCTGCTGCGCACCAATAACGGTGCGCGCTTTTTGCCTCGTTTGTTCTAATAAGTGTTTGGCTTGAATACCGGTTATATGGGGACTTGAGGGATTACCAAAACAAATTTGCATCGCATGGCACACAACCTCTGCAATACATGGCAATACAGGTGTGGTCGCATTTGCATCAAGATAAACTTGGTTGTTGGGTTCATCTGGCAATAAAAACTCTGACATTAAAAACGCACCTTATTACTAAAAAATATATCTTATTCCCAATAGTACATAGTTTTAAAAGGAATGAATAATAATCTTTAGTAATTAAAGTGCGTTTACTATACTTTTTAGTTACCGAGCTCTTCTGCGAGTTCTTCATGTGTGGATGACCACGCCTTAATAAGCGCTTTTACTAATGATGCTAATGGAATAGCAAAAAACACCCCCCAAAAGCCCCACAGCCCACCAAAAAATAGTACGGCAACAATAATAAACACCGGATTTAAATCAACCGCTTCAGAGAACAATAAAGGGACTAACACATTGCCATCAAGCGCTTGAATAATGCCGTAAATAATTAAAATGGTCCAAAACTGGGTTTCTAAACCAAACTGAAACAGCGCCACCGCCGCCACAGGTATAGTCACCAGCGCAGCACCAACAAATGGAATAAGCACCGAAAAGCCAACTAACACACCAAGCAGCGCCGCATAACGTAAATCCAATACCGTAAAGGCAATAAAGGACACCGAGCCAATAATTAAAATTTCGAATACTTTACCTCGAATATAATTCATTATTTGCTGATTCATTTCATGCCACACTTGCAAAATTAAGCGTCGTTGGCGCGGGATCAGTTTAGCAATGCTGGCACTGAGCTCTACTTTGTCTTTAAGCATAAAAAATACCAGTAGCGGTACTAAAATAAGATAAATTAACCACGCAACAGCATCTTTTAATGAATTGAGCGATGCCGACAGCACCACTTGGCCAAATTCGAGCACTTTGGTTTCTACCGTTACCACAATAGACTGTACTTGCTCTGCACTAATAAGGCTGGGGTATTTAGCTGGTAGGTCGAGTAAAAACGATTTACCTTGCTCTACCATATGCGGGGTTTCTTGCACTAAGTTACTACTTTGCTGCCAAAGTACCGGGCCTATAACCAATATTAAGGTGAGCATAATGCCAATAAATATCAACATAACTATGCTAGTGGCAGTAAAACGCTTTAAGCCAACTCGCTCTAGGTGAACCACGGGCCAATCTAATAAATAAGCAATGATCAGTGCCACTAACACAGGCACAATTAATGGGCCAAAAAAGTACAACATGGCAACCAGTGCCAATAACAAAAAAAGTAAAGTAACTGAATTAGGATCAGAAAACTTTTTTTCATACCATGCTTTTACATATTCAAACACGCAACGGCTCCACTAATAACAACGCTTGTTGTTTATTTAACTTGTAATAATACATTTTTTTTTGCAAATATCGTTCAATATCATCTGTGTTTAGCTCGCTTGAGATATTAAAAGTAATTGCTTGATTTAACGATATTGCCTCACGCAACCCTAATTTAAACTGAATAAATTGCTGAGGACATTTATAAGCGCGCAAATCTAGCTCTAGCATACTCGTTTCACTACCTGTTCACATTAATAATAAGTCCTATACCTAGGCTAATTAAGATTAACCACAGTTAAATTTAACTTTTTCTTAAAACAACCTCTGCAATGGTTTATCCTTATAGCATAGTTAGCTAAAAGGATACGTTAATGCCTAATTCGCATAATAAAGCGCAATTGCCTAGCAATCCAACTCTCAAAGAAATAAATTGGTTTAAAAAGCAAATTAATTGGGGAGAGCTGCCGCATTTTTATCATTTAGTAGCCTCATCGGTAAGTGAGTGTGAAAGCATTTTAGATCACGGGTTTGATAATGCTATAAAGCGTATCATCGACAAACGCAATTGGAACCTAGAGTCCTTGGGTATCGACCCAAACGAGCTTTTTGAGAAAGAGAGTAATAACAAGCCACGAATTTCGTTGCATCAAGTATTTACCGAACGCGGTTTTGAACTACAAGCGTTCCCTTTTTCTAATGACACTACCATCGATAGATACGCTCGACATGATGAGTCAATGGAATTTATATTATGGGATCCATTAACCATGAAAACTGTGATTCGCATTAATCAACTACATAAATTCATAGGCTTTTATTTAGAACAAGGCGATGAAGCAGACAAAGCGCTTATATTGCATTCACATAAAGTAGTTCATAAGATTATTGCTTTTTTACAAACTCAATTGAACATTGTTAAGGTTGATGGGGTCACAATAAAGTCGTTTTATCAATTATGTGAAAAGGACAGCCGTTTATATACAGATGATCCAACAAGTGCCCCTGATAAAAAATAAACAAGGAATATAATGCAACTAAAATCCGCCTTTATCACTTTATGCAGTGCAGTGCTTACATTTAGCCTACTAATGAGTGAGCCGTTAAAGGCACAAACAAATCTTCAACTGCCCGACTTAGGCACGTCTGCGCTGCAGGCATTACCACTGGAGAAAGAAAGAGCGATTGGTGAAGTGATGATGATGCAGATCAGAGGGTCTTCACCATTAATTAACGATCCAGTGCTTGATGAGTACCTAACAACCTTAGGCCGAAAATTAGTTGCGAACGCCAATGATGTACGCTTCGGTTTTTCATTTTTTTGGTTAAATAACCCAGAAATTAACGCATTTGCATTTTATGGCGGTCATGTAGGTGTTCACACAGGCTTAATTGCTCAAGCCGATAACGAAAGTCAGTTTGCCTCAGTACTTGGTCATGAAATCGCGCACGTAACACAACGCCACTTAGCAAGGCGTATTCAGCAACAACAAGACAATAGCGGTCTCACCATTGCCGGTATGATAGCCGGTATTTTAGCAACCGTTGTAGCCCCAGATGCAGGCATAGCAATTATTTCAGCCAGCCAAACACAGTCGGCATTTAGCCAACTCACCCATAGCCGCTCTGCCGAACAAGAAGCCGACAGAATTGGCATGCAAACTCTTAACAATGCAGGATTTGATGCAAGAGCTTCTAGTGAATTTTTAACTAAACTGGCAGCGCAAATTCGTTATAAATATAAACCCCCGGCGTTTTTACTCACTCACCCGCTGCCAGAAAGCCGCGTGTCGGATGTACGCTTGCGTGCCGAGCAATACCCAAAACGCCAAATAGGTTCAAGCCTTGACTTTAATTTAGCTAAAAGCCGTGTATTAGCTCGTTACGATAACGAGCCGGAAAATGCAGAGGCCTTATTTAGAAAGTTAATGCGCGAAAATACCTATAACAACGTAGCACTACAGTATGGTTTAGCTATCAGCTTAATCGATCAAAAGAAAACGGATGAAGCGCAGCCTATCCTAGATGAGCTATTGGTAAGTGATCCTAAAAACTTATTTTATATTGATACAAAAACAGATTTACTCATTGCACAAAAAAAAGCAGCTGAAGCAGTTAGTTATTTAAGTGAATTAAATAACTACCGGCCAAACAACCAAGTGATCACTTTAAATTATGCAAATGCCGCGTTGGAAGCTGAGCAATATGAGTTAGCCGAAAATGTATTAAAATCGTTTTTATTGGAGAAGCCAGATCATAGTTTGGGTAAGCAGCTTTTGACCGACGCCTATAAAAAGCAAGAAAAATTAGCCGCGTATCACGAAGCAAACGCCGATGTGTTGTCGCAATATGGCGCATATTTAAAAGCGGCTGACGAAATACAAAAAGCACTTAATTTTGTTGAGCCAACTGAAAATGTGAAACAACAGCGTTTAAAAGCGTTACTCACACAATATCGGTTATTACAAAAAGAGCTTGCAAGGCTTTAAGTATTTGGCGAGTTCACCTAAAATAGCCACAATTTATACTTTGGATTTATTTTTATGTCAGTTACTATTTACCATAATCCGCGCTGTTCAAAATCACGCGAAACACTTAACCTATTACAAAGTAAAAACATTGAACCGAGTGTTGTTGAATACTTAAAAACACCGCTTTCTCATGAGCAAATTAGTACCTTAGTTTCTCAACTTGGGTTTAATTCTGCACGAGATCTAATGCGTACCAAAGAAGAGCAGTACAAAGCCCTTAATTTAAAAGATGAAAATGATGAGTCGGCACTAATTGCTGCCATGGTGGAACATCCAAAATTAATTGAACGCCCCATTGTTGTTAGCAACAACAAAGCAGCCTTGGGTCGCCCGCCTGAAAACGCATTAAGCGTTCTATAATGAGCACAACCATTGTGGTGCTGTACCACTCAAGCCATGGCTCTGTAGAAGCCATGGCGCATGAAATTGCAGAATCGATAGAACAACAAGGCGCAACCGCATTGCTGCGCACGTTTGTGGCTAAAAACCCGCACGACATTGTGATAAATAAAGACGATTTAGTTGCTTGTGATGGGCTTGCATTTGGTACACCTACCCGCTTTGGCATGATGGCCGCACAGGCAAAGACATTTTGGGAAACCACCAGTGACCTGTGGCTTAAAGGCCAACTTATAGATAAGCCTGCCTGTGTGTTTTCATCATCGAGTAGTATGCATGGGGGAAATGAAGCAACCCTACTTAACTTGTCACTGCCGTTATTACATCACGGGATGATGTTAATGGGGGTACCTTACGATGTACCAGAACTTCTTGGCACCGAAACTGGAGGCACACCTTACGGCGCTTCCCACGTTGCTGGCAGCAGCAACAGCTCTACCCTAAGTAAAGATGAAATTAAAATATGTCAAAGCGTAGGCAAACGCTTGACGCAAGTAGCGAGTAAACTTAAATGACCCAAAAGAGCGAGTCTGCTAAAAAGCCAGTGACCGTAAAATTTCAGCGCCTAGCCTTATTTGGTTATTTTGGCCTGCTGATTTTAATGCCACTATGGATGTTTGTATTAGCCCCCAGAGAAGGCCACAGTAACGCCTTTCTTTTTTTAGTCTATGTACTACCACTGTTATTACCTTTAAAAGGCATACTGCAAGATAAAACCTACACTTATGCGTGGGCTAATTTTATCGTTATGTTTTATTTTATTCATGGCTTTACATTGCTATGGGTTGCTCAAGATGAACTCGTATGGGTATTACTAGAGTTACTTTTCGCCTCGTCTATGTTTATTGGCTGCACTTACTATGCACGCCATAGAGGACAAGAGCTTGGACTTAAGATTCGCAAGCTTAAAGATGAACTTGCTGAAGAAAAAGCAGCGCATGAACACAATAAAAACAACTCATAGCTAGCAGCTCAAAACATAAAAAACGCGCTTTATTAGCGCGTTTTTTTGTAATTAAATAAATGGTTAAACTAACTCGCTTAAAGCAGCTAACCCCACTATGCAAGCTAAACCTAGCTGGGCTATAAGGCTAAAAGCCGATACCACTCTTAATAAAAACAATCCCCAAGGATGTTTAATATGCGGGTACAACGAACAACGCTTTAAATTTGTCGCAAAGAAAAAACACACCACCGCCGTCATGGTCATAAAAAGAGTAAGCTCACTTTTTATAGTGATGTTTTCATCAAAAAAGAAAAACAACTGAAGTGGTAGCAATAACGCCACAACCGCGTGTAATACATGCACTTTTTTAATTCGATCTAACTGCCCTTCTGGCGATAATTCTTTAATACCAAAATCACGTTCAAGGCATTTAACTAAGTTACTGGCTTTGATGCTTACAGCTAAACGGTAACAACTTAATCCGTCGTTATTACGCGCTCTAAAATCATACCCTGCTTTAAGCAATAAAATCATTAACGATTCATTTTTACTCATCACCGCGTAATGCAGCGCTGTATTACCTTTATTGTCGACGGCTTTTTTATCTTGGTATTGCAGGAGCATTTCTATTACATTTACATAGCCTTTTTCTGCAGCCCACATAAATGCTGTTTTGTTATCTTCATCGGTCAAGGTACCCGTCGCACCTTGTTCAATAAAGCGCATGGCCATGGTTTGCTTAGCTTTTTTCTTGTTTAAATGGGCAAGTAAGGCATTTTCTAACAACACAATAGAATCAACATCAGGCGAAACCTGAGTTAATAAAGTAAAGTAATCTTTGCCTGCAGCTACCTTTTCGCTAGTAAGCTCTGCTAAATATTCAATGTCTGCAATCGACTGAGGAATATGCGCACTTAAACGCTCTCTAAAGTCGACCTCTTGCCAAATAGATAAGGTATCTGCAGCTGACAGCTTAGCACCCTGTTCAAGCGCATGTTCTATCAAAGTAAAAAAACGTTTACTAAAAAATAGGCTAATCAATGAAAGCGGCGTTTCAATATTATTTTGTGCCGATACACTTGCGTATTTTTCAAGTCGCTGACACAGCATTAACACAATATTTTCTATGCTGTAGTCATTAGCAAAATAGTGCTCTTTAAGTGCTGCAATATAGACTTGTGCATCCTCATCATATTCACAAATATGCTGAAAGTAACATTCTTCAAACGGCTCTAGGGGGGTTAACCAGGTTAAATAATAAATTGGGGGCAAAACCGTGGTGCAAACACCATCATCTTCTTCAGTAGAACGACAGGCAGGCCAAGCTTCTAAAGCATCTAAAATGAAGGCACCGTTTTGTTCAACCAGCCCTTTGACCAGTAACGGGTATTCCTTTGGCCAAATTAGTACATTTTCCATTAAAACAACACAACTCCAGTGTAGCTCGGGTGAGTGGTCAGTTATAACAGTTTTTAGCTGACACCACGCTTAATCAAAGAAGCCGATATTCTAACACAGCTAGGTTGCCAAGCTAGCGTAAACTCGTGCAATATAGGCCAAAATACAAAAGCAACTAACGACATGCGCCATTAGCTGCTTTTACGGTTGGAGCTTTTAATTACAAAGGAACTAACTTTGCTGAAGTTCTGCTGTGACTTGATCTAAACCCACATCAGAAATGCGTTGAATGATCTCTTTTTGCTTAGCACTAAGTAACGAAATCCCCTCAGCAACAATATCGTATACTTTCCATTGCTGATCGTTCCCTAAACGAAGTTTAAAGTGTAAATCTATGGTGGGTTTATTAGCTTCAATAATTTGCGTTTTAACTGTGGCAAATTTAGAGTCGCTTGCAGCAGCGTCTTGCTCAAAAATTACATCTTGCCCTGTGTACTTCACAAGCGCACTAGCATAAGTGCCCGTTAAGTAATGCTCTACCGCATCTATAAACGCAACGCCTTGTTCACGGTTAATGCCTTTAATATGTTTACCTAATAATTTAAACGACACAAACTTAATATCAATATGTGGCATCAAACGCTGCTCAACAATTAATGACATCGCTTCTTTGCTGGCATTACCTTGCGCATTTACCTGCCCAATATCGTTAAATAATGATTCGGCTACAGTTTGCAATAATTGTTTAGGTGACGGCTGCGTTTGTGCAGTGAGTGCGCTACTAAAAAAAACAGCAATAACCACTAAAAGCTTTATAAGTTTCATAATAAATGCATAGTTTAAATAATTAAGTTTAGTGTAATCTACGCAAATAACAGGCAACAAAAAAGGCATAAATAAGCAACTTATTAATGCCCAATTAGCACCAATAAAATTAATTAAATAAATTCAATTAGTTAAAAACCTTAGTTAACAAGCCATCTACAAGCGGATTTTTGTCCTCATTGAAAACAGTAATTCACCGCCCTTATCATTTAATTACTATTTAAATTCACCTACCAGTAGGTCGTTATGAAAACCTCATTTGAGATGATTTCAATTATTGTTTTTTGTTTATTTTTACTGCCAACAAATGCAGCCTATGCATCCTCAAGCCATGGCTACGCTGTGGACTTATTAAAAGGCGAAGGTAATGTGACTGGGATAAAGCTTGCGTATCAATATCATCCCAAGGGTGCACAGAACTTTGTTGGCGATGCCCGCTTTTACCTTGAAAGCAGCATTAACCTGTGGCATTACCGCCATGCTCAACAGTCACAATCCAACCTAGTATTCGCTGTTTCACCAGTTGTGCAGTTTCCAGCATTTAGCGTATACAATACGCCATTCTATGTAGAGGCTGGTATTGGCTTTTCCCTACTTGATGAGCACCATTTTGCAGGTAAAAACCTAAGTACTCACTATCAGTTTGAAGATAGAATAGGCCTAGTGGCCGATTTTGGAGAAACCAACGTAGCACTGCGTATTATTCACTATTCAAACGCAGGATTTAAAGCACCTAATCCAGGAATAAACTTTTTAACATTGTCGGTAGCACAACGGTTTTAAACGCCCGTAATAAACACTCAAAATGTTGCGGCTTATATTGAAAGCGGTCATAATTACTGCTTAAAAAACAATAAGGTCAACAACATGCAAATTTGGCAAATCGTACTCGTTATCTCGATTGTACTGGCTATTGTTATCGGTAATTTAGCACTGCTGCGTTTAAGTGCAAAAAGCGAGTTTAAAGCCTCAGTATCTATTTCATCAACGCAAGACAAAGAAACAAAAAAGCCCTGAATATTCAGGGCTTTTTTCGTTTAAATCATTACTTAACCAACTAACCAGTGTGCCATTAAGGCAATAACAGGCAATGTAACTAATGTTCTGAGAATGAAAATAACAAACAACTCAAAAATATTAACTGGTATTTTACTTCCTAATAAAAGTGCGCCCACTTCAGACATATAAATAAGTTGCGTTACACTCATGGCTGCAATAATAAAACGTGTTACATCACTTTCAATTGAACCTGCAGCTAAAATAGAAGGAATAAACATATCTGCAAAACCGACCATAATAGTTTGTGCAGCCATTTCAGCTTCTGGTACTTGTAAAAGCTCCAAGAACGGAATAAACGGCATACCTAAATACTGAAATATCGGGGTATATTCAGCAATAATAAGTGCAAATGTACCCACAGCCATGACTACTGGTAATACTGCAAACACCATATCAAATGCATTGTGTATACCTTCTTCTAAGGTGCCCTTCAAGCCTGGCGCTTTTTCTGCTTTAGTCAATGCAACATCAAGAGAGTGCTTAAATAATGTTTTGCCTTCAGGTACTAGCTCGGCGTTGCCATCAGGTTGTTCACCATCAATAAGCACGTCCTTTTTAAAACGCAGTGGTGGTAAACGCGGAACAATTATTGCAGCCACTACACCGGCTAAACACACGGTTAGGTAGAAAGGTGCAAATAAGTATTCAAGCTTTACTTGACCAATAACAACTAAACAAAAGGTAATTGATACAGCAGAGAAAGTGGTACCAATAATCGCAGCTTCACGTTGAGTATAATATTTATCTTCGTACTGACGCGCAGTCATTAAAATACCTACGCTACCATCACCTAACCATGAAGCAACACAATTAACTGCACTGCGCCCTGGCACCCCAAACAATGGACGCATTACTTTAGTAAGTAAGGTACCCACCAGCTCAAGTAAACCAAAATTAAGTAATAACGGCAGTAATAAGCCCGCTAAAATAAACACCGAAAACAACACCGGTAATAAATCTTTTAATACTAGCAAGCCAGTATTTTCTGAGGTAATAGCATGCGGTCCAACTTGAAAATAAGTTAAAAGCACAAACGCCATACCAAACAACCGTGTTACTAACCAAATCCAACTCACATTAAACAAATGATTTAATAAGCGAAATTTGGTTAAGCTTTTCGGTTTAAAGACACTAAGCACCAGCGACATTACACCAGTAATACAAATAATGGTAGCTATTAGCCCTAGTGCTATCTCACTGAATGAGGCTTGAATTGCCTTGGCCATTACCGCGATAGGTATCGTCATTATTTCGCCAGACGGTACTGGCGTCATGAACAAAAAAACGCCGATTAAAGAAGGAATTAAAAAAACCAACCATACTTTCAAATCATAACTTTTTTGAACGGATGCTGGGCGTGATGAATCTAACTGAGACATATTTTCAACCTGTAAAAACCACAAAAAGAGCTAAGTGCTCTTTTTGTGGTAAGTATTTATAATTATTAAATTTTAATACCGCGCTTAATTAACGCCGCTTCTAATGCTTGCTGTAAACCATTCATTGTACCTGGTTCAAGCGTTTCGCCTTTGTCATCCATCCACGTAAGACTGGTGCCACCTTGCTTGGTTTTGCTAACCAAAATTTGGTATTGGCCTTCATCAATTGGTAATTCTGTTGGTTCATCGCCCCAAATAGAATCCCATACGCTACTTTCTACTTTGGCGTAATCTGCTGTAATTAAACCTGTCTCTTGGTTTATTTCAACAATGGTGAAAGATAAGCGCTCTAAGAATCCAGAAAAGCGATCGAATACTGTATCGTAGGCTTGCTCAGTAACAAGTGCTGCATTGCCTTTGTTATCAAACCCAAGCTCTAATGAAATTACCCCTTTACGCTTGCGCATATCAACTTCAAGTTGACGATAGCGGTAATCAAACTCACTTACTACTTGGTTAAGTGCACGTACTTCTAGCTGCTGTTTTAATAAATCAGTCAAAGGCTTATCGCCTTTAAAATCAATAAGCTCAGCAGTTAAAGACGCTGTACGTTGATGCTCTTTTTCTTCAATAGTAAATTTAAAACGTTCTAAATCAACACTTTCATCATCGCCCCATAACCAGCTTTCCTCTGGCTTAACAATAGCGTACCAATCTGTTTCAAGTGTTCCTTGCATTTTGTTTTGTTGTGTCGCACTAATGTTGTTGTCAGCAAGCACTGCTTGAATCGAGTCCCAAATGAATACATCTAAATCGTCAATGCCATCATTTTTATCAAAATAAATACGTGCTTGTTTATCTGCTTCCTCAACCCAACTGCCTTTAGCAACCGTTAATACTTGCGCCGGCGGACGATAGTTTGTTGCCTCCGGATTATTATCATATTGACCCACATCCATCTTATAAACAGGATCTTGAGCGGGTTGTGATAACGAAGCAGGTGCTTTAACCGGCTCATGGGCGCGGTAGTTACGCTCATTATGGGCATCACTTGTAAATACACTACACCCTGACAAACTTACCAATACACTTACTGCAAGTGCTTTTGGGATCCAATACTGCACAGATAATTCTCCTTAGCATACCCTTAATTGTTTTAACAAATATATGAGTGGGTAATACCGATTTGGTTCAGTGTAAAATCAATATTAACTTTACATTTATAATTTGCTTATCTAACTGCATTAAGCCAACAAGATGACCGACAGACTAAGCTACAAATAGACACATTTTTGCTATGGTACTTTCACAAGCTTGTAAAAACAAGAAACACTGCACTATTAACCGCCTAAAATTAACCGTCGCTGTAGTTTAACGCGGGTTTTGTGTTAAACTTTACCGCCGTGCAACGCTACGTGTTTATTTTTTGTTGCCAAGTCGGTTGTTATCATCCAAGTAACTTAGGTACTTTAAAACCCATGACTGCATTTTCAAATCATCAAATTGTTTTAACCGCAATTGGCGAAGATAGATCGGGCATCGTTAGTGAGCTTACGCAACTCGTCAGTGATTGCCACTGTAATATTATAGATAGCCGCATTGCTATTTTAGGCAACGAACTTACTTTTATTATGCTACTTAGCGGTGATATGTCAGCCATTAGCCGTATTGAGCACACCCTGCCTACCAAAGGTATGGAGCTTGGCCTGCTTACTATGATGAAACGCACTTCAAGCCATAATCAAAGCGAGTTTTGTGCAGGTTACACCCTAGAATATACTGGCATAGACACCCCTGGCACCTTGAGTAAAGTAACGCGCTTTTTTGCAGACAGTAATATTAATATTTGCTCATTAAAATCAGATACCTACGAAGAAGATACTGAACTTAAAATGCGCTGTGAACTTGAATTTAATATTCCCGTTGACGTTGACATTGACCAATTTAAAATTAGTTTTGAAAACCTTTCGCACGTTTTAAACGTAGATTACATCTTTCGACGTATTCGCTAAGGAGTTTAGCATGAACAAAATTACCCCATTACAAAGTGGCGACACAGCACCGGCTTTTAGCTTACAAAACCAAAATGACGAAACCGTCGTGCTCAACGAGTTATTAAAAGAAAAACAAGTATTGGTATACTTTTACCCTAAAGCGTCAACGCCAGGCTGTACCGTACAAGCCGAGAATCTGCGTGACCAACAAGCCGAGCTTGCAAAATTCAACACTCACGTGGTTGGTATAAGCCCAGATCCAATTAAGCGCCTTAAAAACTTTGAAACTAAAAAAGAGCTTAACTTTGACCTACTTTCTGACGAAGATCATGCCATTGCTGAGGCATTTGGGGTGTGGGGCTACAAAAAATTTATGGGCAAAGAATATGACGGGATTCACCGCCTTACTTTCTTAGTAGGCCAAGACGGTAAAATTAAACACTTGTTTGATAAATTTAAAACCAAAGATCATCACCAAGTGGTATTGGATTATTTAGCTGCTGAATAAAGGCTAAAGGCTAAAGGCTAAACAAGATAAAATAAAAGCGTTGCTCAAGGGCAACGCTTTTTTGTATTTATCGCTTTAGTACTTTAGCATTCCTGCCGATAGCTAAATTGGTAACGAATAACATTATGGATAATTAACCGTGATACAGCTAAATAAACACTCAGCCTTTGACGTTAAAATTGCAGCAGAAAAAATAAATGCTGCACAACAAACAAAAGAAACAACTAAAAATAAGGACAACGCTGATTATCAATTATCAGACAGAGAGCGTAATAAACTCTCGGGAAAAGAGGCTGATCAAAACGTTGAAAAAACCACAAATTCAGAAATGCCTGAATATATTGCAAAAATGATAGAGCAACTTAAAGAGCTCAAACAGCTGCTTGAAGAACAAAAAGAACAACTCACTCAATTACAAGCTCAATCGGACCAAGAAGACGAGGCAATACAAGCACAAATTGAAGCACAAGCAAACATCGTTTCATCAACACAATCTCAAGTAGTCGCGCTGGTGCAAATGA